>NZ_PDJD01000001.1:1961229-2614972 GCF_002563925.1 Serinibacter salmoneus | reverse complement strand
CGATGGTGTCGGGGAACGCCGTCCACTTCATCGAGCCGCGGGCGCGGAGCTCGGCCGCGGTCAGCGCGTCGACGGCGGCGGCGTCGAAGGCGGCGGCGTCGAAGGCGGAGTCGGGCGTGGTGGCGGGGGACTGGGACGCGGTGGTGACGGGGGTGGTGCTCACCCGGCCACCCTAAGGCCGCCCCCGGGCAGGAGACGTCGCCCAGAGCCGAGCGTTGCTGACCGTCTCACATCGGATCGCCCCTGGGGTGACTGTCCGCGGTAGCAGATTGCGCCATGTCACGACGCAGATTGTCGAGGCTGACGTGCACGCCATCGTCGGCGGCGATCGCCTCACGGCATGCGGTGGCGTCCCCACCGATGCCATAGGCTCGCATGACGTAGGCCAGGTCGGCGCAGTGCAGCGCATCGGCGGGAGTGCCATTGAAGTCGTGGAGGTTTCGTTGAGACAGTGGAGTTGCGTGGTCGCCTTGAGCGCCCTCGGTGGTCTGCTGACCGCCGGGTGCTCCGCACCGGAGGAGGATGCTTCGGACGGGAGTCCAGGAGTTGGCGAGGTAGCCACTCCCACGGCGACGGAGGCCGGGGCGTGGGATGTGTCCTCCTGGGAGCCGACGGTGAGCATTGTGGCCCCCTCGATGACAGAGGATGAACGCCTGAGTGAGCGGGAGGAGTACCTGCGCTCATTGGCGGAGCAGTTCGAGTTGGACGCGCCACCGCAGGTGGAGCTGGTCCGGTGGACGATGGGCCCCGCCGATGACTCCCAGGCGATGGCTGCGTGCTACACCGAGGCGGGCTTCGCCGCGGAGGTGACACCGGACAACGGGATCGCCTTCGTCAACGGAGGAGTCCCTGAGTCGCAGGAGGCTGCGCTGAATCTGGCGAACTACACGTGCGCGGCGCAGTTTACCCTGGACCCGATCTACCGTCAGGAGTGGTCGGCTGACCAGCTCGGACTGCTCTATGACTACTGGGATCAGTACTTTCTGCCGTGCATGGACGCGCACGGTCACATGATTGATCGGTCCGATCAACCCTCACGCGAGGTGTATGTCTCCTCGTTCCACACTTCTGAGCGAACCGACTGGTGGCCCTCGGATGTGCTGTCGAGCCTTCCGCAGGAGGAAGCTGTCCAGTTGGGTGAGGACTGCCCGGCCTACCCGCCGGCTGAAGTCTTCTACGGGTCATGAGATCCGGTGCCCTTCGCTTGGTGGCGACGGCATTCGTTGTTGTTGTCCTGTGCGCGGGTGCGTTCTGGGCAGGGCGAGTCACGCTGCGGCCACCGGCCGAGTCGCCCCAAGCGTCGCCGTCGTCCGCGATCGTGGAGGTCGTAGAGCAGGAACTGGGACGAGTGTTGACGATGACCACGACGGTCACCCGCACGCCAAGTCCCCTGGCGCAGAACGCCCTCGTCGGCGTTGTCACGGCCTTGGGCGCGGACGGCGAGCACAGTGCAGGGTCGGTGCTGTACCGCGTGGGTGAGACACCGGTGGTCCTGATCGCCGGGGAAACTCCGTTCTGGCGCGACCTGGGCCAGGGCAGTCGCGGACAGGATGTTCGAGCCGTCCAGGAGTTCCTTGGCGCGGTGGGATTCGACATCGCAGCCGACGGAGTCTGGGGCGCCGGCACCACCGAGGCGGTGAAGGACTGGCAGGAGCAGATTGCGGCACCTGCCACGGGTTCCCTTCCCCTGGGGACCCTCGTCACCGTCCCGCAGGTCCCCGCGCAGATCATCATCGACCGCGAGAAGATCTGGCCCGGCGCCACGCTCAGCGGCGGTGAAGTTGTGCTCCTGACCGCCTCAGGAGAGCCGACCTTCGAGATGGAGGTGACGACCAGCCAAGCCGAACTGGCACCGGTGGGGACCTCAGTACATCTGGAAGCAGGGGACGTGACCTGGCAGGCAGTCATAGCCGAGGCATTGCCCAACGATTCCGGAGGGGTCTCCCTGAGGCTGGCGTCGCCGGAAGGGGCCACCGTGTGTGGGCAGGAGTGCGACGCGCTACCCGCCGGTATCGAGAACTACCTCCTGACTCAGGTGGAAGTCGTCGCTCCGCAACGCGGGCCTGTCGTGCCGGTCTCCGCGCTTCGCACCTCGATGGGAGGAGACACTAACGTCACCGTAGTCACGGCCGAGGGCGAGCAAGAACGCCGTGTCGAGGTGCTCGCCATCGCCGATGGACTCGCCGTCGTCTCGGGCCTTTCAGCAGGTGAGCAGATACGGGTCTTCGCCGACGAAGCCCCGGGTGAGATCACGCCGGATCCGGGTGATACCGACCCCACCCCCACCTCCGAGAAGGGGCCGCCCTCCCCGACCTCCGACACCGCTCAGGGCGGGGAATCGAGCACCGCCCCATGATGGCGCCCGAGCACGGGCAAGTCGGTGACCCCGCCTCTCGGGCCCCCGGCGTCACGATCGCCGTGCAAGACCTGCGATTCACCTATGGACCCACCACCGAGGAACTCTTCGATGGCCTGACTCACTCCTTCGCTCCGGGCCGAATCACCGCTCTGACCGGCCCCTCCGGGCGGGGGAAGTCCACCCTGCTCTATGTCCTCGGCCTGATGCTCACTCCCACGAGCGGAAGGGTGATCATCGACGGGGAGTCCGCATCCGACCTCAAGGACCACCGACGCTCGCGCCTGCGAGCACACCGCCTGGGATTCATCTTCCAAGACTCCGAACTGGACGCGGAACGCGCGATCCTCGACTCGGTCATCGAACCCGGCCTCTACGCCGGTGGCAGTCCCCGCGACCTGCGCGAGCGCGCGTACGACCTCCTGGCGACATTCGGCCTCCACCACCGTGCCACCCACCGACCAGGCCAGATCTCCGGTGGGCAAGCCCAGCGAGTTGCAGTCTGTCGAGCACTCGTGAACGAACCCAGCATCGTCCTTGCCGATGAACCCACGGGAAACCTCGACCCGGACAACTCCTCCCTGGTCATCGACGCCCTCCGTCACGCAGCCGAGCAGGGCCGAACCATCCTCATCGCCACCCACGACCCTGCCGTCGTTGAACGCGCCGATGAGGTGCTGAGCCTGTGAGACCCAGCGCCTTGCTCCGGGAAGCCCTCACAGCCGCGTGGGCATCCCGCATCCCCACCCTGTTGGTCTCCCTGGTTGTGGCCGGAATGACGTTCGCCGCACTTTTCACCGTGGGTCGTCAAGCAGCCCAAGAAGCTCAACTCCTCCAGGAACTCGCAGGGTCCAGTGCCCGCACCCTGACGGTGACCGTCTCACGAACTCCGGGCCAGATCCCCTACTCCAGCGTCCCGCTCCTTCAAGAACTCCATCACGCCGAGTCAGTCATCGCCACTGACCTACCGATCGACGCGGTCAACGGCGCGCTGGGCGAAGGCAGCAGCATTGCCGTCACCACCGTCCATGGCGACCTGGATCAAGGGATCCGCCTCATCGAAGGTCGCCTGCCCGGGCCCGGCGAGGTCATCATCCCCGCCAGCAGCGTGCAGAGGCTCAACCTGGACCTGCCAGCCGGCTACCTCCAATCAGCCGAGGGTGCGCAGTGGAGCATCGTCGGGGCCTTCACCGCACAAGAGCCCTACGAGCACCTCGACGCCATGGCGCTCAGCGCCCCCGAGGCTGATTCCAGCACCCTGGACGGGTCATCTCTCCACCAAGTCAGGATCCTCGCCGACTCCACCCACCAGGTCAGAGCAGTCCAGGCAGCCACCCTTGCCATCATCGGGGCCGACCCCACCAGCATCCAGGTCGACTCCGCCGCCGCAGCCGCAGACACCACGCAACGCGTCACCGACCAGTTCGCAGGTTTCGGGCGATCTCTCCTTCTCCTGATACTCGGCGCCGGTGCGTTCTTCGTCGCGATCGTCGTCCTCGCCGACGTCCTCATACGACGCCGTGACCTCGGACGCCGCCGCACACTGGGCATCACCCGATCAGAACTCATCGCGCTCGTCGCACTCAGAACCACCGCTCCCGCACTCAGCGGAGCAGTCCTCGGAACCCTGATCGCACAGCTCACCCTCTCCGCCCAGAACCACACCGCACCATGGGAGTTCAGCGCCGCCACCGCACTCCTGGCCACGCTCACCGCCACGATAGCCAGCCTCACCCCCGCCACCTACGCCGCGCACCGAGACCCCGTCGCCATCATGCGCACCGCCTGACGACATCCCTGGGGCGCTTCACCTCGGCCGATTGACCCCGTCAAACGGGGACGTCTCAGCCCAGCGCCCGCTCCACGAACGCCAGCCGGGCGCGCATCTGCGCCACCCGCTCGTCGTCGGCGTAGGAGCCGTGCCCGGCGCCGAACTCATACGTCTCCACCATCGGCGCGTCCTCCCGGGCGCGTAGCGCGGTCAGGTAGGTGCGGATCTGCCGGATCGGGCAGCGCGGGTCGTTCTCCCCGGCCAGCACGAGCAGGGGAGCGCTCACCTGGTCCACGTAGGTCAGCGGTGAGCTGATCCGGTAGGCCTCGGGCACCTCCTGCGGCGACCCGCCGAACAGCGCCCGGTCGAACGCCTTCAGCTGCTCCATCTCGTCCTCGTAGGCCGCCACGTAGTCCGCGACCGGGACATCGGCCACGCCGACGGCCCAGCGTCCGGGCTGCGTCCCCAGGCCCAGCAGCGTGAGGTAGCCGCCCCAGGAGGCGCCGACCAGCGCCGAGCGCGCCGGGTCCACCACGCCCCGCGCCACCAGGTCGTCGTGCACGGCCGCGATGTCGTCGAGCTCGGTGAACCCGACCTTCTCCTCCAGGGCGTCCCGCCAGGCGGCGCCGTACCCGGTGGAGCCGCGGTAGTTCACCGTGAGCACGGCATACCCGGCGTCCACCCAGGCCGCCAGGTCCGGGGCGAAGGAGTCCGATTCGTGCCAGGTGGGGCCGCCGTGCACCTCCACCACCACCGGCAGCGGCTCGCTGACCCCCGCCGGTCGGCGCAGCAGGGCGTGGATCCGCCCGCCGGGCCCCTCGGTCCAGACATCCTCGGCGATCACGGACGACGGCGCAGGCTCGCCCGGGGCGGCCACGACCACCTCGCCTGTGCTCGCCTCGAGCACGGTGCGCGGCTGGGCGGCGGAGCTCCAGCCGAGCCACACCGCACCGTCGGGCCGCGCTGTCGCGCCGCTGACGGTGCCGTCGTCGGGGCCGAGGGCCTCCAGGGCGTCACCGGACGCAGCGAGGCGGTAGATCCGGGTGCGAGCCGCGTGATCGACGGCCACGAGGATCCCGGTGGCGTCGCAGGTCCAGTCCGCATCGGCGACCTCGCCCTCGACGCCGAGCGCACCCAGGTCGATCTCGCGCACCTCGCCGGTCGCCACGTCCCAGATCGCCAGCTCGCTCGTGCCGCGGCGCTCGTGCACCACGAGGAGGCGGGCGTCGCCCGGGACGGGGGCGAAGCCGCAGGCCGCGAGGCCCTTGCCCTCACCGTCGTGCAGGTCCGCGACGACGTCCCCGAAGGCGCGCGCGCCCCCTGGCGACTCCGCACCGCGCAGCCCAGTCGCGAGCACCCGCAGGGAGGGGTGGCGGGAGTCGCCGTGCTCGGAGTGCTCGATCACCAGCAGGGTGCCGTCCTCGCTGAGGGAGGCGACCGAGGCGCTCTCGGCGTGGGAGTACGCGAGGCGAGCGGCGCCGTCGTGCACGCCGTCGATCGCCACATGCACCCGGCTGCCGTCGTCGTCGCTGGAGCCCACCGCGATGACGGCGGGTGCGCCCGGCACACCACCCGCGGTCGTCATCAGCAGGCCCGCGGAGTAGGCCGCGGGCAGGTCGAGCGGGGTGTCCAGGCCCTCACCGGGCGCGGCGCCCCACGGCTGGCGACGCCAGACGCCGAACTCGTCCCCCGCGTCGTCGTCGAACCACCACACGTGGGCGCCGTCCGGGGTGAGGGTGGCGTCCATGGTGCCGCTGGGGCGGTTCGTCAGCGGCATCAACGTCCCGGTGGGCACGTCCAGGCTGTGGATCTGCCGGACGCCCTCGTGGACGGTGACGGCCACCGCGCGCTGCGGGGCGTGACTCGCCCAGTCGGGGAGGGAGACGGTCGCGGCGCGGAAGCGCCGCTCCCACCGCGGGGTCTCCTCGCTCGGCGAGGTGTGGTCGGTCTCGTGGGCAGCAGTCTCGGACACGGCCTCAGCCTAGGGCCGGTCCGCGCGGTCGCGATCGCGGACTCACTCCCGGAAACGGGAGGAGCGGCGCATCCGCACCAGCAGGGCCACCACGGCCCCGACGATCGCGACGGCGATCAGCGCGATCACCCAGGCGGGAAGGTCGGTGACGTCCGGGGCCGCCGCGTCGTCGGAATCGGAGGCGGTGTCCGTGGATTCCTCGCTCGAGGTGCTCGCCTCGGTGGCCGACGGCGTAGCCACGGTGGTCTGCTCGCTCGCCTCGGGGGTGCCCGCTTCGGTGGAGCCTGCCTCGGTGGTGGGCTCCTGGGCGCTGGCCGACGCGTCCGGGAGGTCCATCGCGAACGGGATCTCGCCGTCGATCGGGTGCCCGTCGGAGGAGGTCACCCGCCAGGTGATGAGGTAGTCCCCGGAGGGGGCGTCCGCGGCGATCGGGACCCTCACGTCCCGCCCGGAGATCTTCGGCTCGCCCGCCACGTCCCCGCTCGGGCCGACGATCTCGATCGCGGTGCCGATCTCCTGGATCTCCCCGGTGAAGGTGAGCACCGCGGTCCCGGGGTTCTGGGTGAGCACGTCGCCGTCGGTGGGGGAGGAGCCCACGAGGGAGTCGTGGGCGTGGGCCGGCACGGTGACCGGGCCCGCGACGAGGAGGACCAGGGCGGTCGCCAGCGCGGCGGTCAGCCGCCGCAGGCTCCGGGTGGGTAGGGCGGCACGGTTCGTGAGCGAGGACACCCCTCCATGGTATGGACGTCCCAGGACTGCTCGGCGCCGAGGTGGAATGCTGGAAGCATGGCGGATCTGGCGGCGCTCTTCCCCGGGAAGCAGTTCATCTCCACGGTGCTGGAGGCGTTGGAGACCAAGACCGCGATGAGCGGGGACCTCGCGCGCCGCTACCTGATGCGCGCGCTCATGGCCGGGCTCATCATCGGCCTGATGTACGTGGCCTACTTCTCCGTGCTGGCCGCGTTCTCCTCCGCCGACGGCGATGTGGGCGCCCTGGTGGACATCGGCCGCATCGTCGGCTCGCTGGTGTTCGGGTGGGCCCTGGTGTTCATCTACTACTCCAAGTCCGAGCTGCTCACCTCGAACATGATGATCATCACGATCGGGGCGTACTACAAACAGACCACCTGGTCGAAGTCCCTGCGGATCCTGGGCCTGTGCTACCTGGGCAACCTGCTCGGCGGCCTGCTGATCGCCGTCCTGCTGCGCTTCTCCACCCTCGCCGACGGCGAGGTCGGCACCCAGATGGAGCACGCCGTCGAGCACAAGATCTCCTACCTCGGCGAGGGGGCGGCCGGGTGGGGCGACCTGTTCGTGCGCGCCATCCTGTGCAACTTCATGATCAACCTGGCGATGCTGCTGGTCTACAACGGCCTCATCAAGGACGACCTCACCAAGTCCCTGGTGATGATCGTCTCGGTGTTCATCTTCGCCTTCCTCGGCTTCGAGCACTCCGTGGCCAATACGGTGCTGTTCTCGATCATCGGGCTGCAGGGTGGGCTGGAGATCCTGCCGGCCCTCGGGAACATCGCGATCGCGCTGCTGGGCAACTTCGTGGGCGGCGGGCTGCTGATCGGCCTGTACTACGCCTACGTCAACGACCAGCGGCGCTACGACCCGGAGACCGGTCGCCGCCTGCCGGGCCGCCGGCGCGGCTGACGGCGCCGCCTGGGGCCGGCGCAGTCAGCGGGGTGGGTGAGGACATCGCCGTCTCAGCACTCCACCACGTTCACCGCGAGGCCGCCCAACGCCGTCTCCTTGTACTTCTCGCTCATGTCCTCCCCGGTGCGCCGCATCGTCTCGATGACGGTGTCCAGGGAGACCCGGTGGGTGCCGTCGCCCCGCATCGCCATGCGCGCCGCGTTGATCGCCTTGCCGGCGGCGATCGCGTTGCGCTCGATGCACGGGATCTGCACCAGACCCCCCACGGGGTCGCAGGTGAGCCCGAGGTTGTGCTCCATGGCGATCTCGGCGGCGTTCTCCACCTGCTCGGGGGTGCCACCGAGGATCGCCGCCAGTGCCCCGGCGGCCATGGAGGACGCCGAGCCGACCTCTCCCTGGCAGCCCACCTCCGCGCCGGAGATGGAGGCGCGGGTCTTGTACAGGGCGCCGATCGCCGCGGCCGTCAGCAGGAAGGGCACCGCGATGTCGTCGCGATCCGAACTGCGCCCCACCCGGGTGTAGTGCTCGGCGTAGTACAGCACCGCGGGGATGATCCCGGCGGCCCCGTTCGTGGGAGCGGTGACCACGCGGCCGCCCGCCGCGTTCTCCTCGTTCACCGCCAGCGCCACCAGGTTCACCCACTCCTGCGCGAACTCGCCGGAGCGTTCCGGGTCCTCCTCCTGCAACCGCTCGTGCCAGGAGGGCGCCCGACGGCGCACGCGCAGGCCTCCCGGTAACTCGCCCGGGTGGGAGATCCCGGCGGCGATGCACTCATCCATGGCGTCGCGGATGGCGAGGATCTCCGCCCGCACGTCACGGCTCGGGTGACGGGATATCTCGTTGCGCCAGGTCACCTCGGCGATGCCGAGATGCTCCCGCGCGCACAACGCCAACAACTCCGCTGCGCTGGAGTAGGCCAGCGGGAGTGTCGTCTCCTCCTCCTGGGTGGTCTCGTCGTCGCGCACCACGAACCCGCCGCCGACCGAGTAGTAGGTGCGCTCGAGGAGCACCTCGCCCTGGGAGAGCGCGCGCAGGGTGAGCGCGTTCGTGTGCCGGGGGCGCAGGGTGCGCGGCGACATCACGATGTCCCGGGAGCACAGCGCGACCTCGGTGCCGCCGGGAAGGCGCACGTGTTCGGTCTCCTCGATGCGGGCCAGTCGCTCGGCGAGCTCTGGGGCGCGGATCTCCTCCGGGCGGCAGCCCTCCAGGCCCACCAGCACGGCCGGCAGCGTGCCGTGGCCGATGCCTGTGGCGGCCAGCGACCCGCACAGTTCCACGCGTAGGGCGTCCACCCGGGCGCAGTCCGCGCCGAGCTCGTCGACGAACTGCGCGGCGGCGCGCATCGGCCCGACGGTGTGCGAACTCGACGGCCCGATCCCGATGCGGAACAGGTCGAGCACACTGGGCAGTGTGACCACGTGGAACTCCTCGCTGCCGGCACCCCGCAGGGTGGAGGGTTCCTCCCGCTCTGTCGCTGATACCTGAGAGATTCACCCTGCCGCCTGCGGCGACGGGGCTTGCCCCTTCGGTGGGCGCCCCCGTTGGCGCCGCTCTCCAGAGTGACCAGCCGTCCCGGTTGTGGTGCCTGAGAGGTTCCGAGAGGGTTTGCTCCTACGGCAGCCGCGGTGCGGCGTTCTCCCGGGACGGGTTTGTCGGTCCTATGACGTTGTCGTCCCAGTATCGCCCCGGCGCAGGTCGCGAGGGAAGGGCCGCCGTCGCGACCGGCTCGTGCCTCGCCGGGCGCTCCGGCTCCCAGCATCCTGTCTCCGACACAGCGAAGGCCCGCTCGGCTGACGCCGGCGGGCCTTTCCCTGAGTCGGGGTGACAGGATTTGAACCTGCGACCTCTTCGTCCCGAACGAAGCGCGCTACCAAGCTGCGCCACACCCCGAGTGGCCCGTGTGGGCCGCGGACCAGACTAACCCCTCACGGCGAGAAACTCGAATCGTCGGTGCCCGTGGTGGCGTGCGAGCGCGAGAAGGTGACTCATGACGAGGGCACGAGGTCCAGGAGCGTGGCCTCCGGGCGGCACGCAAACCGCACCGGGGCGTACGGCGAGGTGCCGAGGCCCGCGCTGACATGCAGCCACATGCCGTCCTCGCTCCCGGGCTCGTCCGGGCGGCCACCGGGCCAGCCGGAGAGTCCCTTCGCGCGAGCGGTGTCCAGGTCGCAGTTCGTCACGAGTGCCCCGTACCCGGGGAGCGCCAGCTGGCCGCCGTGGGTGTGCCCGGCCAGCACCAGCGAGGCGCCGTCCACGAACATGGCCTGCAGGATCCGCTGGTAGGGCGCATGTGTCACCCCGAGGCGTACGGCGCCCCGCGGTAGCGGCGCGCGGGCGGGAAAGACGTCCCGGTCCAGATGAGGGTCGTCCACGCCCACCAGGTCGAAGTGGGAGTCCTTCACGACCAGCGCGTCACGGCGATTGGTGAGGTCCCGCCAGCCGGCGTCGGTCATCGCGGAGGCCAGGTGCTCGGTCGGCAACCGACGTGAGGGGTCCTCCATCAGGTCGGGCCGGTCGATCTGTTCGCTCTGCGGCACCGCATCCGCATCGCGGGGATCCGCACGCAGATAGCGCGCCCAGCTCTTCGGTTCGGGCGCGAGGTAGTCGTTCGAGCCCATGACGAACGCACCGGGGTGGGCGAGCAGCGGCTCGATGGCGCGCAGCACGGTGGGCAGGGCGTCGCGATGCGCCATGTTGTCGCCCGTGTTGACCACCAGGTCCGGGTTCCAGGAGTCCAGGTCCCGCACGAAGGCGACCTTGTCGCGCTGGGTGGGTGTGAGGTGCAGGTCGGAGATGTGCAGCATCCGCAGCGGTTCGCTCCCGGGCTGGAGCACCGGCACCCGGGCGCGCCGCACGGTGTACCAGCGTGCCTCGATCAGCGACCACGCGGCGGCGGCTCCCGCCAGCGCCACGGCGCCCGCCGTCGCGGCCGCCAACCGTCCCGTGCCGGAGCCTCTCGAGCCCGGGGGGACCGCGTCAGTCATCGCCGTCGCCGTCGCCGTCCCCGCCGCCGTCATCGTCCCCGCCGTCGTCGTCGCCACCCTCGTCCTCGCTGGGCTCGGGCTCGGGCTCGGGCTCGGGCGCCGGAGCGGGACCGGCGCTCGGGTAGATCGTGATCGTCGAGTTCCGGGTGGAGATGCCGCTGGGCGAGTACGCCTCGACGAGCCCCACGGGCATCGATCCGTACCTGTTGCTCCCGATCTGCACCCGGAAGCCGGCCTGCTCGAGGATGGCGGTCGCGTTCGCGAGGTTCTTGCCTCGCACGTTCGGCACCGGCAGTTCCTCCCCGTAGACCTGCTCGCGGTCCGCCTCGGCAAAGCCCTGCGCGGGCTCGCCCGCGAGCGCCTGGCTCATGTAGGACGCCCAGATCGGTGCCGGCAGGCGACCGCCGTAGACCTGGGAGTAGAAGATGCCGTTGATCACGGTGTTGAACATGCTGATATTGCCCTCGCTGTGCCCCACCCACACCGCGGTGGACAACTGCGGGGTGTAGCCGACGAACCAGGCGTGCATGTCGTCGTTCGCGGTCCCGGTCTTTCCCCCCACGGGGCGGTCGATCTGGGCGGCCGCACCGGTGGCGCCGGGGGAGACCACCTCCTGCAGGGCGTAGTTGACGCCTGCCGTGATCTCCTCGGACAGGGCCCGCTCGCACTGCGGCTCGGGAACCTCGATCTCGTTCCCGTCGCGGTCCTGGATCGCGGTGATCGCACGCGGCTCGCAGTAGACGCCCTCGTTCGCGTAGGTCGCGAACGCCGCGGCCATGGTCAGCGGGGCGATGGTGTTGGATCCCAGCACCATCGAGGGGACCGCGAGGATGTCCTCGCCCGCCTGCTCCTCGTACAGGGCCCGCGCCGGGCTGCCCTCGGGCAGCAGGTCGGGGTTGATCGTGCCGGTACCCACGTGCACGCCCATCTTCGAGGTCGTCTCGCGCAGGTCGCACAGGTCCATCTGGTTCTCCATGTACGCGTAGGCGGTGTTCACCGACTGCCGCGTGGCCTCCAGGACCGTCATGTTCGAGCCGCCCGCGCCCTCGAGGTTCTTCGGCTCGTAGTCGCTCGCGGAGCTCGGCGAGCAGGAGATGTTCCAGCTCTCGAACGGGAAGGTCTGCCCGTTGGTGGCGTCCACCGTCTCGGCGAGCGAGTGCCCGTCGATGAGCCACTGCGTCAGGACGAACGCCTTGAAGGTAGAACCCGTCTGGAAACCGTCACCGCCCCCGTAGGCGCGGTCCACGTTGAAGTTCACGGTGGTGGCGCGCGGGTCCTCCTCCGTCGCCTCGCCGTAGGTGGTGTTCTGCACCATGGCCTCGACGTTCCCGGTGCCGGGCTCCACCGAGCTGATGGCACCCGAGACGCCGTACACACCCGAGACCGAGGAGTTGTAGGTCGGGTCGTTCGTGGGGATCTGGGAGACCAGCGACTCATAGGCCTGACGCTGCCGCTCCAGGTCGATCGTGGTGGTGATCGTCAGACCACCGCGCTGCAGGGCCTGACGTGATTCCTCCTCGGTCTCCCCGAGGTAGCCGTCGTTCACCAGCGACGCGGTCACGTACTGGCAGAAGTAGGCGCTGATCCCGGCGGTGGCGCACCCCTGGGTCGTGCGGGTCACATCCAGCATGTCCGCCACCGGCGTGTTGATCGCCTCGTCGTACTCAGCGTCGGTGATGTAGCCCTGATCGTGCATCTGGGTGAGCACGGTGTCGCGACGGTTGGTCGCCGTCGTGTATTCCTCGTCGCTCGCACGCGTCGGGTCGTACAGGGTGGGGCTCTTCGTGACCCCGGCGATCAGCGCGGCCTCGCCGGCGTTCAACTCAGCGGCGGACTTGTTGAAGTAGTAGTTCGCCGCGGTCTCCACCCCGAAGGTGCCCACGGCGAACTGGGCAATATTGAGGTAGCCCTCGAGGATCTGGTCCTTGGAGTACTCCTTCTCCAGGGAGATCGCGAGTTTCATCTCCCGCAACTTGCGGTTGATGCCCTCGGCGCCGTCCGCCTCCTGGGCGGCCTCGATGGCCTCCTCGTCGCCGGTCTGGCGGCCCTCCTCGATCAGCACGTTCTTGATGTACTGCTGGGTCAGGGTCGAGGCGCCCTGGGTGTCGCCCTGAAGGGTGCGGAACAGCGCGCGCATGAGGCCCTGGGTGTCCACACCGGCGTGGTCGTAGAACCGCTCGTCCTCCGTGGCGATCACCGCCGCCTGCATCATCGGCGAGATCTCCTCCAGCGGCACGACCACGCGGTTCTCGCTGTAGAACGTCGCCAGGGTGCTGCCGTCAGCGGCGAGGATCACCGAACGCTCCGAGGGAGGTGCGATCTCGACCTCGGTGGGCAGGTCGTCGAACAACTGCTGGGCGGCCCCGGAGACGCTTCCCACGGCGGCCACAGCCGGCATCAGCAGGCCCGCGGTCAGTACGCCGCCGGTGACGGCGAGCAGCAGGAAGGCGAGCAGCAGCGCCAGGGCCTGGAAGACGTTCACCTCATGGCGACGGGTCGGGCGTGGCGATTCCATTGTTCAAGACTACGGGCGGACCCTGACAACAACGGCGCTGGGGAGGGCCGCAGGTGTGGGGATTGTGTGAGAGCAGCCCTGGAAGGGGTGCTGCGCGCCCCACTAGGCTCGGACCATGACGACCTGGGAGTACGCCACGATCCCGTTGATCGTGCACAGCACCAAGCAGATCCTCGACCAGTGGGGCGCCGACGGGTGGGAGCTCGTCCAGGTGGTCCCCGGACCCGGTGGCAACGGCCTCGTGGCCTATCTCAAGCGCCCCTCCGGGGAGCGGTGATGGGCGCCGAGTCCACGCCCTCGCTGCGCCTGGCCGAGCTCGGCCTCGCCCTGCCGCCGGTCGCCGCCCCCGTGGCCGCGTACGTCCCCGCCGTCAGCGCCGGTGACCTCATCTACTCCTCGGGTCAGTTGCCGCTGCGCGACGGCGCGCTCCTGGCCACCGGGAAGGTCGGCACCGGAGCGAGCCTCGTCCCGCCCGAGGACGCGGCGCTCCTGGCGCGCACCGCTGGCCTGAACGCGCTCGCGGCCATCGCCGCGCAGGCCGGTGGTCTGGACGCCATCGCGGAGATCGTCAAGACCGTGGTGTTCGTGGCCTCCGATCCCGCCTTCACCGGTCAGCCGGCGGTGGCCAATGGAGCGAGCGAACTGTTCGGTGCGGTCTTCGGCACCCCGCATGCCCGCTCCGCGGTGGGCGTGAGCGTGCTCCCCCTGGACTCCCCGGTCGAGGTCGAGGTCATTGCCAGGAGGCGCTGAGGGGCTCTCTCAGCGGGACCGTCGCTCCAGTCGCTGGATGTCCAGCAGGATCACCGCGCGCCCGTCCACCTGGATCCAGCCACGGCTGGAGAACTCCGCCAGCGACTTGTTCACCGTCTCGCGCGAGGCGCCCACGAGTTGAGCCAGTTCCTCCTGCGTGAGGTCGTGGGCCACGCGGATCCCGGCGCCGGCCGGGCGGCCGAATCGCTGGGCGAGGTCCAGGAGGGCCTTGGCCACGCGACCGGGCACGTCGGAGAAGACCAGATCCGCCAGTGCCGTGTTGGTCTTGCGCAGCCGCTGCGCCAGGGAGCGCAGCAACTGGTGGGCCAGCGCGGGGTGGGAGTCCAGCAGTCGCACGAACTGACTGTGCTCCAACTCCAGGAACGTGGAGGGCGCCAGCACGGTCGCCGTGGCCGTCCGGGGACCCGGGTCGTACACGGACAGTTCGCCGACGATCTCACCCGGTCCCAGGACGGCCAGCAGGCTCTCGCGTCCGTCCGGGGCGGTGTGCCCGAGCTTCACCTTTCCCGCCGTGATGACCCAGAAGCGGTCACCCGGCTCGTTCTCCCGGAACAGGATCTCCCCGCGGCGCACGTTGGTGGTGACCATGTGCCCGCGCACCACGCGGAACGTCTCCTCGTCGAGATCGGCGAACAGCGGTACGGTGCGGACGACTTCCTCGGACACAGTGGCTACCTCCCTTTGTCGGTGGAGCAAGTGTGCCACCTCACATCACTCGGCGTGGGTACGGTGACGAGGTGACACCTGACCACTCCCCGTCCGCCCACGTCCTGGGGCGGGGCCCGGCGCCGGTGAGCGCCATGATGCGCGCGCTGGCGGAGGCCTACCCCGACGCGCACTGCGAGTTGGACTTCACCTCGCCGTACGAGTTGCTGGTGGCCACCGTGTTGTCCGCGCAGACCACGGACGTCCGAGTCAACCAGGTCACCCCGGAGCTCTTCCGGCGCTACCCGGATGCCGCGGCGCTCGCAGGGGCGAGAGAGGCGGACCTCCAGGAGATCCTGCGCCCGCTCGGGTTCTTCCGTGCCAAGTCGCGTTCGCTGCTCGGCCTCGGTGCGGCCTTGGCTCAGCGCGACGGCGTGGTGCCGGCAGATCTCCAGGCCCTGGTCTCCCTGCCGGGGGTCGGGCGCAAGACCGCGAACGTGGTGCTCGGGAACGCGTTCGGTGTCCCCGGGATCACGGTCGACACCCACGTGGGCCGGCTCGCCCGCCGCTTCGGGTGGACCACACAGCAGGATGCGGTCAAGGTCGAGCGTGACCTCACCGCGCTCCTCCCGCGCGAGGAGTGGGTGGTCACCTGCCACCGCTTGATCTGGCACGGGCGCCGGGTCTGCCACGCGCGCCGCCCGGCCTGTGCCGAGTGCCCGGTGCGGGACCTGTGCCCGTCCGCTGCGACCTCGGCCCCCGCGTGAGGGCCTGAGCGAGGGCGGGCTGCGTTCTCAGTCGAGGGATCGCAGCAGGCCGAGTACCTGGCGGGTGACGGCGTCGGGCGCCTCCTCGGGCAGGAAGTGCCCCGCCCCGGCGATCAGGTGCTGGGCGTACTCCCCGGCCACGTACTGGGAGTCGTGGCGCCGGGAGGCGGGGGCCAGCGCCCGGTCGGCGGTGCCGTGCAGCGCCAGCACCGGCACCCGCACGGGAGCCTTCAGCTCCGCCAGGAGGCGCCTGCCGGCAGGCCGGGAGGAGGAGCGCACCTGCCAGCGGGCCTGCTCCAGGATGTGGTGGGCCGCCGCCGGCAGCCGCGCGGCGTCGACGTAGTGGTCCACGGCGTCGCACTCCCACCCGGGTGCGCCCCACGCCGTCAACAGGGCCGGGACCCAGTCGCGGCGCAGCCGCTGCTCGGGGAACCAGGGCACCTGGGCGAACGCCAACGCCGCAAGGGTGCCCACGGGCACCACCCGGCGCGAGCGCAACCCGATCGGGTGCGGGGCGGAGAGCACCCCGATCGCGCGCACCTGGTCGGGGAACAGCGCGGGGAGGGCCCAGGCGATCTGGCCGCCGTACCCGTGACCGATGACCACCGCCTGGCTGTGCCCCAGGGCGCGGATCACCCCGGCCACGTCGTCCGCGAGGGAGAAGGTGTCATGGCCCCGGGGTGGGCGGTCGGAGAGGCCGAACCCGCGCAGGTCCATGGCGACCACCCGATAGCCCGCGGCTGCCACCGCCGGGATCTGATGACGCCAGGCGTACCAGGTCTGCGGGAACCCGTGCAGGAGCAGGACCAGGGGAGCGTCCGCGTCGCCCGCCTGGGCAACATGGAACCGGCACCCGTTCGCGGCCACGAACCGGTGCTCCCACTCGCCGGGGACCTGCAGGGACAAGGAATCGACACTCACCCGGCGAGGCTATCGCGGGCGTCCCCGCCACGCCCGAAGAAGCCGACGGGCCCCTCGCCGATAGGATCGGCCGGGTGACGTCGATGCCCCCCGAGGACGACCGTTCTCTCCTCCTGCCGCCCTCCACCGCCACCCGCACCAGCAGCCGACGGCGTGACCAGGCCAAGCGCAACATCGCCTCTCGCGTCACCGTGGTGCTGGCGGTCCTCATGATGCTCTCGGCGCTGCAGCGCCACCTCTGGGGCCACTTCGGGTTGTTGTACGAGGTATTCCCGTGGCTGGGGGAGACCAGCGCCCGGTTCAGTTTCGCCGTCGCCGCGATCCTGTTGCTCGGTGCCTCGCGCGGCCTGCGCAACGGGCACCGGATCGCGCTGTGGGGGGCCGTGGCGGCGCTGCTGGTCTCGGTGGTGCTGCACATCTCCCCGGGCTACAGCACCCTGTGGGGGGTGCTGCCGCTCGCCGGCGCGATCTGGCTGATCTGGGCGCGCGGGGCCTTCACGGTGCACGTACCGGCGGCCACCGCGCGCCGCCTGATCGGCTACACCGCCATCGCGCTCGCGGTGCTGCTCGCCATCGCGATCGTCATCTACGTGCTGACGGACGACGTCGCGGACACGATCGTGGACGAGCGCGCACTCAGAGTGATGCGGACCCTGGAGGTCGTGGCGTTCATCGCCTTCCTCATCACGCTGGTCTGGGTGCTCCTGGCCCCGCGCCGTCCGGTGCGCCTCAGCCCCGCCGATCATCTGCGCGACCGTGAGCGCGCCCGGGGGATCGTGGCCCGCCACGGGGGCGGCACCCTGGACTACTTCGCGCTGCGCGATGACAAGGACTACTTCTTCGTCGGCGACTCGGTCGTCGCCTACTCCACGCGCAGCGGCGTGTGCCTCGTCTCACCCGATCCGATCGGGCCAGTGGCGGAACGCGAGGAGGTCTGGGAGGCCTTCGTGGCCTACGCCGAGGGCTTCGGGTGGTCCCTGTGCGTGGTGGCCGGCACCGACGCCTGGCGCCCGATCTACGAGGCGAGCGGGCTGCGGTCGATCTACCTCGGGGACGAGGCCACGGTCGACTGCTCGCAGTTCACCCTCACCGGCAAGTCCAAGAAGTCCCTGCGCCACGCGGTCTCCCGGGTGGAGCGCGCCGGGTACACGACCACGTTCCACGACCCGGCACACCTGGAGCCCGAGCTCGCGGACCAGGTGCGCCAGATGGCCGAGGAGTCCCGCCGGGGGGAGTCCGAGCGGGGGTTCTCCATGACGCTCTCGCGGCTGCTGGACCCGAGCGATGAGGGCCTGTGGCTCTCGGTCACCCGCAACGCCGAGGGACGGGTGGATGCCTTCATCCAGTGGGTGCCCGCCCGCGACATCGACGGTTGGTCGCTGGACGTGATGCGCCGCCGCCTGGACGTGGCGGACCTGCCCAACGGGCTCATCGACTTCACGATCGCCCAGACCATCGCCCAGCTGGGTGATGCGGGCGGACCCCACGGCATCGGCACCGGCGACGGCGTGCGGGGCCTGGGTCTGAACTTCGCCGTGATGCGCGGGGTGCTCAAGGGCGAGAGCAGCAGCCGATTGGACAGCCTCGTCAAGCCGCTGCTGCAGCGCTTCTCCAAGGGCACCCAGATGGAGACCCTCGCCACCTTCAACGAGAAGTACGACCCGACCTGGACGGCCAGGTGGCTCATGGTGGACGCCCCCGAGTTCGTCACGGCCCAACTGCTGGTGATGGCGGACGCCGAGGGCGTCACCGAGATCCCGGTGATCGGACGCTTCTTCGATCACGCCGCCGAGTACAGCTACCCGCGCTCGTGATCTGGGGCCTGCTCCTCGCCCTGGTGGCGTGCGTGCTCTACGGCGTCGCCACCCTGCTGCAGGCGGTCGGGGCCTCCAAGGCGCAGGGCCTGAACACGTTCACCCAGCCGCTGGTGCTCATCGGGTTGGTGGTCGACGGCGCGGCCTTCCTGGTCTCCCTGGTCGCCTACGACCGGGCGCCACTGTTCCTGGTGCAGACGATCATCGCGGCCGCCGTGGTGATCTCCGTGCTCGGCGCACCCCGGGTGCTGCCGGTCAGCCTGCGCACGGTGGACATGGTCGGCGCCGGGATCGTGCTCGTGGGCCTCGTGGTGGTGGCCGGCGCCGCCGGCCGGGAGCACCCCACGGGGCCCGGCGGGCGGTTCGTGATGGTCCTGGTGATCATCGCCCTGGTGCTCGGGGCCATCACCGCCGTGGCCTACCTCAGGGCGCCCGCGTGGGTGATGGCGACCCTGTCCGGCCTCGGGTTCTCGCTCGTGGCGATCGGGGCGCGCGCCGCGGAGACCGACGGCAGCCTGCTGCGGGTGATCTTCCACCCCGTGGCCATCATCGTGCTGGTGGGCGGCGCCGTCGGGGTCGTGGGGAACATCCGTGCCCTGGAGAAGGGCAGCGTGGCCATCGCCGCCGCGATCGTCTCGGTGCTGGAGGTGGTGATCCCCTCCGCGGTGGGCATCTCCATGCTCGGCGACGAGGTCCGCGCCGGCTGGGGGCTGGCCCTGGTGATCGCGATGACGGTGGCCCTCTCGGGCTGCGTGCTGCTGGCGGCCTCACCCGCGGGGAAGGCCACGGCGGAGGCCTAGGTGGATGGGTGCGGGTGGGGCGTGGGGCCCGTCCTGCCCGGGCGCTCGTTCCTCGCGCCCCACGCCCAGCCACTCCGGGACGGGCCCCACGCCCCACCCGCCGCTGCGATGGGTCCCCACGCCCAGCCACTCCGGGAGGGCCCCTTCGGGCCGACCGCAGGCGAGGCGTGACGCCACACCTCGCCCGCGGGGAACGGCGCGGGGTCAGTCCTTCTTCAGGCCCTGCTGGATCAGCGACATCACACCGGAGTCCGCCAGGGTCGTGACGTCCCCGACCTCCCGGTTCTCCGCCACGTCCCGCAGCAGGCGGCGCATGATCTTGCCCGAGCGGGTCTTCGGCAGCTCGTTGACCACGAGGATCGAACGGGGCTTCGCGATCGGACCGATCGCCTGCCCCACGTGCCCTCGCAGCGTCTGCACGACCGCCTCGCCGTCCTCGGGCAGGTCGGTGACCTCGTCCCCGCCGCGCAGGATCACGAATGCCACCACGGCCTGACCGGTGGTCTCGTCGCTGGCGCCCACCACCGCGGCCTCCGCGACCCAGGGGTGGGAGACCAGGGCGGACTCGATCTCCGTGGTGGACAGGCGGTGTCCGGAGACGTTCATGACGTCGTCCACCCGGCCCAGCAGCCAGACGTCACCGTCCTCGTCGTACTTCGCACCGTCCCCGGCGAAGTAGGTGCCGGGGAACCGGGACCAGTAGGTCTGCGCGAACCGCTTCTCGTCCCCCCAGATCCCGCGCAGCATGGACGGCCACGGCTCGGTCAGGGCGAGGTAGCCGCCCTGACCGGGGCCGACCGGTTGCCCGGCGTCGTCCAGGACCTTCGCCACGATGCCCGGCAGCGGCACCTGCGCCGACCCCGGCTTGGCTGCGGTGACGCCCGGCAGCGGGGAGATCATGATCGCGCCGGTCTCGGTCTGCCACCACGTGTCCACGATCGGCGCGGTGTCCCCGCCGATCACCCGGCGGTACCACATCCAGGCCTCGGGGTTGATCGGCTCGCCCACGCTGCCGAGCACCCGCAGGCTCGAGAGGTCGAACTTGGCGGGGATGTCCTCACCCCACTTCATGCAGGTGCGGATCGCCGTGGGCGCCGTGTACAGGATCGTGACGCCGTACTTCTGCACGATCTCCCACCACCGGCCCTTGTGCGGGGTGTCCGGGGTGCCCTCGTAGACCACCTGGGTGGCGCCGTTGACCAGCGGCCCGTAGACCACGTAGCTGTGCCCGGTGATCCACCCGATGTCCGCCGTGCACCAGTACACGTCCGTCTCGGGCTTGAGGTCGAAGACCGCCCGGTGGGTGTAGGCGGTCTGGGTGAGGTATCCGCCGGTGGTGTGGAAGATGCCCTTCGGCTTCCCGGTGGTGCCGGAGGTGTAGAGGATGAACAGGGGGTGCTCCGCGTCCACCCACACCGGCTCGTGCTCGGTGGAGGCCTGCGGCACCACGTCGTGCCACCACACGTCCCGGCCCTCGACCCACTCCACCTCGCCGCCGGTGCGTTGCACCACGAGCACGTGCTCGACGGCGGTGCCACCCTTGGCCAGGGCGGCGTCCACGGCGGGCTTCAGCGGGCTCGCGCTGCCCCGGCGGTACCCACCGTCCGCGGTGATGACGGCCTTCGCCTCGGCGTCGATGATGCGGCTGTGCAGCGCATCCGCGCTGAACCCGCCGAAGACCACCGAGTGCGGGGCGCCGATCCGGGCGCACGCCAGCAGCGCGACGATCGCCTCGGGGACCATCGGCAGGTAGATCGCCACCCGGTCGCCGGTGCCGACCCCCAGGGAGGTGAGGGCGTTGGCCGCCCGGGCCACGTCGTCGGCCAACTCGGCGTAGGTGATGCGGCGGGACTCCCCGTCCTCGCCCTCCCACAGGATCGCGACCCGGTCCCCGTTGCCGGCGGCGACGTGGCGGTCCACGGCGTTGTGGGCGGCGTTGAGTCGGCCGTCGGGGAACCAGCCGTAGCGGGGTGCGGCGGAATCGTCCAGCACCGTGGTGAACGGCGTCTGCCAGTCCAGGAGCTCGCGCGCCTGCTCGGCCCAGAAGCCCAGGCGGTCGGCCGCGGCGCGGTCGTACTCGCCGGCATCGACGTTGGCCTGCGCCGCGAACTCGGCGCTCGGGGGGAAACTGCGGTTCTCGTGGAGGAGGTTCTCCAGCGTGGGTTCGGTCGCGTCGCTCATGTGATCTCCGTCTGCGGTGGCGGTGATGTGACGGGTCCCACACTAGTGGCGAGAGGGCCGGCGCGCCCCGTTGGGGTGCACCGGCCCTCCGGTTCGAGGGATCAGCGCATGCGATCGCGCTGCGCGAGCGCCTCCTTCAGCCGGCCCTCCTCCCGGCCGCTGCGCCGGGCGGTGTGGGAGACGAGAGCGAACAACATGATCACCACGCCCAGCACCAGAAGCAGCCCGGAGCGCCCGGAGACCAGGATGTAGTCGTGCACGTTCTGGCCGAAGTCCTGGTGCAGGGAGGTGAGCGGCCCGTGCACGGCGCTGATCCAGTCCGCGAACTGGACCGGCACCACCAGGGGCACCACGCCCCACGCGGCCAGCACACCGCCCCAGACCCAGCCGCCGATGCTGGAGGCGCGGGCGATCAGCGCGAGGACCAGCAGCCCGATCAGGCCACCGGCGAGGCTGAGGACGCCGGCCATGTTCGGGGAGGACGCGCCGTCGGCGAGGCTGTAGTAGGTGCGAAGCACGCCATCGGTCAGCAACAGCCAGGTGATCGGAACCAGGATCAGCGTCACAACGGTGCCCCAGATGTGCGCCGCCACCCGGGAGCGGGGGCCCTCCAGCCAGGAGTCCTCCTCCAGCGCCGCGCGCTCGGGCTGCGGCTCCGCGGGAGCGGTGGCAGCCGCGCCGGCGCCGGCGGCGCCCCCGACCGTGGGCATGGAGGCGGTGCGAGCGCCGAGGCCTGCCGTGGTGGGCTTGGTGGGACCGACCGTCATGGGGTCCTCGGCGGTGGGGGAGGACTCTCCCGGCTGGGCCTGCCCGGACGTCTCGTCCTGCGGTGCCGGGAGCGGGGCGCCCGCCCATGCCTGGGTGGCGGCGGGATCGCTGCTGCTGCCGAGGGTCGAGCCCGACTCCTGCGGCTGCGAGGCGGAGCGGGCTGCGCCGAATGCGCTCAGGCGGGAGGGCGCCTGCGGCGCGGACGGCGCCGCGTCGCCGGCGCTCTGGCCGTCCGCCTCGGGTGCGGGCTGGGCCTGCTGTGTGGGCTGGGAGGGGGGAGCCCCGAAGAACCGCGGGCTGCGCTCGGCCGGGACCGGCTGTGCTGCGGCGGGCCCTGCGGCGGTCACCGCCTCGGGGGCGTGCTCGGCGTCTCCGGTCCCCTGCGCACCCGCGGTGTCCTGGGAAGGCTCGCCGCTCGAGGCCTCGGCGCTGGGAGCGGCCGAGGATGACTCCGGCTCGCTCGCGTCGTCGGGCGAGCCGGAGTCGCCGGTGCGAGGGGTCGGGTCGTCGTCGGAACTGAGGATCGGGGGAATGGGGCGGGGAGCCGAGTGCGAACCGCCGCTCGAGGGTGTCTGGCCGTCCTCGCCGTCGTAGTCAGAAGTCGTCATGGTGTCCTCCCTGGTCGGCACTCACCGTACGTGAGCGAGGCGAGGTTGGAGGTGATGCGCGCCGGGAATCAGCGAACTGGTGCCGTGACACCCCGTCAGGTGCGTAGCAGTTCCTGCTCGTGGCGCTCCAGCGCGCGACCCTCGCGGCGCGCGCCGTGCGTGCCCAGCGCGCCACCCGCCATGGCGAGCGCCACCAGGATGCAGGCTCCGGCGATGTCGAGGCGATCGGGGGCAATATCGGGCATCGCCGTGA
Organism: Serinibacter salmoneus; assembly: GCF_002563925.1. NCBI lineage: Bacteria > Bacillati > Actinomycetota > Actinomycetes > Micrococcales > Beutenbergiaceae > Serinibacter > Serinibacter salmoneus. The sequence continues at coordinate 2,592,184 of NZ_PDJD01000001.1, read as the reverse complement.
TCGGGGAGAGGATCGCCTCGATCACGGCCCAGAAGTGATCGGCGGAGCCGGCCGTCGTGGTGGCGACGGCTGCCACGGCCCAGACCACGGCGCCGCTGGCCTGGCCGAGGCTGGAGAGGGCGCCGGTCGAGCCGGTGGCCAGGATCAGCACGATCACCAGGATGGTGGCGGCGATGGTCCCGGGGGCGGCGAGCACCGAGCGTTCCGGCGGACCGACCACGTGGTGGGCGATCCCCGAGGCTGCGACCACGGCCGTGGCACTGCCGAGGGCACCGATCAGGACGGCGCTGACGTGGGCGCCGATCCGGTGCCGGGGTGGTGTGCGGGTGTCGCCGGCGCTGATGGTGTCCGCCTCGCGCCGTTCGGCACGGATCCCGCGGGCGCGGGCGTTGGATGCCGCCATGGCTCCCGCGATCAGGGCGAGGCCCGCGAGCCCGGAGCCACCCACGAGCACCAACCAGGTGGCGCCGGACAGGAGCGCCGCGCCGGTCGGGTTGTTCGTGGTCAGGTCCACGAACAGGAGGTTCGCGAGCACCACCGGGGAGAGGACCCCGATCTCCAGGGCGAGGCTCGTGAGGATCCACACGCTGCCCGCCACAGCCGGTCCGACGGCGCTGACACGCGCCGTCCAGGCGAGCCCTGCGGCAACCAGGCCTGCGGCGACGAACGCCGCGAGCCCCGCACCCCGGTTCCCGTCGATCACCGAGAGCGCGCCGCTGGTCAACAGGTGCAGCATCGCGGGGGACAGGAGGATCGCGAGGATCAGGCCGAGTGCGTGCCGCCGGGCGCGGGACCGCGGAGGCACCGGCGGGGTCAAGGCGCTCGGCCCGGCGTCCGGGTGCTCCCCAGCTTCCCCGTGCTCGGTGCGCTCCCCGTGCTCGGTGTGCTCCCCGTGCTCGTGGTGCTCCCCGGGGGGCGTGGCTGGCTGCTCTGACACGTGCCCTCACTCTCGCTCGACCCCTCCAGTATGCCGCCGTGGCGGGCGCTGCCTGGGTTCGTGCCTGTCCACAGGGTGCCCGATCACCGGCCGTGCAGGCGGTTGTCCACAAGGCCCGCGGCAGGACTCCTCGCCCCAGGGCGTCCGCGGGGAGGATGTCTCTCGCGGCGGCAGCGCGCGGCGGCCACCGGCCGCCACGGCGGCCCCCGGGGAGCAGGAGGCAATGGCATGGGCGGGAGTCGGGCACGGGTCGTGGGCGTAGCGGGCGTGCGCGGCGGACTCGGTTCGTCGGTGACCGCGGCCTTTCTCGCCCAGCGGGCAGCGGCCGCAGGTCGTGGCCCGTGCCTCCTGGTGGAGGTCGACGGCCGCGCGGATGCTCTGCTGGGGATCCGCGGCGTGCCTGGTCCGCGATGGGCGGACCTTCCCTACGCCGACGGACCGTTCCGCCCCGCGCTCGCCCACGCGCTCCCGACCTGGCGGGGACTGGGGGTGCTCGGCGCGGATGAGCGAGGCGCACCGGGCGTGGCTCAGGTCGAGGCTGTGCTCACCGCCCTGGAGTCGGGGGCGGGCACCATGGTGGTGGACCTGCCGCCCGCGGGATCGGTGCTCTTCGCACACCTCGTCCCACGATGCGACGAGCTCCTGGTGATGATCGGCAGGGACGCGCTCTCCCAGGCGTGCCTGCGTGGGCTGCTCGCGGTGTCGGCGGCACGCCCGGGGCCGGGAACGGATGCGCACCCGGCGCTGGGGCTGCTCGTGCGCGAGGGCGCGGGAGCCCGCGGCCCGGACGCCCTCGCACGAGCCGCTGGACTGCCTCTGGTGGGTCGGGTGCCGGACTGCCGGTCGATCCGGCGCGACGTGGCCGCGGGGTTCCCACCGCGTGCGGGGCGGGCACTGCAGCGCGCGATCACCGGCATCGCAGGTCGACTCGGGCTCCTCCCCGCAACCGGGGTGGGAGCTCCGGCGGACCCGGGGGCCTCGTGGTGAGGTGGGGGCGTTCGGAGCACAGGCGGGAGGGCGCCCACGGGAACACGTCCCGCGATGCCGGCTCCTCCGGTTCGCCGGAGCGTGGTGACCCCACGGGGGGCGTTGCGTTGCGCCGTCGACTCGCCGCCACTGGGCCCGGGCATCCGGCGCAGCTCCTCGAGGAGCTGGCGGCCACGGCACCCGCGCTCGGCACCGGCGCCATCCAGCGTGCGGTGGCGGGGGCCATCGCCGATCAGCGGGGCACCGGGCCGGCGCTGGAGGACCTCTGGCTCGACGGCACCGTCACCGACGTGCTGGTGAACGGCGACGGTGCGGTGTGGGTGGACCGCGGGAACGGCCTGCAGCGGACCGGGGTAGTGATCCAGGATGTGCGCGGGCTGGCGCGGCGGCTCGCGGCGGCGGCCGGCAAGCGGCTGGACGATGCCGCACCGATCGCGGACGGGAGATTGCCGGACGGCACGCGGCTGCACGCCGTGCTCGCGCCGCTCGCTGCGACGGGCGCGTGCATCTCGCTGCGGCGCCATCGCGTGCAGGCGGTGGACCTGGCGGCCTGGCAGGCCGGCGGTGGGACCGGTAGGCAGGGGATGGCGGTGCTGTTGGCACTGGTGGACGCGCGCGCGAACGTGCTGATCAGTGGCGCGACGGGCAGCGGGAAGACGACGCTGCTTGCCGCGATGCTGGGGCGCGCGGGCACCGGGGAACGTCTCGTGTGCATCGAGGAGGCGCGCGAGCTCGCGCCCGTGCACCCGCACGTGGTGCACCTGCAGGCGCGGGCCGCGAACGTGCAGGGTGCCGGTGAGATCAGCCTCGCTGACCTGGTGCGGGCCGCGCTGCGGATGCGTCCCGACCGATTGGTACTCGGGGAATGCCGGGGAGCCGAGGTGCGTGAGGTCCTGATGGCGCTGAACACCGGGCACGACGGCGGGATGGCCACGGTGCACGCGAACGCCGCCGCCGACGTGCCCGCGCGGCTGATCGCGCTCGCGTCGCTGGCCGGGATGGATGCTCAGGCGACCGCGGTCCAGGCGGTCAGCGCGATCGATGCCGTTGTGCATCTGACCCGGCAGGCCGGACGGCGTGTGGTCTCCCAGATCGCGGTCCTCGCGCTGGACTCGGGCTCGCTCGTGGCGCCGTTGGCCATGCGCCGGGTGGGTGGCGACCTCGAACCGGACCACGCGTGGGAGCGCTTGGCGCGCCGGTTGGAAGGGGCTCATCGGTGACGGGGTGGGGGATCGTCGCCGTGCTGTGCGGGACGGCGGCCTGCGTGCTGACGGACTGGCGCACCCTCGCGCTGCTGCTCGGGCCGGCACTGTCGCATCGGTCACGAGGCTCGCCCGGTTCCTCCCGCGTCCTCCTTGCCCCGGCCGTGGTGGCGTGGGCGCGTGCATCGGTGTCCCGGCGGCGGAATGCGGGCGGGAGCGATCGCGGCTTCGGTCAGGTGTGCGTCGCCGTCGCGAGCGCGATCGAGGCCGGGGAGGCGCCTGAGCCGGCCTGGCGGCGGGCCCTGGGCGTGGCGCGTGGGGAGGACCCGGACCTCAGCGACGCCGGCGATGGTCGTGATGCCCGGGGCGGCCGTGACGGTTCGGTGCCGGCCGTGCTCCTGGAGCGTGCCGGCCGTCCGGCCACGGACGCGGCGATCGTCGCATGCCGGCTCGCGGATTCCTGTGGGGTGCCCGTTGCGGACGTGCTGCGTGAGTGTGCCGCCGGCGTGGCCGAGGCGGAGTCGGCGGCCGCCGAGCGCCGCCGCGCGCTCGCGGGTCCGGCGGCGACGGCGCGCCTGCTCGCCTGGTTGCCCCTGGTGAGTCTGCTGCTGAGCACCGCGATCGGCGTGGATGCGATCGCGGTGGCCGCAGACGGCGCCGCCGGGACCATGAGCGTGGCCGCGGGGATCGCGCTGGTGGCCGTGGGCCGGTGGTGGTCGGCGCGCCTGGTGCGCGCCGCCGGCAGGACGGGGGATCCCGGGTGATGCTGCTGGCCGTGGCCTCCTTGCTCGCGATCGGTGCCCTGCTCGGGTGGCGGCGCCCGGCGCCACACCCACCGGCGGAACCCGACCGTGTCCCCGCCGACGGTCCCGATGAGCCTGCCGAACCCGATCTGGAACTGGACCCGGCACTCGCCTGCGACCTGATCGCCGCCACGCTGCGCGGTGGCGCCTCGATCCCGGCTGCGCTCGCGGCATTGGGGCAGGCGTGTGGGCACCGCGGGCGCGAACTGGTGATCGGTGCCCGCATGCTCCCGCTGGGAAGCTCCTGGGACGAGGCGTTCGCGCGGGTGGAGGAACACTGGCGGGTGGTCCTCGCGCCGATGCGGGAGTCCTGGGAGCGCGGCGTGGCCCCGGAGTCGATGCTGCGCGCCGCCGCCGCGGACATCCGCGCACGCCGGTCGGCAGCGGCGCGGGAGGCCGCTGAACGGCTCGGTGTGTCCTTGGTGGTCCCACTGGGGTTGTGCCTGCTTCCGGCGTTCGTTCTGCTGGGGATCGTGCCCGCCGTCATCGCCACCGGTGGGCTGCTGCTCGCGGGCTAGTGCCCGCGCCGCGTGGGTCGCCGCCGTGGGCGGTACGCCGTTCCTGGCTGTCCCCAGCCGGGGCCGACCTCACCGTTCGACCCGCTGTCCACATCGGCCCCGCGGCGCCCGGTCCCGGGAGGTCAGGCTGGTCGGGACGCTCCGCGCTCGGCGGAGCAGAGAGGAGGAGGGCATGTCGGTGAGTACCTGGGCAGGGCATCGCCGGCTGCGTGGTCGGCGCCGGGTGCGTGGCGCGGTCGCTCGGCTCACGCTCCGGCTGCATGGCTGGAGCCGGAGCGTGAGCGAGGTGATCACCCGGCGTTGGCTGCGCGTGACCGCTCGGCCGGAGTCGGGGATGGCCACCGCGGAGTACGCGATCGCCACCCTGGCACCTGTGATCGCTACTAGGCATACTCGCAAAGTCAAGCGACCAGACGCAGCGCGTCAAGTGCCAAGCGTGGGAGGGTGCCCACAGTGGTGAGGCGCATGAGCCCGTGGGCGACCTCTTGCCCACGTCCGTGATTGCTGGCCTCAGACCCGCTTGACCAGCGTCTGCTGCGCCCTGTCGTACTCGTAGTCGACGATCTCGCCGGACATGATCATGGCGATGGCTCGGTTGATGACCTCGCGTGGCACGACGAACCACTCCGAGGGGTCGTAGTCGCGGCCCTTCTTGTCAATCTGCGTCAGGTCCAGGCGTACGTCGGCGAAGACGCGGTGCAGCAGGTTCTCCAGGGCTGATGCCTTGAGGTTGTACACGCGGTAGTCCGCGACGATCTTGACCGGGGCCATCAGGTAGGTCGGTGACGTCGAGGCGCCCTTCACGCGTTGCTCGACGCTCGTTGTCGAGAACCCGATCTTGTGCAGGTCCTTGAGGTTCGCGATCAACGGGTCGGTGCTCAGCGATTGCAGGACGTAGATGTGTCCGCTCTCGATGTCGGTGTCGAGGATGTCGGTGTGGCCCGTGCGCACGAGCACCTGTCCCTGCACCTCGTACATGCGGGTCTGCAGGCTCTTGTCGTACATCGCAGACTCGGTGCCGTTCTCGAACACCAGGCGCAGGCGCTTCTTCTTGCGTGACTCGCCGCCGATCACCATGTCGACCTTCTCGCCGACCTCGGCGACGAAGCACATGACGCCGTTGAGCACGAAGAACATCCCCTCCCGGATGAGATCCATGCTCGTGAACGGCCTGAGCTGGAAGACGCCGTCGCGCAACTCGGCGTGCTTCGCCTTGAACAAGGGCTCGAACTGCTCGAAGTCCTTCGCCTTCACTCGCTGGGCCACCGACTCCGGGCGCTTGAGGACGGGTAGGTCCGACACGTCCAGGATCCCGGAATCATCACCCAGCAGCCCCTCCAGGTCCTCGCCCTCCAGGAGGTCATCGATGGACGCCGGCGCTGCGGGGGCTTCCAGTAGGCCGAACTCGTCGAGATGCTTGACGGCCTCGGCCTTAGCTTCGTTGGCCAGGAACCCGTCCAGGCGAGCTCCGAGCTTGCGCTCGGCGATCTCGCGCGTCTGCGAGCTGGGTAGCCGCCCCTGGCTGCGCCGGAACTCGACGATCTCCAGGAAGGCCCGCTCCAAGCGGTCTGAGGAGGTGACCTTCTTCGGCTTCTCCGGCGCGACGAGCAGTTCGTCGTCGAGGATGTCGTCGAGGCTCAGCGGTGCTGCGAGCTCGATGCCCTCGTTCTCGCTCATTCCGCGACCACCTCGGCCGCAGCCTTCTCGGCCTTGCGCTGCGCGGCCCGCTTCTGCAAGAAGAGCAACGCTGCGGCCAGTCGCCTCTCCGCTGGGTCCTCAGAGCGCAGGTCCGGGCTCTTGCCGTGGACCTGCTTCCACGTCTTGATCTTCGGGAACAGTGCTAGCGCCTCCTCCTCGGAGAACTCGATCTTCGTCGAGGTGATCGTGTCCTGGATGAGTCGCAGCACTGATGGTGTGACGGACTTCGACAGCACCTCGAACGCGCGCTGGAAGGGGTTGACGGAGTCGATGAGGTTGATGTTCAGGTCGTCGATCTTCACGAACTTCGTGGCCATCTTGATGAAGCGCTTGTCGCCGACCTCACGCACCTCACCGTTCTTGACCACCGAGTCCACGACCACCTGCTGCCGCACCTCCTCGACCTCCGCCTCGGTCAGGTCAGGGTACTTCTCGCGGATGATCTTCGGGATCAGCACCTTGTTTGTCGTCTCAGCGTCGACCGATCCTGCCGCGGCCTTGGCGAATGTGTCGTTCTGCAGGATGCCGGCCTTCAGGTCGTTCATGTCGGTCGCGACGATCTGCTTCACGCGCTCGCTGGAGGGCTCCTTGAAGCCCTTGATTCTCAGCTCGCCGTGCTTGGCGGGCTCGTCGTCGGTCTTCTTGGTCTTGAAGGTGAAGTTCGGTGCCAGCACTTGCTCCATGAGCAGGGAGGCGGTGATCGCCTTGAGCATGTTGTTCACGGACACCTTGACCTCACCCTGCGAGGCGTCTGGCTCGGCGATGAGGTTGGTGAACTGGGCGTGCGACTTGCCCGGACTGTCACGCGTGACCCGTCCGATGATCTGGATCACCTCTGTGAGCGAGGCCCGGTAGCCCACGGTGAGGGCGTGCTCGGCGAAGGGCCAGTCGAAGCCCTCCTTCGCCATGCCGAGCGCGATGATGACGTCGACGCCGTCGCTCTCCTTCGAGGCGGTGTGTGAGAGGTAGTGCAGGGTGTCGCCGCGCTTCTTCTGGTCGGTGTCGTCGACCAGGTCCGCAACCCGCACGATCTCGCCGGTGTCCTGGCGGCGCACACTGATGATCCCCGTGTTGGGGTCGGTCGACTCGACCTGGCCGATCACGTCGATGATCCGCCCGACCTCCTCGATCTTGTCCTTGGTTGACTCGCCCGAGTTCACGCTCGGGATGTGCACGATCGTCTTCTTGTCCAGGTCGAGCACCTCGCCGATCGCGTCGGTGTACCGGCCCTGGTAGAAGTGATGGCCGATACCGAGGGAGCGCAGGTACTCATACCCGTTGAGCTGGTCGTAGTAGTTGAACGTCACAGGCGTGAACTTCGCCTCGTCCTCGGGCGAGAGCACTGGCACTGAGTCCCCGCGGAAGTAGGAGCCCGTCATCGCCACGATGTGCACGTCCGAGCCCTTCATGACGTCCCGCAGCAGCGCACCCAACCGTGAGGACTCCGTGTCAGCGGAGACGTGGTGGAACTCGTCGATCGCGAGCACAGTGCCGTTGAAGGACTCCGGGGCCAGCCTCTCGAACGCGAACCGCAGCGTCGCGTGGGTGCACACGAGCACCGCGTCCGGACCCTTGAGAAAGTCGATGAACGCGTCGACTTTGCCGGCCGATGAGCCCGCATCGCACAGGTTGTGCTCGTCCTTGATCTCCCAGTCCGCCCAGAAGCCGTGCTTCGTCAACGCTGTCGGGGCGAACGACGCACCGATCGAACGCTCCGGGACCGCGACGATGACCTTCTTGCGGCCCTGGTTGTACAGCTTGTCCAGTGCCACGAACATCAGCGCACGGGACTTGCCCGAGGCCGGCGGGGCCTTCACCAGCAGGTGTTGGGCCTCACGCTGCGCGAAGACACGCTGCTGCATCTCCCGCATCCCGAGCTCATCGGTGTTCACCGAGGACTTCGTCTGCGCGTACGTCACATCGACGACGTTCACGGGCTTCTTGATCACAGTCACTTCGCGCTCCTCCGCGTCTTCTTCGCCGGGGCCTTCGCGGCCTCCTCCGCAGTCATGCGCTCATACAGCGCGAACAGGTCCGACAGCCGCTGCTCATCCGACTCATACGGCTTCTTCGAGTAGATCGAGTCGACCAACGCGTCCACCGCCGCGTGGGCCTCACGCAAGTCCTGCGGCATCTTGTCCGGGTCGTAGAGCTCAGCCAGCGTCTGCTCGCAGTGATACTCACGCACATCAAGCACACGCAACGCCGCCACCGTCAGCTTCTCCTTCATCGCCTCCGACAACGGCGGCACCGGGAAGTTGTTGTAGACGATGTACGCGCCATACTGATAGTCCTCGCGCATTCGCCCAGAGACGGCACGTGTCCAAGCCATGTGCATCTTGGAGCCAAGGACCGCGAACACCCAAGGCTCAGCGTCGTACACCGCGAAGCCCTTGTTCGAAATAACCGTCTCAGGGCCGAGATACCCCATTGGGATGTACTCGCGCCGGCCCGAGGAGATACTCGGCACCATGATCGACTCAGTCGGCTTGTAACTGATCTGCTTGAATCGATTCGGGTGCGCGGCATATTCCGCAGTAGTCGAAGCGACACTCTCGCTGCGCCACGTCGCGACTGCGTCGAGCCGCTTCCCAATGAGAGGAATGGAGCGGGCGACCGGTAGGTCCTGATCGGAAATCCATAGGCAGTAGCGCTCGACGTCGTTGATAAGCTCTGCTGACCCGACATATCGCTTCGCGTATCGACTTGCCTCCGGCCCGGCTGCCTGCAGTTCCGCGCGATCGGCCGGTTCCAACAGTAGGTGGCCGCCGTCCTTCGGCATTGAGCCGAGCGCCATACGTGGCAGGGTTGAACTTAGCGGCTGGCTTCGGCGATAAATAAACGTCGGCGCAGCATCTACGAGGTAGCCATTGATATTCTTTGCTTCGGCCTGCAGTCCGTCGGTGAAGATGTACTTCTTGCCCGGGCGCTCCACCCGAAGGTTGATGACGGCTACAGTCACGCCAGCATTGCGCTTTGCGTTGTTTTCCCACTTGAAGGACGTGTAGGCGTACCCGATCTCGATGCCCATCTCGAAGATCATCGGGAACATGAGCCCGACGTGCTCGCCCTGCGCTACAGAGTTGGTGGTGACGAAGGCGAGCTCAGCTCGCGTTCCTTCGATGTAGTCAGCACCTTTCACGAACCAGAGCGCGATGTAGTCTAGATCCTTCGAGTAGGGGCGACCGCCGAAGACGAATGGGTAGTCGGCCTTCATCTCCTTCCCTTGGGATTTGCCGCCCTTGTAGGGCGGATTCCCGATCAAGTAGATCTCTGACTCCCCGTCGTTCGGGCACACCTCGTTCCAGTTCACCCGCGTCGCGTTGCCCGCAATGATCTGCCCAGTCTCCTTCAGCGGGATGAGGGGGATCTCGACGCTGAACTTCTCGCGGAACTCGCGGTTCATCTGGTGCTTGGCGATCCAGAGCGAGAGGATCGCCACCTCGACGGCGAAGTCGTCGATCTCGATGCCGTAGAAGCTCTCAATGCTGATCCTCGAGTCCGCCCACAGCTGCTGGTGGGAGGAGCTCAACTCGGCCAGGCGCTCAAGGATCGCGTGCTCGAGTTTGCGCAACTCCTTGTAGGCGATGACGAGGAAGTTCCCTGAGCCACAGGCTGGGTCGAAGACCTTGATCACGGCGATGCGGTCCAGGAGGCGGACCAGTCGGCGTTCGCTGTCCTGGGCTGCGTTGAGCTCCTCCTTCAAGCCATCGAGGAACAGCGGTTCGATGGTCTTCAGGATGTTCGGCACCGAGGTGTAGTGCTGGCCCAGGTCGCTGCGCTTGCCCGGCGTGACGATCGCCTGGAACATCGAGCCGAAGATGTCGGGGTTGATCTCGCGCCAGATGAGCGTGCCCGCGGCGATGAGCTCGCTGCGCGCCTGCTTCGTGAAGCGCGGCACCACCTGGTCGTCTGTGACCGTGAACAGGCGACCGTTCACGTAGGGGAAGCCGGCGAGGTGGGGCGGCTTGTCGGCAGGGTCGGCGGTGTCCAGCGCCTTGAACAGGTCGGCCATGAACTCGGCCAGGTCCGAGCCGTCCGGCTGTGTCTGTGAACCGATGGCGTTGGTGAACTGGTTGTCCGTGAAGATGCCGGTGTCCTCGGCGAAGAAGCAGAACAGCAGGCGGGTGAAGAAGATGTTCAGGGCGTGCCGGCCGCGCTCGTCGTCGAAGATCCCCGGGTTGGCCTGTAGGAGTTCATCAAAGAGCTTGCCCATGCGCTCGGCGGCCTTGACGTCGGCGTGCGCCTCGGCGACGTACTGGGCCTTCTCCATCCCCGCCCACGGCAGGAAGAAGGTGAAGTGCTGATCGATCTCCCGGATCGGGAAACCGATGGTCTCGTTGGTCTTGATGTCGTGGGCCACCAGCTCGACGTAGTCGGTGACGATGACGAACCGCGTACTGAACCGGACCACGGCCGGGGACGTCTTCAGGTCCTCGATGACCTCCAGTGGGTCGCCGGTTGTCTCTTTGAAGTAGACGACGTTCTTCTGCGCGACCTCTGTCAACTGGTCGGTCGCGACGTTCAGCGAACCGTTACGCAGTCGGGTGACGTTGCCCCGCGGCTTCCCGTAGGCGAGCAGCAGATCGAAGATGAACTCGCGGTCGTACTCCTCGCGACCAGCAAGAGGTGCGACCCGCTCCTCGATGGCCTTGAGGCTGAGTCTCGCCATGGGTGTCCTACTTTCACACGTACTACGTCAGTTGAAGCCGGTGTGGCGCACTCTGCCTGCTCCAGGACTCAGGCGTCGTTGCCTGTTCACCTTATCTACGAGTGGAGTTGCTCACCTCGCGAGCCAGCTCGTTCGACGGCCCCCAGCCGACCGCCATCGTTCACCGCTTTGTCGGCCCCCGACCCCGCCCGGCGCCACCGTGCGGCTCGCGGAGCGACTGGCGCTGCAAGCAGGCAGGCACAGTGCATACGTGCCGACCGCTCGGCTGTACCTCGCCGACCTACCCAGCGTCCACCGATCGCAGTCGCCTCAGTCGTGCTGCACAAGGGCGCGAGTCTTGCGATACCAACGGTTTGGAAGCACAGATGGTCTACCGATGGCGTGGCGCACTGCTCGCCGATGGCAGGAACAGTAGCAAGCCGCCGACCCCCGCACTGAACCTATCGGACCTGCTAGCAGCTCGAACCAGCGCCCTGCCTGCGCCTGTGAGCGACACCGCGACTGCGCACCGCCCCGCCGATCGATCCGAGTTGCGCACCGAGCGTGCCTACCGTTCCGACGTACCTGGCATACCTGCCGCAGTGTCCCACTGGCCCGCCCCACCTCCGGGCCAGCCTGACGTCGGAAGACGCTCGCAGGCGCAGTATTCCAACGCATTGCCGTCGCCTTGCCGAGCTGGCCGACCGGCGGCTCGACAGGTATGCTACAGGCACAGGGCCAATGGACCGACCCTACCGACGTGCCTGCCAGACCTGGAGAGACCGATGACCGAGGCGCCCCCCACCCTGACCCCCTCCGCGCGTGCACGCGCCGCGATCGCCGAGCTCGAGGCCGCCGGTGCCTCGGTGACCGTCCAGACAGTGCGCTCCGAGGCCGGCGTGGGCCGTGACACTGCCGCGCAGGCCGTGCGCGAGTGGCGGGAGTCCGCCGAGACCGCGGCAGCGCTGCCCGAGGAGCTGCAGGCCCTCATGGCCGACGCATGGAGCCGGCAGGTGCAGGCCCTGGTGGCACAGGAGCGGGCTGCTGCCCAGGCTGCACAGGAGCAGGCGGCCCAGGCGAGAGCCGAGGCCGAGGCTGCCGTCCAGGCCGCGGAGACTGCCCGTGACGCCGCACTCGCCGAGGTCGAGGGGCTCCGGACCGAGGTGGCTGACCTGCGCTCCCGCTGCGACCGCACGCAGGGTGCGCTGGAGGCCGTCACCGCAGAGCGTGACCGCCTGCTGGGGCAGCAGGGCACCGCTCCGGCGGCGTAGGCACGCCTGCCGGCCAGGGCGGCACTCAAGGACGAGGATCCGACCACACGGTTGCGTGTTCAACCAGGTGCTGCGCACTCTGCACCGACGTAGTGCTGACCCACGGTGGCGAGGTGACGCAGCCCCGCACCCGCCACTCTCGACCTGCGGTCGAGCCGCCCCGCCGCATCCCCCCTGCGCGGCGGGGCACCTGCATGTCTGGTCAGCGCTCGTTCCCGGCCCACGCGAAGTGGTGACCATGACCCAACCATGACCCACCTGAGACATGGTCCGGCGACCATGACCCAACCATGACCCACCTGAGACATGGTCCGGCGACCATGACCCAACGATGGTCCGCCCGGAGCACGACTCCCTCGGCCCACGCGAACACCCGACCCACGACCGTTCAGCAAACGTGCTCAAGAACCTGTCGGGACAGGGCTCATTCTTGAACGGGTTGTTGAACGGAGGATCCGCTCACCCACGTGAGGCACACCGGGACACTCGAGCCCGTTCGCGAACGACCGAATGCCGAACGGCTTCCCGGAGAAGTCCTAGCGGTTCTAGCGCTTTCGTCATTCGCCCCAATGTGGGACTGTCCACCCCGTAGTGTCGTTGGCACGCGGGGATCACCCGGACCGCGAGGAGGGACCAACCCTCTGCCGAAGTGAGGCGGCCGCCAGCTCCAGATCAGTAGGTAGGCACAACATAGACGCAGTTATCCGCGCTTCGGATCCACACCGAACCCGAAGGCCCCGTTGTGCCGACCGAAACCGCAACTCCGACCAGCACCACCGTCCAGCCTCTCCGCGAGATCCCCGACTTCATCCAGAGGCTCGTTGACCAGGCACCCCCGCTCTCTGAGGAGCGTTACCAGCGCATCGCCGTGACTCTCCGAGGGGGCCGGCCGCGGGGGTAGCGCTACTTCTCACCCGTCCCGGGCTCAGAGTCCTACGAACTCAGTGCAGCCAGCACCCGGGGAACATCAAATCGGGTGAGGATACCCTGGAGCTGACCGGACTCCTTGCCGTTGGTGGTAACGAGCAGCGCTGCCGGAGCATCGCTTGCGCTCAGGCGGTTGCACGCCTTTCGGGCGAGTGTGTTCGGCGACGTCGTCTCTGCTCGGTCCTGCTGCTCGGCGTACGCCCGCACCTCGGCAACCGTGCCGCCCTCCTCGACGAGGAACCCATCCTCCTTGTACATCGCACCCAGCCAGCGCGCCAGCGCGTTGGTGGTGAGCAGCCACTCGACTCGGCCAGACTCGTTCACGACCGGTAGCTGCGAGAGTGACTCCTGGACAATGATCAGCGAGGCCTCCCGCAGTGTGGTTTCCTCCCGCACAGTGCGGAGCGCCTTCACCATGAACTGGCTGACCTTGGGTGGATTCTCGATGCGCAGCGCCAGCGCTTCCATCCGCTCGACAGCGTCGGCGCGAGGCGTGGCGATCGGCTTCCCATCCCTGCGGTCCCCGTGAGCGATCGCGTTGCGAAGTTCTACGTAGGCCTTGAGCTCGGCGATGTATGGCTTCACGAGAGGGTGGTCGCCGTCCCTTCGTAGAGCCTCACCGAGGCCCGTGTAGGACTTCTTCGTTCTGCGCTCCAGCGCGCGCTTGGCGTCCTCGCAGGCGTTGAGGAACCGGTCCGTCAACTCGTCGTCACTCATCATGCAACCGTATGGCTTTCGCCTCCACCACGCTGTGCGAAGAGACGTCGCGGGATCAACTCCCCACGCTGACGATCTGCTGGGCCGCGCTGCATCCGCCGTGTCAGACACCCGTTGCACGATTCCGATGTGACATGGATGGACGTGCCGCGTTGGGACCATGGCCACCAGCGCATCCTGAACGCTCACGCGGTCCCGGCTCGCAGGTGCTGGACGGAGGCACCCTGGCCACCGGGCCCGGTTCCGGTCGTAGCCCGGATCATCTGGGAGGTTGACGGGATCGAGCTCACGAAGACCTGTGCTCTCGCGTGGACCCGGCGCTTCGTGCTCGTGAGGATCGACTCGCAGCGATGGCCCTACAACGCCGCCTGGCTCGGGCCAGATGACGTCTCCCGAGGCGCACCTCCGGCCGTTCCTGCCGGCGCAGGTGGGGAGCTCTTCTGAGTGATTGACCAGCCAGCGCCCATCGACTCCTCCGGGGGAGTGGATATGAGAGGTAGACCACCGTGTCACTAGTCGGATTGGTTGGGACTGCTGCACGAGTCGTTGACATCTGATCTGGCGTGCCCGGTCTCAAGGCCTGTTGTACGGTCGCGACTATGACTTCGAATCCAGTCCGACGGGCTGCGACGGCCGTAGCAATCGCCATGCTCGTGGTGGCACCTCTGTCCGCGTGCTCCGAATCCGCGCCGCCAGTGATGCCAGACGTCGTCGGCCAGCCTCTGGACATCGGCGCTTCGGAGATCGAGGCGAGCGGCTTCACGGATGACGTCGAAGTCGAGGGAGGCGGAGTCTTCGGAGTCGTCGACGAATCCAACTGGACCATCTGCGAACAGACACCTTCGGCCGGCGATCCAATCGCGGGGACACCCGTCCTCACAGTCGACCGAGAGTGCACGTCCACCGGCTCTGACACGGCGGATGAGGCAGAAGACACAGCCAGCCCGGCAGCTACCGCTGAGGAGTCCGAGACCTCAGAGCCTCTCCCGGAGTACGCGGGACCAGATTACGAAATCGTGATCGTCGACGATAATGTCGGTCCAGCCGACTTGAGTCAGTTCTGGATTCTCGTCGAAGGCTTCGACGGCACAGACTCTGCCTCGCGAGACTCGATCAAGCAGGTCATCTCCGACGTTGCCACCAGCGCCGGCACCGCGGAGGTCTTGGTCGAGGTTGTCACGGATCGTCAGATCGCCGAGGCTGAAGCCATCTCGACATGGGAAGACTTCGTTGCCGAGCACGGAGAGGACTACGCCATCAACACGATCCCGCAACTCGAGGTCGAGGGCTGGGTGGCCTCATACAGCGGCGGGATCGACCACGATGCCGGAGAAGCGTCAGACGCTCCTGATGCGTACCAGATCGCGTGGTGGCCAGCCGGACAGGCGGAGATCGAGACGTGGAGGCCCGACGTCCCTGCCGGCAACTGACGCGTGCGTGGCCTGCCGCACTGTCGCCATGCCCCCGCCCCATCCTGCGCGAGCACACCCACGACGGGCGCGTCGTTGGTGACCCGCTCCCGCTTGCCCTCGTTCAGCGTCGCGGTCACGATCGCGGCGTGATCGGTCGTGCGCGGCCTGCCCGATCGCGGCTCATCAGCCAGCCCGGCCAGCCCTTTGGACTGATAGCGGCCCCGCCACAACAGCACCGTCGGGACCGATGGCCGAGGCGTCTAGTTCGCTGTTCATGGCCGAGTGCATCCGCAACCCGGTCATGCGCTCGACGGGCGGCTGGAAGTCCGTCGCGGACGTGGAGCTCGCCGTTATCGAGTGCGCTGACTGGTTCAACCACCGGCGCCTGCACGGCGAGATCGGGCTCGTCCCACCAGCCGAGCTCGAAGACACGTCCTGGCAGCACCACCATGCTCCAGACAACCCGGCCCAACTCACAGCCGGAGCCAGGTAGCCGAGCCTCCACCGAACCCGGGCGACTCAGATCCACGCTCAGGAGGCCGAGGCTGCTGCGATGCTGAGCAACAGCGAAGGCCTCGGCGAGGCCTTCGCTACCTACCAGGACGCCAAGAAGGCGCTGCAGTCCAGCCTGGACGCCGGCGCTGCGCTGATGGACAGCGACCTTCGCGAGTACCTCTCCTATGGCAGGTCGATAGTGGGTCGCTGTTGGAGACGCGTCCCGCGCTGTGCGCAATGCCAACAGCGGCGAGGACTTCCAGGCGCTGGACGTCGCCGTGCTCACTGAAGCAGCTGCTGCCATGGGCGAGGTCACCACTCCCGCCAAGGACAAGGTCAAGGCTCTGACCGAAGCCAGCGAGAAGGCCAAGCAGAAGGCAGAGGCGAAGATGGCCGCTGAAGCGGCGGCTGCCGCTCAGGCTGCGCGTGAAGCCACTGCTACTGAACAGGCTGCTGCACAGCGATCCTCGAGTTCTGGCTCTTCGAGCCCCGGTTCATCCCGCTCGAGCGCCTCTGGGCCCTCTGGTGGCTCCTCCTCTTCAGGTAGCTCCCGTTATGGAGGCTCATCGTCCCTCCGGTGGATCCAGTTCTAGTTCCGGCGGATCGTCCAGCTCCGGAGGCAGCGGCAGCCTCTGGGGCGCCGTACCGGCCCCGCCCGCCTCAGAGACCCCGGTCAGTTGCACCGTGCGCAACGGAGTCATGGTCTGCGAGCAGGGCCGACCTAACCAAGACCCCAGCACAACCTGCAAGAACAACCCGTCGCCCCTCGGCATCAGCCACAGGGGTGGCGGGCTTCTCTGTCTCGCCTGACCGCCCGAAGGTTTCCGACGGAACGTAGATTCACTGCGCCCCAGGCCCTAGCGGTTCTAGCGCTTTCCGCATTGCCCTAGCAAATGAGACTATCCGTCGCTTAGCTTGGTGAGCGCGCCGGGATCACAAGGATCCCGACATCAAGCACAGAAAGATAACTCGACCCGATGAAACCCGCAGACGTCCACAAGCTCCGCGAACTCACCCTCCGTCTCGATCTCGCCTACATCCACCACCACGAACGCACCAAGGATCAGGGCGAGGTGGACTACAAGTCCGCGGAAGCGTCAGTTCGCCTGGAGTTCGGCAACCTCGAGTACCGCAAGCGTCACCCCGCGAAGAACAAGCAAGGACCTGTCATCGAACAGGTCGTCATCTACTCTTCGATCTTCGCAGCAGAGCGCGTGCGCTACTTCGACTCCCTCGATGACGCACTGGAGACCCTTCAGCGTTGGCTCGACCACGAGCGGAGTGCCAGGGCATAGCCCCCTGCCACAAGACCTCTCACGCTATCGGCCCGGATGAGAGGGTCTCTCGCTACCCTGGTAGCACGCGGGGATCACCAGGACCGTGAGGAGAGACCCTCTCCGCCGAAGCGAGGCGGCCGCCAGCTCCAGATCAGTAGGTAGGCACAACACAGACGCAGTTATCCGCGCTTCGGATCCACACCGAACCCGAAGGCCCCGTTGTGCCGACCGAAACCGCAACTCCGACCAGCACCACCGCCCCGCCGAGCCGCGAGCCACTTGGTGAGATCCCCGATTTCATCCAGAAGCTCGTCGAGCAGGCGCCCCCGCTCTCACAGGAGCGCTACCAGCGCATCGCCGTGATCCTGCAAGGCGGCCGGCCGCGGGGGTAGGTGCTCGTCCACGACATACACCCACATGGCGGTCCAAGTGTTCCGCTAACGCCCACGCGTCCGTGAAACTCTCGTGCCGGCCTGTTCAAAGAGTGCGAACTTGTCAACGAGCCGAGGGTTCACGTGCTCTTTGACAATCCAGGCAGCGGCGGCTGTCGGCGTTACTGCCTCAAATATCCCCAAAGGGAGTTGCCTCCTAGTAGATCTAAGCACCGAGACGTCTCCATGACCCAGCGCTACGACAACCTCGACCCCGAGATCTCGGATCGCGACGCACGCGTCCCGCAACTCGCGCTTCCGCTTCGTGCCAACCAGCCTCTTGTAGCCGTCTATTGTGGGCTCGATTCCACCGCCTCGGTGCACGAGCAGCACATCGATCCCGTCAAGTTCGTCTGGCTCCTCAGCGATTTGCTCTAGAGCGCGGAGGAAGGTCTTCGTTGGATCTTCCAAGTCGGATTTATCAACCGGCTCGAGCGGATCTAGGCAGACCTGCGACCCGGCGCGATCCAGCACGGCACGTACATCGTCGCGGGTTACACCCGTTCTTGTGGTGAGCTCGCCAACGCGAAGAGGGTGCTCCTCGGTGTCGACCTCGCCCCAGTAGCCCGGATCAATTCCTGAGGCGGAGTCTGCGTGTCCATCCTTGAGATCCGGAGAAAACACGCTGAGCCTGCTGACAATATAGTTCAATTCGTGGCCGCCTCCCTCAGCCCACCGCTCAGTCGTCGGAGTCGTCCAGTACGCGTAGGTAGGGACACTCTTCTGCTGACCGTAGTCGAGACCGAGTCGATATCTTATCCGACGCAGTAGGACGTTGACCTCTCCGGGCCGTTCAGCAAGATACTCGACGTTTTTGCCGCCACGTTTTGTTACCTTCTCAATCACAGCCTCAGTGTAGTACTTATGGAGTCGGGAGCCTCCCCCTCCGGCCGAGTAATTAGACCCAGCCCCGATCCATGAGTGAGCATCGCCAAGCAGGGCAAGTTCGATTTGTACCGCGCCGCCCCATTGCCCCAAGGTTTGCGAGATTGCAGTTTTGACCGCGCCCTCCTCCGCACTAATTGCGTCATAGTCCCCGCTGGTGTATGCGAGTAGGTGGACTCGCACGCCCTGGGTGTAGGACTCTCGCTCACACTCAGGCGCCTTGTCGAGACCAACCACTTCGCAGCAGCGCAACGCACGTCCAGCCTGCCTCCTCGAGGCCTCTGTGCCAGCCGCTAGCGCTTCGGCGGCTTGAAACACGGCCCATCCAACTGACGTCTGCACCCCTGTCATTGGACAGATTCTGCCGCCAGGAGGCGTCGCCAGCGAGACGATCCGTCGGCGTGTCGGACCGGCGGTCGCGTGCCACCCACTACGCGGTCATAGACGCGACGTCCGCCACCGGCCTGCGAGGCTTAGTTGGCGTGCTAACGCAGCCCGCCAACTGTCATTTTGGTATCTAGACTGGTGTGGGGAGTGGATATGAAGGGCGGACAAGCGTGGCGCTAGTCGGATTGGTACGGGTCAGCACGAGCGCGCAGGAGGCACGCCGCCAGCACGATGCCCTTGACCCGATCTGCATCAGAGTCTTCGAGGAGAAGGTCAGCGGCGGCCTGACCGTGGACGCCCGGCCGGGCCTCCAGGAGGCTCTGGACTACATCCGCCCGGGCGACATGCTCACCGTGCAGGAGGTCGACCGCCTTGGGCGCAACCTCCTGGAGGGACTGATCGTCCTCAACGACCTGTTCGGCCGCGGTGTCTCGGTCAAGGTACTAGACGGTATCGCCGCTGGAGAGCACACCGAACGGTCCCTGATCCTGGACATCGCCCTCGCCCTTGCCGAGGATCGCCGCCGCGACATCTCTCGCAAGACGCGGGACGGGCTCGCCGCGGCCCGGGCGCGCGGGATCGTCGGTGGCCGGCCCAGTGTCGTGGACGCCGACAAGCGCCGGGTTCTCTTCGCCCGCCGCGACGAGGGTGAGTCGATCCGCAAGATCGCGGATGCGCTAGGCATCTCGGTTGGGACTGTGCACAAGGAGCTGCGGCAGCGGGAAGCCACGGTCGGTGCAGCCAACTAGATGTAGATTCGTTCCGAAGGCATTTCCGCACGCTCTCCGGAGGGATAGGGATCCGATGATGCTGAAGCATGAATGCCCGGAGTGCACGCGCATGGTTCCGGTATCTACATACGGCAATTGGTACAGCCACCAACG
This sequence comes from Serinibacter salmoneus, assembly GCF_002563925.1. NCBI lineage: Bacteria > Bacillati > Actinomycetota > Actinomycetes > Micrococcales > Beutenbergiaceae > Serinibacter > Serinibacter salmoneus. The sequence goes on along the minus strand of NZ_PDJD01000001.1, from coordinate 2,572,702 downwards.
GGGGGACGCGCCCGAGCAGCTCTGCCCGAACTCGGCGCAGCACGCGGACGGCCGGCAGACGGACCCCGATCGCGTGCGGATCGCACGAGACGACCTTCTCGTTGAGGTCAGCCCGAGCCGGTGGGAAGGCCGCGGCGGTATCACGCACGCGATCCGAGGCGATGAGGAGTCAGTCTCAGTCAAGTCGATCTCAGGCGGACTGCCTGGCTCTCGCCGCTGATGTGCACCTGTTGGCGACCGGGCCAACGCGGGCTGTCGAGTTGGGCATCTCTGTTCGACGCGCGGGGCATCCGCACTGAGCGTCACGCCTCGAGTGCGCTATGGCGGATCAACGCAGAGGAGGGTGTAGCAGAGGTCTTGCCACCCGCGATCAACCCCGACACCCAAACCACCCTCGACGCATTGCACCGCGCCGCAAGGCACTAACCCTGATGACCCGACTCAGGTTGCACGATCTCGGGCTTGTTGAGTCGGGCGTGCAGAGTAGGTTGCACGATCGACCGGAGGCCAGCCGGTCAGTCGGCGCGGGAGGTTCTTGGTACGGCCAGGTCCAGGACTCGGTGCAGCCGTTCGTCGGCCGGGTCCTCCAGCGGGGGCAACAGTAACGTGGTCATCCCGACCTCGACGGCGGCGCCATCCCAAGCTCCTCGGTCCCCGACCATCAGCACCTCCGACGCGGGTAGGCCTAGTCCATCGAGGGCGGCTCGGAAGATCTCGGGTACCGGCTTGACGAACCCCAGCTCGAACGAGAGTGCCCAAGTCTGGATAAGGTCCGCCCAAGTCCGGCCGTCAGGCAGGACATGGCTCGCGAACACCGGCCTGAGGTCGACGTGGATGTCGCTCACCACCCCGACGCGCACGCCGGCGGTGTCGAGCGCCAGCAGCAGTCCCTCGACGTCCTGGGCAAACGCGTTGCGGGATGCATCCGACTCAACGGCATAGAGGGCTGCCGCCAGTCGGTCGTCCAGCCCTGCTGCCGCGAACCAGTCCATGTACGCCGCTCGGTGCTCGACGACGTCGGTGTCGATCTGCGAAGACGCGACGCGTGTGCTGTCCACGCTCTTCAACGCAGCCAGGATGTGCTCGACATCAGCATCGTTCACGTCCCGGTCCAACTGATCCAGCGCCGCCGCCACGAGCCAACGGAACGTCGGTGCGACGACCAGCGTCCCTCGCCAATCCAGCAGCACGCCCGAGAAGCCGGATTCGGTCGAAGACTTCGTGGACCCGGTCACAACACGACACTATCGCGGCTCAATGCAGACGAGGATGTGGCAGAGGCCTGAAGCCACTTGCCTCAAGGAGCGAGCGGGCGATGTAGTTGGTGAGGTTGGGGAAGCCCATGGCGAAACCGCGCCGGGCTGCTACACCCTCAACTGCGGTGAGCCGCTATCGCGCCCTCAGGCGCAACTCCCGAGCAACGCTACTCCGACTCACCCTCGCCAAACAGCACTTGCGAATGGAGCCGCTCAAGTTCGTCTTCGATCTCCCAGAACTCTCGCGCGAGCGCTTCTAGATCTGACTTCATAAAGGGCTTCATGTCCATCTCTGGAGCCTTCGTCCGGTACCTTCTCTTCAGAGAAACGAAGTCGGACGGTTTGCCATCACTGCGGCTGCTGACGAAGGATCCATTGACCCAAACACCGTGAACCACAAAGTGTCGAAGCTTCAAGGCGCTTGCGAAGCGGTCAGCGAGCTCGGCAGGGACTGAATCGCGGAGTGCAGTGACTAGCCGCGAACTGCTGTCGTCGTAACCGACCGCTCGCCTGTCCGGGTCGCCCGAGCGTGACTGAAGCAGCGTCCCGGCGGCGTCCTCCGCCCGGGCCGCCGCAATGACGACCTCTCCGATCAGTTGCGGGAGTTGCTCACTAACCCTATTCCGGGCGGCCTGGCGTTCGAAGGCTTCGGGGTCGTCGGAGAGAAGGTCTTGGAGTCCTTCCGCGAGAGCGCACGCCTCCGCCAGTCGGTCGGCCGTCACGCCGGGGTCTGGATCCTGTGAAGCGACAAGGCCCAAGATTTGGCGGAAGAGGTCTGGTTCGTTCGTCTCGTCCATGAGCATCATCATGCCGCCCCCAAGATCAGCGTCGGGGGCGGTTAGGGATACCCACGGCACGTGGCCCGGCTCCGACGAAATGGGTGGATCTCGGGCTGTGCACCCTCTGACTGGTCTGGACCGCCAGCTAGGCAACGCTTCAGGATGCCCCTGGCAGCTCGAGCGGTGTGCCACAAGGACTAGCCCACGGGGTTGCTCAGACTGGTCGGCACACCCGCGAAGGCCGCGCTAGCCCGTTCCTCAAGGAGGTGACGGCCCAAGCTCGGCACGAGCGGCTCGAGATGGTGAGCGATCGTCGGCACTGCCTCGCCCGCGGTCGAGCGGAGTGCCTAGAAGCACCCACCTCGTGGCACGCCATCTTGTCCGTGCATCGCCAGGTCCGGCGCATGTCACACCTCCACGCCTTCGTGTCCAGGGGTCTCGGGTCGACTCGAGTCTAGGTAGGGAAACGAACGCCGAGGCGCAGGCACGATCCACCTGTGGATAGCCGCTACCACTCTCGGAGAGACAGATGCGAGGCCGCACCATGACTGGCACACAGTGTCTCGTCTGCAGGGCGCTCGAGTGTCCCGCACCACAGCCGACGCCCGACAGCCGATCAACCACCGCACACCTGCCTGGTAGGACGTGGAACCAGGGAGGCGGTCCTCACACAGGGTTCGCCACTGTCCGCTGCTGCCACTCACTAGCGCCGCCGGCCCGACCGAGAGTGGGCATAGCTCTGGCCACCGTGGGGTGGGGGGTCGCGCGCGTTTGGCGAGGTGTACACGGTCACGTCAACGGGTGGAGTTGACCGTGTCTTTGGGCGGCTTAGTCGCCGCCGGGTGTTCTTCTGGAGAAATGAATGCCTGGGAGGCTGGCGGCCTTCGGCCTTGGCGTAGGACGTCAGAAGACGTTTCTTCTTCTTGCCACGGGTATGAGGGTATCACACACAACCAAATCGACCGTAGCGCTGCGTAGCGTCCAGCGGCGAAGTGCCGTCGTGGTCCGGCAATGGCTCTGGGGCGCTACGCGCCCGGGCGGCAGGGCCGCCCCGGGTGGTCCGGTGAGAGGCCCTGGAGCGCTGCGCGACCCGATAACCACGCGAGTTGGAATACAGCGACCTGGGGCGCTACGCGCCCGGGCGGCAGGGCCGCCCCGGGTGGTCCTGTGAGAAGACCTGGGGCGCGCAGCGCCCTACTCCAAGGCAAAGCACTCAATGCACACCTACAAGGAAGAGAGACACACCATGGCCAAGAACCCCAACCACGTCCGGATCGAAGAGCTCGAGAGTAGGGGCTGGACCCGCGAACTCGCTCGCTACTACCTGCCTCGTGCCGGGGGTGGTTGGTACGACTTGGCAGCCGCGCTGGAGGTGGAGAAGACGCCGCAGTGGCAAGAGGACAAGGCCTACACGGGTGCGGGCAACTCGTTCACGTTCATGAAGTCCGACCTGAAGGAGCGTGGCTGGTCGCCGGCGATGATCCGCGATCTCCTGGGTGACCCTGACCTGGTGGTGGACCACAACCAGGCAGGTACGCGGGTGGCACACCTCTTCCGGGCCGTCCGGGTGGAGGCGGCGGAGGCAACGCCCGAGTTCAAGGAGCGCATCGCCAAGGCCGGGGCCCGCGCCAAGCGTGGCAAGGCTGCCGCCGAGGACCGTTCGCAGGAGGTGCATGCAGCGGTACAAGAGCGAGCCGCTCGTCTTCGGGTGGACCCGCCGAGCGATTTGGCCACGCTCCGAGAGCTGGCACTCGCGCACCAGGAGGACCTCTACCTGGTCCGCGGCGAGTTCGGGCGCGACGTCGCTGGCGCTGACGCGGAGACGGTGGATCGCTGGTGCGGGAACTACCTACGCCACGTCTGCTCGAACTACGACGCTCTCCTTGCAGAGGTGAGCTCTGCGTTCCGAGGTGTGCCCGGCGTGAACGACGTCTACGCCAACGTGGTTCGCCCGAGGGTTGATGAGCTCGTCGAGAGCGCGATGCGGGAGTTGCGCGCGACCCACTCGCAGTAAGTCAGCAACCAGAGTGTGGCCGAAGGGTCGTCGACCCTTCGGCCACACCCGCGCCATTGAGTGGGTGATTGGCACGGGGCGCTGCGCGCCCGGGCGGCAAGGCCGCCCCGGGGAAGTCGGCGAGAAGGACTACCTCCGGCCGCTACGCGCCCGGACAAACCGGCGAGGTGTAATCCGGCGATATGGGCGCTGCGCGCCCACCGGCGGCGAAGCCGCCGCGGGTAAATCGGCGAGAAGGACTACCGGGCGCTACGCGCCCGGACAACTCGGCGAGCTGTGATACGGCGATATGGGCGCTTCGCGCCCGGGCGGCAAGGCCGCCCCGGGGCACGGGGTGAAGGGCACACGGGGCGCTGCGCGCCCCAATAACAAGGCGAGCTGTAATTCAGCGACCTGGGGCGCTGCGCGCCCCCGGCGGCAGGGCCGCCGCGGGAGAGCCGGCGAGAAGGGCCTTGCCCGGCGCTGCGCGCCCGGGCTGGTCCACCGGACTACCCGAAAGGCGCCCCATGCGCACGCCCGCACGCCATTCACATGCCTCCCGCTGGGGCATAGCGACGGCCTTCGCCCTCGCGCTCGCCATCGCCACACCCGCCACCGCTCAGGCAGCGCTGCTCGCCCCTGACGTCCCCATCCCGGCGTCCACTGTCCTGGTGGGCGGTGGTGAGCTCCCGTGGCAGGCCGCGACGGTGGAGGTCACCAGCGCTGAGGAGGTGCGCGCCGCCCGGGCCGCAGAGATCGAGGCCGCCCGTCAGGCGCAGGTGGCTTCACGCGCCGAGGCCCTGCGAGGCGAGGGGGCTCGGGTCTCCGAGGCCGGTACGACGGTTTCGCCCGTGGACCCGGGGTCGTACCGGATCAGCAGCACGTACGGCCCGCGTACGCCCCCCTGTTCGGGGTGCTCCTCCTTCCACAACGGCTTGGACTTCGCAGCCCCGCTGGGCACGCCGATCCGTGCCGTGCAGGCCGGCGTCGTCGAGCACGTCGGGTACGGCGACTGGGGCACCCACTCCGGCGGAATCGTCGTCCTCCGGCACGCCGATGGCACCGCCACCTCCTACAACCACATGTCCAGCGCGGGCATCTACGTGAGCTCCGGCCAGCAGGTCCAGGTCGGTGAGGTGATCGCCGGCGTCGGCAACGAGGGCTACTCCACCGGCCCTCACTTGCACTTCTCCGTGTACCTGCCCGACGGCTCCACGACAGAACCGCTCAGCTGGCTCGCCGCACGCGGCGTCACACCCTGACCAACAAGAACCCCACAACAACCAGATAGGACCCCCGATCATGAACCGTCGAACCTCTCGTCGCCTCGCCGTCGCAGGCGCCCTCGCCGCCGTGTTTGCCACCGGCACGATCGCTACCGAGGCGATCGAAGCCCATCACGCGCGCGCGGAGCAGCGCACCGTGGAGTACATCCAGCAGGCCCACGCCGACCAGGAACGCCGCGTGCGGGTCCACCGCGTGACCGCGGCCCGCTACACCGCGATGGCGGACGCACACCACGCGCGCGTAGATGGCGCGGCAACCTCGCGGTTGACCGCGCTCGGAGACGCACACAGTCGCCAAGCGGTCTGGGAGTCGCTGCAGGAGCTGCAGGGTGTCCTGGACGATGCCATCGCATTCGAGCCGACCGAGGACGTCTCGACAAAGGACCTCGACGCCGTCATCAGCCACGCCGCCGCGTTGATCGAGGGCGGCTCGGGTGAGACCACGGTCGAGGAGATCGAGCGGGTGGCTGACGCCGTTGCCGGCGCACATGACATGGTGCTGGCCGAGCAGGACCGCGCTCGCCAGGCGCGAGAGGCCCGCGAGGCCGAGGAGGCTCGGCAAGCCGAGGCAGCGCGTCAGGCTGAGGCGAAGGCTGAGGCAGCACGTCAGGCTGAGGCAGCACGCCAGGCTGAGGCAGCACGCCAGGCTGAGGCGAAGGCTGAGGAGGCCCGTCGGGCTCGGGAGACTGAGACCACCCCGTCGCAGCAGTCCACGCAGCAGCCCACCTCGTCGCAGTCCGCCAAGTCCAAGTCGGCACCTGAGCCTGAGCCCGAGCCTGCACTGCAGATCGATCACGTCGAGAGGATCGTCGCCTCTGGCTGGCAAGAGGAGCTGGATTGGTGCCTGGACGGCTCCGTGGACCAGACGGCGGGATACGGAAAGCCGGTCATCACCCGTCACTGGACCTGCGCAGAGGGCTGGCGGTTCCCGCGCACTCCCGGCGCCATTGTCCGCATTGAAGGCGGCCAATACGACGGCGTCTACAAGGTGCTCGGAGTAGTGGCCTGGATGAACTGGTACACCGACGGTATCAGCGTTCTGCCGGACGGTTATGACCTCATGTACCAGACCTGCATTAACGGTAACTCCCGCACGATGGGATTCACGGGTCTGGAGCGGATCTCATGACCCGGCAGATCCTGTCCACGGGCGAGCTGCGGTCCCTCCTGCGGCGTCGCGACGTGACGCTGGCGACGATCGCGCTCGCCTCCGGCGTGCCCCAGGAGCGGCTTCGCGCCTGCCTCGCCGGCCACGCGCTCTCTGGCCGGCAGGCTCGCGCGGTGCGCGGCACTCTGCGGGCCTGACGGGCCTGCCTCTACACGATCCAACCCCGAGCCCCGTGACCAGGGGCTGCCCCAAGCCGGGATGGGCTCCGGCACTCACACCCTCACAAGAAATAGGAACACAAAGATGACGACTGCCCCTCGCGTTTCCAAGCGCGCACTCATTCACGAATTGCGAGCGCGTACCGGGCTGAGCGCCAGAGAAAGCGCGCAAGCCTACGAAGCGTTCACGGCGATTATCGGAGACCACCTGCGATCGGGCACGGTCGTCTCGATGACCGGCTTTGGCGCGTTCCGTCTCAAGCCTCACCGCGGACACCCGGCCCAGTTCGGGGCAAGCGACGGACGGGTTCCGGACTACAACGTCGTCACATTCAAGGCCTCCGACACCTTCCGCCGGACGCTCCCCAGGTCCGGGTAGCGATCACAGCAACAACCCCGGCGCCTCAACGGCGCCGGGGTCGTTGTTTTCGATGACGGTCAGGTGTCGCGTTCAACGAACCTCGGGCAGGCGCCCCCGCCCACGATGGACGAGGCCACGGCGGCATCCACGTAGTCCCACGCATAGACCTCGCCGTCGGGCCCGCCGAGCGTCCATCCGGGTGACGCACCCGCCAGCACGGCACGCGCCTGTGTGACCCGCTCCAGATCACGCTCGATCTCTGCCAAGCAGTTCAGAAGCGCCACGTGGCCGCCGAGCGCTCGGTCCAGTTCCCAGTGGGCGATCTCGTGGATCACGACTGCCTCGGCCAGGTCTGGGTCGGTGGCTGGGTCGGTGGCAGTGGTCGTGAGCTCAATGACGGGCTCGTCGTGGAGCTGGCAGCCCCACACCTGCCCGGCGATCGCGGCGTTCGTCCCGCACGAGGTCTGCTCGTCGGGCGCTACCCACTCCACCGTGACCTCGCCGCCGGTGCGCACTCGCACAAGAGCCTCCAGCGCCGCAGCACGCTCGCCACCCGAGGCGACCTCCCCCGGAGCAGGGACAGTCCACCGCGGGGCGGGGTCGGACAGGCTGGACGCCGGTGCACAGCCGGCGGCGGCGATCGCGAGGACGACCGCCACCGCAGCCCGGATTCCGGCGATCACTGCGAGTCCTCACCGATGACGGCGTCACCAATGGTCAGCGTGCCATCGCGGCCGATCGACCCGGAGGGCGTCCACTCGATCATGACCTCTGCCTCGAAGGTGGTCTGCACCGGGTCATCGCCGTAACCCACACGATCTCCAGCGGCATCGGTCGTGCCGAACGAGGTGACGGTGGTGGTCATCGCGAGCGTCCACGGGGTCGTTGCCTCGAACGCGCCGTCAGCATCGACCTCGAGGTCGCCGCTGGTCAGCGCCGAGGAGAGGACCTCGACCGGCACCGTGGCCGTGCCGGCGTTCGCAGACTCCAGCCCCGCGCAGAAGGCCTCGTCGGCGAACGTACTGCTCGATCCGTTGCCGCGCGAGGAGCCCTTCGCGCCGTTGGACGAGGCAGCGGTCACCACGATCCCGCCGTTGTCCAGGGTGGTGTTCCCCAGCGTGAATACCTCATCCTCGAAGGCCGACGCTGCTGTGCCCCAGCCACCGGACGGCGCCAGGATCCCGCAGGACTCCTCGCGATCGGACGTGGTGAAGGTGACCATCTGGTCGTACTTCGCGCTGGCCAGTTCGTCGAGCTGGCGGTGCACCTCGGCGCGACCGGCCTCGGTGAGCTCGGCCTCGGCCAGTTCGATGGTGTGGGTGCCGCCGGGCTGCAGGACCGCCGTCGTGGGCTCCGGAGTCCCGGGGGCAGCCCAGAGGTCATCCTGACCGGCCGGGTCCACCTGCACGGAGTAGGTGCCGGGCAGCACGAGCAGCGGCTCGGCGCTCGAGAGCGTGGCTGGAGCATCGCCGATCGAGGCTGTGCGGACCACCGCCTCGGCCTCGGCATCAGCCTCCTCGTCCTCGCTGTCACCGCCCCACCACGAGGACTCCTCGGTCTCCTCCGGCTCCTCGACCGGGACCTCCAGGGCGATGGCAGCCGGCGCGATGGCCGGCACTGTGTGCTCGGCGCCGTAGGCCGCGGCCTGGTCCTCGGGCAGAGGCAGCTGACGGTAGGCGTGCTGCATCACGCCACTCTCGTCGCGGCCGTAGGCAACTCCGATAGCCACGGTCTGACTCTCGCCGTCGAGGGCGAAGGTCACCGGCACGAGTCCGGCCACGACCGTATCGACCTCCTCGAGGGCGGCATCCTCCTCAGACTCCAGACCCGACCAGGAGGAGTCCGACCAGTCCACGCCGGTCCAGTCGGTGCTCTCCGACTCGTCCTGCTCGTCCGCGTCGGAGTCAGAGTCCGTCTCCTGCGGCGCAGCGTCGGGGTCGGGAACCACGAGGCCCTCGTCGAGTTCCTCGAAGTCGCCGATCTCGACGATCTCGATGTGGGTAGCAGCAGCCGATGCCGCGATGCCGTCCGCGCCGAGGATCGGGCTGTACGGGTTGAGTTCGTGCGCGAGCTCGGCATCCCCGGCAGCCACGGCGTTGACGTAGGCGGTCACTGCGGCGACAGCCTCCTGTGAGGAGGACGTGGTGCAGGCGGTGAGCCCGGAGGCAGCCAGCGAAGCGACGGCGGGCAGGGCGAGGATGCGAATCTTGGCCGTGTTCACGAGACCTTCTTGGTGGTGGTGACGTCGGCGACGTCGTGGGTGGGGGTAGGTGTGGGCTTGGTGAGAGAGCGGCCGAGAGCGGCGAACACCGGGGCACCGGCGATCCAGGTGATGACGGCCACCACCACGGCGGCGATGGACACCGGCGTGGCGAACACGGCGGGGATCGCGAGCTGGATGAGGACCCGGCCGATGAGGGTGAGGGCAGTGCGCCCAACACCCACGACCGCGACCCGCACCATGGTCGGCACCCGGCGCCAGGCGGAGGCCGTGCTGGGCTGGTCGCCGGGACGGACTACCTGGCGCAGCGCGTCAGCCAGCTGCCCGGCGAATCGGGTGCCGGTGTACTCCTGGCGCGAGCGAGACCACGCGAGGTAGCCGTTGACCGGCAGCAGCACCACGCCCAGGGCGAGCGTCGAGCGCCACAGCGGGGCCATCGGCACCGAGGCGAACAGGAGCCCGGCCACGATGGCCGAGCCGATCGCCACGACGAACCCGACGGCAAGGGCGACAACGCCCCGCTTGAACCCGGCGCGGCCGAGGATGCTGCCGCCCGGGTAGGCAGCGAGGGTATCCACCAGCGGCTGGAAGCGCTGGCTGGCTGCGGTGGGTGGGCCGATCCGCTGGCCACGCAGTCCGGCGGCGATGAGCTGGCCGGCGGTCACCGCCAGCAGGGTTGAGACGAAGGTCAACGCATCGCTGGCTCGCAGCCACAGGCCCGTGAGGACCACAGTGGCGGCCACCAGCACGGCCAGCAGCACGCGCGCGACCATGGTGGAGAGGTCGAGGTTAAGAGGCTTCATAGGTCGAACTCCTGAACGATGTCGGTGTCAGAGGTGAACGGGTCGTCGTCGCCGAACGGGTCCGCGCTGGCGTCCACGAACGCCGCGGGTGGGTCGTCGTCGGGGTCGGGCTCCGCTGTGGCCATCGCCACGGCGAGTGCGACGGGAGCGGCAGCGGCAGTCGGCGCAACTGCATCAGTGACTGGCGCGCCGGGATCCAGGCGCACCTTCTGGCGGTCTGGGGTCTGCCGGAAGGTGCCGTCGCGCTTGGTCTCAGGTCGCCGCACCGCACCGGCCGGGACACCGCGCCACCCGGCCGCCCAGATGTAGTAGCCAAGCATCAGCAGGCCGATGGAGACCTGGTCGGCCGCGTACACCACCGCGATCCGACCGAAGTCGGGGTCGATGATCATGTAGCGCGGCCACACGTCGAACGCGATGAGCGCTTCGCGGTCCAGCAGCATCACCGCGGCGGTCAGACCAGCAGCGCCGAGCACGATCCACGGCCAAGCCCACAGCCGACCGACGCGCGGAGCCATGGCCCACAGCGCGCGATACAGCAGCGCAGCAGTGGCGAGCGCGCCGCCCAGCAGCAGCCCCACGAGCGCGTAGCCGGCGGGCACGAGCACCGCACGTGCCAGGCGATCGCCAGGGCCTTCATCGCTGGTCATCAGCCGTCGGTGAAGGGTCGGCGTGGCGTCGTCGTGCAGCGAGGACTCGCCCACGCCTGCGCCACCTCGGGCGAGCCGTCGTGCTCGCCGCGAGAGCAGCTCGGCCCGGCGCCGGCGCGTGGTGCCCGGCCTGGAGTGCGCGAGCAGCCAAGCCGCCCGCTCACCCTCCCAGCGCCCGCGGGGCATCACTCGCCTCCCGAGGCCGCGGTAGCGATGCAGGCATCGAGTTGCTCGGTGGTCACCGAGCCGCCGTGCTGCCCGATACAGGCGTGGGCGAGCTCGGTGAAGTCGGAGCCCGCCTCACTGGCCCCCCAGCCACCACCGATCACCACGCCGATGAAGACGAGCACGCCGACCACCACGATCACGCTCGCGCTGTAGAAAATCACGCGTCCCATCAAGAACCTCCTTCACGAGTAGATGCCGTGTTGCGATACCGATACGATACCATCGGAGGGCATCGCATACACCACATCTGGAGGAGATCGTGAGCAGAGCACTACCAGCACGGCAGGTCGTACCCCTGACGGAGGGCGAGCGGACTGCGCTGCAATTGCTGGCCTCGGAGGCCGGCATGTCGACCGGCATCACCGCACGGGCGCTGCTGACCTACGGTCTGAACCACAGCAGCCGCGTCGCAGTTCGGCAGCAAATGGAAATGGAACGAGTTGCTACCACTACCCGCATTCGCGAGGGTGCCCGCATTGCGGCGCGTAGTCGGTGGGGCACCGTGGACGAGGGTGAGGCGTGATGAGGCTGAGGAATACACCGCGCCCGGCGCCGAGGCAGGCACTGACCTCTCCGTACGTCGGGATCCTGCTCGAGGACCAGGACCCGAACGACTTCGGCATCAACTCCGGAAGGCGCGCTGGTGAGCTCGCACTCGGCGGACCTCACACCCTGCTGGTGGGCGGTACCGGCCAGGGCAAAGGCCGGCGCGTACTGATGCAGAACATCTTGATGTGGGGCGGCAACCCGGTCGTGGCGATGTCCACTTCGGGCGACCTGGCTGAAGGGACCATCCGTAAGCGAGCAGCCCGCGGGCCCGTCTACCTGCTGGACCTCTCCGGTGAGGTGCGCGAGGAGGAGCTTCAGGGAATCGGGGTCACTCGCGTCATCTCCGACCCATGCGCCCTCGTGACCAACGACGACGAGGCCAAGATGATGGCCGACCTCCTCCTGGCAACCGGCGATGGCGGTGGGGACGGCGACTCGATCTGGAAGCAACTCGCATCACGGCCGCTCGCGGCGTTGCTGCGCGCCGGCGGCGTTCTACCCCACGCTGAGACCGGTGAGGACGTGTGGGGTGGCGGCATTAACTGGGTGCTGCGCGCGCTGGACCGCGTGACCGCGATGGAGGGCGAGGAGGACGACCTCAGCGCCCCGAGCTGGGACTCCGCCTACCTGCGAGCGTACGGACTGCTGGACTGCCGGCATGCAGGTTCGCTGCGTGCAGCACAGGGGATGGACCCGCGGCAGCGGGACTCGGTCGCCATCAACATCAGGTCCGCACTCGACCCCTGGACGCTCTCCACGGTGGCCGGCGACGGATTTGTCGCACCGTTTCTTCCAGCCATGCTCGAGCAGCCGGGAGCAACGCTCTACGTCGTCTCGCCGATGGACGGGTCAGCGGCCGGAGCAGCGACCGCGGTCATCGAGCAAGCGATTCAGCACTGGCGGCAACGCATCGGGCAGCTGCCCACGTTGGGCCTGTTCCTGGACGAGGTAGCTAACTGCGCGCCGCTGCCGAAGCTCGCCTCCCACATCGCCGTGCTCAGGAAGTACAGGGTGAGGCTGGTGGCCGCCGTGCAGACGGTGATCCAGCTCAAACGAGTGTGGGGCGAGGTCGGCATGGAGGAGATGACACGCACGTTCCCCTCGGTTCTACTCCTGCCTGCCACTCCCGACCGAGAGGCCCTCGACCTCGCAGCGTGGGCCGCCGGTGAGAGCGAGCGGAGCACCTCCAGCATCGATGCACAGGGCCGAGTAAGCCGCTCCAGCGAGAAGAACGAACGCTTCGGCTCGGCCGAGCTCTTGCCCACCAGGAAGGGCACGGCGCGGCTGCTGATCTCCGGCGGACCGGGCGTGATGGTCTCCCTGCCCGACATCGCCGAGACCGACCTGCAGGACTGACCGCAACCCCCACAAGGAAAGAGGAAGAACATGGCACTGAACCGTAAGAAGAGCGCCGAGCTCGAGGCCCTGCTCGCACAGCAGGCAGAGATGGCTCGGCAGATCCGCGAAGCCGAGCGAGCCCAGGCGGCCAAGGAGGCGGAGGCCGCCCGCCTGGCCAGCAAGACCGGAACCGCATTCGTGGGACTCGCCCTGGACGTGGCCGAGGCGCTGGGCATCCAGGAGGAGTACCCCCGCAAGCGGCGGAGCCGGGACGGATCGCTCACGGAGGTCTCCGCTGACCCCGGCCAGGAGCTGCGACTCGAGCGGCTGCGCGAGGTCCTCGAGCAGATCATTGAGGCTGCAGACCCCGACCTGCTGGCGCGGCTCAGGGCTGCGGACGAGGAGGGTCGAGCCGCCCGACGCCAGGAGCGGGAGGCGGCCAGGGTCGCTGCGACCGGTGCGGAGGACGAGGACGAGGACGAGGAGGTGACAGACACCGAGGGGGGCGACGACCAGGACGCCCAGGACGAGCGCGACCACGGCGACCGTGAACCCGTCGGGGCTGGGATGCCCTGGACGTAGTCACCCACCCCGCCACCACCCGAGGCCCCGGTCACCACAGTGTGGCCGGGGCCGACTCATGCCCGGCGGCTATCAGGAATGAGCAGTGACGTGGTATCAACCCAAGAACCAAATGTGACGACGCGGAGGGAGGCTGTCAAGGTGGTCGTAGCGACGAGGTCGGCATGGATCTAGCGGCGAGGGCGGCATGGGCGTGGACACCGACGACGAGGGGCGGAACAGCGGCGGAGTCTAGGCTGTAGAAGAAGGAGAACGCACGTAATCTACGGCCCTAGCGGGCCGTAGAACCCAACCTGGCGACCTGTATACACCTCCGCCTCTCACCTGTAGACGAGGCGCACCCCACCCCCTAGGTAAGCCTCCAGCCGCTGCCGAACTGATACCATTGGGGTATGTCGAAAGGTGGATTTGTCGCATTCAGAGGCAGTGCTGCCGTCGCCGAGCGGTACCTCGCTGGGCGCCCTGGTCAGGACGCATCCGCGCCAGCCGCCTACCTCGCAGCAGACAGGCCTTTCCAGCACGGCGTCGTCACCGACCACGGCGTACAGACAAGTCACATCGATCGCGAGCAGTTCCGCTCCTGGGCCGAGCACATAGACCCCGAGACCGGCGAGACCCGCGGCAGCTTCCGGCAGAGGGTCACCCGCAGCGTCGGTAAGGACGGCAAGCTCGTCGAGAAGGTCGGCGGAACGCCGCTCTACCAGGAGACGTTGATCTCGGCGAGCAAGTCCCTGTCGCTGGCGGCAGCAGCCGATGACCGGATTGCTGAGGCGCTCGAGGGCGCGATGGCACGCGCGGCGGTGCGGATGGCCGAGGCCTACCGTGAGCATGCCGTCACCAGAGTCGGGCCGCGCGGCAAGCAGGAGCAGGTCAAGTTCGACCAGATCGAGTTCACCTCCGTCCAGCACCACACCTCTCGGACAGGAGACCCGCACGCCCACCGTCACGTGCAGTTTCTGACCACCGGCCTGGTGACCCTGCCCGATGGCACCCAGGCATGGCGAGCACCGGACGGAAGCGTGCTCTACCGGCTGGCGGAGCGCCTGCACGCCGCGGCGGATCTCGCGATCGCTACCGACGTAGAGCTGCGCGAGGCGATCGCCGAGGCCGGGTACACCTGGGTGCCGGGCGAGGGTGGCGGAGGAGTCAAGGAGTTCGAGACGCTCTCCGATGAGTTCTCGCAGCGGCGTGACCAGGTGGCAGCCCGCAGGGAGTCGCTGGAGGCTCAGTGGCGAGCCGAGCACCCCGGCCGGGAACCGAGCGCGCGGCAGGTGCAGCAGTGGGATCACGTCGGCTGGCAGGCCACGCGCCCGGACAAGCATGAACTCGCCGCCGAGGCACAGTTCGACCAGGACGCGCGGCTCGCCGCCGTCGTGCCGACGAACACAAGCAGGGCGGTCCACAGCGTCGGCCACGACGACGTGGATGCCCGGCAGATCGCCGAGGACGCACTCACCAGCCTCGCGCAGCAGCACTCAGCATGGTCCCGGGCGGACCTCATGGCCGCGTTGGACCGCCAACTGGCACTGAGGCCGGTGATGGGTGACGCCTCCGCACTGCAGGCAGCAGCGCTGCAGGCGGCGGAGGTCGAGCTGGTGAGCTTCTACGACGACGGCGTGACCCTCGAGGGCGCCCGCCACTACACCTCCCGCGCCGTGCTGGCGACCGACGCGGCGATCACGCGCAGCCTGCGGCGCCGCGCACAGGCAGGTGGCGTCGATGGCGAGGTCGAGGTCGACCGAGGCGGCTTCAGCCTGTCTGACGGACAGGCAGCAGCCGCCCGCGCTGTCGCAGGCACACATCAGCTCGTGGTCATTGAGGGCGCGGCGGGTACCGGTAAGACCACGATGCTGTCGGCCGCCAACGAGGCCATCCAGGCCGAGGGCAGGCGCCTTGTTGCAGTGTCGCCGACCAAGCGCGGCGCCCTGGAGATGGCGTCCGAGATCGGCGCCGAGGGCTCCTCCGTGCACGGACTCCTGGTGCGTGCCGGCGCGAGGTTCGACGACCAGGGCCGCTGGAGCCTGCCTGACCTGTGGCGCCACCAGCCCGACCACCTGCGCATGGACGCGCGGACCACGCTGGTCGTGGACGAGGTCGGCATGCTCGACATGAACACGGCCCAGGCACTGCACCAGTACTGCGACGACACCGGTGTGCAGCTCGTGCTGATGGGCGATCGTCGCCAGCTCGCCGCTGTGGGCCGCGGCGGATACCTGGCCAAGGCCGTGCACCGGGCCACCACAGCCCACGACCTTCGAGACGTGCGCCGGTTTCGCACCGCGGATGGTGCGAGCGACGAAGAGTACGCCTCCGCATCCCTCGCGCTGCGCGAGCGGGAGGACGCAGAGGGCTTCTTCGAGCTGCTCACTGAGCGCGGCCAGGTGCGGGTCGGAGAGCCCGACGAGGTGATCGACCGGGTGGCCGAGACGGTGGCGCTGGAGCTGCAGGCAGACCAGTCCTCGATCGCCATCACGGCGACGAACGCCACCGCAGCCCGCATCAACCGGGCGGTGTACGACAGCCTTGCCGCCGACGGCGTCCTGGACACCAGGGTCACAGCGACCGGCCGCGATGGAGATCCGATCGCCGTTGGAGCGCGTGTGGCGACCCGCCAGAACGATGCCGACCTGCAGGTCGCGAACCGGCAGGTCTGGACTGTTAAGCGCGTGAACCGCGATGGCCGAGTGATCGTGGCGGACGCCGAGACCGGACACCACGCCACACTCGAGGCCGACTACGTCCGCGAGCACCTGCAGCTCGCCTACGCTGTCACGGCCCATGGAGCGCAAGGCATGACCGTGGACACCGCGCACACGCTGGTCTCGGACCAGATGAACGCCGCAGGCACCTACGTGGGACTCACCCGCGGACGAAGTGCAAACGTGCTCCACGCCGTCGGCCTGGACGAGGACGACGCCCGTGCACAGTTCGTGGCGGCGATGGGACGCGAGGGATCCGACCACGGCCTGGACGCCGCGCGTGCCGATGCGTGCGATCGCCTCCAGAGCCTGGCGCCGACACCCGTCGAGCAGCACCGCCGCCCGGTGATCGAGGAGGCTCCGCCGGTGAGCGAGCCGGCCACCCCCGCACCGTTCCGATCCCGGCTGCGTGACCTGGAGGCCAGCACGCCAGCAGCGCAGCAGCGTCTTGCCGGGCTCGCGGCGGTCGAGGAGAGGTGGCACGGAGCCATGCCCCAGACGCCTGAGCAGCGCCGCCAGTTCGAGCAGCAGTTCGCCGCGGTGGGGGTTGACCGGCGGCTGCTGGATGCACCGGGCGTGGCCGATGCCATGAGCCAGGACGTGCGCAGCCGACTTGAGGCGCGCGCCGCCCAGACCGAGGCCGGCACCGCGACGCAGGAGCGAGGTCGGGCGCTGGTGGCGCGGCTCGAAGAACTGCGCGAGCGGCAGCGCACTACCGACCGTTACGGAGCCCTGGGCACCAAGGGTCAGATCGCCGAGGTGCAGGCCCGTCTGAGCGTGGAGAAGGAGCACCTCGAGGCGCTCAAGGCCGACCGCGCTTCCGGAGAGTACGTCGACAGGGAGCCTGAGCGGCAGCGGAGGCTCGCAGAGTCGCTGCCCACAACCCAGCGCACGAGCGACGAGCGGCAGCGTCGCCTCACCCAGGCCGTCCAGATGATGCGCGAGAGCCCGGCGCAGGAGACCTCGGAGGCCAGCCAGGAGGTGCACCAGATGGAGATGTAGTCAGCAGATCAACCACGACAGGCCGATTCAGGACCGACCGCACGACCAACAGGAGCTCTTCATGACAGACCAGCCAACAGCCAAGACCATCGACCAGGAGCGGACCCACCGTATCCGCCACTTGCTCGCCACCGACGGGCCCGACGCGGTTGCCCACCGGTACGGGCAGCATGAGCTCGCGAGCGCGGAGTACCGGGCCGCAGCGCGCGCCCTGCGGCTGCAGCGGGCGCGAGCGGAGCGCATGCGCGCCGAGCAGCAGGAGGCCGCCGAGGCGGAGCAGCGGGAGGGCGCCACCCAGGAGGCACAGGAAACGGAGCAACAGGAGGCGGAGCAGCAGCAGCAGGACGAGGCCCAGCAGGCGGAGGAGCAGCAGCAGCAGGACGAGGCCCAGGAGGCCGAGCTGCAGGAGGAAGACGCCCAGGAAGCGGAGGCCCACGAGGCTGAGGAGGTCGAGACCACCGCCGCCGTCCAGGAAGCTACCGCCACCGACGAAGCTGAGGACGCTGAGACCGCGGTGGCGCACGAGGCCGCCCTGAACCCAGCCACCCAGGAACCAGCTTCGGAGCCCACCGCGCAGGCGACCCGCCTGGCTGCGGCCCGTGGTCACCTCGAGCGGGACCGGCAGCAGCGCGAGGCCGCCGAGTCGAGCGAGCAGGCCGGCATGGAAGTGTGACCTGCTAGGTCAATTCCACGAGGGGCACGGGCAGCAATGCCCGTGCCCCTTTCGTTCTTGGTAGCGTCCACCACGTGGCGGACATCCCCGAGGGCCTCGTACCGATTGAATGCAAGGTGCTCGATGCGGCGTACCGGACATCAGGACTGACGGTCCAGGCCATCGCCGAGGCGTCAGGGCTGCCGGCACCCACCGTGCGAACAGCGCTAGCGGGGTACCGCTACCGCAACGGAGAGCCACGCCGCGTCGTGCCCCCGGACCCGACGGTCGCGCGGCTGGCCAGCGTCCTGGGCGTGAGCGCAGAGACCCTCACCGGCCTCGGCCGGGAACAGGCAGCCGCGCTCATGGACGAAGAGCACCACCGAGCGGCCACGCCAAGGGCCGCCGAGGCACAGGCAGCCATAGAGGGCCGCCGGCGACTCGCTGAGCAGGTGCTCGCCGTGTTCTCCACAGACGAGCTGAGGGCCGAGGTGCAGCGGCGGGAGCGGGAGCAGCGCGGCTAGCCGCCCTCACGTGGACCGGACAAACCCCGGCTACCCAGATCAGCGCGCTGCGCGCGCAAGACAGTTCTCAGTGCCGGAGTTCATGAGCAAGGCGCTGCACGAGGGGTGCACGGAGAGCAGCCGGAGAGCGGGAGAGCAGCCGGAGAGCACGATTGCAGCCACTGCTCTCCGCCTAAAACCCCCGCTGACCTGCATGAATACCCACTACGGAGAGCAGGAGAGCAGGAATGGGAGGTCCCTACGCGAGAAGAACGCACACCCGCCGCGTGCGCTGCGTGCGCATGTGCACGTGTGCGACCGCACCCGCGATCTTGCTCTCCTGCTCTCCGTAACCCTGGAGAACACGAGCTGACCTGCGATAACACACGGAGAGCAAGCGGAGAGCAAGGGCCGCCAGCGGAGAGCAAGAGCTCCTGGCGGAGAGCAAGGATCAGGCAAACACCCGCCTACGCAGATCAGCGCGCTGCGCGCGCAAGATAGTCAATAGGGCCGGGGTTCACGGGCAAGGGGCTGTCTGCGGGGTGCACGGAGAGCAGCCGGAGTGGTTCTCAACCAACCTCGCCGCACACTCTTCGTGCGCACTGGGGCCCGGATGTGTGTAATGTCGACCCGGATCTGTGCAGTTCAGGACCAAGAGTGTGCGGCAGAATCGTTGCACTTCCAACGATCTTGGCTTCCGTTGCACAGATCGCACACTTTCTCCCAACTTCTCTATGGTACGTACACACACGCATGCGTACACGTGTTCGATCAGCATCTACCACATTAGACTTATAGAGAAGTGTGTAAAGTGTGCAGTAGGAGAGATTCTTGTTGAGATACCAACGATCAGCCTGCACGCTTTTCCGCTGAACTGCACACTCTTGGCCCCGAACTGCACACTCTTCACCCCGGACTGCACACGCTTTGCCCTGACCAGGCTCTCACCCCCGGTGAACTCCGCCCGACACAGTGGACAATGGGACGTTCCGCCGGTAGAATTGTGGCCACAGGACGACAGAAGTCGGCCTGTGGGTGTGATCCCCTCCTGACAAGGTTGCCGACCGGCAGCTGGCCGCAGACGCAGGGTGCCGCGATCGTAGCCGGGCAGTGAACAGTCACTGCCTCCCTGAAGGCGAACTTGACTCCACGGCCTCCTTCTTCGATTGGCTGATGATCATGTCCGCTGTCCCTCACGAGACCGCTCTCCTGAGTGAGCCTCCCACCCCAGCACTCCCCGTCCTGCTGACCTACACCCAGGTCGCCGATTACCTCGGCGTCCACACCCGCACCGTGACCCGCCTTGTCGCATCTGGCGAGCTGACTGCTGTCTGCCTGAGTGGCGGCACACGGCGCATCACGGAGTCGGCCGTGGTCGAGATGCTCGAGCGCGCGGAGGTCGCCCGATGAGCGCCTCGGTCCTCGACATCGACAAGGCCCGCGCCGCTGGCAAGGGTTCGTCCAACACCGGCACCGAAGCCGTCATCTACGACGACGTCATCGCCGAGATCACCGAGTACTACCTCGACGAGATCGACCCCAAGCGCACGGGCACCCCGCCCCCCGAGCCCGGCCACATCAAGCAGGTGCTCATCACCCGCGTGAACCGCCGGTTCGCCACGCTCAACGCGGCAGCCAAGGGCAACAACAAGCTCACCAACCTCAAGGTGCTAACCAACGCCCAGATCGCAGCCATCCTCATCCGGCTCCACCACGGCTGTCTCATCACCGCCGGCGGACTGGGCACCTCGCGCACCTACGACCTGGTGGCTGTCTATGAGGACCAGGGCCCCAGCGCCGGCATCTACCTGACCGGCGAGACGGCAGTGGGCGCGATCGCTCGTCGCTACAACCGCGAGATGAGCATCACCGCCAGCAAAGAGGTGGCCCACGTGATGCGTGAGACCGCACCTCAGGTCGAGCGCACCACCCGCCGTGAACTCTCGCCCTTCGCCAACGGCGTCTGGGACTACGAGCAGCACACCCTGCTGGACTTCTCCCCGGAGTTCATCTTCACCTCCAAGCTCGCCACGGCCATCAACCCTGATGCCGAGATGCCGATCTACTACCGGGCCCAGGATCCCAGCGACCCTGAGACCGACATCGAGATCAGCAAGGACGAGATCGCCGCCTATGAGGCCAAGGGCTGGGAGGTGACCAGCTGGGACGTCGTGCGATGGGTGCAGAGCCTCTCGGACGACCCTGAGGTGGTTGCCCTGCTCTGGCAGGTCATCGGCGCCGTCATGCGTCCCTACGTGCGCTGGAACAAGACAGCCTGGCTGTACTCCCAGCGCGGCAACAACGGTAAGGGCACCTTCGCCGAGCTGATGCGCAACATCGTCGGTGAGGGATCCAGCGCCTCGATCCCGCTGTCGAACTTCGGCAAGGACTTTATGCTGGAGCCGCTCACCCAGGCGATGGCCATCATCGTGGACGAGAACGACGTCGGCACGTTCCTGGACAAGGTCGCCAACCTCAAGGCGATCGTGACCAACGACGTCATCTCCATCAACCGCAAGGGCCTGGTGCCGATCAACTACCGGTTCTGGGGATTCATGGTGCAGTGCCTGAACGAGTTCCCCCAGGTGCGCGATCGCTCGGAGAGCTTCTACCGCCGGCAGCTGTTCGTGCCCTTCGAGAAGCACTTCGCCAAGGGAGGGTTCCGCTACATCAAGGACACCTACCTGCAGCGCAAGGAAGTCCAGGAGTTCGTCGTCAAGCACGTCATGTGCGACATCGACCCCTACTGGCAGCTCGATGAGCCCGAGGCGACCCAGCGCGTGCTAGATGATTACAAGGAGCACAACGACCCGGTGCGCTCGTTCTGGAGCGAGTTCAAGGAACAATACGTCTGGGATCTCCTGCCGAACGAGTTCGTGTACGACCACTTCAAGGCGTGGTTCGCCAAGACCAACCCCTCGGGCAAGGTCATGGGTCGCAACACGTTTCTGATGGCACTGCGTCCTGTCGTTAGCCTGGCTGGAGGCTGGGAGCAGACGGGGAAGGGCGCCGTTTCGGTGGGCACGAAGATGGACGCCCTTGAACTGCTCATCCACACCTACGACCTGACGGACTGGAAGAACCCAGGCTACGGCGGCAATGACCTGCGCCTGATGTGCCGACCTGTGCTCAAGGATCGGTATCGCGGCTTCGTCAGGACGTCCTCTCGCGCCGCCACGGCTGGAGCCACCGCGTGACCCACATCGACCCGACCGACGAGGCGCGCCTGACCATCTTCTACGAGGCCGCCTACGCCTATCTCCGGCGCCACCCGGAGTTCGACGGCCGCGCTCGCCCAGGACACCCGGCCATCACCCGCGCCGGGGTCGACCCACGCGAGGCACGTCCCTGGCCGGGCGTGGCCGATGTCCGCCGCATGACCTGTGAGCAGTGGGTGGCTGCGCGCCTGGAAGCAGTCAGGGCCGGCTCCGAGGAGCCGGCCCTGCGATTGGGCTAGTGATGCTGTGGCGGGACGCCGAGGTGCGTCTACCTCCACCAGACCTTGGTGTCCTGCCACCGCTCGAACCCAGCGGCCTCGTAGGCGGCGATGACCTTCTCCCGGGACTCGTCATACCCAGGCTCCTCGCTCACCAGCACGGTCCCGTCCTCCTGCAGTGGCTCGGGGATCACCACCACCAGAGCGAGGGCCTCAGGGCACTGGAGGACCTCCAGCGCGTCCTCGATTACCCGGCCCGTCAGGCCGTTGCCGCGGTACTGAGGCTTCACGACCAGATGCTCCAGCATGAAGAGGACCTCGACCTCGCGATCCAACTCGTCGAGGATGGCTATCGCTGCCTCGGCGAGTGCTGCAGAGTCACCGTCGAGAGAGTCTCCGGCGTTCCAGAGGTTCGGGTCGTATGGACGCCTGGAAACCAGTCCAGCGAACCCGCCGAGTTCGATCGTCTCCGGACCTGACCCGTAGTCGACGATCCGGCCCCGCAGCCCACGGGTCACGTCGTACTCGTCCCCCCACCGCCGCAACTCGAGTTCGACATCGACATCATCGGTGGCTACCTCTACGCGCTCCATGACAGCACCATCGCACCGGCCCCTGACATCCTCACCGGAGCCACTCGATGGTCACGGTGTCGGCGCACGCCTCCAGGCTCGTCACCCGCCGGCCCTTGCCCACGGGGTGGATCAGAACTTCCATGGTCTGCTCGATGAACGAGCGGCGCCGCGCTAGCGTGGCCTCATCCCACCACTGCTGAGCGTCCTGCACCCCGGAGAACTCCGCCAGCGGCTCGGCCATCAGCGCCCGCGCGATCGACGTCTCCACCTCGGCGATGTCGCGGTCGAGGCCAACCAGGGCTTCCTCCGCATCGGCGCTGCTCATGTGGCCAGCAGCGATGAGCCCGGCGATAGCACTGCGCCGACCACGGAGCTCTTCGCGGTGGGCGCTCAGCGCACCGACGTCGACCTCGTCCGCTGCGGGTTGCACCAGCGGCCGCGTGTCTGCCTGCGCGATCCGAGCCGTAGCCACGACAGCGACGAACTTGTCGATGATGTCGCCGTTCCGCATGAAGTGGCCGTTGACGCACCTGTAGGCGTGGTAGCGCTGACTGGTAGCAGCCCCCGAGCCGTCGCGGCGTGGTGTGGGGTGTGTCTCGCCGCGAGCTGACCGCACCGGCTCACGACACACCGCGCACAGGGCCAGGCCAGACAACAACCACGCGCGAGCTGTCCCTGCGTGGTTCGGCTTCACTCCCAACAGCCGGCCACGGGCGGCCTCGAGTTGGGATCGCTCGATGATCGGCGGCCACGCCCCGGGGCGACACTCGGCGAGGTCAATGGCTGCCAGGGAATGCTTGCCCGACTCCTGGGAGGACTGCAGCAGCGCTGCGTAGACCGGGTTCAGCAGCACCCGGCGCACCGTTGGTGCCGCCCACCGGGCACCTGCTCGCGTGCGCCGTCCCGCACTGTTGAGGTCGCGAGCAATCTGCGCGAGGGGGGCACCTCCAAGGTACTCAGAGTAGATCCTCTTCACGTCTGCAGCCTCGTCGGCCACCACGGCATAACGGGCTCCGGAGGCGTCTCGCTCGCCCGCGGGCACCCACCTATACCCGTGCGGCGTCAGGCCCGCCGTGGGATGCCCCTGCAGGCGCCGCTCAGCCGCGTATCTGGCCGCGCGCTGCCTCTTGGTCTCGATCTCCTTCTCGGCAACCAGCACGAGGATCTTCAGCGAGAAGTCATCGTTCGCGGTATCGATGCCTTCGCGGACGGTGACCACGCGGATGTTGCGGCGGGGTGGCCTGACCTCCAGGACGTCAGTGAGCGAACGCGTGAGCCTGGACGTCTCTGTGACCAGCAGCGTGTCGAAGTCACCGGCGTCGAAGTCGCCCAGCATCTTGGCCCACGCAGTGCTCTCACCACGCGCCTTGGTGGCCGAGACGTCGTTGTCCACGTAGGTCCGCAGCAGCGTCCAACCACGGCGAGCAACCTCGGCCTGGAGGTCGTCGAGCTGCTGCTGGATACCCTGGTCCTCTGTGACGGACTGCCGCAGATACGCGACGGCGCGAGGGACCACGCGGGTAGAAGGAGTGGGCACACGGTGAGTCTAGGGAACTGGCGGCGGTCGCTGTGGCTTGACCCGGTGCGCGATGTCAGACACCGACGCTAGGTTCAGGGATCATGGGCCAAGAAGGGAAGGTGCTCCACCATGACCCAACTGCACAAGGACGTTGAGGCGCTGACGGCCGCGATCCTCAGCAGCGTTCCCTACGGGAGCACGATCCGGGTGACCTTCATTCCCGCCGCTCCCCGGGTGCAGCAGCGAGTCTCGAGCGCTCAATCGAGCCAGCTCTTGATCGAACAAGCGCGCGCGATCCGGTCGGCTGAGGGAATCCCGTTCTGGCACGCTCTCTTCATCGCTGGCGAACTGGATTCCGAAGGGGTCCCGCCGGCAATTATCCGTTCAGCCCTATTTCACCAGGACCCAACCCAAAACAAGACGCTTCAATTCGTCGTGAACAAACGCACGCCAATCGAGTTGGCTGACCTTGCGTTCCGGGCCGAGGTGCACGGACGTGACACAATCGCGCTCCAGTCAAGGGTAACCACGGCGAGTGGCAGAGAGCGCTATCTGCCAATGCTCGACTTCACTTCGAAGGCTACTCGACCGGGATCTGAGGCCACAGTGCGGGTCGCTGCCGAGGCGCTCGATACAGCTGGCATCCTATGCTCTTCCGCCCGCTCGTTCCATTTCTATGGACGCGATCTTGTGACGCGCGAGGAGCAACTAGATTTTTGGGCTCGCGCTCTGCTCCTAACGCCGATCGTCGACGAGCGGTGGATAGCGCACCAAATAAGGAGTCAGGTGGGCGCACTTCGCTTCTCGGCCAACGAGCGCGGCTTTGTTCCTAGAGTAGTCCGGGAAATAGTCCGAGGCCAGGACAGGGAGGAGCGACCGTGACTGTGACAGCAAAAGAGCTTGTCGGGAAGTTCGCAGAAGCCGTTGCGGTTGGGGATGCCGCTGTGTTCATAGGCGCAGGCACGTCTGTCGGCGCTGGACTTCCCGACTGGAACACCCTGATCGACGAAGCGCGGAAGACCGCGAGAGTGCCCTGTGAACTCACAGATGCGCCACTCGCTGCACAGTACATCGCAAACGCCGACGGCGAGGGAGCGCTACACGCTTCGATAAAACGAATGATCGATATTCCAGCTGCACCGACGGAGGTGCACAGGGCACTATCGCATCTGCCGATCCGCGACTACTGGACGACGAACTATGACCTGTTGATAGAGGAAGCTCTCGAAGCGCGCCAGGTGGACTTCCAGTGGGTGGTCGGGGAGCAAGACTATGCTACTCGCCCGGCCGCCGGAACTCGGGCAAAGCGTGTCACAAAGATGCACGGGTCGCTCACCAGAGGTGAAACGGGCTTCCGCAATTGGAAGGCTGCCCCAATAATCACGCGGTCCGATTTTGAGCGATTCGAAGAATTGCATCCGATAACCTGGATGCGACTCCGCGCGTCCTGGCTGACCAACAGTTTCTTGTTTCTCGGGTTGAGTTTTGATGATCCAAATCTCAACCTTCTCCTGCGGCTGTCAAGATCGCTTCCGGAACACATTGACGCACCGCCGCACTACGTGGTCTTCACAGCAAAATCTGACCCTGTCGAGCACCGCTTGCAGCAGCTTCGGATTGATGATCTCGAGCACTCTGGGGTGAATGTGCACATGATGGACTCCTATTCAGACCTCCCCATTCTTCTGAGTCGACTCGAAGTGAGGTGCCGACCGGAGCTCCTGTTCGTCTCGGGAAGTTTCGATATGGATGACAAATCCGAAGCGGGGCGACTCACTAAGCAGGTAGCCCAGAGTCTTGCGGTAGCTCTCTCCGGCATGGACCAAGTGATCCGACCAAACCTCGTGTCGTTTGGCGGCCCCGCGGGTCAGGTAGTGAGCCGCCATTTCCGAGACGCCCTTTCCCCGAGCGAGTATCGACCGGAATTGGTGCGATTCTACTACCGGAAAGCAGTGAGCGGCGACGAGTCGATTCCGGTCGACCATCGCGTGGGCACGGCGATCTTCACCGAGCGAAGTCTAGATGAAATGCGCGACTTCGTATTTCCTCAGATTCGCGCACTGGTCGTTATTGGCGGCGGCGCGCGAACCGAGGAGGAGGTCGCGAGAGCGCAGGATCACGGCGTACTTGTGGTCCCCATTGGGGTAACAGGCGGGGCGGCAAGACGGATCTGGGATAGACTATCGCCAGGATCCATCGGATTGAATACGGGAGACGAGCTGGCTTGGTGGGGGCAACTGGGATCCGGGTCGGCAACTCTCGCTGCCCATGCCGCTTCGAAATTGATCAAGCGTCTAATGTTCGAGTGACGTCGCGAAGTTCGGCCGACCATTCGAAGTCCATGGCTTTCTGTCGAGCAAACACTGCGTTGCTCTGTTCGCTGTACCCTGGATTGTACCGGCGACCGATGACAAAGAGTGCTGAAATCTGCGTATCAACGCAACGGAGGGCGTGTGCTGCGCTCTGCGCCCGCGCTCCAGAAGTGTAGACGTCCTCGAGTAGTACGATTCGTCTTCCGTGGAGCTCTCTCGATACCTCAAACGCTTGGGCGTTCGGCTTGTTGTGGCCGAGGCTCGCCGTTGTCCGCATGAGTCCACTCTTCACCGTAAGCGGCGGCCTGATACGTTCAGAGGCGAGAACTGCGAGCGGGTGAGGTGGAGGTCGTCTCGTTGAAGGAACAATGACCAAGCCATCTGCTCCGAGTCTCGATATCCACGCTTCATTCTCGGCGAAGAAGCGCTCGAGAATGGTTCCGATGGCTTCCCTAGCGAGCGGGTCGGCGGGCGCCTCGCCGTCATCCTTATAAAATGTAAGCCAGTCGCGCAGGGGGCTTGGCTTTGCGTACAAGGAGATCGGAATGATAGGTTCGACTGTACCACCGAGCGCCCCTGCGTTCTCCTCGCAGTTAACGCAACGAGCTTGCTTGCCAGCGAGCGCACCTTGGCACCAAGGGCAGACGCCCGCAAGATTTCCCGGCGGTAGCACTAGTTCTGCATCCTCGTCTCCCACGTTGAATGAGATCGGAGCCGCTGCAGGATCGTGACGCGGCTTGAGGCCTCCCCAAGTTCGCGGAACTCCCGCGACTCCCCCCATGGCGTGTGCATTCACAGGTTCAGTGTCCTACATCAGGCCGTTCGCACGGGCCACGTCCGCTTGTGCAGGCGAGCTGAGGGTCTTCAGGTGGTCGGGCACTCAGGCCATACCGACCGAGGTGCGGACTCGACCTTCAGGCGCGGGTAGCTGCCTTGGGCGGCTTGAGGCAAGCCGCTGTGCTCGCGATGGCGGGCTAGAGCTGGGCCGTGACCAATGCGCGAGGGACGGCTCGCGCCATGCCTGCGTTCTGGGCGGCGGCGCGCCGTGCAGGCCCAGTGAAGTTTGGTCGCAGCCGCCGCGGGTAGCCTCGCAGACGTGTTCGCCCACCTCCCGCGCAGCATCACCCAGCGCTTCCTTGGTGCGATCGCAGTGGAGCAGAGTGGCTGGGTAGGTCCGCGTGCGAACTCGCTTGCTGCACGAGAAGACACGGTCTGGCCCCACACGCCACTCTCGGACGTCGTCCGAACCTCCGTCTTGACCGCACACGAGAGTGCGAACCACGCGCTGGCGTTGCTCGAGGCCGATGTCCCGCCCGCGCAAGTTGCCTTCTACACGATGGCGCGCTGCACGCTTGTCGGAGCTTCCCAGGCGCTGTGGTTGGTGAACGCAGGGGAGCCGCAGTTACGCCAAGCGCGGACCCTCACGGTGCTGCGCCACGACCATTCGCAGCGGATGAAGTTCCACAAGTCCCAAGCACGTAGCACTGATCCCGACCGTGCGGCCCACGCCGCCCACATCATAGAGTTCTGGGGTGCGCGGATTCGTGAGATTGATCGGGCATTAGTAGGCTTGCCGCCGGTGCCACGCCAGCCCACCACAACGGAGATGATCTCCTGGGCTGCCGAGAATGAGTTCACGGCTGAGTCGGACGCGGTGTCCACCTTTCTTGCCACCTGGCAGATTTCTAGTGGCTACGCACACGCTTTGCCCTGGCCCAACTTCGTGCTGCCAGGCGCCACCCTGATTCACCCAGACGGAAAAGGCCCAACGCCGTTCCGTATCGGTTTCCACCACGAGCGTGCCTGGGAAGAGTTGGCGACCTGCGTTTCTGTCTTGGGTCTCTCCAACCGTGCCGCTCTCACACATGCCGGGTACTGCGTCGAGTAGCGAGTCGCAACGGGCAGCGCTCCTCGTCAATCTTGTTGCCCCGTGCGGCAGACGAGTACGCCTCATTCCGATCACGGCTGCCGCCGTGGCGTTCGCGGGGTTGTTGCTGGTGATCATGCGCAGCGATGAGGTGCGGGGGATGCTCATGGGCATCATCCGCGAGGCGTTGTCCCGATGAGCGCCCGGGCCGGTGCCCGCGCGGCCGGGCGGTGCGCCGGCCCGGGTCACCAGACGGAGCGCGGGGGCGTGACGGCGGAGCTCGCCGTCGCCCTGCCGGCGGTGGTGCTCCTGCTGATGACGATCCTGGGGGCAGCGGTGGTGGGTCGAGTGCAGGTGGAGTGCGCCGATGCGGCGCGTGTGGCGGCGCGCCAGGCCTCCCTGGGGGCGTCCGCGGGTGAGGTGCGGCAGGTGGCGCTGAGCGCGCTCGCCCGGGAGGGCACCGTGTCGATCGACGCGGGGGGTGAGTGGGTCCGCGTGCGGGTGTCGAGTCCGGTCGACCTCGTCCTCGGCGACCTGGTGGTGTCAGGCGAGGCCGCAGCGGTTCCTGAACCCCAGGGGCCGGCGCCGGTGGTGGTGCCGTGAGCGCCGCTGCTGCCGTCGACGGCGCGGACCACTCGGAGCGGGGCTCCGGCACGGTGCTCGTGGTGGGGTTGCTCGGGGTCGCGGCGGCGTTGCTGATCCCGTTGGTGCTGCTCGCGTCGATCGCGGGCGCGCGTGCCACCGCGCAGGGTGCCGCGGATCTCGCGGCGATCGCCGGTGCCACGGCCTGGCACGACCACGGCGGTGGTGCGCCCTGTGCAGTGGCGGGACGGGTGCTGGTCGAGCACGGGGCGTACCTGGTCTCGTGCGAGGTCAGTGGCGAGGACGTGGTGGTCACCGCGGCGGTGCCGACCCGGGTGGGGGATGCGCGGGCCACCGCTCGCGCCGGCCCCGCCTGACAACCCGACCGTGGGGAGGGCGACGCCGCGGTCGCCACCGTCAGGTGTGGCACCGGGGGTGCGACTGTGTCACGGGGGCGTGACCTCGCGCAGGAAACGCAGCACCGCGAGGGCGCCCGCCTTGTCCAGCGGGGAGTTCCCGTTGCCGCACTTGGGGGAGTACACGCAGCGCGGGCAGCCGTGAGCGCACCTGCAAGAGGCGATCGCGCCGAACGTGGCCTCGATCCACCGGGCCGCGGCGTCGAACCCCCGCTCGGCGAACCCCGCCCCTCCGGGGTACCCGTCGTGCACGATCACCGTGGGCATCCCGGTATCGGGGTGCAGCGCCGTGGACAGGCCCCCGATGTCCCACCGGTCACAGGTGGCCAGCAGCGGAAGCACCCCGATCGCGGCATGCTCCGCGGCGTGCAGGGCGCCGGGCAGGTCCCCGGGTGCCAGGCCGGTCTCCTCCCGCAGCACATCCTCCGGCGCCGACCACCAGACCCCGCGTGTGGGCAGCGTGCGCACCGGCATCTCCAGGGGGTGCGAACCGAGGATCTCCATCGAGGGCGGGCGGCGCACATCGAAGCCCGTGACCTGGCTGGTGACCTCCACGGGTCCGGTCGCCCAGGTCACCGGCCCCCACTGCGCGCGGTGGGTCACCCCGAGCAGGCTCGCGTGGTGGTCCACTGTGGCCATCGTGCGGTGCTCCACGGCATCGCGGTG
The DNA here is from genome assembly GCF_002563925.1 of Serinibacter salmoneus. Classification (NCBI taxonomy): domain Bacteria; kingdom Bacillati; phylum Actinomycetota; class Actinomycetes; order Micrococcales; family Beutenbergiaceae; genus Serinibacter; species Serinibacter salmoneus. Next base: position 2,543,101 of record NZ_PDJD01000001.1, on the reverse strand, counting down.
CACCAGGGCGGCGTGCTCGTCCAGCTGGTCCACCACGAACGTGGCGCCCTGGTGCACGTACACGGCGCCCGGGTGCACCACCGCATCGGCCCGGCCGCCGTCCACCGTACCGAGCACCGTGCCGGTCTCGCCCTCCACGATCTGCACCCCGGCGTTCGTGGACCCCCGCAGCGACGTCAGCCGGCTGGGGCGCTCGGGGCGCGCGTGGTTCCAGAACCACCCGGCGGGCCTGCGCCGCAGCAGGCCACGCGCCGTCAGCGCCTCCAGCAGCGTGGTGTCCGGCAGGTCGAACAGCGGCAGGTCCGCCTCGGTGAGCGGGACCTCCGCGGCGGCCGCGCACAGGTGCGGACCCAGCACGTAGGTGTTCGTGGGGTCGAAGGTGGTGGCCTCCACCGCCTCCTCCAGGATGGCCTCGGGGTGGTGCACGAGGTAGGTGTCGAGCGGGTTGGCGCTCGCGATCAGCACGGCCACGCCGTCGGCCCCCGCCCGCCCGGCCCGCCCGGCCTGCTGCCAGAACGAGACGCGGGTGCCGGGCCACCCGCTGATCAGCACGGCGTCCAGCCCCGACACGTCCACCCCCAGTTCCAGGGCGTTCGTGGTGGCCAGGCCCAGCAGGTCCCCGCGGCGCAGTCCCCGCTCCAGCGCCCGCCGCTCCTCGGGCAGGTATCCGCCGCGATAGGCGGCGACGGCGCCGGTCACCCCCGGCACCCCGGCCAGGCCCGGGGCGGTGGGCACCTGGGCGCCGCGCTCGCGCAGGCTCTCGGCGGTCAGCGCGGCCACCGTCTCCACACCCACCCGGGAGCGGACGAAGGCCAGGGTGCGTCGACCGGCCGCCACGAGGTCGGTCAGCAACTCCGCGGACTCCGTGGTGGCGCTGCGGCGAGGCAGATCGTCGGGTACCCCCGTCAGCGTCGCCCAGGGGTCGTCAGCGCCGTCGTGCCGCAGATCCTCCAGGGCGCCCGGGTCCGCCACCCCCTCCAGCGGGGCCGGTTCCCACAGCGCGATGCGCCGTCGACCCTGGGGCGCGGTGTCCCGGGTGACGGCGGCGACATCGCCCACCGGAACCGCGATCAGTCGAGCCAACGTCGCGGCCGGTTCCCCGGTCGTCGCGGAGGCCGCGATCACCACCGGTGCCGCTCCCAGGTGGCGCGCCACGCGCAGCAGGCGTCGCAGCACCAGGGCCACGTGCGCACCCAGCACCCCGCGGTAGGCGTGGCACTCGTCGATCACGATGTAGCGCAGGCCGCGCAGCATCCGGTCCCAGCGCTCGTGCCCCGGCAGCAGGGAGAAGTGCAGGAAGTCCGGGTTCGTCAGCACCACATCGGCGTGCGCGCGCACCCAGTCCCGCTCCTCGGGGGCGGTGTCGCCGTCGCAGGTCGCGGCGCGGATGTCCGAGCGCAGCCCACCCGCACCGAGCAGCTCGTGCAGGGCGGAGAGCTGGTCCGCGGCCAGGGCCTTGGTCGGGGAGAGGTACAGCACGGTGGGGCGGCGCCGCATTCGCGCCACGCTGCCGCCGCGCTCCGTGCCTGCCAGGATCGCCGAGAGCGCCGGCAACCACGCTGCGAGCGACTTCCCCGACCCCGTGCCGGTCGCGAGCGCGGTGTGGCGCCCGGCATGCACGTGCTCGGCGGCCTCCACCTGGTGCACCCAGGGTTCGCTGACACCGCGGGAACGATAGCCGGCGACCAGTTCGGGCGCGGCCCATGCCGGCCAGGGCGCGCGCTGCCCCTCCCGTGCCGGTAGTTCCGCCAGGTGCCGCAGGCTCTCGCGGTGCCCCGGGGTGCCCAGGAGCACCTCGAGGGCGTCGCCGGGCTGCGTGGGGTCCTGGGTCACCGCAGGATTCTCCCACCGGCCGTGGCTCGAGCGCAGCGAGCGGTCCGGCATCCGGTGCGCGTGTGAACGCCCCCGATCGGCGCAGTAGGTTGGGGCCATGCTCGACGCCGCCTCCGTGCTCGGTGACCGTCTCACCGCCGCCATCCACGCCGCCTTCGACCTCGAGGGGGTCGACCCGGTGCTGCGCCCCTCCCAGTTCGCCGACACCCAGGCGAACGCCGCCCTCGCGCTGGCCAAGCGCGTGGGCAGCAATCCCCGGGCGGTGGCCGCCGCGATCCTGGAGAAGCTGGACATCGCGGACGTCGGCGAGGTGGAGGTCTCCGGACCCGGCTTCCTCAACATCACCGTGAGCCCGCAGTGGATCGCCGGTCAGATCGCCACCCTCGTCGCCGATGAGCGGCTCGGCGTGCCGCGGCAGGAGCCGCGCACGATCCCCATCGACTACTCCGCGCCGAACGTGGCCAAGGAGATGCATGTGGGGCACCTGCGCACCACGATCGTGGGCGACAGCCTCGCGCGCACCCTGGAGGCCCTCGGGCACCGCGTGATCCGGCAGAACCACATCGGGGACTGGGGCACCCCGTTCGGGATGCTCATCGAGCACTACCTCGAGGTCGGGGCCGACTCCGCGGAGGCCGACCTGCTGCGCACCGACCCGAACGCGTTCTACCAGGCCGCCCGGGTGAAGTTCGACAACACCGAGGACGGCGGAGCCTGGGCCCGCAAGGCCCGTGAGCGGGTGGTGCTGCTGCAGGCCAAGGACCCCGAGACGATCGAGATCTGGAAGGGCATGATCGCCCACTCGGTGGAGTACTTCCATGCGATCTACTCCGCGTTGGACGTCACCCTCACCGATGAGGACCTGGCGGGGGAGTCCTTCTACGACCCGATGCTCGCCGACGTGTGCCAGGAACTCATCGACAAGGGCCTGGCCGTGGAGTCCGACGGTGCGCTGTGCGTGTTCCCGGAGGGCTTCACCGGACGGGACGGCAATCCCGTGCCGCTGATCGTGCGCAAGTCCGACGGCGGCTTCGGCTACGCCACCACCGACATGGCGGCCATCCGTTACCGCGCGCAGACCCTGGGTGCCGACGAGATCCTCTATGTGGTGGGCGCCTCCCAGGCGCTGCACTTCCGGATGCTGTTCGCCACGGCGGAGAAGGCGGGGTGGCTGAGTCGGCCGGACGGCTCCACCGTGACCCCGGTGCACGTGCAGATCGGGTCGGTGCTGGGGGAGGACGGCAAGATCCTGCGCACCCGCTCCGGCGCGCCGGTGAGGCTGTCCGCGCTGGTGCAGGAGGCGATCACCGCGGCCGGCGCCGCCGTCGCCGAGACCCGACCGGACCTGCCCGAGGCCGAGCGTGCCGTGATCGCGCAGGAGGTCGGGGTGGGGGCGGTGAAGTACGCCGACCTCTCCGTGGCGCACGACACCGACTACGTCTTCGACATGGAGCGGATGCTCGCCTTCACCGGCAACACCGGGCCGTACCTGCAGTACGCGACGGCGCGGATCCGCTCGATCTTCCGCCGCGCCGAGGTGGACCCGGAGCAGGCGAGCGCCCCGGTGAGCATCACCGAGCCCGCGGAGCGGGCGCTGGCGATGGCGCTGCTGGGGTACGGCGCCACGGTGGCGTTGGTCGGTGACCAGCAGGTGCCCCACCGCCTGGCTGCGTATCTGTTCGAGCTCGCGCAGGCCTTCACGAGCTTCTACGACGCCTGCCCGGTGCTGACCGCCCCGGACGAGGTGACGCGGGAGTCCCGGCTCACGCTGACCGCCGCCACGCTGCGGGTGCTGACGGCGGGTCTGGACCTGTTGGGCATTCGGGCCCCGGAGCAGATGTAGCGCCCCCGGCGCGCCTCAGGGAATCGTCACCGGCGCGGGGGAACTGACCGCGGCGACCACGGGGGCGCCGTCCCGCACCACCTCCACGACGACGACCGTCGCGTACTCCCCGGGGGCGAGGGCACGCGTCGCCTGCGCCGACGGCTCACCGCTCGCGGGCGGCGTGCTCGGAGCCGAGTCCCGTTCGCTGCCCGCGCCCTCGCCGCTGCCCTCCCCAGTGCCACCACCTGCGCCGTCGTCCCCGGCCGGTGCGTCCGCGCCCACCCGCTCGGGCTGCGCCGTCGCCCCCGGGCACGGCTGTGCCAGGTCGAGGGAGGCCGGGAGCACCAGGGAGTCACCCGGCGCCACAGGGACCGCCGTGGTGGGCGTGGCCGAGGCGCCGACCGCCACGATGGCCCCGTCGTGCACCAGAACCGTGCGCGCGGCGTAGCGCTCGTCCGCGAGCACGGTGTCGTAGCCCGAGGTCAGCGTGGCCTCCACCCACAGGGTCGCGTGCGCCGAGGTGAGCGAGGTGACCGCCAGTTCCACCCGGTTGCCGGGCGCCGGCGGCGAGAAGGGACTCCCGCACACCGGATCCCAGGCGTCCACCCGCAGCAACGCCCGTACCGCGCTGGTGGGAGTGGGGGTGGGTGCGGGTGTCGTGCCCGCGGTAGCGCTCGGTGTCGCCGTCGGCGCCGTGGTGATGCCCGGGTCGGGACCCGCGCTCGGCAGCGGCGTGGGATCGGCGCTCGGGTCCGGTGACCGTGAGCCGGTCGGTCGTGGTTCCTCGCCCTCGGAACGCGCAGTCGGCTGGGATGAGGACGACTCCTGCCCGGGTGCCCCGGTCGAGGACGGGGCGATGGTCTCGGCACCACCCGTGCCGGTCTCGGTGGTGCCCGTGTCGCCGGAGTAGGCGGGGTAGCCGGGCTCGGAGTGCGCCGCGGGGTCGCCAGCGAGTTCGCTGTAGGAGGAGCACCCGGTCAGCAGGGCCAGGACCAGGGGAGTGGCGAGCGCGCCCGCGAGCGCGCGCGCAGGACTGCGCTGCGCGCGGCTGCACTCGTGCCCAGCGGTCATCGGTGGCTCCCATCGCGAGTGTCCAACGGCCGGAGCCGAGCGTCCCTGCACCGCCCGGCCGCACACGATCGAGTCCCCCTTGCTGCACCATGGCAACGCACCGGCGGCGAAAACGCAAGGAGGCGGGGGAAAGTCCCGGATGTGGACACGCGTGGCGCACGGGCACCCCCTAGAGTGTTCGGACCGGGCAACGCCGCCCGGTGCCGGAGGAGTCCGGCGATGTGTCGAGGAGGACACTCATGCCAGAACTCGGGAGCGCGTCTCTCACCATCGTCGCCGTGATCGCGGCGCTCGCCCTCATCGCCCTGGTCATCGCCGGAGTGCTGCGCCGCCAGGTCCTCGCCGCGCCCGAGGGTTCCCCCCGGATGCAGGAGATCGCCGGCGCCGTGCAGGAGGGCGCCTCCGCCTACCTGTCCCGGCAGCTGCGCACGCTTGCGCTGTTCGCCGCGATCGTCTTCGCGCTGCTGTTCCTGCTCCCCGGCGACGGCGGCATCCGGGTCGGTCGATCCGTGGCCTTCCTGCTCGGGGCGGCGTTCAGCGCGGCGATCGGCTACCTCGGCATGTGGCTGGCGGTGCGGGCGAACGTGCGGGTCGCAGCGGCGGCCGACCAGCCCCGGGGCACGCAGGTGGGAGCACGCATCGCCTTCCGCACCGGGGGCGTGGTCGGGATGAGCGTGGTGGGTCTCGGACTCCTGGGCGCCTGCGGGGTGGTGCTCGTGTTCGGGATCGAGGCGCCCGCCGTGCTCGAGGGCTTCGGATTCGGCGCGGCGCTGCTGGCGATGTTCATGCGCGTGGGCGGCGGCATCTTCACCAAGGCGGCCGACGTCGGCGCCGACCTGGTGGGCAAGGTGGAGCAGGGTATTCCCGAGGACGACCCGCGCAACGCCGCCACGATCGCCGACAACGTGGGTGACAACGTGGGCGACTGCGCAGGGATGGCCGCGGACCTCTTCGAGTCCTATGCGGTGACCCTGGTCGCCGCCCTCATTCTCGGGCGGGCGGCGCTCGGCGAGGAGGGCATGGTCTTCCCGCTGATCGTCACGGCCGTGGGTGCGATCGTTGCGGTCCTGGGGGTGTGGCTCACCCGGATGCGCGCCGGGGAGAACGGGCTGCGTGCCATCTACCGCGGGTTCGGGCTCTCCGCGGCGGCCGGCGTGGTGCTCGCCGGGATCGCCGCCTTCGCCTACCTGCCGGCCTCCTTCGCCGACCTGCAGGGCACCGCCGACATCGGGGACGTCTCCGGCGACCCACGCGTGATCGTGGCGCTCGCGGTGCTCATCGGTGTGGTGCTGGCCGCAGTGATCCTGGCGATCACCGGCTACTACACGGGCACGACGACGCGGCCCACCCGCCATGTCGCGGCCACCACCCGCACGGGTGCGGCCACGGTGGTCCTCTCGGGTGTGGGTGTCGGCTTCGAGTCCGCGGTGTACACCGCGGGGGTGATCGCGGCCGCGATCTGTGGCGTGTTCCTGCTCGCCGGGGGTTCGGTGTGGCTGTCCCTGTTCCTCATCGCCGTTGCCGGCTGCGGCCTGCTGACCACCGTGGGTGTGATCGTCGCGATGGACACCTTCGGGCCGGTCAGCGACAACGCCCAGGGCATCGCGGAGATGTCGGGGGAGGTCAGCGAGCAGGGCGCCGCGGGCCTGACGGAACTCGACGCGGTGGGGAACACCACCAAGGCGATCACCAAGGGCATCGCGATCGCCACCGCCGTGCTGGCCGCGACGGCGCTGTTCGGCTCCTACGCGGACGCCGTCTCCCATGCTTTGGCCGACATCTCCGGCGGTGTGGCCGACGCCGGTGACGGCCTGGTCGCCGCGATGATGAACTACTCGATCATCTCCCCGATCACCCTGGTCGGGGTGATCCTGGGTGCCGCCACCGTGTTCCTGTTCTCCGGGTTGGCGGTGGACGCCGTGACGCGCGCCGCCGGAGCGATCGTGCTGGAGGTGCGGCGCCAGTTCCGCGAGATGCCCGGGATCATGACCGGCAAGCAGCGCCCGGAGTACGGCCGCGTGGTGGACATCTGCACCCGGGACTCGCTTCGGGAACTGGCCACGCCGGGCCTGCTGGCGGCGTTCGCGCCGATCGCGGTGGGTTTCGGCCTCGGGGTGGGGCCGCTCGCGGGGTTCCTCGCCGGCGCGATCGGCGCCGGTGTGCTCATGGCTGTCTTCCTGGCCAACTCCGGCGGTGCGTGGGACAACGCCAAGAAGATCGTGGAGGACGGCGAGTTCGGGGGGAAGGGTTCCCCCGAGCACGCGGCGGCCGTCATCGGCGATACGGTCGGCGATCCCTTCAAGGACACCGCGGGTCCGGCGATCAACCCGCTGATCAAGGTGATGAACCTGGTGGCCGTGCTCATCGCACCCGCCGTCGTGGCCATGAGCGCACCCGCCGACGCCAACCACATGCTGCGCATCGCGGTGGCGGTGGCTGCGGCGCTCGTCGCCGGTGGCGCGGTGCTCGCGTCCCGGCTCCGGGCGACCCGCGTGGACCGGGAGGCGGCCGCCAGTGCGGAACGCGACGCGCTCGGTGCCTCCGTCAGGTGAGGAGGCCGGGGCGGGCGAGGGACGGCATCGACCCGGATCGCGGCCGAGCGTGTGGTCGGCCGCGATCCGCGCGCGCCGGGCCCCCTCTCTCCCCGGCGACCTACTCGTCTTCCTCGTGCACGCCGTCGAGCACCTCCCGCACGCGGCCGGCACCGACCGCCAGCGGCGGCCCGGCTACGGAGAAGGTGATGACGTCGTGCTGAGCGAGGAGACGAAGTCTGTGGCCCTCGCGGCGTGCATCCATCCGGAAGAGCGGGCTCGTGCTGCGCACACCGCCCGTCCACCCGGCCCTCGCGAGGCGGGCGCCGATGCGGCCGGCGACGCTCGCGGTCGGTGCCGCTCCGGCCACCTGGATGTCGAACGTCGGGACCACGCAATCGAGGCGCTCCTCGCAGGCTCGCCACCGAGTGGCGCCCCAGACGCCGCGGATCCCGACGAGCAGGCCCGCGTGACGGGCGAACCGCTCGAGCCGGGACTTCTCGGCGTCGAGTTCGAGCCGCAGCTCAGCCGGGTCCAGGTTCGTGTCGATCGGCGAGGCCTCGGGCTCGCTCTCCGGCGCCAGGGCGGGCAGCAGTCGCAGCCGGGGACGGGAGTTCCCGATCCGGGTCGGGGCAGTCCGGGCCGGGACGGGCTGCGGAGCAATGGACCCTGGGACGTACGCGGTGACTGACATGTCTGCGACGCTAGGCGCGGTTCGCGATGGCGTCGATGGGGAGAACTCCCCATGCCCCGCCTCGCCCCACGGCGGCCGGGCTCCGATCCTCCACGTCGCGCCGACCAGCTGTGAAACGTTCTTGACACGCGCCTGACCTGCACATGGCACGAGAGGGTGGCAGCATCACATGGTGACCTCGCACGAATCCGCCGCGCAGAGTGGCCCCTCCCCGCGCTCCCGCCTGACTCTCGCCGGGGGCATCGTGGGCGCCCTGGTGATCGTCGAGGGGACCTCCGGTGTGATCCAGGGGTACTACACACCCCTCCTGACGGACATCGCCCGCAACCTCGGCATCCACGACGCCGATGTGAACTGGTTCGAGGCCGCCCAGTTGCTGCTCTCCGCGATCGTCGTGCCCGTGCTCGCCCGACTGGGCGACATGGTCGGTCACCGCAAGGTGCTCATCGGTTCCCTCATCGTGACGATGCTGGCGAGTTGGGCGATCGCGTTCGCCCCGAGCTTCCCGCTGTTCTTGCTCGCCTGGGCGATGCAGGGCTTCTACGTGGTGTGGCTCCCGATGAACGTCTCGATCATCTACTCCCGGGCGCGCGGGAGGCCCGACTCCACCGCCATCACGCGCCGCGCCACCGGTCTGATCGTGGTGGCGCTCGAGGCCGGCGCCATCGTCGGGGCGCTGCTGGCCGGTCAGCTCGGAACCCTGCTGCCGCTGTGGGCCACCCTGTGCGTGCCGGCGCTGATGGTGACCATCGCGCTCGTGGTGGTCTGGCGTGCCGTGCCCGACCCGGGGGCGCGCGCGGGCGGGTCGATCGACACCCCCGGCACCGTGGTGCTCACCCTGGCACTGCTCGCGATCACGGGTGGCCTCTCCCTGGTGCGGCTGACCGGCGTCACCGCCTGGGTGTTCGGGATGATCCTCATCGGGGTCCTCCTGCTCGCGCTCTTCGTCCGGGTGGAACTGCGGTCCCCCGACCCCCTGGTGGACATGCGCCTGGTGGCGCGGCCCACGATGTGGCCGGTCATCCTCACCTCGGCGCTGTTCGGGATCAGCGTGCTCGGCGCCCAGGTGCCGCTGTCCACCTTCGTGCGCACCGATCCCGCCGAGGTCGGATACGGGCTCGGGATGGATTCTGCGAGCGCCTCCTACGTGGTCGGCGCGTACGTGTTCTCCCTGCTGGTCGGTGCGGGTCTGTTCGCCAGGGTGTCCCTGCTCTTCTCGCCGCGCCGCACGCTGATCGGCGCCGCGTTCGTGGTCGCGGCCGGCTACCTGGCCCTGGTCCCGTTGCACGACACCCTGGTGCAGGTCCTGGTGTGCATGGTGGTGGCCGGGCTCGGCTCGGGGGCGCTGGTCGCGGCCCTGCCGGCCGCCGCGGCCGCGGGTGCTCCACCGCACCAGACCGGCGTGGCCACCGGACTGACGAACACCACCAAGACCATCGGAGGCTCCTTCGCCTCCTCCGCGTTCGCGATCGCCTTGGCCACGGGGGCCGTGGCCATGACCACGGGCGGTGAGTCCACGGCCGGGTCGCTCTCGGGCTACATCACCGTCTGGCTGATCTGCGGTGGCGCCGCGATCGTGGCCGCCGTCTGCCTGATGACCGTGCCCGGTGCAGCCTTCACCCACGACGAGCCGGAGGCCCCCGGCCACAACGTCACGGGGGCGCCCGGCGCGGACCCGGCCGCGCCGTCGAGCATCCCCACGGACCCACCCTCCCAGACGACAGGAGAACCGGCATGACCGCCCCCGCTGCCTCGAATCGCACCGATGGCATCCCCTCCGACGGGGATGTCGCCGAGCACCTGGCACGGTTGATCCGGATCGCGACCATCACGCCTCCCGATTCCGGGCCGCTGAGCCCGCAGGTCGCCGCGTCCTTCGCGGACCTGCACGCGGCGCTGCGTGAGTTGTACCCCCGGGTGTTCGCCGCGGCCGCGAGCGTGCGGATCGCGGGGCGGGCGGGCCTGCTCCTGCACCTGCCCGGGGAATCGAGCGAGGCCCCGCTGGTGCTCATGGCGCACCAGGACGTGGTGCCCACGCCCGAGGACTGGCAGGCCGAGGGCTGGCAGCACCCACCGTTCGACGGCGTGATCCGCGACGGCTGGGTCTTCGGCCGCGGTGCACTGGACGACAAGGGCGAGCTCGTGGTCATCCTCGAGGCCGTGGAGTCGCTGCTGGGGCAGGGGTGGCAGCCCGAGCACGACCTGTACCTCTCCTTCGGGGCCGATGAGGAGTCCTATGGTTCCGCGGCGGTGGAGGCCGCGGCGATGCTGCAGGCCGACGGCGTGCGGCCCTGGATGGTGCTGGACGAGGGTGGCGCGGTGGCCACGGGCGCCTTCCCCGGCCTGGCGGGGGAGATGGCCGTGGTCGGCACCTCGGAGAAGGGGGTGCTGACCCTGACCCTGACGGCCGAGTCCGGCGGAGGTCACGCCTCCACGCCGCCGCGCCACACCGCCTCGGGGCTGCTGGCCGAGGCGCTGGTGACGCTCGAGCGGCACCCGCACCCCGCCGCGGTGAACGACGTGTCGGTGGAGATGTTCGAGACCGTGGCGCCGCACCTGCGCGGACCGCTGCGGTTCGTGCTCTCCCGCGCCGGCCGGGCGCGCCGGCTACTGGCCCGGGTGCTCCCCCTGGCCGGGGTGGAGATGAACGCCATGGTCCGCACCACCTCGGCCATCACCCGGCTGCAGGGCAGCCCCGGTGACAATGTCCTGGCCAACCGGGCCCTCGCCGTCGTGAACCTGCGCGTGGCGGTCGGCAGCACCTGCGAGGAGGTGGTGGCCCGGGTGCGGCGCATCGTGGGCAAGCGCATCGAGGTGCGTGTGAAGGAGTCCAGCGAGCCCTCGCCGGTCTCCCCCTCGGGCGCCGACCCGCGGTGGCGCGCCATCGTCGCGGCGATCGGGGAGTCCTACCCCGAGGCCGTCGCGGTGCCCTACGTGATGCTCGCCGCCAGCGACGCGCGGCACATGACGGGGCTGACCGATGCGGTGTACCGGTTCGCACCGCTGCGGATGTCGGCCTCCCAGCGCCACAGCGTGCACGGCAACGACGAGCGCGTGGAGGTGGAGAGCCTCGGGCGAGGCGTGCGGTTCTACCGCGCGCTGCTCACCGCTCCGCGCCCCTGACGCCCCACACCCCGCCCCGCCCCACACCCCGCCACGCCCCACACCCCGCGAGGTGGTTCTGCAGGTACCGCGAGGTGGTTCTGCAGGTACCGCGAGGTGGTTCTGCAGGTCCGCTAGCGCCCTGCCCGGGCCGCGGCAGCGCGGCGCGCCAGCGGCCAGAACGTCGCCAGGCCCAGGAGCGCCACCGCCACGATCCCCAGGATCCCGGCCTTCTGTGCGCCGCCGATCCCGATCGCGACCGTGAAGGCGAACGGTGCGAGGAAGGAGACCGCGCGCCCGGCGGTGGCGTACAGCCCGAAGTTCTCGTTCTCGCTGCCGTGCGGGGTCAGGCGCGCCAGCAGGGAACGGGAGGCGGACTGCACCGGCCCCACGCACGCCGAGATGATGATGGCCGCAGCCCAGAAGACGGCGGAGGAGGTGGTCGCGAACACCGCGATCGCGGCCACGATCATCACCGCCAGGCCCCAGATGATCAGGCGGTGCGGGCCGAGGCGGTCATCCAACCGCCCCAGGAGCCAGGTGGACGCGCCGGCCACGAGGTTCGCGGCGATGCCGAGGTAGATCACTTCCTGGGTGGAGAACCCGAACGAACCCGCCGCGATGATCCCGGCGAAGGCGAAGACGGCGCCGAGCGCGTCGCGGTAGATGGCCGAGGCGACGAAGAAGTGCAGCAGGCTGCGCTGGGTGCGCCACAGGCTCGCGATCCGACGGCCGATGTCACGGTACGCGCCGACCACGGTGAACTTCTCGGTACCCGGGGCGGGCGGGGTGTCGGGGCCGACGATGAGCAACGGGAGGCAGAAGATCGCCGTCCAGGCCGCGCAGAACAGGGCGACGGCGCGCAGGTTCAGCGCGTCGGTCTCCGGCACCACCGGGTCCAGCACGAACAGGAACAGGCAGGCGACCAGCGCGACCAGTCCGCCGAGGTAGCCCAGGCCCCAGCCCATGCCGGAGATCCGTCCGAAGGTCGCCGGGGTGGCGATCTGCAGCAGCATCCCGTTGTAGAAGACCCCCGCGATCTCGGAGAACACCGAGGCCAGCGCCATCATCGTGACGGCGAACAGCAGCCAGCTCTCCTCGGGTTCGGCGAGGAAGAGCAGGGCCATCGAGGCGGCCAGCAGCATCGTGAACACGGCCAGGAGTCGACGGCGATGCCCGACTCGGTCAGCCGCCACACCCATGAGGGGGCACAGCAAGGCGATCGCGATGCCGGCGATCGTCTGGGCGGAGGAGAAGGCTGCCGAGCCGGAGTCGACGTCGGCGGCGATGCCGTCGGTGATGTAGACCGAGAAGACGAAGGTCAGCATCACCGTGTTGAAGGTCTGCTGTCCCCAGTCCCACAGGCCCCATGCCCGGACCACGCGGCGGGGCGCAGGTTCGTGGGCGAGCCCCGGCGCCTCGGGCTCGGCGGGCGATGGTGCGTCGTCGTGGTCCACCCCGTGACAGTAGAGCCAGACGGGCTCCGCGGCTAGACCTCCCGGATGAACGGGAGAGGTACTCAGCGCGGCGGAGTGGTCACGCGCTGGTTGACACGCTTGATGATGCGACTCATGGACACCTCGGTGATACCGAGGTGGCTCGCTATCTCCCGTTGGGACAGACGACGCACCAGGTCGGGTCGGTCCGTCACCAGGTTGCGGTAGCGCTCCTCGGGTCGCGTGGCGACGTGTCGTTGCAGGTCGCTGTACACCTGGAGATAGGTGATCGACAGCAGTCCGCGCGCCACCTGGGCCCAGGGCAGGCTCCCCGATGCGAGCTCCTCCAGGACGCAGGTATCGATGCGCACCAGCAGGCTCGGCTCCACTGCCACGGTGTCGGACGGCCTCGGGCGCAACTCGTCCAGCACAAGGGTGGGCAATGTCTCCGTGAGCTCGGTGGCGGCGGCCACGCTCTCGAGCATCGCGACGGCGCAGGAGTGACCGGTGATGAACTCACCCTCGCCGTAGAACCGCAGTGTGGGCCTGCCGCCCGCGCGCTCGAGGCGGGTCTTCGCCAGGCCCGAGTGCACGAAGTACGCGGGTGGGCGCGTCAGGTTCCGGTCGTCCACCACGTCACCGCGTTCGAGGTGCACGATCTCGAGCGTGCGCTCCAGCCGGTGGAAGTCCACGAGTGGGTCGTCCCCCAGTCGTTGCAGGATGAGCCTGAGGCGTTCGGTGGCGCGGTCCCTGCTCTCCCCGCTGGTCCGCGCGCGTTCGCTCATCACTGCCTGTCACCCCCTGACACCGGACTGTACGATCCGCGAGTCGTCTTCCAGACTATCGGGGATCGCATGACAGGGAAACAATTGGGTGCAATCGACGCGGATCAGAGCGATTCGGAAGCGTTGCGACGTGCGCTTCGAGGTGATCTCGAAGCCAGTGGGTACACGCTCGACGGCGTGGCCGCAGCGCTCGGTCCGGTGGCGGCGGAGTCGCTCGAGCGTGAGGAGTTGCTACCCGCGCGGCTTGCTCTCGGGTGCGGCGCCGACATCCGGGGTGCTGACGCCCAGGACCGTCAGTCGCACGAGGTCGGGGCCAGCCCCCTGGGCGTGATGCTTCGCCTGTTCCGGCTCGGTGAACCGGTGACGCGCGCCCAGGTGGAGGCTGCCTTCCCACGGGCGGGTGTCTCGACGCTCGCGTCGCTCGGCTGGGTCACCGCCCAGGGCACCGGGGACGACGACGAGGTGCGTGGCGCCGTCGGGCTGCTCGCCTATTCCTCACAGGAGGCCGACGGGGACCGGGACTGGTGGATCGCCTCCGACCTGGGGGTCGGGGCGCGGGGGAGGGCGCTGCCCGAGGACTACGTGCTCGGCGTCTCCCGGGCCTCCCGCACCCTCGCCCAGGTGACAGTGCGGCGCCCCGATGTCAGCGTGCTCGACCTCGGGACCGGGTGCGGCATCCAGGCCCTGCACGCCGCCCAGCATGCCCGACGCGTGGTCGCGACCGACGTCTCGCCGCGAGCCCTCGAGTTCGCCAGGATGAATGCGATGCTCGCCGGGGTCGAGGTGGACCTGCGACGCGGCTCGATGTTCGACCCGGTCTCGGAGCGGTTCGACCTCGTGGTCTCCAACCCGCCGTTCGTGATCACACCCCGTTCTGGCGCGGTCTCGGAGTACACCTACCGCGACGGTGGTCGGCGTGGCGACGATCTCGTGCACGCGCTGGTCGCCGGTGTCGGGGAGCACCTCGAACCCGGCGGGGTGGCGCAGCTGCTCGGGAACTGGGAACACGTGCGGGGCCAGGAGTGGGACGAGCGCCTGCACGGCTGGCTGGAGGAGTCGGGCCTGGACGGCTGGGTGGTGCAGCGCGAGGTGCTCGACCCGGCCGAGTACGCCGAGATGTGGCTGCGCGACGGGGGGACCGGCCGGGGTGGGGGCGAGGCGGAGGTCCGTGCCCGGGACGATGCCTATGAGGCGTGGCTGCGCGACTTCGCCGAGCGCGGCGTGGAGGCCGTGGGCTTCGGGTTCATCACCCTGCGGCGGCCGGCCGGGCACTCGCGCGAGCGGTGGCGCCGGGTCGAGGAGGCGACCGGGGCGGTGCGGCAGCCGCTCGGCCCGGTGATCGGTGAGGTACTCGCCGCCGTGGACCACCTCGCGGACCTGGATGCGAGGGATGTCTCGGTGCTGGAGGAGCGCTGGAGGGTGGCGCCCGACGTCACCGACGAGCGCTACTTCACCCCGGGCGAACCGCAGCCGCGGGTGATCCTGCTGCGCGCCGGCGGCGGTTTCGGGCGGACCGTGCGGTGTGACACGGCCCTGTCGGCGTTCGTCGGGGCGTGCGACGGCGAACTCACCGGTGGGCAGATCGTCGGCGCGCTCGGGGCGCTCCTGGAGGTCGCCGCCGACGACCTGGCCGCCGAACTGGTCCCGCAGGTGCGGGGCCTGATCACCGACGGCCTGCTGCTCCCCGCCTGACCCCCCGCGAGGTGGTTCTGCAGGCACCGCGAGGTGGTTCTGCAGGCACCGCGAGGTGGTTCTGCAGGTCACCACTCGCGAGGGCGGACGGCGCAGCCCAGCTTCTCGCCCAGCTCACGTTCGAACGAGTCGTCCTCCCCGAAGATGCGCTCCCTCGTCGCGACGACGAACGCCACGCTGTGCCGACGGGAGATGGCCGCTCGGCGTTCGTCATCGAACGCCACGTCGTGGCGATCGGTGTGGTTCTCGCGGCCGTCGTACTCGGCGGCGACCCGCTGCGATCGGAAGTACGAATCCAGGCGGCGCTCCACGCCGTCGACCACCATGGGGACCTGGAGCTCCGGGTTCGGGAGGCCGGCGTCGAGGATGCGGCACCGCATCCAGGACTCACCGTGACTCTCGGCGAGCGGATTCAGGCGCGGGGCGAGTTCCATCGCCTGCTTGGTGCCGGGGAGCCGACGTAGTTGCGACACGCTCACCGCGACGTCCTCGGGGGTGACGACGCCGGAGCGCACCATGGCGTCGCCGGCGGCGAGCGCGTACGGACGCCACTGCAGACGAAGGAGGTCCACGCAGGTCCGCAGGGGTGAGGTCACCGGAATGCCGCCGATGAGGACGACGTCGGGGTCGGGCACTGTGGTCTGCCGCACGATCGCCCGGGTGGCGGCAGGTCGACCCTTCCCGTGGCGCACGAGGCAATGCGGACGTATCTCGCGGAACTCGCCCGGCGGAAAGGTGTCCACCCCGTAGATCCACGCAGCCGAGTGGTCAGAGACGATCGCGTCGGGTGGGAGCACGAGCGCCAGTGCCCTGGCGCGCAGTTCGCGCGAGTCGGGGACACCGCCGTCGACCAGGACCCCGCGTACCACGCGGCGCAAGGATCCGGTGCGCACCAGACGCTCGCAGCGGTATCGGGTGAGGCCGAGACCGGCCGCGTCTCCGGATCGGAAGGGCTCGCCGTCGTTGATGAGGTCCATGCACGGATCGTGGCGGAACCTGGCCCGAACGCGGCTGGCCCTTCCGCAAGGTGTGGAAAACCCGGATGGCGAGACCCCAGTGGACAGCGCGCGACGACCTGCAGAACCACCTCGCGGTGCCTGCGGAACTGCCTCGCGGTGCCTGCAGAACCACCTCGCGAAAGGTCAGGCGAAGGCCTCCGGGGGAGGGCAGGAGCACACCAGGTTCCGGTCGCCGAACGCCTGGTCCACGCGGCGCACCGGCGTCCAGTACTTCCCGCGCACCAGCGAGGGCACCGGGTACACGGCCGTCTCCCGCGAGTACGGGTGCGACCAGTCCGAGGCCACCGCGGCCGCCGCCGTGTGCGGGGCGTTCACCAGCGGGTTGTCGTCCTTCGGCCACGCACCGGCGCCCACCTTCTCGGCCTCCGCGTGGATCGCGAGCATCGCCTCCACGAACCGGTCCAGCTCGCCCAGGTCCTCCGACTCGGTCGGCTCCACCATGAGGGTGCCCGCCACCGGGAAGCTCATGGTGGGGGAGTGGAAGCCGTAGTCGATCAGGCGCTTGGCCACGTCGTCCACCGTCACGCCCCAGGAGGTCTTCAGCGGCCGCAGGTCCAGGATGCACTCGTGCGCCACCAGGTCGCCGTCGCCGGTGTAGAGCACCGGGAAGGCCGAGCGCAGCCGCGCGGCCACGTAGTTCGCCGCGAGCACCGCGGCGCCGGTGGCCTCCCGCAGCCCCTGCGCGCCCATCATCCGCACGTACGCCCAGGTGATCGGCAGGATCGAGGGGGAACCGAACGGCGCCGCCGAGATCGGGTTCGCCAACGGGTCCGCGCCCTCGGAGACCTGCTCGCGCACCCCGCCACCGCCCGGCAGGTACGGCGCGAGGTGCGACTTCGCCGCCACCGGCCCCACACCCGGTCCGCCGCCACCGTGCGGGATGCAGAACGTCTTGTGCAGGTTCAGGTGCGAGACGTCGCCGCCCACGTCCCCGAACCGCCCGTACCCCACGAGCGCGTTCAGGTTCGCGCCGTCGATGTACACCTGCCCGCCCGCGGCGTGCACCGCGTCGGTGATGGTGCGCACCTCGTGCTCGTACACGCCGTGCGTGGAGGGGTAGGTGATCATCAGCGCCGCCAGGGCCTCACCGTGCTCGGCGATCTTGGCGTGCAGGTCCGCCACGTCCACGTTGCCGGCCTCGTCGCAGCGCACCACGACCACGCGCATGCCAGCCAGCACCGCCGAGGCGGCGTTCGTGCCGTGCGCGGAGGAGGGGATGAGGCACACCTCGCGCTGCTCATCGCCCCGGGACCGGTGGTAGCCGCGGATCGCGAGCAGCCCGGCGAGCTCGCCCTGGGAGCCGGCGTTGGGCTGCAGGGAGACGGCGTCGTACCCGGTGATCTCCGCCAGCCAGCCCTCCAGGTCGGCGATGAGCGTGCGGTACCCCGCCGAATCCGCCTCCGGGGCGAAGGGGTGCAGCCCGGCGAACTCGGGCCAGGAGACGGCCGCCATCTCGGTGGCGGCGTTGAGCTTCATGGTGCACGAGCCGAGCGGGATCATCCCGCGGTCCAGCCCGTAGTCCGCATCCGCGAGCCGCTTGAGGTAGCGCATCATCGCGGTCTCGGAGTGATAGCGATGGAAGGTGGAGTGCGTCAGGTACTCCGAGGTTCGCGCCAGCGTTTCCGGGAGGTGCCCGACGGCGTCGCTCACCTCCCGCGAGTCCGTCACCGTGCCCGCCACGGCCGTGGCGATCCGCGCGAGGTCCGCGGGCGTGGTCGTCTCGTCCACCGCGACCTGCAGCGTCTCGGCGTCGACCAGGTGCGCGGTGTAGCCCGCGGCCCGCAACCGGTCCCACGCCGCCTGGGCGTCCAGGCCCGTCACGCGCACCGTGTCGAAGAAGGACTCGTGCTCCAGGGTGAGCCCCGCCCCGGTGAGGGCGGTGGCCAGGGAGGCTGCGGCGTCGTGCACCCGCCGGGCGATCCGCTTCAGGCCGTCCGGCCCGTGGTAGACGGCATACATCGAGGCCATGACGGCCAGCAGCACCTGCGCGGTGCAGATGTTGGAGGTCGCCTTCTCGCGGCGGATGTGCTGCTCGCGGGTCTGCAGCGCGAGGCGGTAGGCGGGGGCGCCGTCGGCGTCCTTGGAGACCCCGACCAGCCGGCCGGGCAACTGCCGCTCCAGCCCCTTGCGCACCGCCATGTACCCGGCGTGCGGGCCGCCGAAGCCCATCGGCACGCCGAAGCGCTGACTGGTGCCGACGGCGACGTCCGCCCCGAGCTCGCCCGGCGCCTTGAGGAGGGTGAGGGCCAGCAGATCGGCCCCGACGACGGCGATGCCGCCCGCCGCGGTCACGGCGGCCAGGATCCCGCTCGGGTCCCAGACGCGGCCCGAGGCCCCCGGGTACTGCACGAACGCGCCGAAGTAGCCCTCGCCGTCGTCCGTCACCGGCAGCGTGGAACCTGCGGCGGCGAGATCCGCGAACGCCAACCGGATGCCGGTGGCCTCGGCGCGGTGCTCCAGCAGCCGGCGGGTCTGCGGCAGCACGTCCTCATCCACGAGGAAGGTGCGGGACTTCGCCTTGGAGGCGCGGCGGGCCAGCAGCATTCCCTCGACCACGGCCGTCGCCTCGTCCAGCATCGAGGAGTTCGCGATCGCCAGGCCCGTGAGGTCCTCGACCATCGTCTGGAAGTTGATCAGCGCCTCCAAGCGGCCCTGGCTGATCTCCGGCTGGTACGGCGTGTAGGCGGTGTACCAGGAGGGGTTCTCGAACACGTTGCGCTGGATCACGCTGGGGGTGTGCGTGCCGTAGTACCCCAGGCCGATCAGCGAGGTGGTGAGCGTGTTCGCGTCGGCCAGGGTGCGCAGCTCGGCGAGGGTCTCGGCCTCGGTGGCAGCCTCGGGCAGGGCGCCGCTGCCGTCGGTGCTGGGGGAGAAGGAGGAGGCGACGGCCGGGGGGATCGCGGCGTCCATGAGGGAGTCCAGCGTGGGGTGGCCCACCGCCTGGAGCATCGTGGCCTGGTCGGCCGGGGTGGTGCCGATGTGACGGCGGGCGAACGAGGTGCTCACGTGCTCAGGACTCCTTGCTGCGGCGGTAGAACGGCAGGGCGACGACGGTGGCGGGCAGCGCGGTGCCGCGCACGTCGATGGCGAGTTCGGTGCCCTCGGCGGCCAGGTCCGGGCGGACGTAGGCCATCGCGATCGGGTGCCCGAGAGTGGGGGAGAGGACGCCCGAGGTGACCTCGCCGACCACGAGGGATGCGCCGTCGGAGGTGTGCTCGGTGGGGTGGAGCACCGGGTAGCCGGCGCGGCCGGCCCGGCGGCCGGTCATCGCCAGGCCCACGAGCACGGGGGCGTCGGCGGCGGGGCCGGCCAGGGTGGCCTCGCGGCCCACGAACTCCTCCTTGGCGGTCACCACCACACGGCCCAGGCCAGCCTGGGCGGGCAGGGTCTCGGTGGTCAGCTCGTGCCCGTACAGCGGCATCCCGGCCTCCAGGCGCAGGGTGTCGCGTGCGGCGAGGCCGGCGCGGACCAGCCCGAGCGGCTCGCCGACCTCGAGCAGGGCCTCCCACAGGGCGACGGCGTGGGCCGGGTCGATGGAGAGCTCGAAGCCGTCCTCCCCGGTGTAGCCGGTGCGGGAGAGGGTGAGCGGCTCGCCGTCGAAGGTGCCGGGGGCGGTGCGGTAGTAGCGCACCGTGGCCAGCGTGACGGGGTTGCCCTCCTTGTCGAGGGCCTGCTCGGAGAGCGTCAGACGCTCGCCGAGGGCCTCGAGGATCGCCTGCGCGGCCGGGCCCTGCACGGCGATGAGGGCGCGGTGGGTGTCGGTCACGGTCACGTGGAAGTGCTCGACGCGCTGCGCCAGGCCGGTCAGGACGGCGTCGCGGTTCGCGGCGTTGGCGACCACGAGGTAGTGCTGCGGTGCGGTGTGGTCAGCGCTCTGGTGCTCGGCTGCCTCGGCCGGCGTGGCGGCGTGGGTGACGATGAGGTCGTCCACGATCCCGCCCTGCTCGGTCAGCATCATCGTGTACTTCGACTGCAGCGGCGCCAGGGCACTCATTCGGCCCGCCAGCGCGTGGTCGAGGAAGGCGGCGGCGTCCGCGCCGGTCACGGAGATCTGCGCCATGTGGGAGATGTCGAAGAGGCCCGCGGCGGTGCGGGAGGCGGTGTGCTCGGCCACGTCGGAGGTGTACTTCACCGGCATGGACCAGCCGGCGAAGGGGACCATCGTGGCGCCGGCCGCGACGTGCGCGGCGTGCAGGGCGGTGTGCTGGAGGTCGTCGGTGGACATGCGGAGTCCTCTCGTGGGGCCGAGCGGGCGGGCCGGTTGGCGCCGTCCGTAGGGTCGGACTCCCCCTCTGTCATGGGTGCCTGAGAGATTCGCCGCCCTGCGCGTGGCGGGGCGGGTTACACCGTGGGCGAGCCGACACGGAATCGACTGCTTTCCAGAGTGGCCTCGACGCGCGGTACGGGGGACCTGAGAGGTTGGCGGGGCGCTTGCTCCTTCGGTGCCGGGACGGACCCGGGCTCTCCCGCGCGGCGATGTGGCCGGTGATGCACGGTATGCGGTTGTGGGTGACGCTCGGGTGTGAGTCTAGCCCGGTGGGGTCCGCTCCGGCCGGGACCGGGCCGTGCTGGGCGGTGTCGGCCTCGTCCAGGACGGAGAATTCGCGTACTGCCCGGTAGCCGCCCGGCATCGCCGCTGGTCACGGGGTCGAGGGTTCGTGCGATGGCGTCGGAGCCGACGGATTCTCCGTCCTCAGCGAGGTCCGTCGGACTCGGTGAGGCCGAGGGCCGCGAGGATTCGGGGGAACTCGACCGCGACCACCCGCCACAGCAGGTTCTCGTCGGTGCCGTCGTAGTCGTGCGCCACGAAGTTGCGCACCGCGCGGATGCCGAGCCAGTCCACGTCGGGATGGGCGTCGCGCACGTGCTGCGGGAGGCGATCGGCGGCCGCCGACAGGTCGACGGCGAGAGAGCGGGCGATGCGCCGCTGATCGTCGTCATCCGGATCATGGAAGCGCTCGGTCCCGCGGGCGGTCACCCGGGCCGCCGATCGGCCGAACCGCGCGATGTCCGCCAACAGGGCGGGCACGCGGTCGTCGTGGTCGTCGCGCGTCCTCACAGGGGTACGGCCTCGGCGCGGATGCGGTCCTGGAACGGCGCCGAGCCGCGGTCGGAGACCACGTCCACGGGGACGCCCAGGAGTGCTGCGGCCTCGTCCTGGAATCCGGCGAGGTCGAACAGGGACGCTTCGGCGGACGGGGTGACCAGGAGGTCGACGTCGGAGTCCGCGTGGCCCTGGCCGCGGGCGAGGGAGCCGAAGACGCGAAGGTTCGTGAGGTGGCGCGCCTCCGCGAGGCGCTCGAGCTCGTGACGATACCGGCGCACGGAGTCGAGTGCTGGCGCGCGGAGTGCTCGATCGAGGCGCGCCGAGGTGGCCGGGTCGGGGCGGCGGCGCCCGGTCTCGTACGCCGCGATGTTCGGCTGCGGTACGTCGGCAAGCCTCGCGAGCGCGCGCTGTGTTAGGCCGCGCTGGTGGCGGCGCTCGCGCAACTCGGTGGCCTCCACGGACCCATGATAGCGCCGCGCTATCGCGGCAGTCATGGCGACGTTCCCGCAGAATGGAGCCGTGCCCCGACGACGTGTGCCCCACACCCCGCACCGCCCTCGGCCCCTCCGCGCGCTCGCGGCCCTCGCCCTGGCAAGCACGCTGGGACTGGCCGGCTGCACCCAGGAGGCTGCGCCGTCGGGCACCTCGGCTGCGCCAGAGACCACCACCGCGGAGCCGACCGCGACCCCCACCGCCGCCGCCGGCTCGGGCACGGATGTGCACCTGCTCGCGGGCCCGAGTTCCACCAGCATCGACTGGGAGAACTGCGGCGGCCGGTTCGAGTGCGCCACCGTGCTCCTCCCGCTGGACTACGCCGACCCCGAGGGTTCCCAGGTCGAGATCGCGCTGAAGCGCCTGCCCGCCTCTGGAGACGCGCTCGGCTCCCTGTTGGTGAACCCGGGCGGGCCGGGCGAGTCGGGGGTGGAGTTCGTGGAGTCCGCCGAGTACGTGATGGACCCGGACGTGCGGGACCGGTACGACATCGTCGGCTTCGACCCGCGCGGCGTGGGGGCGTCCACCTCGGTGGTGTGCCTGCGGGAGGGGCAGGACGATCCGACCGCCGTGGACGTGGACCTGACCACCGAACTCGGGGTGCAGACCCTGCGCGCCGCCTACCAACAGCTCGCGGCGCTGTGTCACGAGCGTTCGGGCGCGCTCCTGGACTTCGTCGGCAGTGACGAGGTGGTGCAGGACATGGAGGCCCTGCGCGGCCTGCTCGGCGAGGACACCCTGAACTACCTGGGCTACTCCTACGGCACGCTGCTGGGCGCACTGTACGCCGACCGCTACCCCGAGCGGGTGGGGCGGATGGTGCTGGACTCCGCGGTGGACCCAGCGCTGGACTACGAGACGTTGCAGCGTGAGCAGGTCGAGGCGTTCGACGCCGCGTTCGCCCGCTATCTCGCCGAGTGCCACGAACAGGAGGGCTGCCCGCTCGATGCCGACCCCGCGGCCGCGACCGCCGAGATCGAGGAGATCGCGGCCGAGCTGGACGAGTCGGCGGTGGACGAGGACGACCTCACCGGGGCCGACCTGATCGCCGAACTCAGCGACTCGCTGTACTCACCCGAATTGTGGCCGGTGGTCACCGAGGACCTGACCGCGCTGCTCGGGGACCCCGAGGGTTTGGAGGATCTCGAGGTGGGGGATCTCGACTGGGACGAGAGCGAGCTGGACGACGAATCGGGGGACGACGGCGATGCCGCCTCTCCCGGCGACCTCGCCTCGGACGATCCGAACTGGGCCCTGTGGTTCACGGCCGTGGACTGCAGCGACTACCCGGTGACGTCCACGTTCGCGGAGGTCGTGCAGCACAGCCTGGAGTTGGCGGAGGCCTCGCCGGTGTTCGGCGCCGGCTCGCTGGCCGAGGCCTCCTGCGTCGCGTGGCCCTCCAATCCGACCGCGGAGCGCGGTCCGGTCTCGGGGGAGGGCGCCGCGCCGATCCTCATCATCGGGAGCATCGGCGACCCCGCGACGCCGTACGCGTGGTCGGTGTCGCTGGCGGATCAGTTGACCTCCGCCCGCCTGCTCACCTACGACGGCGACGGTCACGCGATCTACGGCGGCCGGTCTGCGTGCGTGGATGTCGCCGTGGACGAGTACCTGGTGACGGGGGAGTTGCCCGCGGAGGGCGCCGTCTGCACGTGAGTCTGTGGGCGGGACGGGAAAGTGCCGTGAGAACGGACCTCCGGCGCCGAGCCTCGCTGAGGGAGGTCGACCCCTCGCTCAGGGAGGAAGCACCGCTCTCTCTTCTCCGTGCGCAGCCGCATCCTCGCTGGTCACGGGGTTGAGGGTGTGGATCGGGATGCGCAGTCGGGCAAGTCCACCTCCCTGAGCGAGGGCCTCACCTCCCTGAGCGAGCCTCCCCGCGACGACGCGTGATGCCCGATCTGTCGCGCGGTCCGTGCGATTCGGTCGCTCGGTTCTCCACAGGGGGCGAACTCGTTTCCCCCACGGTCTCGATGGTTCCCATAGCGTGGCGTCAACGCGCGGGAGGGGACAACCATGCAGGGATGGACGGGCCGCGGCCTGCGGATTGCGACCACATCGGCGGCGGTCTTGGTGTCCGTCGGCGCTCTGGCTGCTTGTTCGGACGGCGGTGGCGACGCCGAGGGCGCCGACCCCGCGGCCAGCGCGGCCGAGGCTACCCCGGCAGCGCCTGCGACCACGGAACCGGCAGAACCGGAGACGACGGCGGAGCCCACCTCGACCGAGACGGAGACCTCCGAGTGGACGGCGGAGGAGCAGGCCCTCATCGATGAGGCCGAGGCGTTCTATGCAGAAGCGAATGACGCGTACGTCCGACAGGCGCAGGCGGGTTTCCAAGACGACTCAGCTGCTACTCGTCTGATGGAGATGTACAGCGGAGACGCTGCAGATCAGGTGTGGTCTCTGATGGGACGCGTGAGGGAAGCTGGGCTGCACATGGAAGGTACACCGCGCATTTGGGACACGGTCGCGGAGTCCGTCGTCCTGGACGGCGACGGGGCGACAGTCATTCTCGCTTCATGCGTTGATTCAACGGGTGTGGTGTTCGTCGACGACGACGGCGAAGGTAACCCGTCCACTGGCCTGACGTACGAGCTACGCGATCCCGTGGTATTTGACGGCACCGCGTGGGTGATCGATGGTGGGCTGGACTCAGGTGAGCGCGAATGCTGAGAGGCCGCCCACGCGCAGCCGCCGTCTCGCTGATGCTCGCGTTCCTGGTCGCACATGGGCCTGCGGCCACGGCAGATCCCGAGACTGATTGCCGCCTGGGAGCTTGTGACGTGGACGTCGGTGTAGGCGGCTCGGGCGGCGACACGATTCATCCGATCGTGGACGAGGGCGACGAAGATCGCAATGCTGGCGGTGGCTCACCCGATGAACCCCGCGTGTGCGTCTCGCCCGTCACTCGTGTCGAGGTTCCCTGTGAAGTGAATGGCCTCGTGTGGGTGTCGAGCGAGCAATGCTATGTCGACCCGGCGCCCGTCACTCTTGAGGGCGACGGTAGCGGCGGGACATTCCGGTGCTATTTGGGTGGTCCGGAACAGACAGTCAGCGGTGTCTCGAGGCTGATCTGACTCCCCGTGGCCCCAGTTGCGGAGACCCCGCCCTCGCCGGCAGTCCTGGCGCAGCGCGCGGTGGATTCGATGGAGTTGCGTGCTGTTGAGATCGGTATGGCGCCGGAGCCGGACAACGCGGATCCGAACATCTTGATCCGGATGCCGAACCAGGTGTTCGCTGCGGACGCCGGCCCGCAGACCACGGGTCCGAACTCAGCCTCGGCATCGGCGGGTGGGGTGACGGTCACGGCGACGGCCAGCCTCGTTGAGGTGATGGTGGACGCTGGCGACGGCACACCGTCGGTGGCGTGCACTGCCGATCAGCTTGCGACCGAGCAGCGTGCCCTGGAGGGTGCGGGGATCTGCTCAGTGGCCTGGGAGCGTACGAGCTACGAGCAGCCCGCGGGCGTCTACGCACTGACAGTGTCCTCTTCGTGGGAGGTGGAGTGGTCCGGTGGTGGGGAATCCGGGATGATTCCGCTCGACCTGGTCAACTCCCGAGACGTCGCGGTCCGCGACCGCGCCGTCGTGCTCGTCCCATGAGGCTCTGGCCGCGAGACGGACTCCAAGCGACTGCGGGCGGCCCTCAGGGAGCGGTCGTGACCCAGCGCTGCAGCTCGGCGGCGACCTCGTCGTAGGGCCGATGTCCGGCAGCGACCGAGATCACGAGGTCGTACGCCGGGTCGTCCGGAGCGTCGAGTTCCAGACCGTTGAGGCCGTAGAAGACGACGACGGCGAGCCACCCCAGACGCTTGTTCCCGTCCAGGAGTGGGTGGTTGCGCACGATCGACTCCATCAGCACAGCGGCCTTGGTGTGGACGTCGCCGTACACCGCGGTGCCCCGCCACGTTGCCGCGGGTCGATCGGCGGCCGCAGCCAGAAGGCCCAGGTCCCGCACCGGGCGTACGTGGAGCAGATCCACGAGGTCGTTGAGGTCCTCGGCGCTGAGGTAGTCGGTCACTGGCCGAGCCGATCGAGCAGGTCACGGTAGCGCTCGATCCCCCGTTCTCCGAGCGCCGCGACTGTCGCGCGGTGATGGCGGCGCGAGGCGCTTTCCACGATCGCCCTGCGCACTGCCTCCTGCTTGCTGATCCCGTCCTGCTCGGCCAGCAGATCCAGCGCGGCCTGCGACTCGTCGTCGAGCCTGAGTGTCATCGCCATGGTGCGCCTCCCTCGGGTTGGTATCATGATGATACCGTCGGCATGGTCGCGGCGACGGGGCTCAGGCGGCGGGTGCGCTGGGAGCCAGTCCGAGCGCCAGCCCGAGCCCGGCGTCGACCTGCGTCATCAGGTGCGGCGGCATCCTCCCCGCGGCGGGGTCCTCCAGTTCGTAACGATTGAGGGTCACTGCCTCCGTGACCGCGATGACGCTGTCCCGCGGCAGCCCCGACTCGGCGGCGGGCAGCAGCACGTTCCCGGGCAGGCCTGCCCGCGCGAGGTTCGAGGTGATTGCGACGACGACGACGGTCGGCAGGCGCGAGGCGTTGAAGGCATCAGCCTGGATCACCAGGACGGGTCGGCGCTTGGCTGGGCGGTGGTCGCCCGGGGTCGTGTCTCCCGAGTCCACCCAGTGGATGTTGTCCACCCAGTGGATGCCGCCGCGCGTGATCACCAGTCTTCGCCCTCGGCGGTCTCCGCGAGGTGCGCTCGGGAGCGGGCCGTCACCCAGGAGTCCCGCGTGTCGCCGTCGAGGCGTGCGAGGTGCTGGTC
This sequence comes from Serinibacter salmoneus, assembly GCF_002563925.1. NCBI lineage: Bacteria > Bacillati > Actinomycetota > Actinomycetes > Micrococcales > Beutenbergiaceae > Serinibacter > Serinibacter salmoneus. The sequence goes on along the minus strand of NZ_PDJD01000001.1, from coordinate 2,516,808 downwards.
GATCCGATGCGTGAGCGCACCCGCCTCCACCTCGACGGCGTACTTCAGCCCTGCGGTGCGGAAGAACTCCGAGCGGTTCTGCCCGAGCGCGGCTGCGGCGTCGTCGATGCGACGCAGTGCCTCGTCCGGCAGCGAGATGGCGACCTTCATGCCCGGATCATACCGTGTCATACCGCCCGCCTGCTCTGGTGGGATGCGTTGATCGTGGCTAGGGTCTCTGCAACACGCCATTCGCGAAGACTCCAAGGGGCACCATGGTGAGGAAATACTTCAGTGCTGACGTCCCGGACGGTGCCGAGTTGGCATCGTCAGCGGATAGCTCCGAAGGTGTGCGCGGCTATTTCCGAGATGCGGGTGGACGCAGGATCGCGGGGCATCTCGATCTCCAGGAGTTCGATCCTGATGGCAGCGAGCCCCAGTACTTCAGTGCGGGAGACGACCGCCCCCTCGAGCCCGACAGCAGCGGCATCGAGGCAGCCGTCGTGGTAGGTGGGCTCGCCATCGCTGGCGCGGTCGGTGTCGGTGCGTTCCTGGCTAACCGTGGTGAGAAGAAACGGCTCGAGCAAGAGAGCATCCGCGCGCTTCAAGAGCAGCGCGAGCGTGAAGAGCGCGAGGCCAAGGCACGGGAGAAGCGCGAGAAGCGTGAGGCTCGTGAAGCGCGCCTGGAGCGCCGGGAGATTCGCCGTGAGCAAGCCCGCGAACGTGCAGAGGCGCAGCGCGCTGCAGAGGATGCCCGCATGCGGCAGCACGCCGGCGCGACGCAGGCGTCGCCCGGCTGGTACCCCACTACGCACGACGGCTCGCAGCTCCGGTATTGGGATGGCTCGGCGTGGACGGACCGCGTGGCGCAGGCGCGGCCAGCATCGCCGCCCGCGGGCTGGCACCCAGACCCCTGGGGCGCTGCCCACCTCAGGTACTGGGACGGAGGTGCATGGACCTCCCATACCCACGGTCATGGGCGCGGTGCGGCCCAGTGGCAGCCGGGTGCTGCTCCGCCTGCGACACCGCAGGCTCGCCCGGTCATGACCAGTGAGGAGTGGCAGCAGTGCTTCCAGGGTTGGGCAACCTCGACCGCGCTCTCCGCCCAGCTCTGGGACGTCCTGGTTACGGCTGAGATCCGCGATGCGGACGTGCACATCTTGGAGGCGCAAGCCAGGATCGCGTCGGTCGGCGAGAGTGAGGGCATTGCCCGTATTCGGTCGATGCTTGAGTCGCACCCTGGGATGGCGACCACGCTGGGCGTTCGAGATCTGACCCTCGCGCTCGCCGCTCAACTGCCGCCCGCGATCCTCCCCTCGAGGAGGGCGGGTTCCATCGAGCGCTGACAGGCCCTCGAGCACCCTCACAAGGTGTCGAAGGTGACCAACGGCGCGGCGTGTGGAGGGGCGCTCCCGTCCCACTACCCGAGCTCGCACACGACGGTGAAGGCACGCTCCACCGCCGCCACGGGGTAGCGCTCGTCTGCTGCCATGTCCGTGTTAATGGCCACGGTAATCTCCTCCGGGCCCACGGCGACGAATGTCGCGCACAGGTCCTCGACGACGTCCGCTGGGCGTTCCAGGAGGGCCGTGGCCAGGCCGTATGCCTGAAGGGCGACCATGTCGTCCTCGGACAGGGGCTCCTCGGTCGGCGCCGTGTCGCTTGGCTCCGGGCTCGCCGTGGGGGTCGGGGTGCTCGTCGGGGTGGGGGATGGCGTCGCTGACATGGTGGGCGGGTCCTCGGGCGTAGGCTCGGCGCTCGCACCTGCTGGCGCCCCGAGGTCCTCCCCGCCTGCGTCAACCTCCGCCGGAGCCTCCTCCGCGGCCGAGCAGCCTGCCATCAGCGCGGTGAGCAGAAACGTCGCTGCCCAGCCCCGCGCGACACTCACTCCACGCTCCAGTCGCCGTCGGCGGTGATGACGATGACGGCGGGGCCGGACGTGATCGCGTGCGTGCCGGAGTACGCGCCGATCTCGTTGATCAGCAGGTCCCGCTGGTCGCCGTAGCTCCAGACCGCAAAGTTGCTCTCGCCGCTGTGGGTGAACGTGGGCGTCGCGGCGGCGCCACGGTAGAGCAGCACGCTGTCCCCGGTGCCGCTGCGCGGCATGACCAGCTCGGCGGCCGAGAGCAGCGGTTCGAAGGTGATCGACCATGGCCCGTCAGCCTCCACCTGGATGGAGCTGGCCTCGGTGTCGTAGGTCAGTCCCCACGGCGTGGTTCCGGAGTACGCGCCGATGGTGTTGACCAGCAGGTCCACCTGGTTGTTGTCCCCGTCCAGGCTCCAGAGAGCGAAGTTGCTCGAGCCCTCGTGCGTGGCGGTGACAATGCCGATGTCGGAGCCCTCGGGCATGGCGACGACACCCGCGCCCACGCCGGTGTGCGTCACAGGTTCGAAGTCGTTCGGATCCTCGGTGGGTTCCGGCTCCGGCGTAGGAGTCGGCTCGGGGGTGGTGGCCTCCTGCGTGGGCTCGGAGGTGGCCTCCTGCGTCGGCTCGGGCGTGGTCTCGTCCTTGGTGACCTCCTCGGTGACCTCCGTGGACTCGGTCTCCGAGGCGCTCTCAAGGGCGTCGGTCAACGCTTCCGAGGAGCATCCGGCGAGGACGAGTGCGAGTGAGGCGCCGAGGGTGGCGAAGGCGGCACGGCCTCGCAGGCTGCCGCGGGTGGGGATGGACACGGTGGTGGCTCCGTTCGTCTCAGGGTGGGGTGGCGTGCACTCAGAAGTACGGGAGGGTGAGGAGGTTGTCCGTCTCGCGGCCGTTGGCGACTGTCGCGATGTACCGCGTTCCCGCCGGGCTGACCCGGGCGTCGACCTGGGCGCTTGCACCGGTGACGGGGTGCTCGGTGCGGAAGCTCCGGCCCTGTTGGATCCAGGCGTGCACCTGTTCTCGGCTCGCGAACCGCGTGGTGCCGCCGCCGGCGGGCCGGAAGCGCACGTAGGTGATGTGTTCGCACGTGGAACCGGGTTCGCTCATACGTACCCGCTCGATGGTGTTCACGGGAAGTCCTCCAGGTATGCGGCGCCGGACCGGGTTCCGGCAGGTTCGGGATGGATGCGCCCGGCGGCCGGTGCAGCGACCGCCGAGCGTGACAGCGATGGTGCCGACTCTGGAGAGCGAAGACCATGCGAACCCTGATAAGGGGAGATAACGCACGGTGTAGAGCGCAACTACTGGGTGCTCCCATAGGCTCACCCCATGACCGCGCCCCACATCGAGCTCGCCGCGAGCGACATCGCTCGCGCCCTCGATGTGCAGCGCCCCCTCATCTCGATGTGGCGCTCCCGCTACGCCGGGAGCCCTCACCCTTTCCCGGAAGGAGACCGCGTGACCTCGCACGATCTCCAGGCCTGGCTCGCTCACACCGACCGCCTGCCCGACCGCGTCGGCCCCGTGCTCGCCCTGCACGGTGAGCTCGTGGTCCGTGGCCTCAATGCGCAGATCGTGGACGACGGCGTGGAGGCGCTTCTCGTCCTGGCCCGACTGAGCGGTGAGGCCCTGGGCAGCCTCGGCGCCGCGGGTGTGCACTCCCTCGCCGACGACATCGACCCCGACGACCGGAGCCTCACCTCCGAGATCCTCGCCCTCGGCGGCAGCGCCGGTGCGGTGGCGAACCTCGTGGCCACCATGCTCGATGCCGTGCCCGACGCCGGAGCGGCACTGGAGGTCCGGCGGCGCCGCTCGCATCCCTCACCAGAGCTGGCCACCGCCGCCGCGGAGACCGTCACCCGCCTGGCGCTTGCCCTGGCCGAGTGGGAGCCGGGTGCGGCGGCACGATTCCACGATTCGTTCCCCGCAGAGGGGGCCCTCCCGGCCGCGATGCCAGCCGCTGCCGGCGGTTGGGACCTTCCGGAGCTCAGTACCCCGCCCCTGGGTGAGGGTCGAGCGGCCCGACGGCTACGCCGTCGACTCCTCGCGCATGGGTGGCTGCTTCGTGAGCTGCCGGAGGGGGATCCCGAGCCCGGCGAGCTCACGGTTAGTGACCTCACGGGCGTGGCGGATCCGGAGGAGGCCCTGACCGCCGCGGAGCGGATCGCTCTGAGCCTGCCCGAGGGTAGCCGTGCCGTGGTCCTGGGCCGCGCGTCGGCGCTTGTCGCGCGGCTCGACGGCGCAGCGGACTCCGTGCGCGCCGACCTCCTGAGAAGCGGTCGGGTACGGGCCATCGCCCGCACGCCGGCCGGGTGGGTGCCGGGCCGGTCCCGGGAGATCAGTGCGATCTGGGTGCTCGGCGACCCGATGGACGGCATGCCGCTGGCGAAACGCCGCACCACCCTGGTGGACCTTGGCCCGCTCGCGGCCCCTGGTGGCACGCTGCCGTACGGGGTGGTGAACGACCTGGTCACGGACGTGCTCGCCGCCGTGGAGGGACTGGAGTCCATGGCGCGGCACGCGTTCGCCCGCTCTCGGGTGGTGCTCACCTCGCGCCTGCTCGCCAAGGGCGGCGACCTGCTGGCCGGCCTGCCGGACCGCTCGGTCTCCCGCGCCGGTGCCAACCGGGACCGGGTGGCCGAGGTGGGCGAATTGGTACGTGCCACGCACCGCGAGGGGCAGGAGGCACTGCCGCTACGGGTGGAGGCGCACGACGGCGCAGCCGCCCGGGAAGTGAGCGTCGCCGACCTGGTGGCCCGGGGTGCTCTGCGTGCATTCCCGGGCAACCGGCGCCCGGAGCGGCTCGGCCTGGTGGAGGGCGGCGGCATCGGCCTGGTCTCGGCCGCGGACGTCGCGGCGGGCGTGCTCGATCAGTCGGAGTCACTGCGGACCACCGCGGCGGAACTCGGGCAGCGGATGCCCGCTGCGCGCCTGACGGAACCGGGCGACGTGATCATCGCGACGGCGCCGCGCCCGGCCGCAGTGCTCGATGTGGCGGGCGGCCATGTGGTCCTCGCCCCGGCCAGGGTGCTTCGACCGGTGCCGGGCAAGGGAGTGGCGGGCGGCGCCGTGGTCCATGCCGTCCACGCGGCCGGTGCGCAGGACAAGCGATGGCGGGCCTGGCAGATCCCGGTGCTCGCACCGGATCAGGCCCAGGAGTTGCACGAGGCGTCGCTCGCAATCGAACGGCGGCGGATCGAGGCCCGCGAGGAACTGCTCCGGATGAACGCGGTGGCGGCGGGTCTCGTAGCCGGAATGTCAGTGGGAACCATGAGGATCAGCAGCACAACGGACGAAGGGATGGCCGGTGGCCAAGCGCGGTGAGGTGGTGGAGCAGCTCGCGCTGCCCTCCTCGATGAAGGAACTGAAGGACACGTTGTGGAAGGCCGCGGACAAGCTCCGCGGATCCCTGAGCGCTGCGGAGTACAAGGACGTGGTGCTCGGGCTGGTGTTCCTCAAGTACGTCTCGGACTCCTTCCAGGAGCGCCGCGACGCACTCGCGGAGGAACTGCATGCCGATGGCATCGGTGAGGACCAGCTCGAGTCGTTCCTTGAGGACATCGACGAGTACCGGGGCGCCGGGGTGTTCTGGGTGCCGGAGACCTCGCGGTGGGGATATCTTGCGCAGCACGCCAAGGGCCGCAGTGCGGCGGTGGGCATGCCGGCCGCGAGCATCGGGGAGTTGGTGAACGGCGCGCTGGAGCACGTGATGGGCTCCAACCCGAGCCTGGCGAACACCCTCCCGCTGATCTACAACCGGGACACGATCGACCAGCGCCGCCTCGGCGAACTGATCGACCTGTTCAACGCGATCCGGTTCACCGGCGAGGGCTCCACACGTGCGCGGGACGTGCTCGGTGAGGTGTATGAGTACTTCCTCGGGAAGTTCGCTGCCGCGGAGGGCAAGCGGGGCGGGGAGTTCTACACGCCCCCGGGCGTGGTGCGGGTGCTGGTCGAGGTGCTGGAGCCCTACGCCGGGCGGGTATACGACCCGTGCTGCGGTAGCGGCGGCATGTTCGTGCAGGCGGAGAAGTTCATCGAGCGGCACGGTGCGGACCCGCAGGCAATCAGCGTATACGGGCAGGAGTCGAACAACGGCACCTGGCGCCTGGCGAAGATGAACCTCGCGGTGCACGGCCTCACGGCGAACCTCGGCCCGAAGTGGGAGGACACGTTCGCGCGTGACCTGCACCCGGGCGTGCAAATGGACTACGTGATGGCCAACCCGCCGTTCAACGTGAGGGACTGGTCGCGCAACGAGGAGGACGCGCGCTGGGTGTACGGCGTGCCGCCAGCACGGAACGCGAACTACGGCTGGATCCAGCACATCATCAGCAAGCTCGGCCCATCGGGAACCGCCGGCGTGGTGATGGCCAACGGGTCCATGAGCTCCAACTCCGGCGGCGAGGGGGACATCCGCGCGAACCTCGTGGAGACTGATCTCGTCTCCTGCATGGTGGCGCTGCCCGGGCAACTCTTCCGGTCCACTGCCATCCCGGTGTGTGTGTGGTTCTTCGCGAAGGATAAGACCGCGGGCGATGGGGGAGCGACGGACCGCTCCGGGCAGGTGCTGTTCATCGACGCCCGCGACCTGGGGCACATGGTGGACCGCGCGGAGTGTGCGCTGGGCGAGGAGGACATCGCCCGGATCGCGGACACGTTCCGCGCCTGGCGCGGACATGCCGCCGCGGTCGAGGCGGGGACCGAGTACGAAGACGTGCCGGGATTCTGCTACTCCGCCACGACGGCGGAGATCAAGGACGCGGGCTACGCCCTCACGCCCGGCCGGTACGTGGGAAGCGCCCCCGAGGAGGAGGACGGCGAACCCATCGAGGAGAAGATCGCCAGGCTACAGGCGGAACTCTTCGCGGCGTTCGACGAGTCCGCTCGGCTGGAGCGCGTGGTGCGCGAGCAGCTCGGGAGGGTCCAGTGAGCGGGGCACTGCCCGAGGGGTGGCGGGGAGTGCGTCTGGGCGACGTCGTCACAATATCCCATGGCTTTGCGTTTCCTGGCGCGGGATTTGGCTCAAATCTCGATTCTCCACAAGTTCTGACGCCTCGCAATTTTCGTGTCGGTGGAGGATTCCAGAGTGCACGCCCAAAGTCCTTCGAGGGAGAGTATCCTGCGAAGTTCCTCCTAAGGGGTGGCGAGTTGGTCGTTTCCATGACGGACCTGAGCAAGGCGAGCGACACTCTCGGCGCCGTTGCGGTGCTGCCAAGGGGGCAGTCTTTCCTGCACAATCAGCGCATTGGTCTCCTCGAATGTGACCCAGGGGTTATCCCGCGATTCCTGGAATATCGCCTTCGATTAGGCGACTACCGGAAGTATGTCCTCTCTGGTGCCACTGGCTCGACTGTTAGGCATACGAGTCCGGGGCGAATTCAAGCGTTCCAGTTTCTCTTGCCACCCCTCGCGCAGCAGCAAGCTATTGCCGACGTCCTGGGCGCCCTCGACGACAAGATCGCCGCCAACGCTAGGACTGCAGACATCGCCCAGCGCCTCGCGGCCGGTCTTCACCAGCGTGCGGTTCAAGGCTGTGCCTCGCGCAGAGTGGTGGAGCTGGCAGTCGTGACGATGGGGACCTCCCCGAAGGGTGCAGAGCTTAATGAGTTGGGAAATGGACTCCCCTTCTACCAAGGGGTTCGTGACTTTGGACTGCTCTTTCCCTCGCGGAGGGTCTACACCACAGCACCGGTTCGCACTGCAGTGCAAGGTGACGTTTTGCTTAGCGTCCGGGCTCCCGTTGGTGAGTTGAACTTTGCGACCGAATCCTGCTCGATTGGGCGTGGTCTCGCGGCACTCACGGCCATAGGTGGGCTGAAGAGAACGCTGTTTTTCTCGCTGAAGGCGGAGGGGTCGCTATGGTCGGAGTACGACTCGACCGGTACGGTCTTTGGTTCAATCAGCGGTCCTCACTTGCGAAACGGGGCAGTTAGGTGGCCCTCGAACCCGGAAATGCTGGAGAGCCAACTCGAGCCGTTGATGGCTCGGGCGGAGTTCGCGGAGCTTGAATCGGCCAGCCTCTCCGAGGTCCGCGACGCGCTGCTCCCTGCCCTCATGAGCGGTCGCCTCACGGTTCGCGAGGCCGAGCGAGTCGCCGAGAACGTCACTTGAGCCTCACTCACCCCCGAACAAGGAAGCGTCATGACTACCCCCCATGATCCCCGATACCCCGACTCTCACCCCACGGGCGGCAGCGGTTCAACGGCGAGCCCAGGCTCGCAGTCAGCCCAGCAGGCGGCAGGTGCGGCACAGAAGCCGTCGTTCGCCGAAGGCGTGAGCCTGGGAGGCGGCAATACTGCGTTCGAGCAAGCGCCTGGAGTGCCGGGAGACCCGGTAGCGCCGCCCCCCGCGCAGCCGAGCGCGTCCCGCCCGGCCTGGGTGCTTCCGACTCTGACCGGGGCAGCCGGAGTCGTCGTGGGCGTACTGGGAACCGTTGGTGTCTCGGCAGCGCTCGGCGCGTCGCAAGCCACTGCCCAGCAAGCGGTGCTGACGGACGCGGTTGCAGCCTGCGGATCTGCCAGTGCACCGGGGATCACACTGGGTGATGACGGCCAGAGCCTCACCTTCGACATGCAAGGCGAGGACGAGTTAACCGGAGCCAACGTGATTGATGTCTACTGCCTCTTCAGCGCGCTGGAGATGCCCGCAAGCGTCGACAGTCACATCGGCCAAACTACGTCCATGGACGGCCGCCAGAGCGCGACCTGGGGCAACCTCGAGATCCAGTGGTCCTACCACCCCGACCGCGGACTCGACGGCGTGATCACGGTGGTGGACGACTGATGGCTACCTGGAGATTCAACTCCCCTCCCGGATGGCCCGAACCACCCGCAGGATGGCAGCCTCCGGAGGGCTGGACGCCGCCTGCGGACTGGCCGCCCGCGCCGGACGGCTGGCAGTTCTGGGTGCCCGCGGAGCCCCACCCGGAGAGCGACGCCGACCCGCAGGAGAGTGCACCCCCGGACGCGGACGTGGGGGTCGCAGCCACACCCGTAGCGGAGACCCGCAGGTCGCGCCGTGCCATGAGCGCTGGCGAGCCCGGCGCCGCGGCTTCGACAGCCCCGCCGCCCGCCGTCAGCGTCGATGGCACCCCGGCAAGCATCCCTGTGTTCGGCGCCCGGAAGCGTGCACGCGAACTCGACGCTGAGGTGCGGCGCCTGCGCGCCGAGGTCGAGCGGCTCGGCGCCATGGAATCCGTGCAGATCCAGCAGGAGATCCAAGCGCTACGCGAGCAGAGGGCTCGGGAGCACGCCGACGCACTGCGGGAACGTGCCGAGATCGACATCGAGATCACTCGCTTGCGCAGCACCGCATCCGCGATCCAGGCCCAGATCGTTCAGATGGAGGAGACGGCCATCCTCCAGGAGGTTGGCATCTACGAGTATGCCCACCCTCTGGCCGACGCAGCCGCCTACAAGGACCGGCTCACGATGATCCGCGATCGCATGAAGGAGGCGGCGCGCAAGGACGGTGGTGCGATCGAAGCGGCAACCGGATGGACCGTGAACGGTAGCCAGGCGGAGGGCAAGCGCATGGTGGCCCAGACCTCCAAACTGATGTTGCGCGCATACAACGCCGAAGCCGATCACCTGGTCCGCAGCCTCAGGCCCCACCGCCTCGACGCGAGCCTCGACCGGCTCGGGAAGACCCGCGAGACGATCGCCAAACTCGGCAAGTCCATGTCGATCCGCATCTCCGACTACTACCACCGGCTCCGGGTCGAGGAACTCCGCCTCACTGCGGACTACCTCGCCAAGGTCGCGGAGGAGAAGGAAGAGCAGCGCGCAGCGCGGGAGGCACTCCGCGAACAGCGCAAGGTCGAGAAGGAGATGGCTGCGGCGCGGGAGAAGCTCGCCAAGGAACGCGAACACTACGAGAATGCCCGTGCGGCCCTCCTTGCCAAGGGCGACGCCGAAGGGGCCGCGCGCCTGGACGAACAACTCGCCGACGTCGCGCGGGCCATCGAAGACGTGGACTACCGCGCAGCCAACCAGCGGGCGGGGTACGTTTACGTCATCTCCAACCTCGGTGCCATGGGTCCCGGCATGATCAAGATCGGGATGACGCGCCGCCTCGAGCCCATGGATCGGGTTCGTGAACTCGGCGACGCCTCCGTGCCCTTCGGGTTCGACGTGCACGCCCTCTTCTTCGCCGAGGACGCGGTGGGAATCGAAGCCGAGATGCACCGCAGGCTCGATGATCGCCGGGTCAACCGCGTGAACCTGCGCCGCGAGTTCTTCTACGCCACGCCGACCGAAGCCCTCGCGCACCTCAAGGATCTCGCGGGCGAGGTGCTCACCTTCACGGAGCTTCCCGAGGCACTCGAGTACCACCAGAGCCAGAACATCGTGGCGGCCTCAGCGGGAGGACAGGCTCCGACGCATGCCTGACCTCCTCACGCGTCCGGCCGCACAGGAGCCGACATCTACCCTCCGTGCTTGCGCTTCTTTCGTTTCGTGGTTGGGTGATGCCATGCCGAACTCACCGCGGAGCCTCGGTCATCGCACCACGAGGGCCGTCCTCCCGCCCGAGGATCCCGCGTCCCTGGACGCGGTGAGCGCTGCGCTCAGCAGTGAGAGCGCCGTCCTCGTCGGCCCCGACGGCACCCACGCCGCGATTCCGCCCGAGATCCAGGAGTTGCTCGTCGACGTGGTGAGCGCACTGCGTAATGGTGATGCCGTCACGGTCGCTCCCATCGCCACCCGCCTCACCACGAGTCAGGCGGCGGACATCCTCGGCGTCTCACGTCCGACCCTGGTCAAACTCCTCCAGGATGGAGCGATCCCGTACGAGCAGCCTCGGCGGCACCGACTCCTCCGGCTCGACGATGTGCTTGCCTATCGCGACGAGCGCAGTCGCCAGCGCGCAGCCAAGCTCACGGAGATGACGCGGCAAGCAGCCGCGGACGGACTCTACGAGGACACCCCGGAGGACTACCTCGACGCCCTCCGCGACCAGCAATCACCAGGAGCATCATGAGTTTCGACGAGTCCGACCTCGAGGAGATCTTCCTGGAGAACCTCGCTGACCTCGGCTGGACGCCGCTGCACGGCAACCAGATCGCCCCCGGCAGCACCTGGCAGGACGCCGTGGGCCAGGAGCGACCGAACCGGGAGTCCTGGGGCGACCTCGCGATCCCCTCCCGCGTGCGCGACGCCGCCCGCCGACTCAACCCCGAGGTGCCCACCGGCCACCTCGACACCGCCATCGCGGAGCTCCTCCGACCCGAGTCCAACGATCCCCAGGCCGAGAACCACCGGCTGCACAACGCCGTCGTCCAAGGATTCCGCTTCACCTACGTGGACGAGACCGGCCAGGAGCGCAATCCGACCATCCGACTGCTCGACCTGCACACGCGCGAGGGGAACACCTTCCTCGCGGTCAACCAGGTGATCATCCGCAGCAGCGAACACGAGCGCCGCCTCGATGTGGTGCTGTATGTCAACGGACTCCCGCTCGTGATCGTGGAACTCAAGGACGCCGCCGACCCCCAGGCCACCATCGACTCCGCGCACGCCCAACTCGCCACCTACCTACGCGAGTTCCCCACCGCCTTCCGCGCCTGCGCCGCCACGATTGTCTCCGACGGCATCACCGCCCGCTACGGCACCCCCTTCACGCCGCTCGAGCACTACTCGCCGTGGAACGTGGACCACGAGGGCACCCCCCTCAAGGACGGCCAGGGCGCGCAGGCCGCCGACGGCGTGACCCGGCAGGATGGCGAGATCCCCGACGCAGCCCAGCCTTCGCCGTCGCTCACCACGGACTACGACCCGCCCCAGCTCGCCCTCGACCGCCTCACCGACGGACTGCTCGACCCCACCACGTTCCTCGCCTTCCTCGACGGCTTCATCGCCTTCGATGCCGGAGAGGACGGCCTGACCAAGCGGATCGCGAAGCCCCACCAGTTCGCCGCCGTCAACGCGGCCGTCGCCGCGACTCTCGCCGCCGTGGCCGGCGACGGGCGCGCGGGAGTCGTCTGGCATACCCAGGGCTCGGGGAAGTCCATGGAGATGGAGCTCTACGCCGCCAAGGTGATGCGCGAGAACGCGCTCCTCAACCCCACCCTCGTGGTGGTGACCGACCGCACCGAACTCGACGGCCAGCTCTACGCCACCTTCGAGCGAAGCGAACTCCTGCCTGAGCAGCCCCGCCGCATCCTCACCCGTCACGAACTGCGAGAGGAACTCAGCACCCGGCGCACCGGCGGGATCCTCTTCACCACCCTGCAGAAGTTCGGCCTCACACCGGGGGAGAAGGAACGGCGTGCCAGCCACCCCGTGCTGAGCGAACGCAGCAACATCATCCTCATCGTCGACGAGGCCCACCGCAGCCACTACGACGACCTCGACGGCTACGCCTGGCACCTCAAGAATGCCCTGCCGAACGCCACCCTCATCGCCTTCACCGGCACCCCACTGCGGGAGAACGACCGCGACACCCGCGCCGTCTTCGGGAACGTGATCCACACCTACGACCTCACGCAGGCCGTCATCGACGGTGCCACCGTGCCCGTCTACTTCGAGCCGCGTCTCATCCGTGTGCTGCAGTCCGAGGAGATCACCGCCGAGGAGGTTGACGAACTCGCCGACCTCGCCACCGTCGGCCTGGACGAGACCGAACGGGACCGGATCGAGAAGGGTGTGGCGCGCGTCAACGCCGTCTACGGCGCACCCAAGCGCGTCCACGCTCTCGCGGAGGACATCGTAACGCACTGGGAGGAACGGCGGGACGCAATGCACGCGCTCGTGCGCGCCGAGAACAGCGACATCGCTCCCGGGAAGGCACTGATCGTCGCCGCCACCCGCGAGATCGCCGCCGCCCTGTATGAGGAGATCGTGGCGCTGCGCCCAGACTGGCACAGCGACCAGGACGCCGAGGGCGTCATCAAGGTCATCTACTCCGGGGACGCCACCGACCCCGAGGCCCTCGCGAAGCACGTGCGCCCCGAGTCCGCGATGCGGGCGGTGCGGGAGCGCCTGAAGAAGCCGGATGATCCGCTCCAACTCGCGATCGTCAAGGACATGCTGCTGACCGGGTTCGACGCCCCGCCGCTGCACACCCTCTACCTCGACCGGCCCATGAAGGGGGCGCTGCTCATGCAGACCCTCGCCCGCGTGAACCGCACCTACCGGCGCAAGAACGCCGGGCTACTCGTGGCCACCGCCCCCGTCACCGAGAACCTCGCGGCCGCCCTCCAGGAGTACAGCGCCGACGATCAGCAGGACCGGCCCGTGGGGCGCAGCGTGGACGCCGCGGTCGCCCTCGTGCACGAACTCCTCGCCGAGATCGACCTGCTCCTCGCGCCCACCCGGTGGCGGCGACTCCTCGCCGAGGCCGGCGACAGCGTGCGCGCCTACTCCCGGGCGATGCTCACCGTGGCGAACTACCTGCGCGCCCCGGACCCGCAGGTGGCCGACGGCGCAGCGCACCCGGAGCAGGGCGCCGCGCCGTCTCGATCGGTCACCTTCCGCACCCTGGCGGGGCGGCTGCAGCGCGCCTGGGCGCTCGGCGGCCGGCAGGCGGAATTGAGGGACCTGCGTGAGCAGGTGGTGTTCCTCTCCGACGTGCGCGTGACCATCGGGAAGCTCGACGCCGAACAACGGCGCTCCGAGGGTGGTGCCGTGCCCGGGGAGATCGAGGAGCAACTGGCGGGCCTCGTGGCGCGTTCGGTGGACTCCGAGGACAGCCTCGACATCTACCGTGCCGCCGGCGTGGAACCGGTGCGGATCGACACGCTCAAGGAGCAGGCGCTCGCGGCCCTGGCCGAGCGGCCGGATCCGCACGTGGCGATCGAGCAACTCCGCAACCTCGTGGCCGCCGAGTCCCAGCGCGTCACCGGGGCGAATCTGGTGCGCCAGCAGGCGTTCAGCGCACGGCTCGGCGAGATCATGGCGAAGTACACCAACTCGAACCTGTCCTCCGCGGAGGTCATGGCCGCTCTGTTCGAACTCGGGCAGGAGGTGCGGCACGAGGCATTACGGGGCAACGACTTCGACCCGCCGCTCACCACGGACGAGTTGGCCTTCTACGACGCCGTCGCCACCAACCCCTCGGCGCTGGAGCTCCAGGGCAAGGACACCCTCGCCGCGATCGCGCGCGACCTGGTCGCCGTGATGCGGCGCGACGCCAAGACCGACTGGAGCCAGCGCGAGGACGTCAAGGCCAGGCTCCGCTCGTCGGTGAAACGGCTCCTGGCCAAGCACCGCTATCCGCCCGACCAGCAGCCCGCCGCGGTGCAGCTCGTAATCGAGCAGATGGAACTGCTGGCGCGGCGGGCTGCTTAGATCCGGAGTCGGACTCAGTCGACCTGGATCAGGTCAACCGGCTCAGTTCAACTCGCTCGGGTGCGTGCCCACCCGGCCGGAGCCGTCCTGCGGGTCGAGGCCGTCGATCGCGGCCATCTCCTGCGCGCTCAGCTCGAAGCCGACCACGTCGAAGTTCTCCGCCATGCGCTCCTTGCGGGAGGACTTGGGGAACACGATGAGGCCGTTCTGCAGGTGCCAGCGGATCACGACCTGCGCCGGGGTGGCCCCGTGGGCCTCGGCCGCGGCGGTCACGACCGGGTTCTCCAGGAGCGGGTACTTGCCCTGGCCGAGCGGACCCCAGGACTCCACGTGCATGCCGTGGGCCTTGCCCCAGGCCTGCACGTCGCGCTGCTGGTAGGCGGGGTGCAGCTCGACCTGGTCCACGGCGGGGACCACGCCGGTGGCGGCCACGATCCGGTCCAGGTGCTCCGGGAGGTGGTTGGAGACGCCGATGGAGCGCGCGAGGCCGGCGTCGCGGATCTCGATCATGCGCTCCCACGCGTTGACGTACTGGTCGTTCGCGGGCGCGGGCCAGTGCACGAGATACAGGTCCACGGCCTCCAGGCCGAGCTTGTCCAGGCTCTCGCGGATGGCGGCGTGCGGCTCGGACCCGGCGTGCCGGTCGTTCCACAGCTTGGTGGTGATGAACAGGTCCTCACGGGGGAGACCGCTCTTCGCGATCGCGGCGCCGACGCCCTCCTCGTTGCCGTAGATGGCGGCCGTGTCGATGTGGCGGTAGCCCACCTCGAAGGCCTCGGAGACGGCCCGCTCCGCCTCGTCGGCGGGGACCTTGAAGACGCCGAAGCCGAGCTGGGGGATGGCGTGGCCGGAGTTCAGTGGGATGGTGGGGATGCTCATGCCTCGACCCTACGGCGGTCATGACCGCTGGTGGGAGTCCCTCGCGAGACCTTCGCGCACAGCGGACAACGGAACAGCCGTGCCATCCAGTGGAACACCGGGTGCGGCCGACGGCTTCTGAGGGCGAGCCGGGGGCTGGGCCCCCCACAAGGTCCAGTCCCCAACTCGCCCTCACGAGACGCCCATCCGGGCGCCTCCCTCAGGGGGTCAACGGAACACGCGGAACTCTGCCGCGTCCCAGGCATTGCCCGAGTCCGCCGGCACGCTCACCCGCACGTACTTGACCCACGTCCGATCGAAGGCGGAGTAGGCGCGCAGCGCGGGCCCCTCCCCGCGCGCCACCTCCGTCCACTTCTGCCCGTCCCAACTGGTCTCCACGACCCACCGGTCCGCCTCGCTGCCGCGCGCATCCCCGATATCGAGGGAGACCGCGGAGACCGAGCGCACCCGCCCGAGCGCCAAGGTCACCGTGCGCATGCCGGAGGCCCCCGACGACGCAGCCTGGCTCCCGCTCGTGGGCTCGGTGGTCACCTCCGCCCCCGCCAGGTCCACCGGGGCGGTGGGCTGGGGCATCCCGGCGGCGTCCCAGGTGAAGGTCGCCACGCCGCCGCCCGGCAGCTCGTACTCCAGGACCTGCTCCCCGAACGCAACGGCGACGCTGCGCGGGTCGTCGTGCTGGTTGTGCACGAGCAGCGCGTACGTCCCATCGGGGTTGCGGAACGCGACGCTCATCGGCCGCCCGTCCCAGCTCGTGGCGCCCCAGGAGGTCGAGTCGATCCGGACCGCGCCCACGTCCACGAAGGCCGAGAGGTGCGCGAATGCGTAGTACTCCGCGTTCGGCGTCACCGTCATCCCCTCGATCGTGAGGAATCCGGTGCAGGTGCCGCAGCCGCCCAGGTAGGGGCCGTGGTCGGCGTCCAGAGCAATGTTCCACCCGACCACGCCACTCGCCCAGTTGCGCATCGAGCCCACGGTGAGCATCCGGGTCTGCCAGGTGAAGGTGTCGTGGAACGCCTTCGCGTCCGAGTCGCCGGGGGCGTGGGAGCCGCTGCACTCCGTGACCCACAGGTCCTCACCCGGATGATCGGCGTGGAAGTCGGTCATTGCGCTCGGATCGCCGTAGTAGCAATGGAACGCGATGCCATCCATTGCCCACAGGCCCTCCTGTGCCATGAGAGTGCGGGCGTAGTCGGGATCGTTCGCCGCGCCGTCGGTGCTGGTGGTGTCGTTCGGGTGCAGTGCCCAGTTGTGGTCGAACCCGAGTACCGCGGTGTCTAGATCCCGCAGGTAGAGCTGGGGGCCGAGGTGCCGGATCACCTCCGCCGCTGCCAGGGGATCCAGCCCCGAGGTGGTGTACCCGACGGCGGCATCGTGCTGCGGCTCGTTCTGCACCGTGAGGTAGTCGATCGGCACCCCCGCCTGCGCGTATGCCTCGGCGGCCATGGCCAGGTAGCGGGCGTAGGCCTTCGGCACCCCGGAGTCGCTGCGCAACCGGCCGCCGTCGAGCGACCCACTGGTCTTCATCCACGCCGGCGGGCTCCACGGGGTGGCGATGATCGTCAGCTCCGGGTTGATCTCCCGGGCCTCCCGCAGCAGCGGGAGCACGGTCTCCTCATCCGGGGAGAGGTCGAAGGAGGTGATACCGGGATCCTCGTCGGCGGAGTCCGCGAGGGTGAAGTGCTCGCTCGTGGGCGTGAAGTCGCTGGACCCGATCGGCTGCCGCAGCACCGAGAGCCCGATGCCCTCCTCTGGGTCGAACAGCATCTCCATGACCTCGCGGCGCTGGGCGTCCGGCAGCGCGTTGATCAGCGCCGCCGAACTGTGCGTGATCGAGGCACCCACGCCACGGAAGGTCTGGAAGGTGGTGTGAGGGTCGACGACGATGGTGGGCAGGGCGCTGACTCCCGCCTCGAAGCTCACCTCGTCCGGCTCCAGGAGCAGGGCGCGGTCGGAACTCGTCACGGTCACCGAGACGGGTGTGGTCGCCGCGGCTGCGGGCGGGGTGGGGGACATCGTGGCCAGTGTGCCGCCGAGCGCGAGCCCAGTGGTGATCGCCGTCGCTGTGCGCAGCGGCGAGTGGCATCGGGAGGGCCGAGGTCGTCGGCCCGGGAGTGGCGCGGTGCGAGGAGTGGGGTGCGTGCGTCGACGCGGGATGAGGCGTGAGCCGAGATGGGACATCAGGTGCCGACCTTTCGGTTGGCAACTCCGTGAGGAGCTGGCCCCCTGATGCTGGAGCGCCCTGCGCGCGTTCCCGGGTGGAACGTGACCTATTCCTATGAGACGCCCGTGCGAGCCGCGCCGCAACTCGGGAGATCCCTGGCATCGGGAGAATGGCCGGCGCAGTGCCGCCCTTGCGCCCGGACCCCACCTCAGCCGGCGGCGCGCTCCTGCGCCGCGATCGCGCGCCGTGCCTCCGTGAGGCCCTCCACGACGCAGGCGCGCAGCACGCTGGGCGCGTCGCCGTTCGCCTCGAGCCACGACTGCGCACGCTCGACCACATCGGCGCCGGGTCGCCCGGCCGTCACCAGCGGGAAGGTCGCGTTCACCACGCGCTTGGCCACGTTCGGGGAGGTGGAGGCCCAGAAACCGCGCAGCGAGTCGAACCACTGCGGCACCAGGTCCACCAAGACCGCCGGGTCGCTGACCCGCATCAGCCCGCCGGCCACGGCGAACATCGTCGCGTTGGCCAGTTCCTCGCCGTCGGCCCCGATCAGGGAGCGCCACGCCGCGGCCTTCGCCTCGGGGGTCCCGACGGCGGCCCGCACCCCGGCCGCGCGGCGTCGCCCGGCCGCGGTGTCGTCCGCCGCTAGTGCCGCCGCGACGTCGGCCTCGCTCGCGGCCCCGCACGCCACTGCGCCCTGCAGGATCTCCCAGCGCAGGTCCACGTCCACGCTCACCCCGCCCACCGGGGACGTGCCCGCCAGCAGCGCCATCGCCCGCTCGCCCTGCGCCGTCGTCCCCATCACCGCGAGGTAGCCCCGCAGCAGCTGCAACTGCGCATCGCTGCCCTCGGCCGAGGCCAGCACCAGCGCCCACAGCGCGTCGGCCACCGAGGCTCGCACCTGCGCCGAGCGCGCGGGCGTCACGTACTGCGCCACCGCGGTGGCGAGGTGGCCGCAGGTCGCGGAGATCGTGGTGGAGTTCCCGGCCACGGCGAGGATCCCGAGCGCCGCCGGGAGGTAGTCCTCGGCGTCCAGGCGCCCGTCCCGCACGGCGTGCCACAGCGAGGTGAGCACCAGCGACTGCAGCATCGGGGCGGCCACCGCGCCCGGGTGCTGAAGCACCGTGGCGAGGGAGACCTCATCCAGCACCACCTTCGCGTAGGTGAGGTCGTCGTCGTTGACCATGAGCAGGTCCGGGCGCGCTCGGCCGGCGACGTTCGGCACCTCGCCGGCGCCGCCCGTCACCGAGACGTCCTCCACCCACTCCCGTTCCAGCACGCCCTCGCGCAGCGCGTAGCCGGCCACGTTCAGACGGTGGGAACGGTGCGGCTGCGGGGCGGGGATGCCCTCGCCGCTCGGCAGCGACTCGACCACCCGGATCGCGGCGAGCGCGCCGGACTCCTCCTGACTGATCTCGGCCGTCAGGGTGGACAGCCCTGCCGTGGCGAGCCACGCCGTCGACCATTCCCCGAGGTCACGCCCGGAAGCGCGCTCCAGCTCGGCCAGCAGCTCGGTGAGGGTGGCGTTCCCCTCCGCGTAGGCGCGCAGGTAGGCGCCGATCCCCGCGAAGAAGACCTCCTCGCCCAGGGTGTGGGCGAGCTGGCGCAGCACGGAGGCGCCCTTGGCGTAGGTGATCATGTCGAACGCGCCGGTGGTGGCCTCCACGCTCGGCACGTCCCCGATGACCGGGTGGGTGGTGGGGAGTTGGTCGATCCGGTAGGCCACGGACTTGCGGTGTACCCCGAAGGAGACCCAGGCATCGGCGTGCTCGGTGACGCGCTCCCCGGTCAGGGTGCCGGCGAACTCCGCGAAGGACTCGTTCAGCCACAGGTCGTCCCACCAGCGCATCGTCACCAGGTCGCCGAACCACATGTGGGCGAGCTCGTGCAGCACCACCACGGTGCGGAACTCCTCCTGCGCCTGGCTCGGGCGGGAGCGGAAGAGCAGGGAGTCCTCGGAGATGGTCACGCAGCCCACGTTCTCCATGGCGCCGAGGTTGTACTCCGGCACGTAGACCTGGTCGTAGGAGTCGTACGGGAACGGCACGCCCATCGCGGCCTCGTAGAACCGCAGGCCCGCCTGGGTCGCCTCGAAGACCTCCGCGGCGGCCAGGTGCTCGCGCAGCGCGGGGCGGCCCCACACCCGGGCGGGCACGGCGCCGGCCAGCGTCTCCAGGGTGGTCTCCTCGTAGGCGTACGGGCCGGCGACCACGGCCATCACGTAGGTGGACATCCGCGGGGTCTCGTCGAAGGACCAGCGGGCGACGGCGTCGCTCGACTCCGCCGCACTGCCGCCGTGGCCGGCGATCACCTCGGGCTCGGGGGAGCGGGCGTTGGAGATCACGGCCCAGCGGGCGGGGGCGAGCACGCCGAGCTGCCAGGACGCCTTGATGTCCGGCTGGTCGAAGCAGGCGAAGACCCGCCGCGCGTCCATCTCGGCGAACTGGGAGTACAGGTAGGTCTCGCCGTCGGCGGGGTCCACGAACCGGTGCAGGCCCTGCCCGGTGCGCACGTAGCGGCAGTCGGCCTCCACCACCACCTCATTCCGCTCGCCGAGGTCCGTCAGGGCGATCCGCCCGGCCGCCACGGCCTCGGCGGGCAGCGCTGCGCCGTTGAGGGTGACGCGGTGCACGCGGGCCGCGATGAGGTCCAGGAACGTGCTCGCACCCGGGGTGGCGAGGAAGCGCACGGTGGTGCGGGAGACGAACTCCTCGCCGCTGGCGGTGAGGTCGAGGTCGACGGCGTAGCTCACCTCGTGCACCACGCCCGCGCGGGTGGCGGCCTCCTCGCGGGTCAGATCGGCGATCGGGTCAGCGGGGGCGGGAGTGCTCGTCATGTCTCGATCATCTCAGGTGCTGGACGGTGGGTGGCCTAGTGACCGGTCCATTTTCGTACTACGCTGGTGTCGTACGTATTGGGGGTGTGGATGCGTGTCCGGGTACATCCGAGGGTGACCGCGAGGCACCCCAACGTCTCGCCGGCAGACGTGGTGGCCGCGTTCGAGGGAACCCTGCGGTCCCGGGCGCGAGACACGCACCCGGTGCAGTGGGTCGGCGTGGGTCCGGACAGCAACGGCCGGTTGCTGGAGTACATCGCGGTGGAAGTGGAGCCGGACGGCTGGCTCGTCTTCCACGCGATGGCCGTGACGAGGAAGGTGCTCGTCGAGGTGGGGCTAGGGAGGTAGCGACATGGGTAAGTACACCGACGTGAACGGCGCAGAGTTCACGGATGAGGACCTCGAGCGGTGGGCGGCACAGGCCGAGTCGAGCGCGGGGTACGAGGGGGAGCACCTCGGGCCCGCGGTTCCCGGGCGCCCCATCAGCGTCGGCGCGCAGGCGCGCCCCTTCACGCTGCGATTGGACGCCGCACGGCGCGCCAAGCTGGCCGACGCCGCGCGGTCGCGCAACACCACGCCGTCGCAGGTGATGCGGGACCTGATCGACAGTCTCTAGCGCTGCCCACGGGCGCAGTGAGACCACCCTGCGTCCGCCGCGGGCGGGATGGGGGTGTTCCCCTGGGAGGTGTCGCCGCGTCACAATGGCGTGATGCGCAGCATCTGGAAGGGATCGGTGGCCTTCGGCCTGGTGAACGTGCCGGTGAAGGTCTACTCCGCCACGGAGGACCACGACGTCTCCTTCCACCAGGTGCACGCCGAGGACGGCGGCCGGGTGCGCTACCAGCGCCGCTGCGAGGTCTGCGGTGAGGTGGTCTCCTACGACCAGATCGCCAAGGCCTACGACTCCGAGGACGGCCAGCGGGTGATCCTCACCGCGGAGGACTTCAAGAGCCTCCCCGAGGGCATCAAGCACGAGATCGAGGTACTGCAGTTCGTGCCGAACGAGCAGATCGACCCGATCCTGCTGGACAAGAGCTACTACCTGGAGCCGGACTCCCGCTCGCCCAAGGCCTACACCCTGCTGCGCCGCACCCTGCAGGAGACCGACCGCACCGCCGTCGTCCACTTCTCCCTGCGGCAGAAGACCAAGTTGGCCGCGCTGCGGGTGCGCGGCGACGTGCTCGTGGTGCAGACCATGATCTGGCCCGATGAGGTCCGCGAGGCCGAGTTCCCGGCGCTTCAGGAAGAGGCCGCCGTCACCGACAAGGAACTCGCGATGTCCGCCAGCCTCGTGGAGTCCATGGCGGAGGACTTCGACCCGAGCGCCTTCACCGACACCTACACCGCCGAGCTCAAGCAGCTGCTGGAGGACAAGCTCTCCGGCGGGGAGTCCTTCACGGCCACGGAGACCGAGGAGAAGGAGTCGGGCGACGTGGTGGACCTCGTGGCCGCGCTGCGCCGCAGCGTCGAGGAGCGCAAGCGGGCCCGCGAGGCCTCCTGACCCATGGCCGGCTCCACCGGTGGGGCGGGTCGGGGCGCGCAGGCCGTGCGCGTCGGCGAGCGCACCCTGCGGCTGACCAACCCGGACAAGGTGCTCTTCCCCGGCAGCGAACCGGGGGCGCTCGGTACCACCAAGGCCGAGCTGATCGACTACTACCTGCGCATCGCGCCGGTGCTGCTGCCGCACCTGGACGGGCGGATCGTCACCCGCAAGCGCTGGCCGCACGGAACCGCCGAGGGGCAGCAGCCCTTCTTCACCAAGAACCTCGACTCCGGCACCCCGGACTGGGTGCCGCGGGCCGCCGTCGTGCATCACCAGCGCACGAACACCTATCCGCTCCTGGAGGAGGAGGCGGCGCTGGCCTGGTGCGCCCAGCTCGGCAGCATCGAACTGCACGTGCCGCAGTGGCGGCTTCCGGAGGTGGTGCGCGCGGGCGAGGAGTCCTTCGTGCTGGACGGCGCGGACACCCGGCCCGACCGGCTCGTGGTGGACCTCGACCCCGGACCCGGCGTAGGCCTGGGGGAGTGCTGCGAGGTGGCGCTCGCGGCCCGGGAGCTGATGGCCGCCGTCGGCCTGACCTGCGTGCCGGTGACCTCCGGCAGCAAGGGCATCCACCTGTACGCGCATCTGCAGGACCTCGGCGCCGCCGAGGCGAGCGCGTTCGCGGCCGAACTGGCGAGCTCGCTCGCCTCCGAACTGCCACGGCTGGCGATCGTGCAGATGAAGCGCTCCCTGCGCGAGGGCAAGGTCTTCGTGGACCACACCCAGAACAACGCCGCCAAGACCACGGTCTCGCCCTACTCGGTGCGGGGCCGACTGGAACCCTGGGTAGCGGCGCCCCGCACCTGGGAGGAGATCGAGGCCGGCGGCCTGGGCCAGCTGCGGATCGAGGAGGTGCTGGAGCGCGCCGCGGACGGCGACCCCCTCGCCGCCCTCGCGCCCACCCCCACCCCGCCCCCGAACACCATTCGCGAGGCAGTTGTGCCGCCACCGCGAGGTGGTTCTGCAGGTTTCCCCGCTCGCACCACGTCCCCGGTCGCCGCCCGCCCGACCAGCCGGCGCCGCGCCCCCGAGCCGATGCTCGCCAGCGGCTACGACCCCCTCGCCGTCGACATCACCCCGCAGCGCTGGCGCCTGGAGCACAAGTGGGACGGCTACCGCGCCCTCGTCGTCCTCCCCGGGAGGCCCGACGGCGCCGCTCGCCTGGTCTCGCGCACCGGCCGGGAGATCGGGGCCGAGTTCCCCGAACTGCTCACGCCGCCGGAGCCGCTGGCCTCCCACGAGGGGGTGCTCGACGCCGAGATCGTGGCGCTCGCGGGCGACCAGGTGAGCTTCCACGCCCTGCAGCACCGCGACTCCCCGCCCCGGCCGCCGCTGCGCCTGGTGGTCTTCGACGTGCTCGAGCTCGACGGCGTGGACCTCACCGGCCAACCGCTTGCCGCCCGCGCGGAGGTCCTGTCCGCACTCGACCTCCCCACCGCCCTCCCCGCACGCGGTGAGGGCCTTCCCGAGGGCGAGGGCGGGTGGCTCGCCAGCCCGGCCCTGCCCGGCAGCCTCGCCGATGCGCTCGAGGCGAGCCACGCCGTCGGCGGGGAGGGCGTGATGGCCAAGCGGCTGGACTCCCGCTACCTGCCCGGACGGCGCAGTCCGGCCTGGGTGAAGGTGAAGCACCAGGCCGAGGCGCGCGTCGTCGTCGGTGGCTGGCGGCCGGGGCAGGGTCGGCGCGAGGGCGGCATCGGATCGCTGCTGCTCGGCATCGCGGGGGAGGGGGACCACCTGCGGTATGTCGGGAAGGTCGGGACCGGGTTCACTGACGCGGAACTGGACCGGTTGCTCGCGCTGCTGGAGCCGCTGCGTGAGGATGCCAACCCGTTCACCACCCCGGTCCCGGATCCGGAGGCCCGGGTGGCGGTGTGGGTGCGGCCCGAGGTGACCGGTGAGGTCACCTTCGACTCCTGGACGCCCGACGGCGTGCTGCGCGCCGCCCGGTGGCGCGGCCTGGCGTAGCCCTCGGGTGGGCGCAGGCCATGCGGCGATCGTGTGCAGAGTTCGCGCACAACCGGACCACGCGGGGCGTCTCCAGGGAATCTCCAGGATCGTGGCCGTATCGTTATCCGCCATGGATTCGACGCGCGCGCTGCCGACGTCGGCCGGCCACCCAGGCTCCGCCGGGCCGGTCGGCCACCGTGGTGTGCCCACGGCTACCGGCTCCGGCACTCCCGGCACTCCCGGGCCGTCGTGGGGGCCGGGTTCTCCGGTGAGCGATCTCTCCCCGACTCCACCGGCCACCCGCTGGCTGTTCGCCCTGCTGGGTGGACTCGTGAGCATGGCCGTGGTGGTGGGCCTGGCCGCGGTGTTCGTCAACACCACTCCCGGGCAATGGGTCGAGCAGGTCGCACTGCGCGGCAGCGAACTGGGCCGTGAGAGCGTGCAACCGCTGACCAGGTTCGTGCTCGGACTCGTCTCTGTCCCCTTCCTCCTGGCCGGCGCCGCTGCGTGCGCGGCAGTGGCTCTGGTGCGGCGCCGTTGGGGCGACGCGATCCGTGTCGCCGTGATCGTGGGCGGGGCCAACCTGACCACCCAGGTCCTCAAGGACGTGATCGAGCGCCCCGCACTGCTCGAGGAGTGGAAGGGGATGGCCTCCTATCCCTCCGGGCACACCACGGTTGCGGCCTCGCTCGCCGCTGTGGCGCTCCTGGTCGCTCCGCGCGTGGCGCGACCCGCCGTCGCGCTGGTCGGGGCCGGATACATGATCGCGACCGGCGTGGCGACCGTCTCCCTGGCGTGGCATCGACCCTCCGACGTGGTGGGCGCGTTCGCCGTCGTCACGGCCTGGTCGTTGCTGGCGATGATCCCCACCCGCGGCGCGAGGGCAGACGGTGAGCCGGGGACAGCCGGGCGCGTCGTGGTCGGGTGGCTGCTGGGCGCGCTTGCCGTGGCGGGTCTGGCCATCGGGGCGGTGGCGGCGTTCGTCGCCGCGAACGCCGCGGCCGGGGCACCGGCGGATGCCTCCGCGACCACGTACTACCTCGCCTACCTCTCCTCGAGCCTCGGCATCGTGGGAGCGGGCTGCCTGGCGCAGTGGGCGTTGCTGCTCGCTCGGCGCTGAGACGGCACCCTCGGGTGGGCGCGGGAGCCGTGCCCGTGCCCGTCGTGTCCACACCGCGCGGAGCGATCCGGTTGCACGATCCCCATCGTCGCGATGTACCGTGCGCACAACCCCACCGAGCGCGGAAGGTCGCACGTTGTCCACGTCCCAGAAGCTTGTGATCGTCGAGTCCCCCACCAAGGCGCGCACCATCGCGCCCTTCCTCGGGTCGGACTACGAGGTCGAGGCGAGCGTCGGCCACATCCGTGATCTGCCGCAGCCCAGTGAGTTGCCCGCCGAGATGAAGAAGGGGCCGTACAAGAAGTTCGCGGTCGATGTGGAGAACGGGTTCGACCCGTACTACGTGGTCGACGCGGGCAAGAAGAAGAAGGTCGCCGAGCTCAAGCGGCTGCTCAAGGACGCCGACGAGCTCTACCTCGCCACCGATGAGGACCGCGAGGGCGAGGCCATTGCCTGGCACCTCCTGGAGGTCCT
Organism: Serinibacter salmoneus; assembly: GCF_002563925.1. Taxonomy (NCBI): domain Bacteria; kingdom Bacillati; phylum Actinomycetota; class Actinomycetes; order Micrococcales; family Beutenbergiaceae; genus Serinibacter; species Serinibacter salmoneus. Next base: position 2,491,715 of record NZ_PDJD01000001.1, on the reverse strand, counting down.
CAAGCCCAAGGTGCCGGTCAAGCGCATGGTCTTCCACGAGATCACCCGCGAGGCCATCCAGCGCGCCCTGACCAACACCCGCGAGCTCGACACCCGGCTGGTGGACGCGCAGGAGACCCGCCGCATCCTGGACCGCCTCTACGGCTACGAGGTCTCCCCGGTGCTGTGGCGCAAGGTCGGCCCGGGCCTCTCCGCCGGCCGCGTGCAGTCCGTGGCCACCCGCCTGGTGGTCGAGCGCGAGCGCGAGCGGATGGCCTTCCGCAGTGCCACCTACTGGGACGTGACCGGCACGTTCACCGGAGGCCGCGGCGAGACCGAGGGCACCGCGTTCACCGCACGCCTGGCCTCCCTGGACGGCCGCCGGGTGGCCACCGGCCGCGACTTCGATGACGCCGGCCAACTGAAGTCGCGCGAGGTGGCCCATCTCGATGCCACCGCAGCCGAGGCGCTGGTGGGGGCGTTGACCGAGGCGAGTTTCGCCGTCGTGGGCGTGGACACCAAGCCCTACACGCGCCGTCCGGCCGCCCCGTTCACCACCTCCACCCTGCAGCAGGAGGCCAGCCGCAAGCTGCGGATGAACAGCCGGGCGACCATGCGCACCGCGCAGTCGCTGTACGAGAACGGCTACATCACCTACATGCGTACCGACTCCACCACGCTGTCCGCGGAGGCGATCTCCGCGGCGCGTCGGCAGGCGGCCGACCTGTACGGCCCGGAGTACGTGCCCGAGAAGCCCCGCGTGTACGCGAACAAGTCCAAGAACGCCCAGGAGGCGCACGAGGCGATCCGCCCCGCGGGGGACTCCTTCCGCACCCCCGCGCAGGTGGCGGGCGCCCTTTCCGGCGACGAGTTCAAGCTGTATGAGTTGATCTGGAAGCGCACCGTCGCCTCCCAAATGGCCGACGCCAAGGGGTCGACCGCGTCGATCCGCCTCGGAGCGAGCACGACGGCGCAGGTCACCTCCGGTGAGGCGGCGGCGCTCCCGCTGGACCTCGCCCCGGGCGCCACCGCCGAGTTCACCGCGTCGGGCACCGTCATCACCTTCCGCGGATTCCTCGCCGCGTACGAGGAGGGTCGCGACGCCGGTCGCTACGAGGACGGCGCCGGTGCAGCCGGCTCGAGCAAGGGCGAGGCCCGGCTGCCGGACCTGGAGAAGGGCGACGACGTCGCCTCCAGCGACCTCACGGCCGCCGGCCACGAGACCTCCCCGCCGCCGCGCTACACCGAGGCGTCCCTCACCGCGGCGCTTGAGGAACGCGGCATCGGCCGCCCCTCCACCTACGCGGCGACGATCTCGGTGATCGTGGACCGCGGCTACGTGCTGCGGCGCGGGCAGGCGCTCGTGCCGAGCTGGCTGGCGTTCTCGGTGGTCCGCCTGCTGGAGGAGCACTTCGGCTCGCTCGTGGACTACGACTTCACCGCCGCGATGGAATCCGACCTGGACCGCATCGCGGCCGGCACCCAGGACCGCGTGGAGTGGCTGACGCGGTTCTACTACGGCGACGGTGCCCGCTCGCAGGAGACCGGCATGGCCGTGGCCGAGGTGACCGGGGAGGACCTGGGCCGCGTGGAGAAGGCCGGGCTCAGCCGGTTGGTGGAGAACCTCGGGGACATCGACGCCCGCGCCATCAACTCCATCGACGTGGGTGACGGCATCACGCTGCGCGTGGGCCGCTACGGGCCCTACCTCGAGGGAGCGGGCTCGGACGGCAGCGCGCTGCGCGCCTCGGTGCCGGACGACGTCGCCCCCGATGAGCTCACCCCGGCCAAGGCCCGGGAGATCCTGGAGACGCGCTCCGACGGCGACATCGAGCTCGGCGAGGACCCGGAGACCGGTCGCCAGATCGTCGCGAAGAACGGACGCTACGGGCCGTATGTGACCGAGGTGATCCCGGACCCGCCGGCGGCCGCGGAGACGGCGCCCGCCGAGGGTGAGAAGCCGAAGGCGCGCAAGAAGGCGCCGGCCAAGCCGAAGCCGCGGACCTCCTCGCTGTTCGCCTCGATGTCCCTGGAGACCCTCACGCTGGAGCAGGCGCTGCGGCTGCTGACGCTGCCGCGCGTGGTGGGAACCGACCCGGAGTCGGGCGAGGAGATCACCGCGCAGAACGGCCGGTACGGGCCCTACCTGAAGAAGGGCACGGACTCCCGATCGCTGGAGACCGAGGACCAGATCTTCGACATCACCCTGGAGCAGGCGCTGGCGATCTACTCCCAGCCCAAGCAGCGCCGCGGGCAGCGCGCCGCCGCCGCGCCGCTGCGTGAACTCGGCACCGACCCGGTCTCGGAGAAGCCCGTGGTGGTCAAGGACGGGCGGTTCGGTCCGTACGTCACCGACGGCACCACCAACGCCACGCTGCGTAAGGACGACTCGGTCGAGGCGATCACGCCGGAGCGCGGGTTCGAACTGCTGGCGGAGAAGCGCGCCAAGGGGCCGGCGAAGCGCCCGGCCTCGCGGTCGCGCAGCACCGCCGCGAAGAAGACGCCCGCCAAGAAGGCACCGGCGAAGAAGGCGGCTCCGAAGAAGTCCTGACGCGCTCGGTGCGGCTCGCCTCGCTGAGGGCGAGCGGCCGCGCCCGGCCTGGGCCTCGCTGTGGGCGGTGGACCCCTCGCTGTGGGCGAGCCGCCGCGCCCGGCGTCGGCCTCGCTGTGGGAGGTGGGCCCCTCGCTGAGGGAGGTCGACTTGGTCCTTTGGCTCTCGGCGAGCCTTGCTGCGTCCCGCTGACCTGTAACAACGTCCGCTCGGGCGGACAACAGAGAGCGGTGCTTCCTCCCTCAGCGAGGGGTTCACCTCCCTCAGCGAGGGGTTCGCGGCGCGTTGTCCGTCAGCGCCGACGCGGGGCGAACCCCGGAGGTCGCACTCCACGGGACGATCGGCCCCATCGTCCGACGGACTTCGCTGGCGTCGAGGCCGGTGAGATGACGCCATCCCGTCGCGAACGACGACGGTGCGGTCCACGACTCGCGCTCGTGCTGGAGGAACCTGAGGAACTCACCGGGAAGATCCGGGCGCGGGCGCACGGGAGCGAGCCGGAGCGCCTCGCACACCGGGGTGATCTCGCGCTGGATACGTGCCGGGTCGCAGTCCTCGAATGCGAACCGCATTGTCGGGAACCCGTACCGCAGAGCCTGGCGATCACGGCGTCGGTCCTGTTTGAAGGCTCGCCGATCACTGTGGAACTGGAAGCCGTCGAGCTCGACAATGAGCGCACCCTCCACCACGAAGTCGACCTCACCCACACCGGGGACCACGGGTGCGGCAGCAACCGCGAAACCGCTCCTGCGCAGGTGGAGGCGCACCGCGGTCTCGATCGGCGAACGCGCTCGACCGTCCACGTCGAGTCGGAGCGCCGCCGCGCGAGCGGGGCGTCTCTTGCGGACCCGGGCGAGCACGTCGTCCAGGAGTTCCTGCCCGTGTCGGTGAGTCAACCGATCCAGAATGGCAACGGCGGAGTCGTACGACTGGCACTGTGCCGCGCGGGCTGCCGCATCCTGGAGGCACACGAGCCGAAGGTCGCCGCGTCGTGTGGCGTGCTCGTAGTGCACGCGCACCCCTGTCTGATGGTCCCGGTGTCCCCGCGACGGTGGCGCCGAGAGGTGCGGGCCGACCGCATTGCCCCTCGGGATCTCCTTGTCGTACACGCGGAGGGCAGACACGCACGAGACGAGCGTGTTGGAGAGGACCGCGGCCACGAGGTCGGCCGGCGCTCCAGGGACCGCGTAGCAACCGCGTGCCGGTTGCGTCAGAATGCCGTGTGCGACGAGGCGGTTCAGTTCGTACCGAGAGGCTCCGATCTCGGAGAAGCGCGCGGCGCCTCCCAAGTGCTGAATGCGCTCGAGCGGTGTCATGCGCAGGAACCTAGCGCCGACCGCGACACCTCTGCTGGCGCCCTGTGGACAACTCCGAGGCCGGTGACCCGCCGAAGAGGTCGGGGCAGCCCTCGCTAGAGGAGGTAGACCCCTCGCTCAGGGAGGTGAACACGCGTGGATGCGGCGCCAATCGCAGCCCCAAGATCCCCCTGACCTGCGGCGACTCCGCCAGGGGCCGGCGACGGAGAGCGGTGCTTCCTCCCTGAGCGAGGGGTCCACCTCCCTGAGCGAGGGCGGGCGCAGCGCGGCGCGCGGCCGGGTGCGGCGCGGCCGCCCGGCGTAGGCTCGCGGGTATGACCGCCGATGCCGCCGCCCTCCTGCACACACCCGCCGACTACCCCGACCCCGCGGCCGCGCCCGCGCTGCGGTGGGGCATCCTCGGAGCAGGAGGCATCGCGCGGAAGTTCGCCACCGACATCCCCGCCCACACCGCCTCCACCATCGCGGCCATCGGCTCCCGTGACCTCGGCCGCGCGCAGGCCTTCGCGGCCGAGATGCAGGTCCCGCAGGCCTACGGCTCGTATGAGGACCTCGTCGCGGACCCGAGCCTGGACGCGATCTACATCGCCACCCCGCACTCCGAGCACCGCGACAACGCCCTGCTCGCGCTGCGCGCAGGCAAGCCGGTGCTCATCGAGAAGGCCGTCACCCGCAACGCCGCCGAGGCGCGCGAGGTGTTCGACGCCGCAGCCTCCGCAGGCCTGTTCGCGATGGAGGCGATGTGGGCCCGGTTCCTGCCGCACTACCGGGCCAGCGTGGACGCGGTCACCTCGGGGGTGATCGGCGAGGTCATCGGCGCGTTCGCCACCCACGGCCAGCACCTCGTGTTCGGCCCCGAGCACCGCCTGTGGAACCCGGCGCTTGCGGGCGGCGCCCTGCTGGACCTCGGCGTCTACCCGGTCTCCTTCGCCCACGCCCACCTCGGCGTCCCGGACGAGATCCACGCCCACGGCCGGCTCTCGGACCTCGGCGTGGACACCGACGAGACCGTGATCCTGCGCTACGGCGACCGCACGACGGCGATGCTGCAGTCCTCGATGGAGTCCGCCATGGTCAATTCCGCCTCGATCGCCGGCACCCGCGGGCGACTCGACCTCGCGCGCACCTTCTACGCTCCGAGCGCCACCGAACTGACCCTGAACGACGGCACGAGCACCCGGGTGACCTCCGAGCACGTCACCGGGGGCTTCGAGTTCGAGGCCGCCGAAGCCGCCCGCTGCATTGCCGCCGGTGAGCAGTCCTCGCCGCTGATGACCTGGCAGGCCTCCGTGGAGGTCATGCAGATCATGGACACCATCCGCGAGCAGCTCGGCGTGACCTACCCGGGGGAGTAGGGAGGCAACCGCGCGATGGCCGACCTGACGCTGCGGCGCCGCGCCCGCATCCGGCAATGGGTGGACACCTTCTGCTTCGTGTTCGCGGGCCTCGCGGCGGTCTGGCTCGCGATCCTGCTGCTCTCGGACACCTGGAGTCTGGGCTGGTTCAGCGGGTTCGGCCTGCTCGCTTTCTGGGGGCTGCTGGCCTACCTCGTGCTGCCCAGGCTCACGCGCATCATCACCAGCATCTACACCCCGGACTACTTCATCGGGCGCGCCCGCACGAGCGACGGCCTGCTCGGCGACCCGATCAACCTCGCGGTCCTGGGGTCGCAGGAGGCGCTGCACGAGGTGATGACCAGGGCCGGGTGGACCCGCGCCGATGAGGTGTCCCTGGCCACGAGCTGGCGCATCATCACCTCCACGCTGACGCGGCGCAGTTACAGCGAGGCCCCGGTCAGCCCGTTGTACCTGTTCGGTCGCATCCAGGACGTCGCCTATCAGCAGGAGGTCGACGGCAACCCCGCCAAGCGCCACCACGTGCGGTTCTGGCGGTGCCCGCCGGGCTGGCTCCTGCCGGGCGGCACCCGGGTGGACTGGCTCGCGGCCGGCACCTTCGACCGCGCCGTCGGCCTCTCGCTGTTCACCCTGCAGGTGACGCACAAGATCGAGGCGGACATCGACGTCGAACGCGATCACATCGTGGCCACCGTGCTGCGCGGGGCGCCGGAGACCCGCATCCACCTGCTGAAGGACTTCTCCACCGGCTACCACTCCCGCAACGGCGGCGGTGACTCCGTCCACACCGACGGCGACCTGCCGGTCATCGTGCTCCCGAGCGCGCGGGGCGAGGAGCCGCACCCGGCACCCACCGGATCGCAGGTGGTGGAGGTGCACGCCGTGGCACCCGAGCGCGAGGCCGCGATCGCCGACATGGTGCGTGGCGAGCACACCGGCAAGCGCGGCGCCTTCGAGGACCCCCGCGCGGAGGAGGTCGAGAGCGAGGTGGCGCAGCGGCGGGCGGACGCCGCGCCGAGCGACGACGCCACCGGCCCGGCCACGCCGCCACCCGGCCGCCCGTCCACCATCGTCTTCGGCGTGGTGACGGCGTTCCTGCGGGCAGCGGCCATCCTCGGCTTCGTCCTGTACCTCGCGATCACCGGGGAGGAGGGCCTGCGGGCGATGCTCGAGTCCCTGGGCGCGGACGCCTCCTTCGACGCCGACCCCACCACCTGGTCGGTCCTGCTGATCCTCGGCGCACTCTCCGCCCTGGTGCCGGCCGCCTTCGGCGTGGCGGTGCTGCGCGGGGTGGACGGCGCGCGCCTCATCATCCTGGTGGCGGGCTGCGTCTCGATCTCGAGCCAGTTCGTGGCCTGGTGGTCCGGTGGGGTGCGGATCGAGTTCGGCCTGTCGTTGATGGTCCTGGCGATGGACATCCTCACGCTGCTCGCGCTGTCGGGGAAGCCGGCCCGGGAGTTCTGCCGCCGGCCCCGCCCGGCCCGCCCACGCCGTCGCGCACCCGCCACTACCCTGGGCGGGTGAGCAGCACAGCGCACCCCGGCGTCTTCGTCTCCTTCGAGGGGGGCGACGGCGCAGGCAAGTCGACCCAGTCCCGTCTCCTGGGGGAGTGGGTCGAGCGGGAGTTCGGGCGCGAGGTGGTCCGCACCCGGGAGCCGGGTGGCACCGCCATGGGCCTGCAGTTGCGCCAGCTCGTGCTGCACGGGGAGGACGTGGACCCGCGCACCGAGGCCCTGTTGTACGCCACCGACCGCGCACACCACGTGGCCTCCTTGGTGCGGCCGGCCCTGGAGCGCGGTGCCGTGGTCATCACCGACCGTTACCTCGACTCCTCGCTGGCCTACCAGGCGGGTGGCCGCGAACTGGGGATGGAGGAGTTGCGGGACCTGCAGATGTGGGCGGTGGGTGGTCTACTGCCCGATGTGACGATCCTGCTCGATCTCGACCCCGCCCTGCTGCCACAGCGACTGACCGGCGCCCCGGACCGGTTGGAGCGCTCCGGGGAGGAGTTCCACCGCCGCACCCGGGATGCCTATCTGGGCCTGGCCGTCGCCGAGCCGCAGCGCTGGACGGTGCTGGAGGCGAACCGGCCGATCGACCACCTCGCCGTGCAGGTGCGCGAGCGGGTGGCGCCGCTGCTGGGGTCGGCATGAACGCCGATGTGGCGGCCGCGCCCGAGGCGGACGTCTGGGCCGATGTGGTCGGCCAGCCCGACGCGGTCCGCGTGCTGCGACGCGCGGCCACCGACCCCGCCTCGATGACCCATGCCTGGCTCATCACCGGTCCGCCCGGGTCGGGCCGCTCCGTCGCGGCCCGCGCCTTCGCGGCCGCGCTGGTGGGCGGGGAGGGCGACGACGCAGCCTCCCTGGCCACGCGCCGTCGGGTTCTCGCGGGCAACCACCCGGACGTGCGCGTGGTCGCCACGGACAAGACGATCATCACGGTCGCCGAGGTGCGCGACCTGGTCACCCTCGCCCAGCGCACCCCGGGGGAGGGGGAGTGGCGCGTCATCGTGGTGGAGGACGCCGATCGGATCGTGGAGCGCAGCGCGAACGCCCTGCTGAAGTCCATCGAGGAGCCGCCGGCGCGGACCGTGTGGGTGCTGTGCGCCCCCAGTGAGCGCGACGTGATCACCACCATCCGCTCCCGGTGCCGGCACCTGTCCCTGCGCATCCCCCCGGCCCAGGCCGTGGCGGACCTGCTGGTGCGGAGGCACGGGATCGAGCCGGAGGCGGCCCTGACCGCGGCGCGAGCCGCGCAGAGCCACATCGGGCTCGCGACGTCCCTCGCGCTGAACCCGCCCGCGCGGGAGCGGCGCGACCGGGTCCTGGAGATCGCCGCGCGGGTGCGCGGGGTCGGGGACGCGGTGCTCGGGGCGGCGGAGCTCGTGGAGGTCGCCACCGCGCAGGCGAGTGCCTCCCAGACGGAGCGTGACGCCCTCGAGCGCGCCGAACTCATGCGGGCGCTCGGCGCGGATGCGGAGTCCGGCACCCTGCCCCCGGCGGTGCGCAGTCAGATCCGCCAGCTCGAGGAGGACCAGAAGCGCCGCGCCAAGCGCGCGGTCGTGGACGGGCTGGACCGCGCGATGACCGACCTGCTGTCCTTCTACCGCGACGTGCTCGCGCTGCAGGTCTCCGCGGACGTGCCGGTGGTCAACGCCGCCCAGGCCGGTGACGTGCGCGCGGTGGCCGAGGCGAGCAGCCCGGAGCAGTCGCTGCGGCGGATGGACGCGATCGCCACGGCCCGCACCCGGTTGGCGGGCAACGTCGCGCCGCTGCTGGCCGTCGAGGCGATGATGGTGGCGCTGCGCCCCCAGGGCTGAGCGGGTGGGTCCTGGAGGGTGAGACGCCCCGGTTCGGCATGCCGCCGCCGCGCCGACGCGGCACAATGAGCGCGGTCGATCCCCCACGCAAAGGAGCCGTCATGGCCACATTCACCGCCTGGAAGTACGAGACCGCCGAGGGCGCGGCGGAGGCGCGCGCGATCCTCAAGCGCGCCGCCGGAGAGGGCCTCATCAAGGTCGAGGACCAGGCCGTGCTGTCCTGGCCGGAGGGCGCCCCGCGTCCCGACGTGAACCACGGCCACGAGGACGGCTGGCGCGACACCGGGTGGGGCGCCCTGATCGGCGGCCTGGTGGGCACGCTGTTCTTCGTCCCGTTCCTCGGGATCGCGGCGGGTGCCGCGATCGGTGCGGTGTCGTCCCTGGCTGACGACTACGGCGTCACCAAGGACGAGATCGAGGTGCTGAAGAACGAGCTCGCGCCCGGCACGAGCATCCTGCTGGCCGTGACGAGCAACGGTGACCTGGATCGCGTGGGTGAGCGGTTCCACGGGCTCAAGGCGACCCTGGTCGCCACGAACCTCAGCGGCGCCGAGAAGCGCGACGTGGAGCAGGCGATCGAGAACTGAGGCGAGGCGCGGCCGGCCCATCGTGGCGGCCGCACGCACCGTCTGCGCGAGGGCGCCCGGATCATCGGATCCGGGCGCCCTCGTGCGTCTGCTGTGGGGCGGACGGCAGCGGGCGGGTCAGCCCACCTCGCGGGAGCCGGCGAGCGCGGCGCGGGTGAACTCGACCGTGGCACGGGCCACCGCCAGCAGGTGCGCCTCGTCGCGGGCACCGCGCGTGGCCACCTTCGCGGCGAGAAGATCGGGCCGGGCGGCGGCGAGGAACGCCGTCGCCGATCCGAGGTCCAGGAGGCTCTCGCGGGGCAGCGCCGGGTCGTCCCCCCGTGGCGGGATGTGGGTGTCGCTCCATGGCGCGCCCCACTCACTCTGGGTGTCCGTGGCCCCGGAGAGCACGGCGCCGACCGGAAGACCGGAGGCGGTGGCCAGGCGAGCATGTTCGAGCGGTGTGCACACCGAGCGGCCCTCGATCGCGCTGCGCCCCCAGTTGAGGCAGAGCCCGAGGGTCCCGGGTGCGGCGTCCACCGCGGCGATGGCGGCGATCTCGGTGGGAAGGTCGAGGAACCCCTTGGCGGCGCGCTGATGGGGCACCGCCGCGTCACAGTGCTCCAGGAGGATCATGGTGCCCTCGGGCGTGTCCGCCGCGAGGGTGGCGAGCGAGGCGGTGAGGGCGGCGGCCTCACCCTGCCCCGGGGCGGAGGGGACCTCGACGGCGACCACCCGCGGCTTGCCGGAGATATCGGCGAGTTCTCGCGCGACCTGCAGCGCGAGCCCCACGTCCGCGATCGCGCGCTCGCGAGAGGACTCCAGCGGGGAGGCGAGACCGTAGCGATCATCCCGCTTCAGGGCCGGCATGGTCACCGGGATCATCGTGAGGGCGAACACCCAGGACGCCGGTGTGACGCGATCCAGGTGGGTCGCGATGGTCCGGGCATCGGTGAGCAGGTCCGGCCCACCGTCGGTGGGGAACTCCAGGCCGGTGACGCCGAGGGCCTCCAGTTGCTCGTACCACTCCTGCGAGTCGTGGCCGGGCAGGGCGTAGGAACCGAGCAGGAGACCCGGTTCGGCATGGTGTGGTGCGGTGGGAGTGGTCATGGCTCCTCCTCGAGCGTGGTTGCGGTCGCGATCCGACCCCGCTAGTGTTCCACGAGATGGAACTAGGTTCTACTAGGTGGATGAAACTTAGTTCCGCTGGATAGACCGACCGCAACCCCCGCGGCGGACTCAGTGACGAGTGCAAGGAGCGACGATGAAGCGCACGATCCTGACGGTGGCAGCAGCCGCCGCGACCACCCTGACCCTCGCCGCCTGTGGTGGCGGCTTCGAGAGCCCCGCTGACTCCGGGGACACCGCGGACACCGAGTCGGAGGCGGCGGACTCCGGGAGCGTGAGCGCCGCGGACGCCGAGACCGTCTACCGGGTGGCGTTCAACCAGAACGACCAGCACCCGCAGTTCGTCTCCATCACCAACCTGGGGCAGCGGATCGCCGAGGCGACCGACGGCATGTGCTCCCTGGAGGTCTACCCGAACGAGACCCTCGGCACCCAGAAGGACACCATCGAACTGGTGCAGGCGGGCACGCTGGACTTCGCGATCATCGCGGGCCCGCTGCTGGAGAACTTCAACACCGACTTCGCCGTGTTCAACCTGCCGTACACCTTCGACTCCCAGGAGCACCAGCGCGCCGTGCTGGACGACCCGGAGATCACCGGTGAGCTCTTCGCCTCCATCGAGGACCAGAACATTGCCGTCCTCGCCGGTATGCACGGCGGCATCCGGAACGTCTACAACTCGATCCAGCCGGTGAACACCCCCGAGGACCTGGACGGGATGAAGATCCGCGTGATCGAGTCCGACACCAACCTGCGGATGATGGAACTCATGGGTGGATCGGGTAGCCCGATGGGCCAGGGCGAGGTCTACACAGCGATCCAGTCCGGCGTGATCGACGGCGGCGAGAACAACCCCTCGATCTTCGCGAACCTCAAGCACGACGAGGTGGCTCCGTACTACTCCTACACCCAGCACCTGATGTTCCCCGACTACCTGATCTCCAACCCCTCCGTGCTGGAGGACATGGACCCGGCATGCAACGAGGCTCTGTTCGCCGAGCTGCCCGCCGCGCTCGTGGAGGAGGGCCAGCTGTGGGTCGAGGAGGTCGAGGCCAGCACGGCTGCTGCCGAGGAGGCCGGTGCCGAGTTCAACGAGGTGGACCTGGAGGCCTTCCGTGAGGCCGTCGCCCCGCTGGTCGAGGAGAGCCTGACCAACGAGACCACTCAGGAGCTCTACGACAAGGTCCGCGCCGCCGCCGAGTGAGCGGCCGCACGAGGACTGGGGAGCCCCGATGACTCGATTCAAGGAAGGCCTGGACAAGGCGCTGGAGTGGCTGTGCGTCGTGCTGTTCGCACTGCTCGTGGTCACCGTCGCCTGGCAGGTGTTCACCCGGCAGGTGCTGAACGACCCGAGTGGCTGGAGTGAGGAACTCGCGAAGTACACCTTCATCTGGCTCGGCCTGTTCGCCGCCGCCCTGATGTTCGGGGAACGCGGCCACATCGCCGTGGACTTCGTGGTGCGCAAGATGCCGGCCGGCGTGCAGCACTGGATCGGGGTCTTCGGCCAACTCGTGATCGCCCTGTTCGCCGTGATCGTGATGATCTACGGCGGCTACAAGGTCTCCGCGCTCGCGTGGAATCAGAACCTCACGGGGCTCCCCGTCAACGTCGGCTGGCTCTATACGGCCCTGCCGGTCGCGGGCGTGCTCATCCTGTTCTACTCCGTCTACCACCTGATCTCCCTCCTCCGGCACCGCGAGAGCGCGCTGGAGGAGGGTGATCCGGAACTGATCTGAGAGGGGGCGACATGGAAGTCGCTGCGCTCGCCGCACTCATCCTCGTCGTCGGGATCTTCGTCCTGCTGATCCTCGGTATCCCCATCTCGGTGGCCGTCGGCCTCTCGAGCGCCCTGGCCGCCGCGTCGGCGCTCGGCTTCGAGAACGGCATGCTGACCTCGGCGCAACAGATGTTCCGGGGCATCAACAACTTCTCGCTCCTGGCCATCCCGTTCTTCGTCCTCGCCGGCGTCATCATGAACAACGGCGGGATCGCGCTGAAACTCATCAACGCCGCCAAGGTGATGGTGGGCCGGGCGCCCGGGTCCCTCGCGCAGACCAACGTGGCAGCGAATGCGCTCTTCGGTGCCGTCTCCGGGTCCGCGGTCGCCGCCGTGGCGGCCGTGGGTTCCACGATGGGACCCCTGCAGGCCAAGGAGGGGTACAACAAGACCTTTGCGGCCGCCACGAACGTCGCCTCGGGGCCGGCGGGCATGATCATCCCGCCCTCGAACCTGATGATCGTCTACTCGCTCGTCTCCAGCAGCTCGATCGCGGCGCTCTTCGTCGCCGGGTACATCCCCGGGATCCTGTGGGCGCTGGTCTGCATGCTCGTGGTCTACTTCTACGCCCGCAAGCGCCCGGAACTGAAGATCACGGAGCGGGTCTCGATCGGGGCCAAGGCGCGGATCGTGCTGGACGCCGTGCCCGCGCTGCTGCTCGTCGTGGTGGTCATCGGCGGGATCCTCGGGGGCATCTTCACCCCGACCGAGGCCTCCTGCATCGCCGTGCTCTACTCCCTGGCACTCGCCTTCATCTACCGGGCGATCAAGGTGCGCGACCTCAAGCCCATCCTGCTCGAGTCCGCACGCACCACCGGGATCGTGCTCTTCCTCATCGCGGTCTCCACCGTGATGAGCTGGGTGATGTCCTTCGCCAAGATCCCGGCGATGGTTGCCGACGCGCTGTTCTCCGTCAGCTCCAACCCGTACGTGATCATCCTGCTGATCGTCGCGGCCCTGCTGATCGTGGGGATGTTCATGGACCCGGTCCCGGCCGTGCTGATCTTCGGCCCCATCCTGCTGCCCGTGGTCACGGCGTTCGGCATGAGCCCGATCCACTTCGGCATCTTCATGGTGTTCGCCCTGTCCATCGGCACCATCACGCCACCGGTGGGACCGGTGCTGTTCGTCGGCGCCCGAATATCGGGCGTGCGGATCGAGGACGTCAGCCGGCAGATGCTGCCGTTCTTCGGGGTGCTGATCCTGCTGCTCGTGGTCGTCGCGTTCACCCCGGCGCTGTCGATGTGGCTGCCGACCCTGATCGGCCTCGCCTGACCCTCACTGCCGGGCAGTGCCGGACCGTATGACCCCCTGACCCTGTGACCGTCCACACTGCCTGACACCGGCTCGCCGTGAGGCGCCCGGCCCCGATCCTGCGATTGGAGACCCCCTGATGGACCAGCGTTACGCCACCAGCCCGGACCAGATCCCGGGCATGGACACCGCCGAGATGCGTCGGCGGTACCTGGTGGAGGACCTCTTCGTGGCCGACGAGGTCCGCGCCACCTACACCCACCACGACCGGGTGGTGCTTGCGGGCATCATGCCGGTGGCCGGCGAGGTGCCGCTCGTGGGCTTCCCCGAGATCCGCTCGGAGGAGTTCTTCGACCACCGCGAGGCCGGCATCGTCAACGTCGGCGGCCCCGGGGCGATCGAGGTCGACGGCACTCGCTACGACCTCGAGCACACGGGGTGCCTGTACGTGGGGCGCGGCGCGTCGCGCGTGGTCGCGAGCTCCGCCGGGCCTGAGAACCCCGCCAAGTTCTACATCGTCTCGGCGCCCGCGCACACGAGCTACCCGACCACGGCCGTTGCGCCGGGTCAGGGCACGGTGCGCGAGCTCGGGGACCCGCTGACCTCCAACCGGCGCACGCTCAACCAATACATCCACGAGAACGGCATTCGTTCCTGCCAGGTGGTGATGGGCGTCACAACCCTCCACGATGGGAGCATGTGGAACACGATGCCGGCGCACACGCACGATCGGCGGATGGAGGCCTACCTGTACTTCGACCTCCCGCAGGACGCGCGCATCATCCACATCTTCGGCCGGCCGCAGGAGACCCGGCACCTGGTGATGGCGAACGAGCAGGCGGTCATCTCCCCGAGTTGGTCGGTGCACTCCGGCGTGGGAACATCCGCGTACTCCTTCGTGTGGGCGATGGCGGGGGAGAACCAGGCGTTCGACGACATGGACACCTTCCCCGTCGCCGAGATGCGCTAGCGGAGCAAGGCGGTGACCGTGATGGACGGCGTGCAGCTCACGGCGGGCGAGAAGACGCTCGTCGTGCTCGAGAAGGCGATCGAGCATCGACGCTTCACCGATATCGTCGCCGCGACGGGCCTGGCCAAGGCCACGGTGCATCGCATTCTCGGCACGCTGGTCGAGCGGGGTTTCCTCGCGCCGACACCCGAGGGCGACTACCTCCCCGGTCCGCGATTCCTGTCCCTCACCGGGCGGGCGTTCGAGGAGATCGACATCGCCCGCCTGGTGGAACCGCTCGCGGCCGACCTGGCGTCCCAGGTGCACTGCACGGTGCACGTCGGGGCGAGGGTCGGGGACGAGGTCGTCTACCTCGTTCGCGCCGACTCCGACAAGCCGTACCGGATGCCGTCCCGGGTCGGGGCGACGATCCCGATGAACACCTCGGGTATCGGCAAGTCGATCCTCGCCCAGGTCGAGGACAGCGAGGTGATGCTCTACGCCTCGCGGGCCGGTCTCGTGCGCCGCACGGCGCGCACCCTGAGCACGGTGGAGGACCTCCTGGCCGAGTTGCACGACGTGCGCCGGGAGGGCTTCTCCTTCGACCGCGAGGAGAACGTTCCCGGGGTGGTGTGCATCGCCGCGCCGATCTGGGACCACACGGGGCGATGCATGTACGGGCTGTCCATCTCCACTCTCGCCCTGGAACACGACGAGGACCAGTTGCGCGCGATGGCGCCAGAACTGCTGACGACGGCGGCCGCGATGTCGGCCGTCCTCGGGGGCGCCGCGCCGTCCCACCCCTGACCGCCTAATCGCGCGGTCCACCCACGATGAGTCACGGAAGGGCAAGAATGTATACCGATCCAGAAGTGAACCGGTTTACCGGCGGGATGTTCGCCGTCACCGGCCAGCGAGCGGTGGTCACCGGTGCCAATCGCGGCATCGGCCTGGCGATCGCGACGACCCTCGCGAACGCCGGAGCCGACATCATCGCCGTGAGTCACTCCATTCCCGATGGGGAGAGCGAGGCGCGCACCGCCGTGGAGGCCGCGGGACGCTCCTTCACCCCGATCCGCGCCGACCTCGCCGACCGCGGCGCCGTGGCCGACCTCGCCTCCCGCCTGGCCGAGGAGGAGGTGGACATCCTCGTCAACAACGGGGGCACGATCCGGCGCGCGCCGGCGGCCGACCATCCGGACGCCGACTTCGACCACGTGATGGAGGTCAACCTGCGATCCGCCTGGGTGCTCTCCCGTGAGGTGGGTCGCAGCATGCTCCAGCGCGGGCGCGGGAAGATCATCAACACCGCCTCCCTGCTGAGCTTCCAGGGTGGCATCACCGTGCCCGGGTACACCTCCTCCAAGCACGCCATCGCGGGCCTGACCAAGGCGCTGGCGAACGAGTGGGCGCCGCGCGGCGTGAACGTCAACGCCGTCGCCCCCGGGTACGTCGAGACCGACAACACCCAGGCGCTGCGGGAGGACGAGGACCGCTCCGCGGCCATCCTCGAGCGCATTCCCGCCGGTCGTTGGGCCGGCGCCCAGGACATCGCGGGCGCGGTGCTCTTCCTGGCGGGTCCTGCCTCGGACTACGTACACGGCACGGTCCTGCCGGTCGACGGCGGATGGCTCGCCCGATGAGCGCCGCGACGAACCGGGCTCCCGGCGCCGGGCTGAACGTGGTGGTCACCGAGTGCGACCACGACGCCTTCCTCGAGGAGGCCGAGGTCGCCGCAAAGGCGGGCATCTCCTTCCGGGTGGAGCAGTCCACCCCGCAGACCCTCGTGGAGCGCTGCGCTGACGCGGACGGCATCGTGGTCCAGTACGCCCGGATCGACGCTGCGGTCATGGACGCGATGCCCCGGCTACGGGCCATCGGGCGCTACGGCGTCGGGGTGGACTCGGTGGACGTGCCCGCGGCCACCGAGCGCGGCATCGTGGTGTGCAACGTGCCCGACTACGGCACCGAGGCGGTCTCCGACCACGCCATCGGTCTCGCCCTCGCGGTCGCCCGCGGCATCCCCCGGATGGACCGCGGGCTGCGGGCCGGGCGCGTGGACCTCCCGGCCGTTCGCCCGCTGCACCAGACCCGCGGCCGCGTGTTCGGGGTGATCGGCCTGGGCCGGATAGGAGCCGCCACGGCACGCAAGGCCGCGGGACTGGGCTACGAGGTCATCGGCTACGACACCCTCGCCGAGATCGGATCCGTCCACCACGGCGTGCGGGCCGTCTCGCTGGAGGAGGTCCTCATGCGCTCCCAGGTGATCTCGCTGCACGTCCCCCTCACCCAGGACACCCGCGCCATGATCGGCAGCAGCGAACTCGCCCTGATGCGCCCCGATGCGATCCTGGTCAACACCGCACGCGGCGGCGTGATCGACACCGCCGCGCTGGTGGCCGCGCTGGAGGCCGGGCGGCTCGGCGGTGCCGGCATCGACTGCCACGAGATCGAGCCCCTTCCGGCGGACCACCCGCTGACCACGTTCGACAACGTGGTCCTCACCCCGCACCTGGCCTGGTACTCCGAGGAGTCCTACGGCGAGCTCAAGCGCCGCACCATGCAGGGCGTGGTGGACGTCCTGACCGGTGTCGAACCCCGCAACCCCGTCAACCCCGAGGCCCTCGCATCCCCGCGCCGGGTCGTGACCGAGGAGGTCAACTCGTGACCACGCAGACCACCACCCCGCAGGCGGCGATGCCCGCCGCCCAGTGGGTGGACACCGACACGATCACGGTGGCCGAGGTGCCCACCCCGCAGATCCCCGACGGCTGGGCGCTCGTCGAGGTCGCCTACAACGGCATCTGCGGGACCGACCTCGCGATCCTGCACGGCAAGCACCCGCGGGCCCAGCACGGCCTCATCCCCGGGCACGAGCTCTCCGGCCGCGTGGTCGTGGCGGGCGACGGCGGACCCGGGGTGGGCGCCCTGGTCGCCGCCGAACCGCTCATCACGTGCGGGAAGTGTCGGGCGTGCCGCACCGGATCCAGCCACGTGTGCCGCAACCTCGGGTTGTACGGCATCGACACCCCCGGCGCCCTCGCACGCTACGTCGCCCTGCCCCCGCAGGTGCTGCACGAGGTGCCCGGCGACGTCGACCCCAAGCTCGCCGCCCTGGTGGAGCCGCTGGCCGTGGCCGTGCACGCGGTGGAGCAGTCCGGCCTGCAGGAGGGTGACACGGTCGCCGTCGCGGGCGCCGGGCCGATCGGGATGCTGACGGCGCTGGTGGCGCGGCACGCCGGGGCCTCCCGGGTGATCATCAGCGAACCGAGCGCCTGGCGGCGCGAGGTGGCCGCCGGGTACGGGTTCGACGTGGTGCCCGAGGGCTCCACCCTGACCGAGGCGGCGCTCGCGGCCACCGACGGGGAGGGTGCGGACATCGTCTTCGACTCCGCCGGTCACCCCGCCGTGGCCCCCGAACTCACCACCGCGGTACGGGTGCTCGGCACGATCGTCATCGTCGGGGTGCACAAGGCGCCCGCGCCGATCGACCTGCGCGACGTGTGCTTCAAGGAGCTCACGATGCACGGGGTTCGGGTGTACACCACGCAGGATGTGGCCCGCGCCGTCGAACTCGTCGCCTCCGACGCCCTGGAACTCTCCCGCCTCCCCGTGACCGTCTTCCCCCTGGAGCAGGCCGCCCAGGCCTTCGAGGCGGCCGCCTCCGGCGCCGACAGTCTCAAGGTGCTCGTGACCCCGGGGGTGGCCCAGTGAACCCCTTCGACCTCACCGGGCGCACCGCCGTGGTCACCGGCGGTGGCCGCGGCCTGGGCCTGGGCATCACCCGCTACCTGCTGAACGCCGGTGCGGACGTGGTGGTCCTGGCGCGCAGCCCGATCAGCGACGAACTGCGGGAGGAGGCCGCCGCCCTCGGCCGCACGGTGGACGCCGAGAGCGTCGACCTCAGCGACCGCGACTCGATCGCGGCCGCGAGCGAGGCGGTGCTCGCCCGGCACCGGGTGGACATCCTCGTCAACAACGCCGGCACCCAGGACCGTCACCCCGCCGTGGAGTTCCCACTGGACGCCTGGGACCAGGTGCTGCAGGTGAACCTGCACGCCGTGATGCAGCTCTGCCAGGCGTTCGGTGCCCCGATGCTCGACCGCGGCGAGGGCAAGATCGTGAACCTGGCCTCGCTGCTGAGCTTCCAGGGCGGGATCACCGTGCCCGCCTACGCGGCGAGCAAGGGTGCGGTGGCGCAGCTGACGAAGGCGCTGGCGAACGAGTGGGCTGCCCGGGGCGTGAACGTCAACGCGGTGGCGCCCGGCTACATGGCGACGGACATGAACACTGCTCTGCTCGCCGATCCGGTGCGCAGCGAGCAGATCCTCGTGCGCATCCCGGCCGGTCGGTGGGGTTCCCCGCAGGACATGGGCGGCAGCGTGGTGTTCCTTGCCTCCTCGGCCGCGGACTACGTGCACGGCCAGGTGCTGGCGGTCGACGGCGGATGGCTGGGTCGCTGATGGCGGCAGCCGGCGAGCATCACCCGAGCGAGGCGGTCGGGGTCATCGGCCTGGGCGCCATGGGCGAACCGATGGCGCGCAACCTGCGCGCCGGGCTGCCCGCCTCGCGCGAGGTGGTGCTCACCTCCCGGCGGCACCGTGGCGTGGAGTCCGAGCAGGACGGCGTGACCTGGGTGGACTCCCCCCGTGCGCTGGCCCAGCGCGTCGGGGTGGTCATCGTGATGCTCCCGGACCTGCCGCAGCTGCGGGAGGTGCTGGAGGGGCCGGACGGCCTGCTCGCCGGGGTGACCGGCGAGGGGTCGGCCGAGGGCGGGCTGACGCTGGTGGTCTCCTCGACCACCTCACCCACCGGTCTTCGGGATCTGGCCGCGGAGCTGACGCAGCGCACCGGTGGCTCGTTGCGGGTGGTGGACGCCCCCGTGAGCGGTGGCGTGGAGGGCGCCCGCGAGGGGAGCCTGGCCATCATGGTGGGCGGCGCCGCGCAGGACGTGGACCCCGTCCTCCCGGTGCTGGCGACGATGGGCCGGCCGGTGCACCTGGGGCCGCTGGGCGCGGGTCAGGTGGCCAAGGCCGCCAACCAGGTGATCGTGGCCGCGGAGGTGGTGGCATTGGCGGAGGCGTCGTTGCTGGCCGAGCGGGCGGGCCTGGACGTGGCCGCCATGTTCGACCTCCTCGGGGGCGGCTACGCGGCCAGTCGCATCCTGGAGGTGAAGAAGCAGAAGTTCGTCGATCATGACCACACCGTGGCGGGGGCGGCGCGCTACATGGTCAAGGACCTCACCGCCGCGCAGGAGGAGGCCGAGAGCACCCACACCTCGACCCCGCTGGCCGCGGTCCTGCTGGAACTCTTCGCCGGCCTGACCGAGGCCGGTCTGGGCGACCTGGACACGACCGTGGTCCAGGAGTACCTCGCCGGTGGACCCACCCCGTGATGGCCGTGGCGCCCGAGGGCCTGGCAGTGTGGTGTCGTGACTGAGAAGCCGCCCGTCGAGGCCATCGACCGTGCCCTGCTGGTGCTGACCGAGCTCGCCGCCGCGGGCCCGTCCGGCCTCACCCTGGCGCAGATCGCGGAACGCCTCGGGGTGAACAAGTCCACGGCGCACCGCGCGCTGGCCGCCCTGCGCTTGCGGGACTTCGCCTCCCAGGACAGCGGGGGCCACTACCTCCTCGGTGCGGCGGCCGTGACCCTCGGGGACGGCTACTACGCCGAGGAGCATCTCGCGGCCGCCGTGCACCCGGCGTTGGTGGCGCTGTCCGGCGAGGTGGACGAACTCGTGCACCTCGGAGTGCTCGCCGGGGGGCAGATCGTCTACCTCGACAAGGTGGAGCCGGAGCGCCCCGTGCGCGTCTTCTCCGCGGTGGGGCGCCGGATGCCGGCCGCGACCACGGCGCTGGGTCGGGCGCTGCTGGCTCGGCGGGTGCACGAGGACTCCGCCCTCGCCCCGTACGTGGCGGGCATGCCCGAGCGCGCCGACGCGGTCACGGCGGCGCTCGCCGCCGCGCGTGAGCGCGGATGGGCCGGGGAATGGGAGGAGAACGAGCCAGGCATCGCGTGCGTCGCGATGGCTCTGGAGCGCGCCGGAAGCCCGATCGCCGCGGTCAGCGTCACCGCCCCACGGGATCGGCTGGAGGGCGAGGGGGCGCCCCGCGTCGTCGCCGCCATGCGGCGGATCCTGCCGGGGCTGCTGCCGCCCGGCTTGAGTATCGCGGGGGACTGAGCCGGGTCTTCCGTTCTGCCGCCCGATGTGGCAGAATATTCACACAACGAAACGAGCGTTCCGCGCAGCGAAACGCAACGAAGGAGAACGATGTCCGACGTCCTCACCCAGCTCGCACAGGCGCGACTGGTCCCCGTGGTGGTGCTCGACGACGCGGCCGACGCCGACGGTCTGGCCGGCGCCCTTGTCGACGGCGGCCTTCCGGTCGCCGAGGTCACCTTCCGCACCGCAGCCGCCCCCGAGGCGATCCGCCGCATGGCCGACCGCGGCGACATCCTCATCGGTGCCGGCACCGTGCTCACCCCCGCGCAGGTCGACAAGGCGGTGGACGCCGGGGCCCGCTACGTGGTCTCGCCGGGCCTGTCCCGCGCGGTCGTCGAGCGCTGCCACGAGCGCGGCGTGCTCGCCCTGCCCGGCACCGTGACCGCCACCGAGATCCAGGCGGCCCTCGAGCTCGGCCTGTCCACCGTGAAGTTCTTCCCCGCCGGGACCTCCGGTGGCGCCCCGGCCATCAAGGGCTTCGCCGCGGTCTTCGGCGGACTCTCCTTCGTGCCCACCGGTGGCGTTAGCCCGGCGAACCTGCAGGACTACCTCGACATCCCCGCCGTCAAGGCGGTCGGCGGGTCCTGGATGGTGCCGCAGAAGCTCGTCGCCGCGCACGAGTTCCAGGCCGTCACGGACCTGGTTAGCGAGGCCGTCGCCCTCGCGGAGAAGCTGCGCCCGAGCGTCTGAGCACGTCCCGGTCGGGCGCGCCGATGCGCCCGGCCCACCGGGCGCCGTCGCGCGCCCCGCACCGCATCCGACACCGCCGTCCCACCCGAATGGAGACCCCATGACCACCCTTCCCGCCGAGGTCGCCGCGCTGAACCTGCGCCCCGCCTCCGAGTGCCGCTACGACGTCGTCTCGCTCGGTGAGGTGATGCTGCGCCTGGACCCGGGCGAGGGCCGCATCCGCACCGCCCGCAGCTTCCGCGCCTGGGAGGGCGGCGGCGAGTACAACGTGGCCCGTGGCCTGCGCCGCGCCTTCGGCCTGCGGGGCGCCATCGTGACCGCCCTGGCCGACAACGAGATCGGTCACCTCGTGGAGGACTTCATCTTCCAGGGTGGGCTGGACACCGAGTTCATCCACTGGATGCCCTACGACGGCATCGGCCGCACCGTGCGCAACGGCCTGAACTTCACCGAGCGCGGCTTCGGGGTCCGTGGCGCCGTGGGCGTCTCCGACCGCGGCATCACCGCCGCCTCGCAGCTGCGCGCCGAGGACGTGGACTGGGACCGGCTGTTCGGGGAGTACGGCGCCCGCTGGCTGCACACCGGGGGCATCTTCGCGGCGCTCTCGGAGGTCTCGGCGGACACGGTGATCGCCGCCGTCAAGGCCGCCAAGAAGCACGGCACCGTGATCTCCTACGACCTCAACTACCGCCCGTCGCTGTGGAAGTCCATCGGCGGCCAGGCCAAGGCCCAGGAGGTCAACCGCGCCATCGCGCCCTACATCGACGTGATGATCGGCAACGAGGAGGACTTCACCGCCTCCCTCGGGTTCGAGGTGGAGGGCGTGGACGAGAACCTCGCCGAGCTCGAGACGGACTCCTTCAAGAAGATGATCGAGACGGCCGCCGCCGCGTTCCCGAACTTCAAGGCGATCGGCACCACGATGCGCGGCGTGAAGACCGCCACGGTCAACGACTGGGGCGCGCTCGCGTGGTCCCCGGCCACCGGCGTGGTGGAGTCCGTGCACCGCCCCGGGCTGGAGATCATGGACCGCGTGGGCGGCGGCGACTCCTTCGCCTCCGGTCTCATCTTCGGGCTGCTGGACGGCCAGAGCCTGCAGACCGCGGTGGACTACGGCGCCGCGCACGGCGCGCTGGCGATGACCACCCCCGGTGACACCACCATGGTCACCAAGGCCGAGGTGCTCAAGCTCGCCGGCGGCGGATCGGCGCGCGTGGACCGCTGAGTCCCGACCAGCCGCCGAGTCCTCACGACTCACAGGGCCCGCACCCCTCGTCCGGTGGTGCGGGCCCTGTGTCGTGCGGGCCCTGTGTCGTGCGGGCCCTGTGTCGTGCGGGGCAGACGAGGCGGGGGCAGTCGGCGGGAGGTGAGTGCCCCGCCGGCTGAGCCAGACCCCTTGGGTGCGCGCCGCCGTCGTGCACACAATGAAGGATGACTTCGACGATCGCCATTGTCGGCGGGGCGGGCCAGATCGCCCGCCTCCTCACCCCGATCCTGACCCGCGAGGGCCACACCGTGGTCCCGCTGGTCCGCCGCGAGGCGCAGGCCGCCGAGTTGCGCGGCCCCGGAGTGGAGCCCCGGATGCTGGACATCGAGACCTCCGGCGAGGAGGCCTTCGCCGCGGCGTTCGACGGCGTGGACGCGGTCGTGTTCGCGGCCGGCGGCGGGCCGGACGGGAACATCGAGCGCAAGCGCACGGTGGACCTGCAGGGTGCGCTGAAGTCGGTGGCCGGGAGCCGCGCCGCCGGGGTGCGCCGGTACGTGCAGGTCTCCGCGATCGGCGTGGACGACCCGCTGCCGCCTGACGTGGGGGAGGTGTGGGCGGCCTACGTGGCCGCCAAGCGCGACTCCGACGCCGCCGTGCGCGCCAGCGACCTGGACTGGACCATCATCCGGCCCGGTGGGCTGACCGACGAGCCGGGCACGGGGCGGGTGGCGCTCGCGCCCGAACTGCCCCGCGGGCAGGTGCCGCGGGCCGACGTCGCCGCCGTCATCGCCGAGGTGCTCGCCTCGCGCGGGTCGATCGGCAAGCAGTGGACCCTCGTGGGCGGGGACGTGCCGGTGGCGCGCGCCGTGGCGCAGGCCGCCGGAGCCTGAGGCGGGGCGGGAGGGGCGCGATCGCCGGTTTGGGCCAGCGTGCGCGCTCGGGTACAGTGGTCGCCGCTGCCCGGGCGACCCTCGGGCCGCGTCGCCGCCTTAGCTCAGTCGGCAGAGCGATTCACTCGTAATGAATAGGTCGCGGGTTCGATTCCCGCAGGCGGCTCACGCAGAAGGCCCGGAACCCAGGGGGTTCCGGGCCTTCGTGGCTCTCCGCGGCGCTGAGGCGTCGGAGGTCTGCGCCGTTGATGCGACAACCAGCGTGCGCAACGGAAACACCCTTGACGACCTGGGCTGTGCGCGAGCACGCTCGCAGGCATGTGCCGCAACGTGACGCTCCTGCGAGGACTCGAGCCGCCCGCCACCGAGGACGAGATCGAGGCGGCCGCGCGCCAGTACGTGCGCAAGGTCTCCGGGATCACGCATCCCAGCGCCCGCACGTCCGAGGCGTTCGAGGCCGCGGTAGCGGAGGTCGCCGCGGTCACTCGCCGACTGCTCGCGGATCTGCCGGAGCGGCAGCAGCCGGCCAAGATCCTCCCGCCGCTGCGCCGCCCGGAGGTGCAGGCGAGGATCGCCGCACGCCAGGCGCGACAGGCGCCCCAGGGCACGTGAGGGCAGCGCTACGCCCCTGGCACGCGGACGACGCGTTCGTGCTGAGCGCCGTGATGCTGCAGGCGAGTGATCTGCACGTGCAGGTGGGGGAGAGCGATCTGTCCACACCGCTGCTGGCCAAGCGGTTCATCGATGAGGCGTTGCGCAGCGATGAGAGGGCGCGGCACTGGGCCATCGTGTGGGAGGAGGAGGTGGTCGGGAACGTCTCGCTGTCCGCGATCGAGCGCCGCCACGGCACGTGCTGGGCCTCCTACTGGACGGTGCCAAGGGCCCGTGGCCGAGGCCTGGCGGCACGGGCGCTCGCGGGCGCTGCGCAGTGGGCGTTCGAGCGCGATCTGTACCGGGTGGAACTCGGGCACCGCACGAACAACCCGGCCTCGTGCGCCGTCGCCCGCCGAGCGGGATTCCCCGTGGAGGGGCTGGAGCGGGAGAAGCTGCGCTACGGCGAGGAGCGGTTCGACGTCGAGCTGCACGCGCGTCTGCGGACCGACCCGACGCCGCCGATCGCCGCGCTCGCGCTCCTCGAGAACCCCTGACCCCCATGCACCCGCGAGGTGGTTCTGCAGAACCACCTCGCGGTGGCTGCAGAACCACCTCGCGGTGGCTGCAGAACCACCTCGCGGTGGCTGCAGAACCACCTCGCGGTGGCTGCAGAACCACCTCGCGGTGGTGGGTCAGCCGTAGATGCGGGCGAAGTTGCGCAGCACCCCGGCCGAGGCGGTCACATCGGCCGACTCCACGCGCGCGATGACGGCGTCGATCTCGGCGGGGTCGTAGTACCCCTTGTCCCGGTAGGCGCGCAGGCGCGAGACGATGCCCGGGGCGTCGAGCTCCGGGTGGAACTGCGTGGCGTAGACGTTGCGCCGGTACCGGAGCATCTGCACGGGGGCGCCAGGGGAGGAGGCCAGCAGCGTGGTCCCCGGCGGTGCGGCGCGCAGCGCCTCCTTGTGTCCCACATACGCGTCGAACACCGGGGGAAGGCCCTCGAGCAACGGGTCGCTCAGCCCAGCGGCGTTCAGCGCGACCGGCACCGCACCCACGGGCTCCCCGTACGTGGTGTCGACCACGCCGCCCAGGTGCACGCCGAGCGTGCCCACGCCGTAGCAGGCCCCGAGGAACGGGATGTCCCGCTCGCACACGTCCATCAGCAGCGCGCCGATCTCGCGCTCCACACGCTTTTGCACCTCGGACTTGCTCTCCGGGGGGTCGGAGGAGGTGAACGGGCTCCCGGCGACCACGATTCCGGCCACGGTGTCCAGGTCGATCGCGGGCATCGGCCGCTGGTCCAGGCGGATGCGCCACAGGCGCTCGGCCGGCAGTTCCATGAATCGGCAGAACGCCTCGTACTCCTCGTCCGCCACGGGCTGCTCGGATCGTGAGGCGAGCAGCACGAACGGACGGTGCTGGGCCGTGGGCCCAACCCCCGTGTCCTCGTGCATGGGGGACAGTCAACCGCATCCGAGGTGATCGGGGCACCTCGCGCGCCGCAGGTCTCAGTTCGGCGACGACTTCGCTCACCGCTGCAAGAAGCGGCGGCGGTGGGACATAGTCGGATCAGGCAACGAAGGAGCGAGGGGATGTCGGAACCGACGCCGGGCGACGTCGTGGCCTTTCGCGTGCCCGCAACCGGCCCGGCTGTACGACCCGGGGCCGACCCCACCGACGCCGAGGCACCCCGGACGAGCACGGAGGGTGAGGCCGTGTGGTTCACGGGACTCACGCGGGAGAATCTCACACCGCTCGTGCGCTACTTCGCTCGGCGGACAGCGCCCCAGGACGCCGAGGACCTCGCCTCCGAGGTGTTGCTGACCGCCTGGCGGCGTCGCGCCGATGTGCCCCGGGACCGTTCCCCGCTTCCGTGGCTCTACACCACGGCCGGGTACGTGCTGGCGAACCATCGGCGCAAGGCCCGCGCGCTGCCGGTGGCGGAGGTGCCCGAGGACGACGACGTCGCTCACCTGGCGGATCCGGCTCTCGCGGCCGTCGCGGACGACGAGGTGCGCCGCGCACTGGGGCGCTTGTCCGAACGCGATCGCACGATCCTGGCTCTGCACGCCTGGGAGGGCCTCGGCGGTGCGGAGCTCGCGCAGGTGCTCGGGATCTCCCGTGGCGGCGCGGATGCGGCACTCTCCCGTGCCCGCTCCCGGTTGCGCGAGGCGTGGGGGGACCAGGCGACGGGATGAGGCCCCCGACCTTGCCCGCAGGAGGGAGCCTCTCGTGCTCGCTGGTGTGCAAGAACGCGCCGCTGCGAGACATGGTGAGGGCAGGAACACGACGCACTGGGAGGTGCCATGTCCGGCGATGACGACCGCACTGGTCCGTCCCCGAGCGCGCAGGAGGCCCTTGCGCGGCTGCGGGCTGCCGACCCCGCGGCCGAGCGCGAGCCGCGCGAGGACCTGGCCGCGCAGATCATCGCTCGGGCCGTCGGCTCGAGGCAGGGCGCGGCAGGTGGTGCCGACCAGGGCACGGGCGGTTCGGCGCCGCCGGCCGCTGTCGACCTCGAGGCTCGTCGCCGCAGCCGGCGCTGGCCCTCCGTGCTGGCAGGCGCCGCCGCTGCCGCGATCATCGGCGTCGGCGGCTATGCCGCGGGTGCCACCGGAGTCTTCCACGGTGGCGGGAGCCACGCCGCGGATTCAACCGGAGCGCCGGAGTCCGCGGAGGGATCCAGTGAGGAGTCCGCCGAGGACTCCGCGCCGGAAGGCCTCGCCGCGGACGAGTCCGAAGCGGCTGCCTTGTCGGGGCACGATCCTCTCGCACAGAGCGTCCCCGAGTCCGCCTCCGCGCCCGCTGACTCCGCGCTGTACCCGGCCGGGCCGGGCCGTACCACCTTCATCGCCTCCGGGCTGGGGGCCGGCACGGGGCAGGCCGCGGGCTACGCCCTGGACCCCAACGCCGAACCCGCTCGGGACGTGGCGGCTCGTGCCGCCGACGTGTTCGGCCTGGCCGGGGATGCGCAGCTGAAGGACGGCGCCTGGTGGGTCGAGGGCCGCACGGCGCTCGCTCCGTCCCTGTCGGTCACCCTGGACGGCGCACTCACGCTCAGCTACTCCAGCGCCGCGATCTCTCCATGGAACTGTGGGAACGACGAACTGCACACCGAGGGTCTCGCCGCGGCGGGGGTGGACTGCGAGGATCTGCAGGCGCCTCCACAACAGGAGGCAATCGCCGCCCTGGAGGTGCTGCTCGCCGACCTCGGTGTGGTCGCGGAGCTGGAGATCGAGGCCCAGTCGCTCCCGGAGGTCGGGATCACCACCGCCACCGCGGCGGTGCTGATAGAGGGCGTGCCGACCTCCCTGGCGTACTACCTCGAACTGAGCTCCGGAGGCATCGCCTCCTTCTCCGGGCCGATGGCGCCCCTGACGGAACTCGGCGAGTACCCCGTGGTCAGTGCGCAGGAGGCGGCCGATCGGCTCTCCGACCCGGCCTTCGGAGCACTCGCCTACCCCGTGATGCCACTGGCCGCCTCCGGCCTCGGGCTCGAGGGGGAGTTCGCCGGTTCCGCGCCCGCAGGATCCGGACCCGCTGACTCCGAGGCTGCGCGCGAGGATCTTCCTCTCGCCACGCCGGTGCCGCGAGAGGGCGTCGAAGCCCTCCCGGCACCGCCGGGGTGGACGCCACCGACCGCGCCCCCCGCGACCCCGGTGCCGGGTGCACCCCTGCCGTGGCCCGTGGAGGTGGTGGAGCTCGTCGCCGCTGACCTCACCCTGACCACGGTGTGGACCGAGGGGGGTGCCGTCGTGCTGGTCCCTGCCTACGAGTTGACGAGCGAGGACGGCGGGACGTGGACCGTGCTGGCCCTCGCGGACAGTGCACTCGACATGGCGCCCTGACCGACCGCATGCCCTTCTCGCGCGTCGGTGGCGTCCCACCACTGGCGCCGAGATCGAGTTGATAGCCTGACCGGGCCCGCAAAGGAGGCACTCATGCGCACCACACCCGCACTGCGGGGACTTGCCGCGGCAGCGATCCTGCCCGTGTTGCTCGTCGCCTGCACCCCGCCCGACGGCGGACGCTCCGCCGAGTCGACCGCGTCCCCGGTCCCCACCGAGGAGGCGACGACCGCGGACGCCGAGGACGACGGCGTGACGGACGGTGACGGCTCCACCGGGGCAGTCGGCGAGGCGACGACGGACGACACCTACTCCCGGGGCCTGCCGGCCGGGGTCGCCGAGGGGCCCGAGTCCTCGCCCGCCGGAGCGGCCTGGTCCGCCGACGGTTCGGAACTGTATGTCATCACCTTCGGTTCGAGTTCCTGCCCCTTGGTCGCGCAGTCCGTCCAGGAATCCGCGGCCGGCACCCTCGAGGTGACCCTCGTGGAGACAGGCGGAGCGGTGTGCACCTTGGACTACACGCCCACCACCACGACGGTCTCCGACGTGGGCGGCGTGGATTCGAGTGTCGAGCACGAGGTCACGATCGGTGACCTGGGGGTCGTGATGCTCCCCGCAGCATCGGACCCGGTGTCCGTGGCGTGGGTGCCTGAGGGCGACTGAGTCGCAGCCGAACCGCCGCATCCCGGACGTCCCGGGGGCGGCGCCGCTGCGCGTGACAGACTCGGGAGGGTGACCTCCCTGACCACCGGGACCGACGGCGGGGCTCGCCCGCCGCAGGAAACCGTCCCCGCCCCCGAGTTGCTGCGGGCCCTCGCGGCCGTCACCACCGCGGATGCCTCCCCCAGGCGCCGCGCCGAGTATTCCTCCGACGCCTCCAATTACCGTGTGCCGCCGCAGGTGGTGACCTTCCCTCGTGACCGTGAGGAGGTGCTCGCCACCCTGGAGGTCGCCCGCGAGCACGGCGCGCCCGTCACCGCGCGAGGGGCGGGCACCAGCGTGGCGGGTAACGCCGTCGGGCCCGGGGTGGTCCTGGACTTCTCCCGGCACATGAACGCCATCGGCGAGATCGACCCGACGCAGCGCACCGCCGTGGTGCAGCCGGGGGTCGTGATGTCGAGCCTGCAGAAGGCCGCCGCCCCGCACGGCCTCTGGTTCGGCCCGGACCCCTCCACCAAGAACCGCGCCACCCTCGGCGGGATGATCGGCAACAACGCCTGCGGCCCGCATGCCCTCGCGTACGGACGCACCGCCGACAACGTGCGCAGCCTGGACGCGGTCGACGGCACGGGCCGGGTCTTCACCGCCGGCGCCGGGCTGGATTCGTTGTCCCGCGTGGACGGGCTGGAGCGCCTCGTCTCGGCCAACCTCGCCACGATCCGCACCGAACTCGGCCGGTTCACCCGGCAGGTCTCCGGGTACTCCCTGGAGCACCTGCTGCCCGAACACGGCCGCAACCTGGCCCGCATGCTGGTCGGCACCGAGGG
This sequence comes from Serinibacter salmoneus, assembly GCF_002563925.1. Lineage (NCBI taxonomy): Bacteria > Bacillati > Actinomycetota > Actinomycetes > Micrococcales > Beutenbergiaceae > Serinibacter > Serinibacter salmoneus. The sequence goes on along the minus strand of NZ_PDJD01000001.1, from coordinate 2,462,579 downwards.
CACCCTGGTCACCCTGCTCGAGGCCACCGTCGAGCTGCAGCCGCTGCCCACCGCCCCGGTGCTGGTGGTGCTCGGCTACGCCGATATGCCCAGCGCGGCCGACGCCGTCGTGCCGCTGGCCGCCCTGAAGCCGCTGGCGATCGAGGGGATGGACGCGCGCCTGGTGGACGTGGTGCGGCGCGCCGTCGGCAGCGTGCCGGACCTGCCACGCGGCGCGGGATGGCTGTTCTGCGAGGTCGGCGGGCGGGACGAGGCCGAGGCGATGGCCAACGCCCGCGCGCTGGTCGCGGCCGCGGACTGCGTGGACTCCATGATCGTCACCGACGCCGCGCAGTCGGCGGCGCTGTGGCGGATCCGGGCCGACGGCGTGGGGCTGGCGGGGCGCACCCCGGCCGGCAACCCCGCCTGGCCCGGTTGGGAGGACTCCGCGGTGCCGCCGGAGCACCTCGGCGCCTACCTGCGCGACTTCGACGCGCTCATGGCCACCTACGGCGTGGACGGCCTGCCGTACGGGCACTTCGGCGACGGCTGCATCCACGTGCGCATCGACGTGCCGCTGGAGCGGGCGAGCGATGTGCCCACCTTCGAGGGCTTCATGAACGACGCCGCGGCCCTGGTGGGCAAGTACGGCGGCTCGCTGTCCGGGGAGCACGGCGACGGGCGCGCCCGCTCCGGGCTGCTGCCGCACATGTACTCACCCGAGGCGCTCTCCCTGTTCGAGCAGGTCAAGGGCCTCTTCGACCCCCGCGACCACCTCAACCCCGGTGTCCTGGTCCGCCCCGATGCGATCACCGAGAACCTGCGGCGGCCGCAGGCGATCACCCTGGGAGCCACGGGCCTCGCGCTCGCCCACGACCGCGGTGACCTCACCACGGCCGTGCACCGGTGCGTGGGGGTGGGCAAGTGCCGCGCCGACAACTCCGGCGCCGGGGGGTTCATGTGCCCGAGTTATCAGGCCACGGGCGATGAGGCGCACGTGACCCGCGGCCGCGCGCGGGTGCTGCAGGAGCTCGCCCGGGGCACCTTCGCGAAAGGGTGGGCGGCCCCCGAGGTGCAGGAGTCCCTGGACCTGTGCCTGAGCTGCAAGGCCTGCGGCCGGGACTGCCCCGCCGGCGTGGACATGGCCTCCTACAAGGCCGAGGCCACCTACCGCCGCTACCGGGGGAGACTGCGGCCGATCCCGCACTACGTGCTGGGCTGGCTGCCCCGATGGGCGAGGCTGACGACGGCGCTGCCGCCGGTGGCGAGCACCGCCAACGCGGTCCTGGGCTGGGCGCCGCTGCGCCGCGCGTTGTTCCCCCTGCTGGGGATGGACGGGCGCCGGGAGATGACGGCGTTCGCCACCGAGCGCTTCTCGCGCTGGTTCCCCCGGCGAGCCCAGGCGGACAGTTCCCGGTCGGGAGCCGAGGAGAGTCGGGGTGTCGCGGTGTCGAGCACTGGCGCCCGCAGGCGGACCCGGGACGTGATCCTGTGGGCCGACTCCTTCAGCGAGAACCTCGACCCGACTGGCGCGAAGGCAATGGTGGGCCTGCTCGAGCAGGCCGGGTACACGGTGCGCATCCCGCAGCAGCAGGCGTGCTGCGGGCTGACGTGGATCTCCACCGGCCAACTCGACGGCGCCAGACGTCGCCTGCGCGGGGTGCTGGACATCCTCGGCCCGGCGGCCGCGAAAGGCGTGCCGATCATCGGGGTGGAGCCCTCCTGCACGGCGGTGCTGCGGGGAGACCTGACCGAACTGCTGCCCGAGGACCCGCGTTCGGCGCAGGTGGCGGGCGCGGTGATGACCCTCGCCGAACTCCTCCTGCACCCCGAGTTGGGGCCGGGACAGGACTGGGAGCCACCCTCGCTGAAGGGCACCACCCTCGTGGTGCAGCCACACTGTCACCACTACTCGGTGATGGGGTACGAGGCGGACATCGCCCTGTTGCGCCGCACCGGGGCCACCCTGACCCAACTCGCCGGGTGCTGTGGACTCGCGGGCAACTTCGGGATGGAGAAGGGGCACTACGACGTGAGTGTGGCGGTCGCGGAGAACGCCCTACTGCCGGCGCTGCGCGAGGCACCGCCGGGCGCCGTGTACCTCGCGGACGGCTATTCCTGCCGCACTCAGGCCGAGCACCTGGCCCACGTGAGAGGCCGTTCGCTTGCCGAGGTACTCGTGTCAGAATAGGCACCCGGGGGCGTGGTCGAGGGGTTCACCTCATCTCGTATTAGGTGGTGCAGCAGGTCTTATGGCGTTGTTCTCAGTCGATGGCCGCGAGGTACGCGAGGTCGCGCCCGATCCCGGGTCCTACGGCGAGTGGGCGGCCGATTTCGACCGTCGGCTCAAGGCCTGCGCACTTCGCGTGATCGACGACCCGCTCCTGGAGGTCGCCTGGCACGACGCCGGGGAGCCCCTGGGTGAAGTCCTCGTCGCGCTCGATTCCCTCGGATCCGCCGTTCTGGTCGTGGTCCTGCCGCGCCTGGACAGTCGTGCGCTGGTGGGAGCCCTGGCATCCTCGGCGAAGGTGCGGGGTGCCTCCTGGCGGGAGATCGCCTCCTGGCACCCCGGCGGCGCCGAGTCCCTGCGCGAGGACTGGGCTGCGTTCCGTGAGCACCTGCCGCCCCGCGGCGAGGCGGCCGCGGGACTGGTGATCCTTGCCGGCGAACTCGACCCCGAGGTGCGCGATGCGGTCGAGGTCATCGACCCCGCGACGGTGACGGTGCTCAAGGCGGGTCCCCAGGTCGTCGACGGGAACCAGCTCGTGGCGGTCGAACCCGTGCGGGGTGCGCGCACTCGCCGGGTCCCGGCCCTGCTGGAGTCCGCCGACGGCGCCCACGACGTGGCATTGATCGGTGGTGTCGAGCCGCTCCCGGCGAGCGCGTTCGACGGTGAGCCTGCGACCGAGGCCGCGGAGTCACCCAACCATCGAGGGGAACCGACCGCTCCCGCGCGTCGCCGCTCGCACCGGGGTCGCTCGGTGCGGACCGACAGCGCCGACCTCAAGGCCGTGGTGGACCTCGTCGGGCCCACCCACCTCGTACTCGACCCGAGCACCGCCGCCGGCGCCACTTACAGCGCCCAGCTCACCCAGCACGGCACCATCACCGGTGGCGGACGGAGCTTCACCGATCCCACCGAAGCAGCGCGAGAACTCTCGGGGCGGGTGGTCGCCGATGGGTGGCGCGCGTGGCGCTTCGGCGCCGACGGGCCGTGCCTCGGCGAGGCGCTGGAGGAGGCGACCATCGGTCCGAGCAGGGGTGGCTCCAGGCCGCGCCGTCGCCGAGCCGTACGCCGTGCCGGAATGGGCGAGTCCCACCCCTGAGGGGGGCGGCCCTGCGACGTGGGCCGGGATCAGGGGAGGTAGGCGCTCGCCCACCGTGCGATCTGTCGGTAGGCGAGGTCGCGGATCGGGCGCGGGGAGAGCAGCACATCATGCAGCGCGTCCGGGACCGTGGCGATCGTCACCTCGTCCGCGATCCGGATCGCTCGTTCTGCGATCACCTCGACATCGACCACGATGTCGGCGCTGGCCATCTCCTCCTTCCACGCGGGGGCGAACACGGTGCGGGCCGAGCGCACCAACAGCACGGGCTCGGTGACATGGACCCTGCGATGGGCGATCGCGGAATGTCCGTGCAGGATGGCGGCGAGCCAACCGTAGGTGGCAGGGAACCCGTTCTCGGGGTGCCAGGCGGGGACGAGGTCCCATTCGCCCTCGCGGCTCGCGGAGATCGTGTGGTGGTAGTACCCCAGGTCGATCCCCGGCAGCGGTCGGGTGGGGAACGCACGGGCCACCTCCCGCACCACGGGAGCGGAGAGGGAACGAACCCGGGCGGCGCCCTGGACCTCGAGCCAGGGGGCGACCAGGACGAGTCCGGCGGTGCGTCCGGGGTGGCGGGCCGACCACAGGGTGGCGGTGAGGCCTCCGGTGGAGTGGGCCATCAGCACGATCGGGAGGTCGGGGTGGTCCTCGGCAATGAGGTCGAGGGCGGCCTCGATGTCCTCGTCGTAGGTGGCCAGGTCGGTGATGTAGCCGGGGGTCTGGCCTGCGCGCAGACTGCGCCCGTACTTGCGCAGGTCCAGGCCGTAGAAGGCCCCGCCCTGGGTGGCCCAGAACGGGCCGATCTCGTGGTTGAGGAGGTAGTCGGTCCAGCCGTGCAGGTACAGGACGACGAAGCGGGGGGTGGGCAGGGTGGCCTGCGGTTCGGGGGTGGCGGTCCTGTCCTGATCGGCATCGGGCCGGTAGCGCACGAGGGTGGCGGCGACCTCGCCCTCCTCATCACTGCCCAGGGGGATGGTGCGGGCCTCGTGACCGCGCCCGAGGATGTCCGGCGCCCACGCACCCACCGGAGGCGGCGGCGGGTACTCCACGGCTTCGCGGGCCAACTGCGCCGTGAGGAAGCCGTCGATCACCTGGTTCACATGCGTGGTGGGCAGGGGGATCCGGGGTCGCATCCCCCTATCGTCGCTCCCCGTTCACCCGGTGTCATCTCGTGGGCGGTCAGAGGGGGAGGTGGGCCCGGGACCAGCGGGCGATGTGCTCATAGGCCCGCTCGCGGATCGGGCGCGGGGAGAGCAGGACGTCGTGCAGCGCTCCCTCGAGAGTGGCCACCGAGACGGACTCGGCCAGGGTGAGGGCCCGCTCGGCGATCACGTTGACCTCGATCACGATATCGGCGGCGGCCATCTCCTCGCGCCATGACGCGCCGATCAGCGTGCGGGCCGAGCGCAGCACCAGCACGGGCTCGGCGACGTGGATTCCCTCGGCGATCGCGCCGTGCCCCTCCAGGACGGCGGCGAGCCAGCCGTAGGTGGCGGGGAAACTGTGCTCGGGGCGCCAGGCGGGGACGAGGTCCCATTCGCCGTCGCGGGTGGCGGAGATGGTGCGGTGGTAGTAGCCGAGGTCGATCCCGGGCAACTCGCGACGTGGGAACGCTCTGGCTATCTCCCGCACGATCGGAGTGGACAGCGAGCGCACGAGCGCGGCGCCCTGGACCTCGAGCCAGGGGGCGACCAGGACGAGTCCGGCGGTGCGTCCGGGGTGGCGGGCCGACCACAGGGTGGCGGTGAGGCCTCCGGTGGAGTGGGCCATCAGCACGATCGGGAGGTCGGGGTGGTCCTCGGCAATGAGGTCGAGGGCGGCCTCGATGTCCTCGTCGTAGGTGGCCAGGTCGGTGATGTAGCCGGGGGTCTGGCCCGCGCGCAGACTGCGCCCGTACTTGCGCAGGTCCAGGCCGTAGAAGGCTCCGCCCTGGGTGGCCCAGAACGGGCCGATCTCGTGGTTGAGCAGGTAGTCGGTCCAGCCGTGCAGGTACAGGACGACGAAGCGGGGGCTGGGCAGGGTGGTGGTGGTCTCGGGGGTGGCGGTCCTGTCCTGATCGGCATCGGGCCGGTAGTGCACGAGGGTGGCAGCGACCTCGCCCTCCTCATCACTGCCCAGGGGGATGGTGCGGGCCTCGTGACCGCGCCCGAGAATGTCCGGCGCCCACGCACCCACCGGAGGCGGCGGCGGGAGTTCATCGGGGGCGAATGCCTGGTTGGCGGCCCGCAGTCCGTCGAACACCTCGGTCACGCGGGTGGAGGGGAGCACGGGACGACGTCGCATCACCTCATCCTGCGGGGAGGGTGGCGCCCTTGTCACGCCGTGCAGGGCCCGACCCTCAGGCGCGGCGGACCACCGGGGCAACCTCGCCGAGGAACGCCGAGATGATCGGACCGAGCGTGTCGGACTCGATGAGGAAGCCGTCGTGGCCGTGGTCCGAGCGCACCACCCGCAGTTCGCCGCCGGGTACGCCGCGGGCGATGCGTGCGGACTGCTCGGCGAGGAAGAGTCGGTCGGTGTCGATCCCGATGGCCAGCGTGCGCGCCGAGATCCCGGCGAGTGCGGCCTCCACGCCGCCCCGGTCACGGCCGAGGTCGTGCGTGATCATGGCCTGGGTGAGGACCACGTAGGAACCGGCATCGAACCGGCGCGCGAGCTTGTCGCCGTGGTGGTCGAGGTAGGACTGCACGGCGAAGCGCCCGGACCCGTCCAGCGGGTTCTCCGCGCGCTGCGGGATCCGACCGAACCGGGCGTCGAGCTCCCGCGCGCTTCGGTAGGTGGCGTGCCCGATCTGCCGGGCGAGGGCGAGTCCGCGGTGCGGCCCCTGCCCCGCGGGGGCCTCGTAGTAGTCACCGCCGCGGAACGCCACGTCGCCACGGATCGCCCCGATCTGGGCGTGGGCCCAGGCGATCTGGTCCCCCGAGGTCTGCGCGGCCGTGGCGATCGGCACGATCGCGCCCACTCGCTCGGGGTAACCCGCCGCCCACTCCAGCACCCGGTGCCCGCCCATGGAGGCCCCGATGACCAGTGCCCATCGGGTGACGCCGAGTGCGGTGGCCAGGCTTGCCTCCGCCGCCACCTGGTCCCGGGCGGTCAGGGCGGGGAAACGCGAACCCCAGGCTGCGCCGTCGGGCGCGATCGAGGCGGGGCCGGTGGAACCCTGGCAGCCCCCGAGCACGTTCGGGGCGACGACGAAGTAGCGGTTGGTATCGATCGCTCGGCCCGGCCCCACCAGGGCCTCCCACCAGCCGGGGGTGAGGTGGCCGTCCCCAGCGGCGCCCAGCACGTGGGAGTCGCCGGTCAGGCCGTGCAGCAGGAGGATGGCGTTGTCCGCGGCGGCGTTGAGGGTGCCCCAGGTCTCGTACGCGAGTCGTGCACCGGGCAGGCTGCCCCCCGCCTCGAGCTCGAGGTCGCCGACCTCGTGGAAGCGACGGTGACCCACGGGGTCGCCCTCACGCCACGCACCCGTGACGGGCGGCGGTTCGCCGGCAGCGGCGCGCACCTGGCCCAACGCCGAGGGTGCGATCCGCGCACGGCGTTCGGGGGACTGCCAAGGCGTCGCCATCGTGCGATCGTACGGGGTGCGCGGTCCACGCGAGAACCCGGGCGTGGCCGTGGCCGGTCGGTCCGTGGTCACGCCTCCGCCTCCTTCGCCCGGAACTCAGATCGCGGTTGCGTCGACGGGGTCGCCGGTCTCCGCCCCCACGGCGGCGGCGGCGAACCCGAGTTCGAGGTCGGCCAGGATGTCGTCGATGTGCTCGAGACCGACCGACAGTCGCACCAGTCCGGGTGTGACGCCCGAGGAGAGCTGCTCGGCGGGGGTCAGCTGGCTGTGTGTGGTGGACGCCGGGTGGATCACCAGGGAGCGCACGTCGCCGATGTTCGCCACGTTGGAGTGCAGCAGGAGCGCGGAGACGAACGCCTTACCCGCCTCGGCGCCACCCTCGAGTTCGAAGGCGAGCACCGCGCCGGCGCCCTTCGGGGAGTACTTGCGGGCATTGGCGTGCCAGGGGGAGGAGGGGAGGCCGGCGTAGTGCACCTGGACCACGTCCTCGCGGGACTCCAGCCAGGTGGCCACGGCGCCGGCGTTCTCCACGTGCCGCTCCATCCGCAGGGAGAGGGTCTCGATGCCTTGCGCGATCTGGAAGGCGTTGAACGGGCTCACGGCGGCGCCGAGGTCGCGCAAGAGCTGCACGCGGGCCTTGAGGATGTAGGAGAGGTTGACCCCGAAGGCCCCGTCCTTGCCCAGGTCACGGGCGTAGACCAGGCCGTTGTAGCTCGGGTCGGGCTGGTTGAACCCACCGAAGCGCTCCGGGTGGGCACCGTAGTCGAAGGTGCCGCCGTCCACGATCACGCCGGCAATGGAGGTGCCGTGCCCACCGAGGTACTTCGTGGCGGAATGCACCACGACGTCCGCGCCCCACGCGAGTGGGTTCGTCAGGTAGGGGGTCGCCACGGTGTTGTCCACGATGAGAGGCACCCCGACCTCGTGGGCGATGCCGGCCACGGTCTCGATGTCGAGCACATCGTTGCGGGGGTTCGGGATGGTCTCGGCGAAGAACGCCTTGGTGTTCTCCTGGGCCGCCTCGCGCCACTGCGCCGGATCGTGCGGGTCGGAGACGAACGTGGTGGTGATGCCCAGCTTCGGGAGCGTGTGGTGCAGCAGGTTGTAGGTGCCTCCGTAGAGGGATGAACTGGCGACGACGTGGTCGCCTGCCTCCGCGACGTTCAGGATCGCCAGGGTCTCCGCGGCCTGACCCGAGGCCACCAGGAGGGCGCCGACGCCACCCTCGAGTGCGGCGATCCGGTTCTCCACGGCCTCCGTCGTGGGATTGGTGATGCGGGTGTAGATGGGGCCGAGCTCGGCCAGGGCGAATCGCGCTGCCGCCTGGTCCGCGGAATCGAACACGAAGGAGGTGGTCTGGTAGATCGGCAGGGCCCGCGCGCCCGTGGCGGGGTCGGCGGTCTGGCCGGCGTGGATCTGCTGGGTCTCGAACTTCCAGGTCTGGCTCATCGTCGTGCTCCCGGGTCGGTGGGTGTGCCTGCTGAGACGGTAGGCGGTTGCTCGCGGCATGGCATCGGCACGCGCGGTGCGTCTCAGACTGCGGACGCCCTACCTCACAGCCGCGCGTTAGTGTGTGAGCCGCGTCGGAGTGTCGCGGGTCGATCTCGGGCAGGTTTCGACTCGCGGGCACAGTAAGGCTAAGGTCGAGGGTGAAAGTCCCCGTCTCGTCAAGGAGACACGCCCAGGAACCGGGAGATTGTATGACGCTGCCTCGACGGCTTCCCACCACGCGCCCCGCTACCGCGGCGCTCGGAGCCACCGTGCTGGTCGTGTCCTTCCTCGCTGCACCCGCCTCGAGCGAGCCGAGCCTGCCCTCGGAGCAGGAGCGTGCCGCAGCCCAGGCGGACGTGGTGGATGCGCAGTCCCGCGTCGCCGAGCTCGAGGCCGCGGTCGCGGCGGCCGACGACGCCGCGCAGGAGGCCGAGATCGTGGCGGCCATTGCCGCCGAGGACTACAACCAGGCGCAGGTCGACGCGGACGAGGCGGAACTCGCGCTCGCCCAGGCCCAGGCCGACGCCGAGGCGGCCGCCGCCGAGTACGACGAGGCGAGCGCTGCGATGGCCGATCTCGCGTTGGCCGGCTACCGCTCGAACATGGGCGTGGCCGCCGAGGCGGAGGTCTTCCTCGGGGCGGATGGATTCGAGGCCGCGCTGCTGCGGGCACGGGCCTACGACGTGGCCGGATCGATCGTCGGGGCCGCCACCGAACGTGCCGAGGTCGCGGCGGGCGCCGCGCAGAGCGCGAACGATCGCGCAGAGCAGGCAGCGCGGGTCTTCGAGGATCGCGCCGACGCGGCCGAGTCCGCGTACGACGTCGCCATCGAGTTGCTGGCGCAGAGCCAGGCCCAGCGCGAGGCCGCCGCCGCGACGATGTCCAGTGCCGTGACCGAACTGGCCGTGCTGCGCGGCCGCAGCGAGGCGCTGGAACGGGAGTACCAGGAGGGGCTGCTCGAGCAGCGCCGCGTGGAGCAGGCGGCGGCCGCGCAGGCGGAGGCAGAGCGCGAGCAGGCCGCCTCGCGCAGCGGCTCCTCAGCGCCGAGTGCGGCCGACCAGGACCAGTCGACGGGTTCGCCCGAGCCGTCCGCGAGCGCGGTGCCCAGCACTGCACCCACGGCCGCTACACCGGCCCCGACGAGCGCGCCGACGGCTGCACCGGCCCCGACGAGCGCGCCGACGGCTGCACCGGCCCCGACGCCGACACGCGAACCGACCCCGACCCCGACGACGGCTGCGCCGCGGCCCACGCCCACCCCGACTCCCACCCCAACGCCCACCCCGACCCCGACGCCGGAACCAGAGCCCGAGCCGCCGGCTGCCGGTTCGCTGGGGCAGCAGGCCGTGCAGTACGCGATGACCCAGGTGGGGGACTCCTACGTTCTCGGCGCCAACGGGCCGAACGCCTGGGACTGCTCCTCCCTTGTGCAGTGGGCCTACGCCCAGGCCGGGGTGTCCTTGCCGCGGGTGTCGCACTCCCAGTACCTGGCCACCACGCGCATCAGTGCCTCACAGCTGCAGCCCGGTGATCTGATCTTCTACGCAAGCAACGGGCGCGTCTACCACGTGGCCATGTACACCGGGCCGGGAATGCGCGTGCACGCCTCGATGCCCGGGGTGGGTGTGGTGCACCAGCCGATCTACGCCTCCGCGAACATCATCGGGTACGGCCGCGTCTCGTGAGGGCCGGTGTCGGGGTGCACCGGTAGCATCGCCGGCATGACGACACTTCGCCAGACGCTGACCGCGCCCGAGACCAAGCCCGCCGTGGTGACCGAACTCGCCACCCTCATCGAGGACGAGATCGCCAGCATGAAGGGCCTGTCCGGCGTGGCGGTCAAGACCGCGTTCAAGGCGGCCAAGGCAGGCAAGCCCGACATCGTGCGGCGTGGATCGAACGCCTATCTCGGGACCCTCGCGGACACCCTCGACCCGTTCTGGAGCCGCTTCACGGCCACCGACGGCCAGGACTTCGGCTCCTATCTCCAGGCGAACGAGGCCGAGGTGAAGGAGGCATTCCTCGTCACGGCGGAGCAGGAGGTCTCCGGGGGGCGTGAGAAGGCCATGTTCGAGAAGTTCAAGCCGCAGGTCGTGAGCGTCGTGATGGGCGCGCTGCCTCGTATCGGAGCGCTCGTCCAGAAGCACGCGGGCTGAGCGCAGACCGACAACGCCGAAGGCGCAGGACCGGGCGGGTCCTGCGCCTTCGGCGTGTCTCTCGCGTGTACCGGCGCGCCCGGTTGCGGGATCAGGGGTGCTCGTACCCGGTGTCCTTGGCGCGCTGGAAGGAGCGACGGATCTCCTCCTCGGCCTCCTCGCGGCCCACCCAGTGGGCACCCTCGACCGACTTGCCGGGCTCGAGGTCCTTGTAGACCTCGAAGAAGTGCTGGATCTCGAGGCGGTGGAACTCCGAGACGTCGTCGATGTCGTCGCGCCATGACGCGCGCTGGTCCCCGACGGGCACGCACAACACCTTGTCGTCGCCGCCTGCCTCGTCGCGCATCCGGAACATGCCCAGCGCCCGGCACTCGATGAGGCAGCCGGGGAAGGTGGGCTCCTCCAGGAGGACCAGGGCATCCAACGGGTCGCCGTCCTCACCCAGGGTGCCGTCGATGTAGCCGTAGTCGTCGGGGTAGCGGGTCGAGGTGAACAGCATGCGGTCCAGGCGGATGCGACCCGTGACGTGGTCGACCTCGTACTTGTTGCGGTGCCCCTTGGGGATCTCGATCGTGACGTCGAACTTCACGGTGTCCTCATCTCCGCCGCCTTCGTGAGGTCGGCGATCGCGCGACTATGGTGACCACCAGTGTGGCGCACTCCGCGCGCGCTCGGACACTCGAGCCCGCGTCGAGTCGTCGGGACAGGTGGAACCGGATGGAGTGGCAGGCATGAAACGGCGAACCGGCGTGCTGCTGGCGGTGGGCGCCGTCGTCGTGCTCGGGGTCGGATACGGGGCCGCGGACGCCGCCGACCTCGTTCCCGGCCCGCTCACGACCGCCGAACCCTGGCCCGAGGCGGAGCCCTTCCCCACCCCGATCGTGCCTGGACGCGGACCGGTGCCCGAGGTGCTCCCGCCGCTGTCGGCATCCGCTCCCGTGCCTGACGCCGAGATCATCGCTGCCGCCGCGCGGGAGATGGTGCAGGACGAGGCCACGGGCGCGGGTGTGGGCGTCGTCGTGGTCGACCTCGCCACCGGGGAGGAACTGGTCGCGATCGACGCCACGCAGCGCCGCACTCCTGCCTCGGCGACCAAGATCCTGACCGGGCTCGCCGCCGTCACCAGCCTCGATCTCGATGACCGACTCACCACCTCCGCGCTCCTGTCGGGTGATGACCTCTACCTCGTGGGTGGTGGCGATATGACCCTCGCGGCCGATGAGGGCGACCCGACGGCGGTGCTCGGTCGGGCGGGGCTGGCCGATCTGGCGCGGGAGACGGCCGCGGAACTCCAGCAGCGCGGGGTCGACTCGGTGACCCTGCGCCTGGACGACTCCCTGTTCACCGGTGCGAGCGAGTCACCGGGGTGGGGGTACTGGGGGGTCGGTGACGGTTTCGTCGCGCCGATCGAGGCGGTCGCCGTCGACCTCGGAGAGGTCGAGGGCCAGGTCGCGACCTCCCTGCGGCCCGCCGTCGACGCCGCGGTGATCTTCCGCGACGCCCTGCGTGAGGCAGGCGTCACGGTCGAGGACGGACTCGAGCGCGACGAGGCGCCGCAGGACGCCACCACGATCGCGCAGGTCTCCTCGGCGACGTTGAGGGAACTCCTCGCCGTGATGATGACGCAGTCGGACAACACCCTGGCGGAGGTGTTCGGCCGGCTGGTCGCGATCGCGCGGGGTGAGGCGGCCGACTTCGAGGGTGCCACCACGGCCGTCCTGGCCGGGACGGCCGCGGCGGGAGTGGACGTCTCGGGCACCGTGCTCTCCGACACCTCGGGACTCAACAGCGCGAATGCGATCGCGCCCGAACTGCTCATCGACGTGCTGGTTGCGGCGAACGAGGACCCCGCGCTCACCGAGCTCGCGCGGGTGCTCCCGGTGTCCGGACTCGTCGGTACCCTCGCCGAGCGCGACATCCCACCGGGCGCCGTGCGGGGGAAGACCGGCACTCTCGAGGACGTGGTGAGCCTCGCGGGGTACGTGACCACGGCGGACGGGCGCCCGCTCGCATTCGCCGTGATGGCCGACGACGTGGAGTACGGCGGCATCTGGGCGGCGCGGGAGCGGATCGACGCCTACCTCACGCAACTCTCCGCGTGTGGCTGCCAACCGGAATCGGACGTGTGAGCGGCGTGGATCACGGCGACATGCGGGGCTCCGCCATCGACTGGGATCGTGCTGCTCGGCGCGCGGCAGTGCTCCTGCCGGCGGGGCCCCCGACCGACCTGGTCGGGGCCGCCACCGTGGTGGAGTCGCTGCGGGAGGGTTCCCGGCAGGCCCCGGGTCACGTCGCGTGCGTCACCGGACTGCAGGATGCCGGGGAGCGAGCCGGCGCCCTGCCGGTGCGGATCGTGGACCGCGCGGGCTGGGCGCGTGCTGCGACCCAGTCCTTCGCCGCCTTGCTCGGGGATCACCTGACCGGGGGTCCGGGCCTGCGGGGGCGGCTGTCTGCTGCCGTGGCGGGGGACCAACTCGGTGGTGCCCTGGCGCTGCTCGGACCCCGGGTGCTCGGGCAGTTCGACCCCTATACCCCCGGGCCCGCGGGAGCCGCCTCGGGGCGCCTCCTCCTGGTGGCCCCCACCATCCTGGCGATGCACCGCCGCCTGGATGTCGACCCGCATGAGTTCGCGCTGTGGGTCTGCCTGCACGAGCAGACGCACGCCGTGCAGTTCGCCGCGGCGCCCTGGCTGGCCGACCACCTCCGCTCGCTGATCGCCGCAGCCGTGGCCGGCTCGGACGAACAGGGTGGTGCGGTGCCGACGTCGCGTCGCCCGGGCCGCCCCGGCCGCCCGGTGCCGTCGCCACGAGCGGCGACGGGCGCAACCCCCCGACTCCTGGCCTCGATGCTCGACGATGCGCAGCAGGAGGACGTGGACCGCGCGATCGCCGTGATGTCGCTCCTGGAGGGCCACGCGGACGTGGTGATGGACGAGGTCGGCACCGGGGCCGTGCCGAGCGTGCGGGTGATCCGCCGCGCCTTCGAGAAGCGACGGGGCCGACAGCGCGGGTTGAGCGCCCTGATCGGTCGCCTGCTCGGGGTGGAGGAGAAGGTGCGGCAGTACCGCGACGGTGCCGCCTTCACCCGAGCCGTGGTCGAACGGGTCGGTCACGAGGGGCTGAACGCCGTGTGGGAGGCCCCCGAGCAGCTCCCGTCGCCGGCGGAGATCCTCGCACCCGATCGGTGGGTGGAGCGGGTCCACGGATGAACGCTCCCCACCCAGCGGTCGCGCGCACCCGGCTCGCGGTGCGCCGGACGCTCGGTGACCTGGCGCCGGACGCGGTGGTGATCGTGGGCTTCTCGGGCGGAGCGGACTCCCTCGGGCTCCTTGCCGCCGCCGCGCACGAGGCACCCCGACTCGGCCTGACGGTCCGCAGCGCAACGATCGACCATGGACTCCTCCCCGACTCCGCGCAGATCGCCGAGCGGGCGGCGGCCCTGTCCGCCGCCATCGGCGTGAGCCCACTGGTTCGTCGGGTCAGCCCGAACGCCACCGGTGGGGTGGAGTCCGGGGCGCGCGAGGCCAGGTACCGGGCGCTGGATGCCGTGGCCGAGGAGGTGGGAGCCGCCGTCGTGCTGCTCGGTCACACCATGGACGACCAGGCCGAGACCGTGCTGATGCGGCTCGCGCGCGGCAGCGGGGCCCGTTCGCTCGCCGCGATCCCATCGGTGCGGGGCCACTACCGCCGACCCCTGCTGGGACTGCGGCGGGCACAGTTGCGGGACGCCTGCCGCGCGCTCGGGCTGACCTGGTGGGACGATCCTGGCAATGCGACCGATGGGCCCCTGCGCCGGGCCGACGGCGAGGCACTTCCCCGCGCGGCCATCCGCGAGGAGGTGATGCCCGCGCTGCGCCGTGCGCTCGGGGCCGACCCCACGCCGTCGCTCGCGCGCACCGCCGATGCGCTGCGGGAGGACAACGACCTGCTGGAGCTGCTCGCCGGAGCAACCCTCGAGAGCGCGCGCGAGGGTGAGGGCCTCCAGGTCGCGGTGCTCGCCGAGGCCGCCCGCCCCCTACGCACCCGTGCGCTCCACCAGTGGCTGGTGGAGCGGGGGAGCCCTCCCCGTGCGCTCGCGCGTAGCCACGTCCTGGCGGTGGAGGCCCTGGTGTTTGCGTGGCACGGTCAGGGGCCGATCAGCGTGCCGGGCGGTCTACGGGTGGGGCGGCACGGACCCAGCCTCGCCGTCCTGCCCCCGGTGTGCCAGGCTTGAGCCGTGAGCGACCAGGAGAACCAGACGACGTGGCACTACCCCGAGGTCGGGGGCGATCTGGTCCGGGTGGTGGTGAGCGAGCAGGAGATCCGGGACAAACTCGCCGACCTCGCCGCGCAGATCGACCGGGACTACGCCGGCAAGGAGATCCTGCTCGTCGGGGTTCTCAAGGGCGCCGCGATGGTGATGAGCGACCTCATGCGCCACCTGCGCTCGGACGTCTCCATGGACTGGATGGCGGTCTCCTCCTACGGCGCGGGCACGCAGTCCAGCGGTGTGGTGCGGATCCTGAAGGACCTCGACGCCGACATCTCCGGGCGCCACGTGCTCGTGGTCGAGGACATCATCGACTCCGGCCTCACCCTGTCCTGGCTCATGGAGACCCTGGAGCGCCGTCAGCCCGCCTCGCTCGAGATCGCCACGCTGCTGCGCAAGCCCGATGCTGTGAAGGTCGACATCGACGTGCGCTACCTCGGGTTCGACATCCCGAACGAGTTCGTGGTGGGCTACGGGCTGGACTACGCCGAGCGTTACCGGCAACTCCCGTTCGTCGCGGTGCTCGCACCGCACGTGTACGGGGGCTGACGGCGGCAGCTCTGCCGACCAGGACGCGACGCGAGGGGTGTCGCGGACTCAGCCGTCAGGTCGGCACGGGGGGAACGATGTCAGGTGAGCCGCAGGGGGCGGTCCCGGGAACCACTCGGCGCCGGGTGGCGTTGACCGAAGGGTGACGCGATCAGCGAACACGTCAGGTGGACGCCTGCGCTCTCGCATAGAGTCACCGGGAGTCTCCGAGTCGGAAGGACGGCCCACGCGGCCTTGAGTCAATGAACGCCAAGAAGTTTGTGCGTGGACCCCTGCTGTGGATCCTGCTCCCCATCCTGGTCCTCATGATCGGCTTCAGCCTGCTGCGCGGCGGCGGGGTCAGCACGATCGACACCTCCGAGGGCGTGGCGCTCCTGCGCGGGGAGACCGTGGAGCAGGCGGAGATCACCGAGGGCTACCAGCGGGTCCAGCTCACCCTCAGCGAGCCCTATGTGGACGCCGAGGAGAACGACCGCGGTGAACTCGTGGAGTTCTACTACGTCGAGGCGCAGGCCCAGCAGATCGCGAACCTCGTGGAGGAGTCCGATCCGGCCGAGGGCTACAACTCGGTGGTGCCGCAGACCCCGTGGTGGACGTCGCTGCTGACGAGTTTCCTCTTCCTCGCCCTGGTGATCGGGGTGTTCTGGTTCGTGATGTCCCGCATGCAGGGTGGGAACTCGCGGATGATGAACTTCGGCAAGTCGAAGGCGCGCCAGGTCAACAAGGAGCACCCGGACGTCACCTTCGTGGACGTCGCCGGCGCCGACGAGGCCGTCGAGGAGATGCAGGAGATCAAGGACTTCCTCGCCGACCCCTCCCGCTACCAGGCGGTGGGTGCGCGTATCCCGAAGGGTGTGTTGCTCTACGGGGCCCCTGGAACCGGGAAGACGCTCCTCGCGAAGGCGGTCGCCGGCGAGGCGGGCGTGCCGTTCTACTCCATCTCCGGGTCGGACTTCGTGGAGATGTTCGTCGGCGTGGGTGCCTCTCGTGTGCGTGACCTGTTCGAGCAGGCGAAGACGAACGCCCCGGCGATCATCTTCATCGACGAGATCGATGCGGTCGGGCGTCAGCGCGGCGCCGGGCTCGGCGGTGGGCACGACGAGCGCGAGCAGACCCTGAACCAGCTCCTGGTGGAGATGGACGGGTTCGAGAAAAACGCCAGCGTGATCCTCATCGCCGCCACGAACCGGCCCGACATCCTCGATCCGGCGCTGCTGCGCCCCGGCCGGTTCGACCGCCAGATCACGGTGGAGTCTCCGGACCTCAAGGGCCGCCTCGCCATCCTGCAGGTGCACGCGGCGGGCAAGCCGATGACCCCCGATGTCGACCTCGCGACCGTGGCCAAGCGGACCCCGGGATTCTCCGGCGCCGATCTGTCCAACGTGCTCAACGAGGCGGCGCTGCTGACCGCGCGCTCGCACGCACAGCTCATCGACAACCGCGCGCTCGACGAGGCGATCGATCGCGTCATCGCCGGTCCGCAGAAGCGCACGCGGGTGATGAACGAGGCCGAGCGCAAACTCACCGCCTACCACGAGGGCGGGCACGCGTTGGCGGCCGCCGCGCTGCGCTACACGGACCCGGTGACGAAGGTGACCATCCTTCCTCGTGGTCGCGCGCTCGGGTACACGATGGTGATGCCGGCCGAGGACAAGTACTCCACCACCCGCAACGAGCTGTTGGACCAGCTCGCCTACGCGATGGGTGGCCGCGTGGCCGAGGAGATCGTCTTCCACGACCCCACCACCGGGGCGTCCAACGACATCGAGAAGGCCACGGACACGGCCCGCAAGATGATCACCCAGTACGGCATGAGCGAACGCGTCGGCGCGCAGCGCCTGGGACAGGCGGACTCCGAGGTCTTCCTCGGCCGGGACTACGGGCACCAACGTGACTACTCCGAGGAGATCGCGGGCATCGTGGACGAGGAGGTGCGCCGCCTCATCGAGAACGCGCACGACGAGGCGTGGGAGATCCTCACCACCTACCGCGATGTGCTGGACACCCTCGCGCTGCGACTGCTGGAGGAGGACACCCTGAACGAGGCGGCCCTCGCCGAGATCTTCGCCCCGGTCGCGAAGCGCGATCCACGGCCGGTGTGGCACTCCTCGCCGTCGCGTCCCGTGAGCACGAAGCCCCCGGTGCGCACACCGGCGGAGGTCGCCGCCAACCATGTCCCGCAGCTACCGCAGGACCAGGCCGCCGCCGCCAACGAGGAACACCCCGTGGACCAGCGCGATGTGCTGGGGGAGGGCCCGGGCGAGAACTAGTGCGACGCTCCGTGCGTCCTCGCTCGCGGCGACCCCGGCGCTGGCTAGGGTGTCAGGCGTGAGCGACCACTACCGCATCGTGGGCCTGGCCGGCCGGGGAGCGGTGCCCGCAGCCGACGGCGCCGGTGAACCGGAGTTCGAGCCCTTCCTCGCCGACCTGAACGTGTGGACGACCGGGGCGGATCTCGACCTGCCCGTGCTCGCCCAGGCGGCGGCCGAGCAACTCCGGGCAAGCAGCCCGGGGCTGCGCGAGCGCGCTGAGTCCGTGGCGCGCGTGACGCTGGAGCACGACGGGGTCGAGCGTGTGGAGGTGCGGCTGCACCGACCCGAGATGCCGTTGGGCGTCTTCGTGCAGGACGTCGAGTGCGTGATCGAGCGCAGCCGCGTGGCGGCCGGACCCGCTGCCGACGCGGCGACGGCCGGTCAGGTCCCGGCCCCCGCGCCGGCGCCCGTGCCGGCGCCCGCACCTGAGCCGGCGCCCGCGGAAGCGGATTCGGATCCTGATCCCGTGGACGTGGACGTGGAGGTGGATGAGGCGCCGGCGCCGGTTGACGGCGAGCCGGCAGGCGCCTCCCTGGGTGCCCACGAGGGGGACTCCGCCCCCGAGGACGTGGCTGCGAGCGCTGTGCCCTGGATCGCCGCCGCCACGGCTGCGGAGCCGGCAGTCCCCACCCCGAGCTGGTCCCCGGTGGCACCCCCGCCGGTCGAACCCACACCGCCGGTCGATCCCGCGGCGTCCGAGGACGCGCCGGTCGATCCCGCGCCGTCCGAGGACGCGCCGGTGGTGCTCGGCGAATCGCCGAGCGAGGACGTCGAGGCGGATGGCGCCGAGGAACCACCCGCACCTGCGGCCACGCTCGCGTCGGGTGACGTCCTGAGCGAATCGGCCCAGTCGACTGTCGACGGGTCGGGTCAAGAGGAGCCGGCCGGTGCTGAGCCGGGTCATGAGGAGCCGGCCGATGCCGAGCCGGCCGATGCCGAGCCGGTCCCGGCGGTTCCACCGATCCCCGAACCGCAGACACTGCGCGGTGTGATCGCCATGTACGCGCACGCCCCCGCCGGAGCGGGCGACCTCGCCGCAGCACTGAGGTCGTTGCGCGAGCGGGACGGTCTCGAGATCACCGGGGTCTCCCCGCTGGCCCGTACCGTGCCGGACGGGCAGGAGCGCCGCACCGCGGTGGTCGGAGTGGAGTACCTCGGTACCCGAGCCGCGCTCGCCGACCTCGTCGCCTCCGGGCACCGTGCCGGTGTCCGGGTGGAGGTCCTGAGTCTGGAGGGCGCGGCCGACGAGGTCGACGGGATCGCGCTGCCCCATCCTGATGCCGTGAGGAGTGCGGCTGTCCTTGTCCCCTGGTCGCAACTCGACCCGGGCGCTACGGTGCCGGGGCCCGAGGGCGGGCTGGTCGTGGACCTGGCGGAGGTCGCTTCGGACCGCGGTGCGGTGAAGTGGCTCGCCCTCGACTGGGCCCGTCCCGCTGACCCGGAGCCGTCCGAATCGGCTCCCGACGACTGATCCCGCATGGCCGACCGCCCGCAGTCCCCGGCTCGTGCGCTGCCTGCGCTCGCTCTCGGCTCCGGTTCCTTCGCCCTCTCCCTGCTCGTCCTGATGCTCCTGGACACACGCGGCGTCACGATCCCGGCTCCGCGGATCCTCATCGTGCTCCTGCTGGGGTTCGCGCTCGTACTCCTGTGGCTGGGTAACCGGGTACGCGGCTTCGTCCGGGGGCGTCGATCCATGGAGCCGATCGCCGCCGCCCGGGTCGCGGCGCTGGCCGTCACCGCCTACTACGTCTCGGCTGTGTTCATCGGGCACGGTGCCGCGTGGCTGGCCTCCCTGATGGGCAGTCTCGGTGCACCCGCCGCCCGAGCCGATGCCTGGGTCGCCGTCGCGATGGTGGTCGTCTCCGTTCTCCTGTTCGCCGTCGCCCTGCTCGTGCTGCACTGGTGCCGCACCCCGCGAGAGGAGGAGCGCCGGGGACCGGACGGACCGGAGGGCCACGTCTGAGGGACTGCCTGGCACGATGGGTGCCATGACGCAGCACTCCGATCCGCTCACGCCCGCCGGGGTCACCTGGTCGAGGGTCTCGCCCCTGTTCATCCGGGCCAGGATCATCGCGACGTGCCTGGTGCTGCTCCCGATCCTGCTCGCAGCGGTCGTGGTCGCCGCTGTCCTCGGGGACTGGATCTGGGCGCTCGTCGCCCTGCCCGCCCTTCTGCTCGCCTGGGTGCTGTGGCTCATCCCACGCCAGGTGCGCGCGATCGGCTACGCCGAGGAGGAGGACGATCTCCTGGTGCGGCGCGGTGTGCTGTTCCGCTCGCTCGTGGTTGTCCCGTACGGACGCATGCAGTTCACCGATGTGGCCCAGGGGCCGCTGCTACGCGCGCTGGGGCTCGCAACAGTCAAACTCCATACCGCCTCCGCGAGCACCGACGCCACGATCCCGGGCCTTCCCGCCGCCGAGGCAGCGCGGCTGAAGGACCGGCTCACCGAACTCGGCGAGTCCCGTCTGGCGGGCCTGTGAGCGTGCGGCCCCCGTCCGGTGACGAGGAGGGCTGGCGGCACGTCCACCGCGTCACCCCGCTGCTGAATGCGTGGAAGGTGGCCTTCGGCATCGTCCTGGTCGCGGCGATCCAAGGCCTCGACGACCTACTGTCCCTGCGTCTGGCGGTGCTGGTACTGGTCGGGATCGTGCTCGGGCTGGTGGTGATCGCCGGGCTGTTCTCGCTCGGGTTCAGTTACCTCGCCTGGCGGCGATTGACCTACCGGGTGACGCCGGACTCCGTGGTCCTGCGTTCGGGCGTGGTCTTCCGCACCGAGCGGGTGGCACGGCTCACGCGGATCCAGTCGGTGGAGATCACTCAACCGCTCCTGGGGCGCATCTTCGGCTTCTCCGCCGTGCGGGTGGAGAGCGCGGGCGGTGCGGACGCGAACGTCACGCTCGCCTATCTCACGCAGGCAGAGGCGCAGGCCCTGCGCAACGAGATCCTCGCGCGGGCGGCCGGCGTGGCTGTGCCCCAGGGAGAGCCGGGCAGCCCGCCCGACCCGGCGCAGGCGGCGCGTGGTGATCTCGGTGGGCAGCGGCCGCCCGAGGGGACCACCTCGGTGCTGTCCCCGCCCGTGGTGCCCGAGGCGGGCGTCGCCCCGGAGGCGCCCGAGCACCCCGTGTACAGCCTCGCGCCGGGGCGATTGGTCCTCTCCCTGCTGTTGTCGG
This sequence comes from Serinibacter salmoneus, assembly GCF_002563925.1. Lineage (NCBI taxonomy): Bacteria > Bacillati > Actinomycetota > Actinomycetes > Micrococcales > Beutenbergiaceae > Serinibacter > Serinibacter salmoneus. The sequence continues at coordinate 2,441,783 of NZ_PDJD01000001.1, read as the reverse complement.
TCGCGACCGTCGCCACCGTCCTCGGCGTTCTCGTGGGGCTCGCCATCGGTTTCTTCGCTCGCGTGTGGGTGATCGTCGGTGTGCTCCCGATCCTGTTCGGTTCCATCGCCTACCTCTGGGGGCGGTTCTCGGGTGAGTTCGGCTTCCGGGTGGCGACCTCACCCGACGGGCTGCGCGTGAGGTCGGGTCTCCTGGAGACCAAGGCCAAGACCATCCCGCCCGGCAGGGTGCAGGCGGTCGCGCTCACCCAACCGCTGCTGTGGCGCCGCCAGGACTGGTGGCGCATCAGCGTGACGATTGCCAACGTCTCCACGGACGGCGAGGGGAGCCAGAGCGCGGATGTGGTGCTCCCGGTGGGTACTCGCCGGGAAGTGCTCGACCTCGTGCGGTTGGTGGTCCCGTCCCTGCCCGAGAGTGAGGAGCCTGCTCTCCTGGAGGGCCTGCGCGGCCTGGACTCCCACCATGGGTGGGTTGCCTCTCCCCGTCGCGCTCGCTGGTTGGACCCGATCGCATGGCGCCGCAACGCGTTCCTGGTGACCACGCCCGCACTCGCGCTGCGCACGGGACGCGTGTTCCGCCGGCTGGAACTGGTGCTCCACGAACGCAGCCAGGCGCTGCACCTCGGCCAGGGCCCGTGGGAGCGGCGGTTGCGCGTGGTGTCCTTCGCCGCGCACGCCTCGGGCACGATGAGCAGTTCGCTGCCTCACCTCGACCAGGACGTTGCGGCGCACCTGCTCGCCGAGCAGTCGGCGCGGCAGCGGGTAGCGCGCCGGTCCGACGGGCCGGAGCTGTGGATGCGTCAGGAGCCGGAGCCGGCCGCAGACACCGCGCCGAGTGCTGCCGAGCAGCGCCTCGGCGACCACGGTGGGGTGGGCCCGCATGATGGCGACGTCCCCCGGGCGCCGGACCGCGATGTGCCGGGGCCGAGCGGCACAATGGACTCATGACCCCAGCCTCCTCCCGGCTCCGCGTGGGCGTGGTCGGAGCCGGCCGCGTCGGTGCCGTGCTCGCCAGTGCTCTGCGCGCCGTCGGCCACGAGGTCGTCGCGGTCTCCGGAGGCTCCCCGGCCACGCGGGAACGCCTCGATGCGCTGCTCCCGAGCGTCCCGGTCAGGGACCCGCTCGAGGTCGCCCGCGAAGCCGACCTCACCCTGGTCTGTGTGCCGGATGACGCGATCGCCCCGATGGTGCGATGGCTCGCTGATCAGGGCGGATTCCGCCCCGGTTCGATCGTGCTGCACACCAGCGGGCGGCACGGGTTGGAGGTCCTCGCGCCGGCGGCGGCAGCCGGGGCGATCACCCTGGCCATTCATCCGGCCATGACCTTCACCGGGACCTCGATCGATCTCCAGCGACTCGTGGAGGCTCCGTTCGCGGTGACGGCGGCCGCGCCCGTGCTTCCCATCGGGCAGGCTCTGGTCGTGGAGCTCGGCGGCGATCCGATCGTGCTGCCGGACTCGGTGCGGCCGGTCTACCACGCGGCTCTGGCCCATGCCTCCAACCACCTCGTCACGCTGCTCGTGCAGGCCGAGGACGTGCTGCAACGGGCCGGCGTCGAGGACGCCGGGCGGCTGCTCACGCCGTTGGTCCACGCCGCGGCGGGTGGCGCCCTGCGCACGGGGGGCGCCGCGCTGACGGGGCCGATCTCGCGCGGCGACCTGGAGACGGTGTCGCAGCACCTGCGCGCGCTCTCACACGCCGAGGACTCCCTGCGCGTCGCGGCAAGTTATCGCACGCTGGCCCACGCCACGACCGACCTGGCGGTACGGGAGCGCCGGATCTCCGCACAGACCGCGGCGCAGGCTCATCGCATCCTGCGCGCTGCGCCCGCTGCAGCGGCGGGCGAGACCCCCGGGGGCGGCGAGGGACCCGAGGTCGTGACCACGATCGCGGACGTGCGCGGGCGTCGCCGATCGATGGCCGGTGAGGTCGCTGTCGTCATGACGATGGGCGCGTTGCACGAGGGCCACCTGGATCTGGTTCGCGCTGCCAGGACGGCGGCGGACCACGTGATCGTGACGATCTTCGTGAATCCGACGCAGTTCGGGAGCGAGGCGGATCTCGCTGCCTACCCCCGCACCCTTGCGGCGGACGTCGCGGCGCTCGCGAGTCTGGGCGAGGCAAGCCCCGACCTCGTGTTCGCACCCAGTGGTGAGCAGATGTACCCGACCCCGGGTGTGGTCACCGTGAGCGCAGGCGAGATGGGGGAGCGCCTGGAGGGCGCTTCCCGGCCCGGCCACTTCGACGGTGTGCTGACCGTGGTGACCAAACTCCTCGGCATCACACAGCCCGACGTCGCGGTGTTCGGGGAGAAGGACGCGCAGCAACTCGCCCTGGTTCGTCGCCTGGTCGCTGACCTCGACCTGCCGACCTGGATCCTGTCCGTGCCGGTGGCCCGGGACCGCGACGGCCTCGCCCTCTCCTCCCGCAACGTCCGACTCAGCGACCGGGGACGCGCGCAGGCGCTCGCACTGAGCCGGTCGGTCGCGTTGGCGCAACGCTATGCCCGTGCGGGTGCGAGCGCCGCTGAGGTGCAGGCGGCGGCGCGGGATGAGGTCACAGGCGCGCCGGGCATCACGCTGGACTATGCCCTGCTGGTGGATCCGACCACCTTCCTCCCGCTCGTCCCGGACGGCCACGACGCGCGCATCCCGGCCCCCGCGGAGGCGCATGATGCGCAGCAGGGGTCCGAGAGCATCTCCCAGGATGCCGTCTACGTGGTCGCCGCCGTGGTCGAGGGGGTGCGCCTGCTCGACACGGGTGCGCTGCGGATCGAGCCGGGGCGTGCGCTGGGTAGCATGCCAGGGTGACATCACAGACTGCCGACCCATCGCCGTCCACGGGTCCGGACCCGCAGGAGAGCCACGATCCGACCCTGCTCGATGGCTTCGGGGAGTCCGATCCCGAGCAGGTCCGCGTCCGCAAGGACAAGCGCACCCGACTGCTGGCCGAGGGGTGCGACCCCTACCCCGTCGCTGTCGCGCGAACCCACGCGATCCGCGAGGTCCACGCACAGTGGGATCGCCTGGAGACGGGCGAGGAGACCCAGGACGTGGTCAGTGTCGCGGGGCGCGTGATGCACCTGCGCAACACCGGCAAGCTCTGCTTCGTGGCGATCGCGGACGGCGAGGGCACCAGCCTGCAGGTGATGCTCTCCCTGGCGGAAGTCGGCCCGGACCGTCTCGCAGCCTTCAAGTCGGATGTCGACCTGGGTGACTTCCTGGCGGCCACGGGACGGGTGATCCGTTCCCGGCGAGGGGAGTTGTCGGTGATGGCGACCTCCTGGCAGCTCGCCTCCAAGGCGCTGCGCCCGCTCCCGGTCATGCACAAGGACACCAGCGAGGAGACCCGGGTCCGGCGCCGATACCTCGACCTGATCGCGCGGCCGGAGGCCCGCGAGATGGTGCGGGTGCGGGCGGGTGTGGTGCGGTCGTTGCGGGAGTCCTTCTACCGGCGTGACTACCTCGAGGTCGAGACACCGGTGCTGCAGACCCAGGCCGGGGGTGCGGCCGCCCGACCCTTCGTGACGCACATGAACGCGTTCGACGTGGACCTCTACCTGCGGATCGCCACCGAACTGCCCTTGAAGCAGGCCGTGGTCGGGGGAGTGGACCGGGTCTTCGAGATCGGACGGATCTTCCGGAACGAGGGTGTGGACTCCTCCCACAGCCCGGAGTTCTCCTCGGTGGAGGCCTACGAGGCGTGGACCGACTACCGGGGAATGGCTCGGCTGACTCGCGCGCTCGTCCAGGAGGCAGCCGTGTCCGTCTTCGGGTCGACGGAGGTAATCCTCGCGGACGGCACGCCGTATGAGGTGGGTGGGGAGTGGGAGGAAATCTCCCTCTACGAGGCCGTGAGTTCGGCCCTCGGCGAAGAAGTAACCCCTGAAACGACCGCCGAGCGCTTGCGAACGTATTGTGAACGAGTTGGCCTGGAGCTGTCCGCGCAACCACAGCCCGCTGGGAAGATCCTGGAAGAACTCTTCGAGCACCTGGTGGGTGACTCGCTCCACGCGCCGACATTTGTCATGGACTTCCCGGTCGACACATCTCCGTTGACGCGCTCGCACCGGTCCCTTCCCGGCCGGGTGGAGAAGTGGGACCTGTACGTGCGCGGGTTCGAACTCGCCACGGCGTACTCGGAGCTCGTGGACCCGGTGGTGCAGCGTGAGCGGTTCGAGGCACAGGCGCTGCTCGCGGCGGCCGGGGACCCTGAGGCCATGTCCGTGGACGAGGACTTCCTGCGGGCTGTGGAGCACGGACTGCCACCGATGGGCGGTATGGGCATGGGTATCGACCGGCTCCTGATGGCGTTGACCGGCCGGGGTATCCGAGAGACCATCCTGTTCCCTCTCGTGAAGCCAGGGTTAGGCCGGCGATGAGCGATCTCTGGGCGAACATCGGTGCCCTGATCCCGTCTTTGGCCGTGCTTGCGGTCTTTGTGGTCGTGGTGCGCGCCATGATTCTGGCGGATAGGCGCGAGCGGCGGGCGCGCAAGCGCGAGGACGATGCCTGGAAGCGCGACCGCTCCTGATCATTTCAAACCTGGACCACTGTTTTGTGGTTCCAATTGACATGGGCTCCTCGGGTGTGATTACCATCGGTCTCACAATTACTCATCCAAGGAGGATGCCCGCATGGTGCAGAGAGTGAATGTCATCCTCGAGGACGACATCGAGGGCGGCGAGGCCGCCGAGACCGTGACCTTCGGACTCGATGGCGTCTCCTACGAGATCGACCTTTCCGAGGCGAATGCGCAGAAGTTGCGCGATTCCCTCGCCCAGTGGATCGGCGCCGGCCGTCGTGTGAGTGGCCGCAAGGCTCCCGCACGGGGGGCGTCGAAGGGTCGCAGTTCGGGTCGCGGTGACGCCGCCCTGATCCGCGAGTGGGCTGGGGCCCATGGTTACCAGGTGAGCGAGCGCGGCCGTATCCCAGCCGAGGTTCGCGCGGCCTACGAGGCCGCGAACTAGCCGCCGACCAGAGGTCGAGGGCACGCCGGCGCGTGCTCGATGCACACACGGAGGCCCGGTGTGCCGCCCGCAGGGGTGGCACACCGGGCCTCCTCGTCCCTACCGGCCCGCACGCGAGTGCGATCCACATCCCGGATGCCGGGACCCACGTCCTGCGCCCCGGGCCGCGGGTGCGCCATGATGGAGTCATGACCTACACCCTGGTACTGCTCCGCCATGGCGAGAGCGAGTGGAACGCGAAGAACCTCTTCACCGGCTGGGTCGACGTGCCCCTGTCGGAGAAGGGCGTCGAGGAGGCCAAGCGCGGCGGCGCGCTCCTGACGGAGAACGGCGTGCTGCCGGACGTGGTGCACACCTCGCTGCTGCGCCGCGCGATCACCACCGCGAACCTCGCGCTGGACGCCGCTGATCGGCACTGGATCGAGACCAAGCGCAACTGGCGGCTCAACGAGCGCCACTACGGCGCGCTGCAGGGCAAGGACAAGAAGCAGACGCTGGAGACCTACGGCGAGGAGCAGTTCATGCTCTGGCGCCGTTCCTACGACGTCCCGCCGCCGGACATCGAGCTCGGCTCGGAGTTCTCCCAGGACGGTGACCCGCGCTACGCCGGCGAGCCCATCCCCCGCGCGGAGGCCCTTGCCCAGGTGCTGACCCGCGCCCTGCCGTACTGGGAGCAGGCCGTGGTCCCGGACCTCAAGGCGGGCAAGACCGTGCTGGTCGCCGCGCACGGCAACTCGCTGCGCGCCATCATCAAGCACCTGGACGGGATCGACGACCAGACGATCTCCGGACTGAACGTGCCCACCGGCATCCCGCTGGTGTACGAGCTCGATGAGAACCTCGTGCCCGTGGCGCCCGGCGGCCGCTACCTGGACCCCGACGCTGCGGCCGACGCCATCGCGGCAGTCGCCAACCAGGGTCGCTGACGCCCCGACCACAGACACGAGGCCCGCCGGGAGGAACTCCCGGCGGGCCTCGCACGTGCGACCTGTGGCGGGTCGGCCCGCACTGCGTGGTCAGCGGATGCCGGACTTCACGGCCTCCTCGCCCGTCACCAGGAACAGGATCCGCCGTGCCACGGCCACCCCGTGGTCACCGAAACGCTCGAAGTAGCGTCCCAGCAGGGTGATGTCCACGAGCTCCTGCGGCGTGAGGGAACTGGTGTCGGCCGAGGGTGCGAGCATCAGACGGAATGTCTCCTTGTGGAGGTCGTCCAGGCGCTCGTCGTCCTCCATCACGCGGTAGGCCAGTTCCAGGCTGTGCCCCTCCAGGAGCGCCACGACGTCATCGGCCACGGTGCGCACGGCGGCCGCCATGTCGGCGAAGACCCCCCGTGCCTGCTCGGGCAGCGCCTGCTCGGGCATCCGCCCGCGGGCGATCTCGGCGACGTGGCGGGCGAGATCGCCCATCCGCTCCAGGGTGGCGGACAGGCGCAGGCCCACGACCACGACCCGCAGGTCGGTGGCCACCGGTTGTTGCCGGGCCAGGAGCGTCACGCACTGCGCGTCCAGGCCGTCCTGCAGGCTGTCGATCTCACGGTCCTTGGCGATCACCTGCTCGGCGAGCGCGAGGTCGCCGGTCTCGAGCGCGACCGTCGCGTCGGTGACGGCGGAGCGGACCTTCTGCGCCATCAGGACCAGGTCGTTACCGACCTGCTCCAGGTCCTGCTGGAAAATCTCACGCACGGGTAATCCTCCTCTATCGCGTCCCCACAGTGCACAGGGATGGGCCGTGCGTGTGCACGGCGTCGACCGACAGCCTCTCACCGATTGGTGAACGCCCGGTGGATCCGACATGAAATCCGCCCCGCCCCGCACGTTCCGGGACGTGCACCGCAGCCACGACGTCGTACAGTTCCAGGCGTGGCGAGCGGTGATGTGCTGACGATCGTGGTGATCGCGCTGCTCGTGGTGCTCGCATCCGTGCTCGCCTTCCGGGTCAGTGAGCTGACCCAACGCACCGCGGGCGGCGCCGATCGCGACGCGGGGCAGGTCCTTGCCCCCGAGGTCACGAGCCTGCTGGAGATGCTGCACACGGTCTCGATCGTGCTCGACCCCGCCGACCGCGTGCTGCGCGCCTCGGCGACAGCCTTCTCCCTCGGGATGGTGCGAGACGGCGCACTCGCGCGCGAACCGCTCAAGGACCTGGTGCGGGAGACACGGCGCGAGGGCGTGACGCAGGAGGTGCTGCTCACCCTTCCCCGTGGCCCCGTCGGCTCGGGTCGCATCATGGTGCACGTGCGCTCGGGGTTGATCGGCGCAGGTCGACTGGTGCTCCTGGTGGAGGACCGCACGGCGGCCAACCGTCTGGAGGACATGCGCCGCGACTTCGTGGCCAACGTGTCCCACGAACTCAAGACCCCGGTCGGCGCGATCTCACTGCTCGCCGAGACCATGGCCGACTCCGCCGACGACCCGGACGCGGTGCGGATGTTTGCCGAGCGGATGGGCGCGGAGTCCACGCGCCTGGCTGGGCTCGTGCACGACATCATCGACCTCTCGCGCGTGCAGGACGCCACCACGATGACCTCGGAGCGGATCCCCGTGGCCGAGATCGTCGGCGAGGCCGTCGATCGGGCACGACTGCAGGCACAGGCGCGCGACGTCGCGATCTGGGCGCGGGTATCGCAGGACATCGACGTGGTCGGCGACCGGGCACTGCTGGTCACGGCGGTGCGCAATCTGGTGGACAACGCGGTGCGCTACTCCGACGGCGGCACCCGCGTGGGTGTCACCGTGCGTGTGGCCGAGGACGAACTGGTGGAGATCGCGGTCGTGGACCAGGGGATCGGGATCGACGCGGACGCGCTGCCGCGGGTGTTCGAACGTTTCTACCGGGTGGATCCGGCCCGATCCCGCGAGACCGGCGGCACCGGCCTGGGGCTGTCCATCGTGAAGCACGTCGCCGCGGACCACGGCGGTGAGGTCACCGTCTGGTCCCAGCCCGGGCGAGGCTCGACGTTTACGCTGCGAGTGCCGGCCGCTGAGCCGGCGGAGACGAAGGAGTTGGCATGACGCGGATCCTGCTGGTCGAGGACGAGGAGTCCTACCGGGCGCCGCTGGCGTACCGCCTGGAGAAGGAGGGCTACGAGGTGGTCCAGGCCGCGACCGGTACGGACGCGATCGCGTTGTTCGACCCGGAGATCGATCTCGTGCTGTTGGACCTGATGCTGCCCGGTAAGGACGGCACCGAGGTCTGCCGCGAGATCCGCCGCTCCAGCAGTGTGCCGGTGATCATGGTGACCGCGAAGGACGACGAGATCGACAAGGTCGTCGGCCTGGAGATCGGCGCCGACGACTACGTGACCAAGCCGTACTCGGCCCGGGAACTGCTCGCGCGCATCAAGGCGGTGCTGCGGCGGCGTGGGGACGGCGTGGCGACCGAGGCAGACGGCGAAGGCGGACTGCTCACCTCCGGCCGGATCCAGATGGACACCGACCGCCATGAGGTGCGGATCGCGGGCGAACTCGTTCCCGTGCCGCTGCGGGAGTTCGAGTTGCTGGAGATGTTCCTGCGCAACACCGATCGCGTGCTCACCCGGGCACAACTCATCGACCGGATCTGGGGAGCGGACTACGTCGGGGACACCAAGACCCTGGACGTCCACGTGAAGCGGCTTCGCGCGAAGATCGAGGAGGAACCCGGCAGTCCGCGGGTGCTCGTCACGGTGCGGGGACTGGGCTACAAGCTCGTCGCGGAGTGACCATGCGGTTGCGCCCGCCGCGCTGGTGGGTGGTGAACCGCGCGGCGGGCGCGCCCGGGGGCGCTGCAGCGCGTTACGGCACGTAGTCCTCGTACTCGGCCAGCGTGGCGTCCAGCACGGGCACCGACACCTCCACCGCACCCAGCGTGGGGGTGGTGAACACGACCGAGGCGTTCTCACCCGGTGCCACCGGGGATGCCTCGATGAGGACATCGCGGGTGGCCTCGCCGTCGAGCAGGAGGGTCTCGCCCGCCTCGAGCGGGAATGTGTCGATCAGCGTGCCGTCCGAGAACGCCGCGGTGATCTCCGTCGCTTCGCTGGTCAGATTCGTCAGTCCGCCGACCATGCGCGCCTCGGCGCCGGCCTCGGCGGTCAGCAGGAGCACGTTCTCGCCGCGGATCGAGGTGTCGTCCTCGTCCCAGACGACGCGCACGCCGTCGCTGGCCGCGTACGGCTCGAGGGTGGTCACCGGTGAGCAGGCGGTGAGGGCGAGCGCTGCGACGGCGATGAGGCCACCGGTCGTGGCGGTGCGAGACATGCGTCCTCCGGGTTGTCGTACGGGTGCTCCTACCGTACCGGCTACGCCCGTGCCGCAGCCGGTCGGCGCGTGGGGTGTGTGGGAAATGTGCGCGTTCGGCGTGGTATTCTTGACCGCGGAAAGGGGAGTGCACTACATGTCCTTTGAGGTCGGCGAGACGGTCGTCTATCCGCATCACGGTGCGGCCCTTATCGAGAAGATCTCCACCCGCGTGCTGCGCGGCGAGGAGAAGATGTACTTGACGTTGAAGATCGCCCAGGGCGATCTCACGATCGAGGTCCCCGCGGAGAACGTCGACCTCGTGGGCGTCCGCGACGTCGTCGACGGCGACGGGCTGGACCGGGTGTTCGAGGTCCTGCGGGCGGAGGTGTCCGAGGAGCCCACGAACTGGTCCAGGCGGTACAAGGCCAACGTGGAGAAGATCGCTTCGGGCGATGTGATCCGGGTGGCGGAGGTCGTGCGCGACCTGAGCCGGCGCGACAAGGGCCGCGGGCTGTCCGCCGGGGAGAAGCGGCTGCTCACCCGCGCGCGCCAGATCCTGGTGTCCGAGCTCGCGCTCGCGGAGAAGACCGAGGAGGAGCGGGCCGAGGCCAAGCTCGACGAACTCCTCGCCGCCTCCTGACCTGTTGGTCATCTGATCTGACAACGCTGGCCCGAGGCGTTCCGCGCCTCGGGCCACGCGTGTGCCCGGCTCCTGCCGGAGCGTGTGATCGGTAGGCTGGGCGCGTGACCCTGCACCTGTACGACTCCGCCGCGCGCGCCGTTCGCGCCTTCACCCCGCTCGAGCCAGGCAGGGTCGGCCTGTACGTCTGCGGTGCCACCGTGCAGAGCGAACCCCACGTGGGTCACCTGCGCTCCGCGCTCGCCTTCGACGTCCTCGTGCGCTGGCTGCGCCGCGCCGGGAACGAGGTCACCCTGGTGCGCAACGTCACCGACATCGACGACAAGATCCTCTCCAAGTCCGCCGAGCACGGTGCGCCCTGGTGGGCGTGGGCCTACCGGTTCGAGCAGGAGTTCGACGCCGCCTACGACGCGCTCGGGATCGCTCGACCCACCTATTCCCCGCGCGCCACCGGTCACGTCCCCGAGATGGTCACCCTGATGCAGGAGCTCGTCGCACGCGGCCACGCCTATCAGGGCGAGAGCGGGAACGTGTGGTTCGACGTGCGCTCGCTCCCCGAGTACGGCTCGCTGACCCGGCAGCGTCTGGAGGACCTCATGGACTCCGGGGAGGAGGGCGCGCCGGACAAGCGCCACCCGCACGACTTCGCGTTGTGGAAGGCGCCCCGGCCCGGGGAGCCCGCCACCGCCGCCTGGGAGACCCCGTTCGGGCGTGGCCGGCCGGGCTGGCACCTGGAGTGCTCCGCGATGGCCCGGCGCTACCTCGGGGACACCTTCGACATCCACGCGGGCGGGATCGACCTGCGCTTCCCGCACCACGAGAACGAGCAGGCGCAGAGTCATGCCGCCGGCCTCGGCTTCGCGCGGTACTGGCTGCACAACGCCTGGGTGACCACCGGCGGGGAGAAGATGAGCAAGTCGCTCGGGAACTACCTCTCGGTGACCAACGTGCTCCAGCGCGCCACCCCCGCGGTGCTGCGGCTGGCGATCGGCGGGGTGCACTATCGCTCCACCGTGGAGTTCTCCGATGCGACCCTCACCGAGGCAGCCGCCACCTGGGAACGCCTGGAGCAGTTCGTGGTGCGCGGCTCCGAGTTGGTGGGGGAGCACGACGGCGCCGCCCTGGCGCACGCCGACCTCCCCCCGGAGTTCGCCTCGGCCATGGACGACGACCTCAACCTCGCAGCGGCGTTCGCCGTGATCCACGAGCACGTCAGGCGGGGCAACACCGCGTTGGCGACGGGGGATCGGGGCGAGGTGGCCGCCTGCGTGTTGGTGGTGCGTGCGATGCTGGACGTGGTGGGCCTGGACCCGCTCGCCGCCCAGTGGCGCGCGAGCGCCGGGACGGACGCGAGTGCGCACGCGCTCGACGTGCTGGTGCAGGCCGTGCTCGCTGACCGCTCCGCGGCCCGGGCGCAGAAGGACTGGGCGCGCGCCGACGCGTTGCGCGACACGCTTGTCGCCGCGGGTATCGCGGTGGAGGACTCGGCGGACGGTGTCCGCTGGACGATCAAGGGATAGACGATGGCAGGAAACTCCTCGCGCCGCGGTGCGGTGCGCAAGGCGAGCACCAAGAAGGGCGCCCAGGTCGGCTCGGGCGGGCAGCGCCGTCGCGGGCTGGAGGGGCGTGGCCCCACGCCCAAGGCGAGCGAGCGCACCGGTCACCCGGCGGCCCGCAAGGCTGCTGCCGCGACCAAGCGCAGCGAGAACCGCGCCGCGCAGTCCAAGCAGCGCACCCCCAAGGCGGGTGCCGAGGTCATCTTCGGCCGCAACTCCGTGCTCGAGGCGCTGCGCGAGGGCATCCCCGCCACCACGTTGTACGTCGCCTCCCGCACCGAGTCCGAGGACCGGTTGAAGGAATCGGTGCGCCGCGCCGTCGAGCAGGGCATCCCCCTGATCGAGACCACCCGCACCGAGCTGGACACGCTCGCCGGCCGAGGAGCCCACCAGGGCATCCTGCTCTCGGTCCCGGAGTACACCTACGCGGTGTCGGACGACCTGCTGGCTGCCGCGTTCGAGAGCAACCGGGCGCCGCTGTTCGTGGCCCTGGACGGTGTGACCGACACCCGCAACCTCGGGGCCATCATCCGCTCCGCCGGGGCGTTCGGCGCGCACGGTGTGATCGTGCCGGAGCGGCGCGCCGCCGGGGTCGGGGCCGCCACCTGGAAGACCTCCGCGGGGGCCGCCGCGCGCGTGCCGGTGGCCCGCGCCACCAACCTGGTGCGCACCCTGAAGGAGTTCAAGAAGCAGGGCGTCTTCGTGGTGGGGCTCGACGGCGGCGGCACGAGCGACGTCAGCGACCTGCCCGTGGCGGCGGGACCGGTGGTGCTGGTGGCCGGAGCGGAGGGCAAGGGGCTCTCACGCCTGGTGCGCGAGACCTGCGACCTGGTCGCGGCGATCCCGATCTCCTCCAGTGTGGAGAGCCTCAACGCCTCGGTGGCCACCTCGCTGGCACTGTACGAGGTGTCCAAGCAGCGGCGTTGAGGGGCCCCGGCTCGGTGGGGATCAGCCGATGAGCCGGTCCCCGTCGTCCTCGTCCAGGGCCCGCAGCGTGGCGGTGTCCAGGCCGAGCACGGCCACCTCGTCCGGCCGGTGCCGCAACACCGTGTCCAGATAGGAGGGCACCGCCTCGCTCAGCGGCACGTCGCGGTCCTGCTGCTGGCTCAGGTACCACCGGTGCTCCAGCACCTCGTGGAACGCCTCCGCGGGCTCCAGCTTGCCGCGCATCTCCCGCGGGATGGCGCGGATCGTGGGTTCGAAGACGTTCGTGAGCCAGTCGTGGGCCACGAACTCCTCGTCCTCGCCCTGGCGATCGGTCGACATCCGGTAGGAATCCAAGTCGTTCAGCAGGCGCCGCGCCTGGTTCTCCTGGACGTCCAGACCGGTCAGTCGCATCAGCCGGCGGTGGTGGTGACCCGCGTCGACCACCTTGGGCTGGATCCGGATCCGGGTGCCGTCGATGTCGGTGGACATGTCCAGTTCGCCGACGTCGAAGCCGAGGTCGTTCAGCCGGTCGATGCGCGCCTGCACCCGCCACAGTTCGCCCGGCTCGAACCACTCCGAGCCCGTCAGTTCCTTCCACAGCTCCTCGTAGCGCACCACGAGCATCTCGCCCACCGTGAGGGTGTCGACCGTGGAGTCGAGGATCTCCCCGGCCTCGAGGTCCATGAGCTCGCCGATCACGTTCACCCGGGCGATCTCGAGGTCGTAGGCCCGCTGGCCCGGGGTCAGCGCCTCGTGCAGGTCGCCGGTCTCGGCGTCCACGAGGTAGGCCGCGAAGGCGCCCGCATCGCGGCGGAAGAGGGTGTTGGACAGGGACACGTCCCCCCAGTAGAAGCCGTTCAGGTGCAACCGCACCAGCAGCACGGCGAGCGCGTCGATGAGGCGGGTCGCGGTGTCGGGGCGCAGGTACTGGCTGAACAGGGCGCGGTAGGGCAGGGAGAACTGCAGGTGCTCCGTGACCAGCGCCGGCGTGAGGGGTTCACCCTCACGGCTGACCCGACCGGTGACCACACCCACGGGCTCCACGGAGGGCACATCGATCCGGTCGAGCTGACGCAGGAGGTCGTACTCGCGGTGCGCCACGCTCTCACCGATCTCCTTCACGGCGATCACGCGCCCGGAGAGCTTCACGAACCGCACCACGTGCCGGGAGATGCCGCGGGGGAGCGCGGCGAGCACGTCCTCGGGCCACTCCTCCAGGGGCAGGTGCCACGGGAGCGTGAGGAGCGCCGGGTCCGGGGACGCGGCGATGATCTGCAGGCGGTTGGGCACGGGTTGATCCTCTACTGGCGGGTGTGCGACTCGAACGCGGAGGTCAGCGTAGCCGCTGCGCCACGAGCGGCGCAGCCTTCGCCAGATCCACCACCGCGGGATGCTGCGGGTCGGCGAGGATGTCGCGCAGGCTCCCGCTCGCCACGAATGCGCCGTCGGCCATCACGTGCACGAGCGGGCAGAGGCGGTCGATCGCCTCGATGTCGTGGGAGACCACCAGCATCGTGATGGACATCTGCTGGGCACGATCGGCGAGGCGGCGCAGCACCTCGGCGCGCAGGCCGGGATCGATGGCGGTCAACGGTTCGTCCAGCAGCATCACGTCGGGTCGGGTGGCCAGGGCGTGCGCGAGCGCGAGTCGCTGCCGTTCGCCGCCGGACAGCGTGACGATGCGGCGGTCGATGACGTGCTCCTCGAGTGCCACGAAGGCAAGGAGCTCCTCGATCGGGGTCGCGTGGGTGCGGCCGGCCTTGCGGGCCACCTTGAGGGCGTCGGAGAGGTACTTCAGCACCGTCAGCCGTGGGTCGGAGGTGGGGACCCCGTACTGCGAGACGTGGCGCACGGCTCCCGCGAAGGTCTTCTTCTCCCGGCGGCCGAGGCGGGCGACGGCGTGGCCGCGGTAGGTCACGGTGCCGGTGGTCGGTCTGCGGTTGCCCAGCAGCAGGTGCAACAGGGTGGTCTTCCCGGCCCCCGAGGGTCCCACGATGCCGACCGGGTCAGCGGGTCGACTCAGGGTGAGATCGATGCCGCTGACGACCTCCTCGTAGTCGTAGGAGAAGCTCGCCCCGCGGGCCTCCAGGATCACCTCGACGTCTCGTGCCATGACTCCATTGTCCGTCAGTCACTGGGGGTCTCCTGCACACGCGGGTGCGGGCGGGAAGGGTCGTGCATCCGGTACCGGGAACGCCACAGGGGCGACCCCGCTGCTGCGGGACCGCCCCTGTGGATGCAACCGGTCGTCGTCGGGCCTCAGCTGGGCAGGCGCAGACCGGTGGCGTAGGAGAAGTTGTGCTGCTCACCCGGACGGATACGCACGTAGATCGTGCTGCCGGTGGTCGGCACGGTGCGCGGGTCCACGCGCACGATGACCTGCGAGTCGCCGGTGGTGCCGGAGGAGACGTCCGCCTCCGGCACACCCTTGAGCTGACCGTAGACGAAGGCGTCGGAGCCGAGCTCCTCCACCAGATCCACGGACACCGGGAAGGCGCCCTCGGCGCTGGCGTCCACCAGGTCCAGGGACTCGGGGCGGAAGCCCACCTGGATCTGGCTCTCGTCGGCTTCGGTGAGCGCGGCCACGGCCTCACGGGTCAGCGGGATGGAGGCGGTACCCACCTGCGCGGCGCCGTTGACGACCTTGAAGTGGCCGATGTTCATCGCCGGGGAGCCGATGAAGCCGGCGACGAAGACGTTGGCGGGGGTGTCGTACATGTCGCGCGGCGTGCCCACCTGCTGCAGCAGGCCGTCCTTCAGCACGGCGATGCGGTCACCCATCGTCAGGGCCTCGGTCTGGTCGTGCGTGACGTACACGGTGGTGACACCGAGGCGGCGCTGCAGCGAGGCGATCTGGGTGCGGGTCTGCACGCGGAGCTTGGCGTCCAGGTTCGACAGCGGCTCGTCCATGAGGAACACCTGCGGCTGACGCACGATGGCGCGGCCCATGGCGACACGCTGACGCTGACCACCGGAGAGGGCCTTTGGCTTGCGGTCCAGGTACTCGGTCAGGTCGAGGATCTTGGCGGCCTCCTCGACGCGCTGGCGGATCTCGGCCTTGGACTTGCCGGCGATCTTCAGCGCGAAGCCCATGTTGTCCGCCACGGACATGTGCGGGTACAGCGCGTAGTTCTGGAACACCATCGCGATGTCCCGGTCCTTGGGCTGCACGTCGGTGACGTCACGGTCACCGATGAGGATGCGGCCGGCGTTGACGTCCTCCAGACCCGCGAGCATGCGCAGGGAGGTGGACTTCCCGCAGCCGGAGGGGCCGACGAGAACGAGGAACTCGCCGTCGGCGATGTCCAGGTTCAGGGAGTCCACGGCGGGACGGGTGGAACCGGGGTAGAGGCGTGTTGCGGCGTCGTATGTGACGGTAGCCATGCGGACAAACTTCCCTTCACCGGCAGGTACGTGCCGGACGATCCGTTGTGAAGAGTGGCAGCAGCGTCTGCGCTGACACGCCGAGGGCGGGAGCGCAATGCCCCTGCTCCGCGGCGGTCTCATTCTCGCACAGCTCACCCGGTGGTGGTGTGAGAGATCTCTCACGTCCGCGCCCACTCCCGCGCCGACTCCTGCGTCCTCTCCCGCGCCCTCACCCGCCGAGCGTGTGGTTGTGCCAGCCCTCGCCCGTCGAGCGTGTGGTTGTGCTGCGCCGGCGCGTGTAGACGCTGCGCAACTCATCGTTCGGCGCACCCCACTCCCGTCGAGCGTGTGGTTGTGCCAGCCCTCACCCGCAGGGCCGGGCCGGGCGGTGTGCAGGGTGCTCCCCGGCGGGCCGAGCGCGAGTCCGCGCCGTTCCCGGCTGTCCACAGAGGGGCGAGTGCCGCGGCGAATCCCGGCTGTGCTCAGGTGCGCTGCGCCGTCGTCCGCAGCGCGGCGAGAGTGTTGCGATGGCGACCACGATCAGAACGGGTGAGCAGCAGGTTCCTATCCTCGCTGACCGCGCGCTCACCGAGACCGCTCGGGCGATGGCAGCCCGGCAGTGCGGCATCGTCTCCACGCGCCAACTCGACGCGGCAGGCGTGGGGCGTTCGACCCGCACGACCCGCGTGCGTGCGGGGCGGTGGGTGCGATTGTGCCGAGGGGTGTACGACCTCGCGGCGTGCGCCCCCGCGGACCTCACCCATGAGCAGCGAACGCGCCGCGCCGCCTTCGTGGCGCTGGTCACCTACGGCGACCGGGCGATAGCGGTCGGCCTGACGGCGCTGACGATCCACGGTGTCTGGGGTGTGCCGATGCGCGAGCCACCGCAGATCACCACCAGTGACATCGGGGGCAGGGCCGGGCGTGGAAGCGCTCGATGCCGTCGCTTCGAGCCCGGCGAGGTCTGGACTGTGGATGGGCTGCGGGTGGTCGAGCCCTGTCTGGCGTTGGCGCAGGCCCTACCCGAGGTGGCGCCGCGGACCGCCCTCGGCCTGCTCGACAGTGCGCTGCATCGCGGAGTCATCACTGAGGCCGACCTCGTCCGCGTGCGGGCGTTGATGCGAGGTCGTCGCTGGTGCCGACGGGTGGCAGTGATCTGGGACCTCGTGGATGGCCGGAGGGAATCGCCACTGGAGTCCTGGGCCTACTTCGACCTGACGGCCGAAGGTCTGGAGCCGACCGGCATCCAGGTCCCGGTGCGCGACGAACAGGGCGTGGCGCGCGCCCGCGCCGACATCGCTCTGGTTTTCCGTGACGGGTCGCACCGCTTCCTGGAGCTGGACGGTCGCGAGTGGCACGACCAGCCTGGAGTCGATGACGCGCGCGACAACACGATCGCCGTCCTCGACGGCACACCCGTGCTGCGGTACGGCTCGGCGGCACTGGGTCGCGAAGGACGGATGGTGCACGACGTACGGACGCTCGCGATCGCTCATGGTGGGATCGTGCCGCCCGACCGTCGATTGCACTCCGTGGATCCCGAGGCGTTCGTTAGTCCGCGGCCGTTCTCAACTCGTTCGTCATCCCGAGCTCCCTCAGCGGGTGTCCAGGGGTGAGCGACTCGTCCTCCTGCACCCGCCCGTCCAAGCGGAATCCCTGACGCAGGTAGAACTGGATCGCCTGCTCATTGCCGTCCAGGACCCAGCGCCGCGCGATCGAGCAGCCTCGGTCCGCGAGCGTATCCAGAACTACGCGCAGGAGCGCGTACCCCGTCCGCACGTGGGCGATCGTGTCGGAGTCCGCGCGCATCGCCGCTCGAACCGTCACGGCACTGCGGGGTTCGCGTGCGTGGGGGCTGCGCAACGGCACGTTCGGCGGTGGTGGGGTTCGCCGAGTGATGGGTTGGGCGGGGTTGGCGTGCGTCAGCGCTGCGCAACGGCACGGTCGGCGGGTGGGGCCCAGCCCAACGGCACGCTCGGTCAGGCGGAGGCGCGCAGCGCGCGCAGCACCTCACCGAGCAGCGTCACCATCGCCGCCTCGTCGGCGACCCGCAGGCTCGCGGCGCTCTCGCCCTCGCCCACCTTCACGCCGAGGTCACCCGCCACCAGGGAGGCGAGCGCGAACTCGTCGGTGGTGTCATCGCCGGCAAACAGGACCGCGACCCTGTCCACCCCGACCCCCGAGGCATCCGCCACCTGCGCACGCATCGCGGCGACGGCGTCGGCCTTGGTGACCGAGCGCACCGCGATCTCCACGACCCGCTTGCCGTGGATCGTGTGCACGCCCGGCAGCGAGCCCGGCCCGGTGAGTGCCTCCTCGGTGGCGCGCTCGGCGTCCTCCGGCTCCGCCTTCCGGGTGTGCAGCACCCGGCCGAAGGTCTTGTGCTCCACCCACGAGCCCGGGGCGGACGCCACGATCGACTCGAGCGATGCGGTGAGCTCGGCGAGCAGCGCGAGTTCCGCCTCGGTGGCGCCGCCCGCCTCCACCTCGAGCTCACCCGAGGGCGAGACGTGGCCACGTTCCGCGCCGTGCGAGCCGGCCAGCAGGGTCCCGGGCGGGGGAGCGGCGAGCGCCGCGAGGTCCGCGAGCCGCCGGCCCGAGACGAGCGCGAGCTGCACCCGCTCCAGCGCCGCGAGGCCCGCGAGCACCTCGGCGCCACCGGCCACGATGCTCACGGCCATCGGGTCGTCCCGGAACGGGGCGAGCGTCCCGTCGAAGTCGAGCGCGATGAGCAGGCGCTCGGCGCCCGCCCACTCCCGGATGCGTGCGGTCTGGTCCTCCTGCAGCGTCAGTTCCACGCCCCCAGCCTTCCGTGTTGTGCCCGACGGCGCAGCCTCGGTCATGTGGTCCTGCTCACCTCACACGTGGCTCGTGCGGGAGGGCCCGGCATTGAGCGTGCCCAGGAAGTTCTTCGCCCACTGCTGCACGTCGTTGTCGACCACCCGGCGGCGCAGGGAACGCATCCGGCGGCGACGTTCCTTGGGCCGCATGTCGATCGCCTCGGTGATGGCCCGCTTCATCCCGTCGATGTCGTGGGGATTGATGATGAGCGCCTGCGCGAGTTCGTCCGCGGCGCCGGCGAACTCGCTGAGCACCAGCACGCCGTCGAGGTCCACCCGTGCGGCGACGTACTCCTTGGCCACGAGGTTCATCCCGTCCCGCAGCGCCGTGACGAGCATGACGTCCGCCGCGAGGTAGAGGGCCACCATCTCCTCCAGCGGGTAGGAGTGGTGCATGTAGTGGATCGCGGCCCGACCGAGGGAGCCGTGGTCGCCGTTGATGCGGCCTACCGTCACCTCGACCTCGTCCCGCAGCTGCTTGTAGGAGTCCACGTTCTCCCGGGACGGGCTGGCGACCTGCACCAGCGTCACCTCCGGCACCACCAGGCGGCCGTCGTGCAGGAGTTCGCCGAACGCCTTCAGCCGGTGCCGGATGCCCTTGGTGTAGTCCAGCCGGTCCACGCCCAGCAGCACCGTGTCGGGATCGCCGAGGTCGCGGCGGATCTCCTTGGCTCGCTCGATGACCTCGGGGCGCTGTGCCACCTCGGTGATGCCGGTGGTGTCGATGGAGATCGGGAACGCGGCGATCCGCACGTGACGCTCGGGGCGGGTCCAGCGGCTGCCGATCGTGACGACCTGGCCGCGGGTGGTCCACTCGGTCAGGCGACGCACGGAGCGCTGGATGTTGCCGGCGTCGGAGGTGCGCTGGGTGCCGATGAGATCGGCACCCAGCAACCCGTCGAGGATCTGCTTGCGCCACGGCAACTGGGCGAAGATCTCCGGCGGCGGGAAGGGGATGTGCAGGAAGAAGCCGATGCGCAGGTCGGGCCGCAGCGCCCGCAGCATGGTCGGCACCAGCAGCAGCTGGTAGTCCTGGATCCAGACCGTGGCCTCCTTGGCGGCCACCTTGGCGGCCTCCTTCGCGAAGCGCCGGTTCACCCTGACGTAGGCGTTCCACCATGCCCGATGGAACACGGGATCCACCACGGCATCGTGCAGCAGCGGCCACAGGGTGCCGTTGGAGAACCCCTCGTAGTACAGCTCCACGTCCTGTTCGGACAGGTCGACCGGTACCAGGTGCATCCCGTCGGCGTCGAAGGGCTCCAGGGTGACGTCCGGCTTCCCGGGCCATCCCACCCAGGCGCCGTCGTTCGCGCGCATGATCGGGGCCAGGGCGGTGACCAGCCCGCCGGGGGCGCGCTTCCAGGTGGGGCTGCCGTCCTCGGCGACGTCGGCGTCCACCGGGAGCCGGTTGGCGACCACCACGAAGTCGTAGGCGCCGTCGGCCTCCGGGTCGATGCTGTCGGGCAGCACGGTGGGGGCGAGCGTAGGAGTGGGTTCGGGGTCGGGTTCGCTGGCAGCTCCGATGGTCACGGTCCTAGGTTAGGCGCTCGGATCGCGAACCCACCAAGGCTTCCCCAAGAATCCACCCCCGGGTGCGCCACCGGCTCGGCCTCAGCCCTCGCCCTCCAGTGCCAGCCGCACGGCATCGGCTGCCGACGCCGCGTACGGTCGCGCATCCGCGACCGCCATCGGTGCGGCGTGGCGCGCCTGCAGCGTCACCACGAACGCATCCGTCCCGGTGGCGCCCTCCTCGCCGCCATGACGTCCTCGCACCAGCCAGCTGAGCGCGAGTTCGCCCGGTGCGCTTCCGCCCTTGAACCACACCTGGTCGGCGTGCGCCGCGGTGTGCTCGGGCAGCCCCGGATTCATCGCGAGGATCTCCGGGAGGGGTGCCCCCGCCGTCGTCCCGGCCGCCTGGCGTAGCCATGCCCACGCCGCGGTGAGGTCGTCGGCGTCAGCGAACCAGTCCAGTCCGTCGGGCCAGGCGGCATCGGTGACCGCCTCGGCCTCGACCGCCAACGTCTCGGGGAGGTCCGCGAGCATCGTGCGACGCTCGTCCGCGGAGGCCTCCCGCCACCGCGCGCGCCGTTCCTCCCGCTCCGGGGCGGCGCCCGCCCAGGCGAGGTGGAACATCTCCCGAGTGCTCGGGAAGGGTGTGAGCAGCTCGGGCCGGGCGTGTCCCATCGCGACCACGGCTGCCTCCACGCGTTCGCGGCCGAGCGCGTCGATGAGCAGGTCGGTGGCGGTGTTGTCGCTGATGGAGATCATGAGCTCGGCGGCCTCCCGCACGGTCACGACGGTTCCTGTCTCGGCGTCCTGCAGACGCCCGGTGGGGAGGCTGCGCAGCTCGTCGGTGACCGCGAGTTCGTCCTGCCACCCGATCGTGCCGTCCGCCACCGCCTGCGTGAGCGCACCGAGCACGTACACCTTGAACACGGATCCGATCGGCCACGCCTCCTGCTCCCCGACGGCGAACGCCGGCTCGCTCACGCCATCCTCTCCCAGTCGCGTCACCACGAGAGTGGTGTCGGCCGGCAGGCGATCGACGGCGTCGCTCAGCTCCTGCCACGTCGTCGCCTCGGTGTGGGTGTACGGCTCCTGGAAGAGCAGGGTGTGGATCAGCCCGTCCTGCGCCAGGGTGAGGGTGAGCTCCAGCTCGGTGCCCGCGGTGTCGCGGATCGTGGCGAGTGCCCCGTCCTGGTCGGCCTCGTACCCCACCACCTGCCACGGCCCGGTCAGGCCGAGTCGCGTCAGGGTGAGGCGCAGATCGTCCGCCGAGATCTGGGCGAGGGTGGCCTCGGAGACGTGCGCGATCACGTCGTCGGTGCTCGCCGGGGTGTCCGGGTCCAGGGCCTCGGTGACCCAGGTCACCTGGCGGCCGAGATCGTCGGCGGGGACCTCGGCGTCGTCCCCGGCCCCCGTCTCCTGCCCAGTCTCCAGACCCGTCTCCTGCGCCTGCTCCGCTCCGGCGTCCGCCGCCTCGGAGCCGCTCGGGGCCGCGTCGCCTCCGGAGCATCCGAGGAGCAGCGTGAGTGCTGTGGCCGCGATCGCTGAAGCCGAGATCGTGGGCGTGGGGGGCCGACGGCGCATCCTGCCATCCCAGCACAGGAACGGACCCACTGGGGTGACGGGAGTCGCCGCGGTTCCCCGCCCGTGCGCGGGCCGCCGACTACCGTGGGAGGGTGAGCGCACCCGGGGATCAGATCGGCGGCTATGTGTTGCGCCGGCAGATCGGCTCCGGCGGTATGGGCGCCGTGTGGGAGGCCACCACCGCCGAGGGGCGCGGGGTCGCGCTGAAGTTGCTGCATCCCGGCTTCTGCGCCGACCCTGACGCTCGCGCGCGGTTCTCCCGCGAGGTGGCGAACCTGCAACGCCTGCGCAGCGACCGTGTGGCCCGGGTGCTGGATGCGGACCTCGAGGGCGAGCGGGCCTTCATCGTCACGGAGTTGATCGACGGGCTGAGCCTGGCCGACTCGGTGGCAGCGGAGGAGGCCTTCCACCCGCTGGATCTCGCCCCACTCGCCCGCGGGCTGCACGAGGCAATCGCCCATGTGCACAGCGCCGGCCTCCTGCACCGTGACATCAAGCCCGGGAACGTGATGCTCACCTACTCCGGGCCGGTGCTGATCGACTTCGGCATCGCGCAGGTGGTCGACGACGACCGGCTCACCCACACCGGCTTCGTCACCGGGACTCCGGGTTACCTCGACCCGACCGCACTCTCGGGGGCCGCGATCGGGGCCGAGGGAGACTGGTTCGGGTGGACGGCGGTGCTCCTGCTCGCGGCGACCGGTCGGGCACCCTTCGGCCGCGGCGGCATGGACGCCGTGCTCGCCAGGTTGAGCACGGGGCGCCCCGATGTGGAGGGCCTGCCGGACGGACTCGCCGCCTCGTTCTGGCTCGCGCTGCACCCCGACCCGCAGCGACGCATGCCACCCGCGGACCTTCTCGCGCGCCTGGATGCCTACGCCGAGGGCGAGGATCTGCCCGCGCCGAGTGCCGCTGCCGCGGGACTTGCCGATGCCTCGCTCGCCGACCCGGCGATCGGAGGCGAGGCGACCCGGGTGGTCGCACCGCCGCCACCCCCACCGGGTGCCGCCCCGTTCGAGGCGGCGGCAGGGGGTGGAGCCGATGTGCGCGGACAGGCACCGCCGCCTCCGCCTCGCGACACAGCACAGGCCCAGGCGCCCAGGTCGCCGGCTCGGGACTCGGTGGCCGCGACCAGGACGATGCCGTGGCAGCCGACCAGTGCTGCTGCTCCCGGCTCCCCGCCTGGCTCGCCCACCACGCCGCTGCCTCCGCTCGCCGGGCGGGATCGCGCCGATCGGCACGTTGAGCAGTCCGGCGCGGGCCTCGGCGGCGGCGTGCGTGGCGTCGGTGCGGGCGGCGGGCTCGAGGACGCCGGTGCGCCGCAGCCACCGGTGCCGGCGTGGGCGATGCCGCCCCGCCCGCGGCCAGGGATGGTGATGCTCTCCGGGCTTCTCGTACTCGCCGTCGCCATTGCCTGGCCCGGAATCGCCGTGATCGCGGTGTCGGCGGGGTTCGTGCTCGCGACCGCCGCGGGCATGGTCGAGCGCCGGACTCGCCGCCGCCGCCTCGCCGCAGGCAAGCGGCGCTCGGACTCCTTCGTGGCGACGGCGTGGAGCCTGCCCCTGCTGCTCGCGGCCGTGCCGATGGCGCTCCTGCCTCTCCTGGTCGGGGCGCTCGCGGGCGCCGCCGTGCTGTGGCTGGGTGCGCAACTGGCCGGCCCGGATGACCTCGCGGGGATCGAGGGCCTGGCCCGGGTCACCGGATCTGCTGCGTGGGCAGCGTTGCTCCCTCCGGCGGCGCTCGCGGCCGCGCTGCTCGCCGCCTGGTGGGTCCCGATCGCAGAGGTCACCAGGCACGGGGCGCGCGCGGCCTGGCGAGCCGTGGCACCCAGCGGCGGTGCCACCCGCACGTGGGTGGCGATCCTGCTCGCGGTGACCCTCGCCGTCGGGATCACGGGATGGTTCCTGCCGGTGGACTGGGCGCCACTGCCTGCTCCGGCCCTCCTCCAGGGCACGGGGATCCCGGTCGGGTGATCGCCCGCCGGGGTGCTAGGGGCGCGCGGCGAACCGCTCCAGGAGCGTGGTGTCCCCGCTGACCACGATCAGGTCCTCGCCGTCGATCCGGGTCTCTGCGGTGGCGTACTCGAACGGTCTACGCGGTGCCTTCACCCCCAGGACGGTCACGCCGTACCGCTTGTGCACGTCCGCCTGGCCGAGCGTGAACCCGTGCAGTTCCTGCGGTGGGCGCATCTTGACGATCGTGAAACCGTCCTCCATCTCGATGTAGTCCAGCATCCGGCCCGAGACGAGGTGCGCCACGCGGTGCCCCGCGTCGTACTCGGGATAGACCACGTGGTGGGCGCCGATGCGCTTGAGGATGCGGCCGTGCTCGGCGGTGATCGCCTTCGCCCAGATCTGGGGGATCTCCATGTCCACGAGATTCCCCGTGGTCAGCACGCTCGCCTCCAGGTCGGTACCGATCCCGACCACCACCGTGCGGAACTCCCGGGCTCCGAGCTGTTCCAACGCGTCCGGGTTGCGGCCGTCGGCCTCCACGAGTGGGAGCACGCCGCTCCACTGCTGGATGAGGGCCGGGTCCCGCTCCACGCCGAGCACCCGTCTGCCCAGGTCGTCCAGGGTGGAGGCCAGCGCGCTGCCGAAGCGCCCGAGCCCGATCACGAGGACGGCCTCGGGGTCGCTCTCGCGACGCGCGTCCCGGCGGGCATCGCGGGTGTCGCGGGGTCGGTGATCAACCAATGATCGGCCTTTCCTCGGGGAGTCGGATCACGCGGCGGCGGTTGCGCAGCGCGAGGGCGGCGGCGAGGGTCATCGTGCCGATCCGCCCGAAGAACATCAACACCACGAGCAGGACCTTGCCCGACTCGGGGAGCAGCGGCGTGATCCCGGTGGACAGCCCGCAGGTCGCGAACGCGGAGATCACCTCGAACAGGATCACGTCCAGGCGCAGGTTGGTCAGGTTGAGCAGGATCAGGGTGGAGACCCCCACGATCGTGGCGCCGATGAAGGAGACCGCGATCGCGACCCGGATCACGGCGGGGTCGATCCGCCGCCGGAAGACCTCTACGTCCCGATCGCCGCGGGCCTCGGCCACGATCGCCAGGAGCAGCACCGCCAGCGTGGTGACCTTGATCCCGCCGGCGGTGGAGGCGGAGCCGCCGCCCACGAACATCAGCGCATCGGTGAGGAACCAGGTGGACTCGTGCATTGCGCCCACGTCCACCGTGGAGAACCCGCTGGAGCGCGGCGTGATCCCCGCGACCATCGTGGCCAGCACACGGTCGGCGAGCGGCAGCGCGCCGAGGGTGCGCTCATTGGTCCACTCGAACGCGCCGATGGCGATCGTGCCGCCCACGAACAGCGCGGCGTAGGTGGTGAGGGTGAGCTTGGTGTGCAGAGTCACGCGGCGTAGTGAACGCCGCCGGGTCCAGACGTTGAGGATCACGGGGAAGCCGACGGCGCCGATCGCCGTGCCGATGATCAGGGGCAGGCACATCCACCAGTCACCCACGTAGGGCGCCATGCCCTCCGGGAGCACCACGAACCCGGCGTTGTTGAAGATCGAGACGGCGAGGAAGACCGCCTCCCACGCCGAGGCGAGCGCAGGCACACCGAGCGTGAGGAACCGCGGGAAGAGGATCAGCGCCAGGGTGACCTCCACCGCGACGGAGGCGATGATGACCGCGCGGATGAGGGAGCCGACCTCACCGAGCTTGTTCGTCTTGGTCTCGCTCGCCGTCAGCAGGCGCTGGGTGAGCCCGATCCGCCGGGAGACCGCGAGGCCGAGGATCGAGGCGAGTGTCATCACCCCGAGCCCGCCGATCTTGATGCCCACCATGATGACGAACTGGCCGTACGTGGACCAGTAGGTCGCCGTGTCGACCGTCACCAGACCGGTGACGCAGACCGCCGAGGTGGCGGTGAACAGGGCGTCGACGAAACCCGGGCGTTCCCCGGATGTGGTGGCGATGGGCTGCCACAGCAGCAGGGTCACGATCGCGATGACGGAGGCGAACACGCCCACGGCGAGGCGGGCGGGGGAGTGGCGCGCCACGTGGTCCAGGGCGTCGCGCCGCTTGGCGAGGAACTCGGGTAGTCGCATCAGCGGCCCCAGTCGCCGAGGCTGCCCTGCAGCGCATCGATCACCAGGGTCGGCAGTGGGTCCCGCTCGTGGGCGGGCAGACCACGTTCCACCCAGTGGTGAGCCACGCCGTCCAGCACCGCGACGTGCCCGGCGAGCGCGTAGGCGCGCTGGGGGCGGGGGTCCGGTTGCAGGTGCAGGGCGACGGCTTCGAGGTAGTCCGCACGCGCAGCCTGGCGCGCCGCGCGGGCCGGGGCGGCCTCGGAGCCGAGGGTGCCCAGGGTGTGCGACCAGGCGCTGGGGTGCGCGGCCACGTGGTCCAGGTGGGCCTCCACGGCGATGCGCATGTACTCCCGCGCCGGTGCGCCGTTGATGCCCGCCCAGGCACCCGCGACACGCTCGGCACGCTCGGCAAGCCGTGTGGCCACGGCGGCCGCGAAGAGGTCGGCCTTGGTAGGGAAGTAGTGGTACACGAGGGCCTCGGAGATGCCGGCGCGGCGCGCCACGGCGGCGACGGGCGGCCCCGCACCCTCGTCCCCGGCGCCGTCGTCCAGCACGCTCAGGGCGGCGGCAACGATGGCCCCGCGGCGCTCGGCGGGTGCCAGGCGCGTGCGCTCGGTGCTCCTCACCCGGTTCACCCTACTGAGGTCGGGGCGGATCGCCCGGGCAGCGGTACGCCCGGTTTGTTGAGTCACACTCAGTAGCGGGGCTATGCTGAACTGAGTCCCACTCAATAGGAGGCACTCGGATGACACAGCAGACGGCTCCCGACTGGACGCAGCACGTGATGTGGTGGCAGGTCTACCCGCTGGGGGCGCTCGGTGCACCGATCCGCCCGGATGAGGCGCCCACGGGCGCAGGCGGGGATGGACGCACACTGCGCGACCTGATCGGGTGGCTCGATCACCTCATCGACCTCGGCCTGAACGGCCTTGCGCTGGGGCCCGTGTTCGCCTCGGGCAGCCATGGCTACGACACCGTCGACTTCGACGTGATCGACCCGCGACTGGGTGACCGTGCGGACTTCGACGCTCTCGTCGCGGCATGCCACGAGCGCGGCATCCGGGTGCTGTTGGACGGTGTCTTCAACCACGTCGGCGAGCACCACCCCTGGGTGCGGCAGGCGCTCGCGGAGGGGCCCGCCGGCGCACGCGCCGACTTCTTCCGCATCGACTGGGACGCGGCCGGCGGGCCGCGCCCGGCGGACTTCGAGGGGCATGGCTCCCTCGTGGCCCTCAACCACTCCAACCCGGCGGTGGCTGCGGAGGTCGCGCGCGTGATGATCCAGTGGCTCGACGCGGGAGCGGACGGCTGGCGCCTGGACGCCGCCTACGCCGTGCCCGCCGCGTTCTGGGCACGCGTGCTGCCCCGGGTGCGCGAGCGACACCCGCAGGCCTGGTTCGTGGGGGAGATGATCCACGGCGACTACCCGGGGTATGTGTCCGCCTCGGGGCTGGATTCCGTGACGCAGTACGAGTTGTGGAAGGCGATCTGGAGCAGCCTGCGGGAGGAGAACCTGTTCGAGTTGGACTGGAACCTGCGCCGGCACGGTGAGTTCGCCGAGACCTTCGCCCCGATGACGTTCGTGGGCAACCACGATGTCACCCGGATCGCCAGCCGGGTCGGCGCGGACAAGGCGGTGCTCGCGGCGACCGTGCTGTTCACCGTCGCCGGCGTGCCGAGCGTGTACTACGGCGACGAGTGGGGTCTGGAGGCGCTCAAGGAGGAACGGATCGGCGGCGACGACGCGATCCGGCCGGCGCTCCCGGACGCCGCGAGCGCGACGGACCTGTCCGGGACGGCGCACGGTGACCGGGTGCAGGGCGCCTACCGTGCGCTGGCAGCGCTGCGTCGGCGGCACCCGTGGTTGCACCGTGCCCGCACCACCATGGTGGAACTGACCAACACCCGCTGCGTCTACCGCTGCGCCGATCCCGGCAGCGATGCCGGCCTCGAGGTCGAGCTGGATCTCACCGGGGCAGGCCGGCCGGTCGCGCGGGTGCTCGGTGCGCACGGTGAGGTGCTCTTCGCCGGCTGAGGCCTCGCGCGCGACGTGCGCGTCGCGCGACCGTACGGGTCGCGGGAGAAGGCGTCGAGCCCCGGTCTCTGCTCGGAAGACCCGTTCTCACATGCTGAGTGGATCGGCGCGATCGGGCGCGAGACGGTTGCGTTCCGGTGCCCGACTGGGGTGGCCTGGAGGGACCCCGACGAGAGGAGTTGCCCATGCTGACCCTGACCGACGACGCCGTGACGGCCGTCCAGGACATCGCCACCAAGGCCGACCTGCCCGAGGGCGGTGGCCTGCGGATCGCCCGCTCGCCCGAGGATGCGAACGGGATCGTGCTGTCCCTGGCACCCGAACCGGTGGACGGAGATCAGGTGGTGGACTCCGGCCCGGCCCGGGTGTTCGTCTCCCCGGACACGGCGCCGGCCCTGGACGCGCTCACGCTGGACGCGGACCTGAGCGCGCAGGCGCCCGCCTTCAGCCTGCACCCGACGCAGGCGTAGGGCGTCCGAGACGCTTCACGGTGGCCCGGGTGCGTTGCGCACCCGGGCCACCGGCATGCCCGGGCGCCGCGCCGTCGGCACCGCAGTGCCGGTGGACGGTCGGCAGGCACATAGGGTGGTCACACTCGATGGAGCGGAGGCGGCATGCATCACGGCGTTGACATCCCGGCGCGCACGGCGTTCGCATGGGCCGAGGACCTGCCGCGCTACGACTTCGGGCCCGGGCACCCGATGGCGCCGATCCGGCTCTCGCTCACCCGGGACCTCGTCAAGGCGCTCGCCGTCCCCGGCATCGTGGAGGTGGACCCCGTGCCGGTGGACGGCGAACTCCTCGCCACCGTGCACGACCCGGCCTTCGTCGCCGCCGTGCAGGACGCCGCCCGTGGGGACCTCACGCCGGACCAGGCGGCGGCGTTCGGCCTGGGGTCGCAGGACAACCCGGTCTTCCCCGAGATACACGAGGCAGCCTGCCGCATCGTGGGGTCCACGCTCGCTGCCGCACAGGCGGTGTGGCGCGGGGACCTGCCCCACGGCCTGTCGATCGCGGGCGGCATGCACCACGCGATGCCGGGACGCGCCTCTGGGTTCTGCGTC
This sequence comes from Serinibacter salmoneus, assembly GCF_002563925.1. Taxonomy (NCBI): domain Bacteria; kingdom Bacillati; phylum Actinomycetota; class Actinomycetes; order Micrococcales; family Beutenbergiaceae; genus Serinibacter; species Serinibacter salmoneus. Next base: position 2,413,030 of record NZ_PDJD01000001.1, on the reverse strand, counting down.
TACAACGACGTCGCCGTGGCCATCCGGTGGCTGCAACGCCAGGGGGCGCGCCGGGTCGCGTACGTGGACCTGGACGCCCACCACGGCGACGGCGTGCAGGCAGTGTTCTGGGACGATCCGGACGTCCTGACGATCTCGGTGCACGAGTCGCCGCTGACCCTGTTCCCCGGGACGGGGTACGCCAGCGAGACCGGTGGCCCGGGCGCCGAGGGCTGCGCGGTGAACGTGGCCCTCCCGGCCCGGACCGGGGGCGACGCGTGGCTGCGTGCGGTGGAGGCGATCGTGCCCCCGCTGCTGGCGGAGTTCGCCCCGGATGTCATCGTGAGCCAGCACGGCTGCGACGCCCATGGCAGTGATCAGCTCACCAACCTGCGGGTCAGCGTGGAGCACCAGTTGGCCGCTGCCACCATGATCCGGGACCTTGCCGCCGAGCACGCCGGCGGCCGGTGGGTCGCCACCGGCGGCGGCGGCTACACGGTGGTGGAGGTGGTGCCCCGAGTGTGGGCGGGCCTGGCCGCGATCAGTGCCGGGGTCGTCCCCGACCTCTCCCGCAGGCTGCCCGAGCGGTGGCGTGGCGCGGTGGAGAACCGGCTGCGGTTGCCGGCCCCGGAGTACTGGGGCGACGGCGTGCCGGTCACGCTGAGGCCGTTCTCGGCGGGCTTCGACCCCGCCGATGAGGTGGATCGGGCCATCATGGCCACCCGCAACGCGGTCTTCCCGGCCCACGGCATCGACCCCTCCTACTGACCGCTCCTCCTGACCGCTCCTACGGAACACCCCTCCTGGAGGCTCGGCCCGGACTGTCGTTGCCGCGCGCGTCCGAGCCGCAGGACGACGGCGGCCCGGACCACCGCTGGGGTGATCCGGGCCGCCGTTCTCGCGCGGGAGCGCGCGCAGGTCAGTCCTTCGCGTGCCGGTCCTCGCCGACGGTGAGGGACGCATCGCCGGAGGCGGTGTGACTCGGGTCCTGCGGGCCCCGGGGCTGGATGTGGCCGGGGTCCAGGACGCGCTGCACGTCCTGCGCGGTCACCGCGGAGAGTTCCCCGGTCGCGGCCTCGACGTACCACTCGGAGAGTTCCGGGTCCTCGGAGTCCAGCCACGCACCGGCGCCGGAGTCCGGCTCGGCCTCGGAGGCACCGAAGTAGAAGTCGTCGCCGTGCTCGGCGATGCCCTCCCGCACACCCTGGGCGATCGCGGCGCGCGCGTACTTGTACCGCAGCATGTACGGATCGGTGCGCAGGTCCTTGGCCCAGGCGATCATGATGCCGATCACCACGATCGCGAACGGCAGCGCGGAGACCACCATGATCGACTGCAGGCCGGAGAGCGCGTCCTGGCCACCGGCCAGGAGCAGCGAGCCGGCCACGAGGGCCAGCATGGCGCCCCACAGGATGGTCACCCAGGTGGACGGCTCGGGGCGGCCCTGCTGGGACATCGACCCCATCACGATGGAGGCGGAGTCGGCCGAGGTGACGAAGAAGATGATGATCGAGAGCATCGCGATCGCGGACGTCGCGGCGCCGATCGGCAGGTTGTTCAGCACCCCGAACAGGATCTCCTCACCGGAGCCGAGCGCGCTGATCCCCAGTCCCTCCATCTCCATCCACATCGCGGTGCCGCCGAACACGGCGAACCAGACCAGGCAGACGATGGAGGGGACGATGATGACGACGGTGACGAACTCGCGCAGCGTGCGACCGCGGGAGATCTTCGCGATGAACATCCCCACGAAGGGCGTCCAGGAGACCCACCACGCCCAGTAGAAGGTGGTCCAGCCCTGCATGAAGGCCGCGGCCTCCTCGCCCTGGTTCGGGTTGCGCACCAGCATGGTCCCGAGCTCATTGAAGAACTCCAGCAGTGCCGTGGGGATGAAGTTCAGCAGGAACAGGGTGGGTCCCACGATGAACACGAACACGCCGAGTGCGCCGGCCAGCGCCATGTTGATGTTCGAGAGCAGACGGATGCCGCGCTTGATGCCGGAGACGGCGGAGAGCACGAACAGCACGCCGAGCAGCGCCACGACGCCGATCAGGAAGCCGTTGCCCATCGGCCCCAGTCCGGTGACCACCTCGAAGCCGCGGGTGATCTGCAGTGTCCCGATGCCCAGGGAGACGGCGGTGCCGAACAGCGTCACGATGATCGCGAAGATGTCGATCACGGGGCCCACGACCCGGGAGGTGCCCTTGGAGAACAGCGGCTCGAAGATTGCCGAGATCAGCGGGGGGCGCCCGCGCCGGTATGCGCTGTAGGCGATGGCTCCGCCGACCAGGGCGTAGAAGGCCCAGGCGACCGGACCCCAGTGCAGCATCACCTGGGCCATGGCGGTCTGCATGGCATCGACCGTGCCGGGCTCGACATCGAAGCCGTAGGGCGGATCGAGGAAGTAGATCAGGGGCTCGTAGGGACCGTAGAACAACAGGCCGATGCCGATGCCCGCGGAGAAGAGCATCGCGATCCACGAGGTGGTGGAGAACTCGGGCTTCTCGTCGTCCGCCCCCAGCCGCACGCCGCCGGTGCGGCCGTAGCCGAGGACCAACATGAAGGCGGCGATGATGATGGCCAGGCCACCGAAGAGCCAACCGAAGTTACTGGAGACCCAGGCCAGGGAGGTCGAGCCGACCGCTGTGATGCTCTCCGGGTCGAAGACCGCCCACAGGATCACCCCGAGGGTCATGGCGGCCGCGACGGCGAACACGGTCCAGTTGGTCTGGAACTGACGACCAGTCTTCTCCACCCCGATGCCGGGGATGAGGGCCGGGTGGACCTTGCCGGGGGAGGTGACGACCTCCTTCAGGACCTCGGCGACCTTCTTGCGCTGCCCCTCCTGCGCGGGTCTCTTCATCTGATTGTCATGCTCCGATGACATGGCGTGCCTCTCGTGAGATGCGTTCGTGTCGTATGTCGCTAGTTGTGTAGGCGCGGCGAAATCGCTCGCCGCTATGAGCGCGCAGAACCATACCGGTATGGCCTTGGTCATCAATCGGTCAAGTGTGCGTGGTGGAGGGTTGCCGTGCTCCCCTCGAACCGCCTCGATGCGGCTCTTACCTGCGGTGATGTCGATCGCGGCGCCGGTGGCGCGCGGGCGCCGGGCTGACGCGCGACGGTTGTGGGAAATGACGAACTGGGCCCGTCTTGTCAGGAAACCCCGCCGAGGGTGCTCCTCGCGGATCGCGGCGCGAGCATGCGAGCCTGGGGCGTAGGATAGGCGGGATTGTGTTCCACGCGACGTCAGTCTGCTCCATCGGGCGTCCACTGTCGCGGTGGATCCGAGAAGCATCTGTCGACACGAGCGAGGTTCCCATGGGTTCCGTCATCAAGAAGCGCCGCAAGCGCATGGCGAAGAAGAAGCACCGCAAGTTGCTGCGTCGTACGCGTCACCAGCGCCGCAACAAGAAGTGAGGCGCGCGTCCGTGTGACGCCCGCGACGACGAAGGGCCCCGCCATCCGGCGGGGCCCTTCGTCGTCATGTCACCCGCCCGGGCGGGAGAGCGGGTGGTGCGTCAGTCGCGGAAGGTCTCGATGTGTGCACCGAGCTCGCGCAGACGGTCGGCGAGCTGCTCATAGCCGCGCGCGATGATGTCCACCCCGCGCAGCACGCTGGTCCCCTTCGCGGCGAGCATCGCCAGCAGGATCACGACGGCGGGGCGCAGCGCCGGCGGGCAGCTCACCTCGGCGCCGGACCAGTGGGTCGGGCCGGTGACGTCCAGGCGGTGCGGGTCCAGCAGGCGCACATTCGCGCCCAGCCGAGTCAGGTCGGTGAGGTGGATCGCGCGGGAGTCGTAGACCCAGTCGTGGATCGTGGTGTGGCCGGTGGCGCACGCCGCGATGAGCGCGAAGAAGGGCAGGTTGTCGATGTTCAGGCCGGGGAAGGGCATCGGGTGGATCTTGTCGATCGGCGCCTTCAACGCGCTCGGGTGCACCGTGAGGTCCACCAGGCGGGTGCGGCCGTTCAGCGCCGGGTACTCCTCGCTCAGCGTGTAGCGCAGCCCCATCTCCGAGAGCACCGCCAGCTCGATCTCCATGAACTCGATCGGCACCCGGGCCACCGTGATCTCGGAGTTCGTGACGATCCCGGCGGTGAGCATGCTCATCGCCTCGACCGGGTCCTCGGAGACCTGGTACTCCACATCGGCGTTGATCTCGCCCGCCCCGTGCACGGTGAGGGTGGTGGTGCCGATGCCGTCGATGCGGATGCCGAGCAACTCGAGGTAGAAGCAGAGGTCCTGCACCATGTAGTTCGGGGAGGCGTTGCGGATCTCGGTCACCCCTTCACGCCCGGCGGCGGCCATGATGGCGTTCTCCGTCACCGTGTCGCCCCGCTCGGTGAGCACCACACGCACCCGCTCGCCCGTGTTGGGTGCCACGGCCGCGTGGTAGACGCCCGCCGAGGCGGAGACGTCCAGGCCGAAGGGCCGCAGGGCGATCATGTGCGGCTCCACGGTGCGTGTGCCCAGGTCGCATCCACCGGCGTAGGGCAGGTCGAACGCGGGCTCCTGCCCCAGCAGCGGACCGAAGAACATGATGATGCTGCGGGTGCGGCGCGCGGCGTCGTTGTCGATCGCGCTCAGGTCGAGGTGCTCGGGTCGCACGATCTCGAGGTCGTGCCCGTCCTCGGACCACGTCACCTGCACCCCGATGGAGCGCAGGACGGCCACGATCCGGTCGACCTCCACGATGCGGGCCACGCGGCGCAGCACGGTGCGACCGCGGTTGAGCAGGGAGGCGCACAGGAGCGCGACCGCCGCGTTCTTGGAGGAGTTCACGGTGATCGTGCCGGAGAGCTGCTGTGCCCCGGTGACCCGCAGGTGGGTGGGCCGGGTGGTGCCGGCGAAGGGCAGCAGGTCGGCCTCGAGTGCCGCGTTGATGCGAGCGAGCATGTCGACCGAGAGGTTCTGGCTTCCCTGCTCGATCCGGGCGATGGCGCTCTGCGAGGTGGACAGGCTCTCGGCGAGTTGGGCCTGCGTGAGGCCCTTGTGCTGGCGGGCGCTGCGGATCAGCGTGCCGATCACGGCGAGCGGCGTGGTGTCGTCCTCAAGAGTCGTCATGCGCTCGATGGTATACCCCAGGTGAGATAACGGGCTGAAGAAATGTGGAGGTCATGCGTAGATTCGCACGTCTCCATGCCGGGTGTGATCTATCACGCCCCGCCGGGGCGCCGTGTTGCGCGGTGGAGCACGATGCCCGTGGCGGCGATCGCCGCCAGGACGGAGATCCGCAGCGCCGTGGAGGACTTCGACTCGTGGGTGTAGCGCCGGATCGGCCAGCCCTCGTGTTGTGCCACGCGTCGCAGCCGCCGATCCGGGTTGACCGCCACCGGGTGCCCGACCGTGCGCAGCATGGGCAGGTCGTTCGCGGAGTCGCCGTAGGCGCTGGATGTCGCCAGGTCCAGGCCACGCCGATCGGCCAGGTCCCGGATGGCTCGGGCCTTGGTCTCGCCGTGCATGAGGCTCCCCTCCAGGCGCCCGGTGTACCGGTCGCCCTCGACCTGGGCCACCGTCCCCAGTGCGCCGGTCGCACCCAGTCGCTTCGCCAGGAGTGAGCCCACCTCGATCGGGCTCGCGGTGACGAGCCACACCTCGTTGCCGGACGCCAGGTGTGACTCGACGATGGCGCGCGCCCCCGGGAAGATCCGGTGCGCCAGGGCGTGGTCGTAGGCGCTCTCGCAGACGGCGGCGAGCTCAGCGCGGGTGTGCCCGGCCACCATGCCGAGCGCCCGCTCCTGGATGCCCGCGAGGCGAGAGTTGCGCTCGCCGCGCAGGGCGTAGCGCAGGGCCTCGCGACTGATCGCGGCCAGGTCCTTGCGGTCGAAGAAGCCGACCTCGTGCATCTCTCGGGCGAGGTAGAAGGTGCTCACCCCGCGCAGCAGGGTGTTGTCGACGTCGAAGAACGCCGCCGCGGTGGCGCGCTGCGGGGGGTCGGCTCGGCGGCCGTCGGCGTCGGTCATCTGTCCAAGCCTAGGGGGTCGAGGGGGCGTGCGGGCGGCGCGCCGCGTAGGGTCGGGAGCGTGAACGAGCAGGCCGCGCCCGGCGGGATCGACGTGCGAGTACTCCTCCTGCAGCGACGCGGATGCCACCTGTGCCAGGAGGCGGCGCCCGACGTGGCGCGGGTGGCTGCCGCGGTCGGTGTGCGGTGGGCCGCGGTGGACGTCGACGACAATCCGGTGCTGCGTGAGGCCTTCGGTGACGCGGTTCCTGTGGTGCTGGTGGACGGTCGAGAGATCGCTCGCTACCGGGTGGTCCCGCAGCGGCTGCGCGAGGCCCTCGAGGGCTGATCGACCGGGCCGCTGCCGGCCGCGCTGGAGAACGCGCGCGGCGCCGGCGCCGGTCTCCCGGCACCGGCGCCGCGGCGCACGATCTCAGGCCTGCTTGACCGCGGAGATCTCGATGAAGATCTTCACCTTGTCGCCCAGCAGCACGCCGCCGCCCTCCAGGGGGGCATTCCAGGTGACGTTGTAGTCCGCCCGGGAGATCTCGGTGGTGGCGGAGAACCCGATGCGCTCGGCGCCGTAGGCGTCCTTGTTGGCGCCGTTGAACTCCACATCCAGTTCGACAGGCTTGGTGATGCCGTTGACCGTGAGGTCCCCGGCCAGGGTGAACTCCTCGCCGCTGCCGGTTGCGCCAGTGCTGGCGAAGGTCCATTCCGGCAGCGTCTCGGTGTTGAAGAAGTCCGAGGTCTTCAGGTGGCCGTCGCGCTGGGCGTTGCCGGTGTCCACACTGGCGGCCTGGATGGTGGCGTTGGCGGTGGAGTCGGCGAGGTTCTCGGCGACCACGATCTCGCCGGCGAACTGGGTGAAGCGCCCGCGGACCTTGGCGATGCCGGCGTGACGAATGGTGAACGCGACCTCGCTGTGCGAGGCGTCGATGGCGTAGGTGGCGGCGGGGATGCTCATGGTGTCCTCCGGTCAGAATTGGTTGAACAAGCAAGTGTCTACCACGTTGTCGTTGTAGAGACAAGTAAATGGATGGGGGCGTGGCCCGCCGCGCGACGGCGCTCTCCGGCCGGGGGGTGTCAGGATGACGTCTGGCATGGCATGAGACGGTTTGGCGCTCCCGGTTCGGCGGGGTCCCAACTGAATCCCATCGCGGGGCCTGGTCTCGACCTAGGCTCAGTCCCATGGAAGCGGAACGGGGGCGTTCGAGCGAGATCCGCTGGCTCGATCCCGATGAACAACGAGACTGGCGTGCCGCCGTGGTCGGCATGACGCACCTGCTCGCCGTCCTGAGCAGGGACCTGGAACTCACCGATGGCTTGTCCCTGCCGGAGTACGAGATCCTCGTGCGGCTCTCGGAGTCTGCGGACTGGACCCTGCGGATGTCCGAGCTCGCGGCGAGCCTCGCCCACACCCGAAGCCGTGTCACCCATACCGTCTCCCGACTGGAGACGCGTGGCCTCGTGCGCCGGCAGGCTGCGCGCCACGACGGCCGCGGCGTCGAGGCCGTCCTGACTGAGCGGGGTTACGCGACCCTCGACGTCGCGGCGCCCCATCACCTGGATTCGGTGCGCCATCACCTCGTGGACGTCCTCACGCGCGAGCAACTCGCGGCGCTCGGCGGCGCGATGCGCGACGTGCTCGCGGCGGCGGGCTCCCGAGCGGTGACCGCCGATCCCCGCACCGGGCGTCCGGTGCCTGCCGCGCAGGCCTGACCCAGCGTGCCCACCCCGACGCTGTGCGATCGGGTGGGGTCGGACACCCAGGGGAGTTTGCGACACTAGAGGAATGCCACGAACCCTCGTCCACGTCGTGCGGCACGGTGAGGTCCACAACCCCGACGGCGTGCTGTACGGCAGGCTGCCCGGCTACCGCCTCTCCGAGCGCGGTCTTGCCATGGCGCAGCTGGTCGCCGACACCCTGCACGACGGCGGCGCCCAGGTGCGCCTCGTCGTCGCCTCGCCGTTGCTCCGAGCCCAGCAGACTGCCGCGCCGATGGCGCGCGCCTTCGGCCTGGAGGTGGGGGTCGACGCCCGACTGCTCGAGGCCGGCAACATCCTTCAGGGGCGTCGACTCTCCGCGGGCGGCCCGACGGCTCTGCTCGCGCCCGATGTGCTGCGCCACCTCTACAACCCGTTCACCCCCTCCTGGGGGGAGCCGTTCACGCAGCAGCGCGACCGGATGATCGCCGCCGTGGCAAGCGCCCGTACCGCCGTGGACGCCGCCGGTGGGGGAGAGGCGGTGCTGGTCTCCCACCAGAGCCCGATCTGGGCGTTGCGCCGCGCGCTCCAGGGGCAGCCGCTGTGGCACGACCCCCGCACCCGGGAGTGCTCGCTGGCCTCGGTCACCACGCTGACGTTCGACGGTGCCACCCTGCTCACGCACGACTACGCCGAGCCGGCCGCCGCGTTGCTCCCGGAGAAGCCGGGGGTCGCCGGTGCCTGAACCACTGCGCACGCGTGCCCCACACCGGGGAGCGCGCCGCGGCCCGCTCGCCGTGCTCCCCGCCCTCATCGCCCTGGTCGCCGTGCCCCTGCTGGCGGGCTGCGCCCCCGAGGAGGCCGATCCCGCCGTCGCGAACGCGGGCTACGAGGCGGGGGACGGGTCCTACACCTCCTGGGGTCCCGGTGGTCGCGCTGATGCCATCGACCTGACCGCCACCACCTACGACGGCGAGGAGATCTCCCTCGCCGACCTGCGCGGTGACGTCGTGGTCCTCAACTACTGGTACGCCGCGTGCCCGCCGTGCCGGGTGGAGGCGGAGGACCTCGAGGCGATCTCGAAGGACTACGCCGACCAGGGCGTCACCTTCCTGGGCGTGAACGGCCGGGACGACGCCGCCACGGCCCAGGCGTTCAACGACACCTTCGGCGTCACCTACCCCAGCATCGACGACCGGGACGCCGCCGCCGTCGCCGCGATGGAGGGCGCCGTGCCGCTCAACGCGGTGCCCACCACCGTGGTGCTGGACACCTCCGGCAGGCCCGCGGCGCGGATCCTCGGGATCGCCGACGACGCCACCCTGCGCGGGATCCTCGACGACACCCTGGCCGAGGGCTGAGGTGGACCTGAGCGGACTGGGTGCCACCTTCAGCGACACCATCCTGTCCGGCCCCCTGCTCGCGGCGCTGCCCGTGGCGATCGCTGCTGGCCTGATCTCCTTCGCCTCGCCGTGTGTGCTGCCGCTGGTGCCGGGCTACCTCGGCTACGTCAGCGGTGCCACGGGCGTGGACCTGGAGAACCCCCGTGGTGCGCAGCGCGGGAAGCTGCTGATCGGCGTCAGCCTGTTCATCGCCGGCTTCAGCGTGGTGTTCGTCGCGCTCTCGCTCGTGTTCGTCCAGGTCGGCGCCGCCCTCGCACCGTGGCTCGACGTGGTGATGCGGGTGCTGGGCGTCGTCGTGATCCTCATGGGCCTGGCCTACCTCGGGTGGCTCCCGTTCCTGCAGAACGAGAAGCGCCTGCACATCCAGCCGCGGGCCAGCCTCGGCGGCGCGGCCCTGCTCGGCGTGACGTTCGGCCTGGGGTGGGTGCCGTGCATCGGCCCGACCCTCTCGGCGATCACCGTGCTCGCCCTGCCGACCGGCACCCCGGCCCGCGGCGCGATCCTCGCACTGGCCTACTGTGCCGGGCTCGGGGTGCCGTTCCTGCTCATCGCGATGGCGTTCCGCCGCAGCGCGCGCGCCCTGGGCTTCATGCGGCGCCACCGCCTGACGATCATGCGGATCGGCGGCGGGATGCTGGTGCTGCTCGGCGTGGCCCTCGTCACCGGCCTGTGGGGTCGGTTCGCCGGCCTCGTGCAGGGCTGGGTGGCCTCCTACGGATTGGTGGTCTGATGCGGTACCGACCCGAGGGCCTGGTCCAGGACCCCGACGCCGAGGACGGCCCACCCGGGCCCCGCGAGGACGCCGCGACGGCGGCGCCCGCCCGCTTCGGCCTGCGCGCCTGGCTGCGGTGGGTGTGGCGTCAGCTCACCTCCATGCGGGTGGCTCTGCTCCTCCTGCTGCTGCTCGCCGTGGTGGCCATCCCCGGCTCCTTCATCCCGCAGCGGGACCAGGCCCCCGAGGGCGTCGCGCAGTACTACGCCGACTACCCCGACCTCGCGCCGATCATGGATCGGTTCTCGCTGTTCGACGTCTACGCCTCGCCGTGGTTCGCAGCCGTCTACCTTCTGCTGTTCATCAGCCTCGTGGGGTGCATCGTGCCCCGCGCCGTGGATCACGCCCGGGCGCTGCGCACACCACCGCCAAAGGCCCCGCGCCGATTCACGCGGTTCGACAACCACGCCGCGTTCGTCAGCCCGCTCGGGGCGCCGCAGGCCGCCGACGCGGTCACCGGGGCGCTGCGCGGCTACCGGATCCGCCGCGAGGAGGCCGAGGGCGTCACCACCCTCTCGGCCGAGAAGGGGTACCTGCGCGAGGCGGGGAACATCACCTTCCACCTCGCCCTGGTGGGCCTGCTGCTCTCGGTGCTGTACGGCTCCCTCGTGCACTACCGCGGTCAGGTGATCGTGGTCGAGGGCGACACGTTCGCCAACTCCCGCCTCGCCTACGACTCCTTCGACTCGGGCGTCTGGTACGCCGACGGCGACCTCGACCCCTTCCGGATGACGCTGGAGGAGTTCACCGCGGAGTTCACCGACGCCGGCCGCGCGGTGGACTTCCAGGCGGATGTGACCGTGACCGAGGACGGCGAATCGCGCGCGGAGGTCATCCGGCTGAACGCCCCGCTGCGCGTGGGCGGCGCGGCCGTGTCCCTGCAGGGCAACGGGTACGCGCCCCAGGTGACCGTGCGTGACGGCAACGGCGAACTCGCCTTCTCCGGGGCGGTGCCGTTCGTGCCCGAGGACGACATCGGTTACACCTCCCGCGGTGTGATCAAGGTCCCGGACACCACCACCGACTACCAGGTCGGGCTCAACGGCTGGTTCCTGCCCACCGGCGTGGTGGACGGCGACCAGGCCTTCTCGCTCTCCCCGGACCCCGAGAACCCGATGCTCGTGCTGGACGTCTGGTACGGCGACCTCGGCCTCGACCTCGGGGTGCCGCAGAACGTCTACGAGCTCGACACCACGGCCATGACCCAGGTCACCGAGGAGGTCGAGGGCGGGCAGGAGCCGGTGCGCGTCATCGTCACCCTCGGCGAGACGGTCGACCTGCCCGAGGGCCTGGGCAGCATCACCTTCGAGGCGGTGCCGCGCTTCGCGGGCTTCGATCTGCGCTACGACCCGACACTCGGCTGGGTGCTGGCGTTCGCGCTGCTCGCGCTGGCGGGGCTGTGCGCCTCCCTGTTCCTGCCCCGACGGCGGGTCTTCGCCCGCATCGGCACCGACGGGCAGGGCCGTACAGTGGTGACGGCGGCGGCCCTCGCCCGCAACGACGACCCCGGACTCGGGCGCGAGTTGGAGCGGGTGCTGGCGCCGGTACGGCCCGCACCTGAGCAGGCGGTTGAGCAGGTTCAGGAGCACCAGGACGACGGCGGAGCCCCCGCCCGGAAGGACGTGTGACGCATGGGTGACCTCGGGCAGGCCAGCCTCTACCTCGTGACGGGCGCGATGACCGCCTACCTGGTCTCGATGATCGCGTTCGCGATCGACCTCACCGGCAAGGCGGCCTCACGCACACCCGCCCTGGTCGCCGCAGGAGCCTCCACTGCCCCGACGAGCACCGGCGTGGGTGCGCCCGACGCGCCGGAGGCGACGCCGTCGGGCAGGGTGCGCAAGGCCGCTCGGATCGGGATGTCCACCTTCTGGGTGGCCACCGCCCTGCTGCTCGCGGGCCTGGTGACCCGCGGGCTGGCTGCCGGCCGGGTGCCGTGGGCGAACATGTACGAGTTCACCCTCGTGGGCATCCTCGTGGCCTCCTTCGTGTTCCTCGGGATCCAGCGCACCCGCGACGTGCGCTACGTCGGCACGTTCGTGGCGGGCGCCGGGGTGGTCGGGCTGTTCCTCGCGCTCACGGTGCTCTACGTCGACGCCGAACCGGTGCAGCCGATCCTGGAGAACTACTGGCTCGTGATCCATGTGGCCGTGGCCACGGCGGGCATGGGGGTGTTCGGCGTCGGCGCCGTGTTCTCCGGCCTGCAGATCGCCAAGGACCGGGCCGTCACCTCCGGGAAGGAGCAGGGTCGCGTGCTCTCCTCCCTGCCCGCCGCCGACGTGATGGACCGCCTCGCCTACCGCATCAACGCCGTCGGGTTCGTGCTGTGGACCTTCACGCTGATCTCCGGCGCGATCTGGGCCGAGCACGCGTGGTCGCGGTACTGGGGGTGGGACCCCAAGGAGGTCGTCTCCCTCATCATCTGGGTGATCTACGCGGCCTACCTGCACGCGCGCGCCACCCGCGGCTGGGAGGGGCGCAAGGCCTCCTGGTTCTCCATCATCGGGTTCATCGCCACCCTGGTGAACTTCTACGGCGTGAACCTCTTCGTGAACTCCCTCCACAGCTACTCGGGCCTGTAGGCCGCGCGGGGCGCACGGGCGTCGAGGGGCGGGGACCCCCTCTGCCCGGGCGCTCGTTCCTCGCGCCCCACGCCCAGCCACTCCGGAGCGGGTCCCCGCCCCTCGACGGGCTGCGTCTCCCCCTCCGCGAGGTGGTTCTGCAGGTACCGCGAGGTGGTTCTGCAGGTACCGCGAGGTGGTTCTGCAGGTACCGCGAGGTAGGTCAGGGGCGGGGGTCGTCCGGGGAGGCGTCGGCGTCGTCGTTGCTCTCGCCGTTGGGTTCCTCCGCACCATCCTCAGGCGCCGCGCCCTCCTCGTTCTTCAGGCGCTCGGCGCGCTCACGTCGACGGCGTTCCTCCGCCAGGCGCTTGTCGATCCCCGCGAGGAACGCGGGGTCGTCGTCCGGGGGGAGCGGCGCGCTGCGGCGCCGGTTCGAGCCGCCGTTGCCTCCCTCGCGCGAGCGCAGGAGGAGCCAGACCACGGCGTAGACCACGACGCCGATGATCAGCAGGAGCAGCAGTGCGCGGAGCATCCTTCGATCCTACGACGACCGGCTCGGAGTGAGACAGGTGCGGGACTACCCTGGTGGCGTGCCACTCCTTCGCTACACCCTGCTCCGCCTCGCCGTCCTCGTGCTCGCCTGCGGGCTCACCTGGCTGCTCGGACTGCGTGGCTGGTTGTGGATCGTGGCGGCGGTGCTCATCGCTGGAGCGGTCTCCTATCTCGTGTTGCCACGGCAGCGGGTGGCCGCTGTCACCGCGCTGGAGAACCGCGCTGCCACGCGCAAGCGTGCGCAGCGGCGGGATGAGGACGCGGACGCAGAGGACGCGGCGATCGACGGTACCGAGGGCTGAGCGACGCCGGTAGCGATCAGGCCAGCGCGCCAGGCTGGGTGCTCCACCACAGGCCCAGGGCGAGCGCCACCGAGACCATCAGCTCCAGGCGGCCCACGTCACGCAGCACGGCGATCAGTGCCTGACCCTCAGCGCCCGCCCGCACGATCTGCCCCAGCCGGATCGCCGGTCCCAGCGCCGTGAGCACGAGGATCGGCGCGAACCGCAGCGGTACCTCCGCGCCGCCGACGGCGATCATGCCCAAGGCCGCCACGAACGGCACCAGCAGCGTGCCCGCGAACACCGCGCGCGCCCGTTCCTCCCCGAGGCGCACCGCCAGGGTGTGCTTGCCCGCGGGCGCGTCGGTGCGGACATCGCGGATGTTGTTCACCATCAGCAGCGCGCACGCGAGCGATCCGATCGCGATTGCCCCGAGCCATGCTCCCGCGCTCACGGTGCCCGCCTGGGCGTAGGTGGTGCCGGCGGTGGCCACGAGCCCGAAGAACACGAACACCATGACCTCCCCGAGCCCGAGGTAGCCGTAGGGGCGCCTGCCGCCGGTGTACCCCCAGGCGGCGACGAGTGACACCGCGCCGACCACCAGCAGCCACCACCGCTCGGTGTAGGCGCACAGGGCCACGCCGATCAGGGCGGCGGCCAGGCCCGAGAGCAGCGCGGCACGCTTGACGGCCGCAGGGGAGGCGGCGCCGGAGCCCACTAGGCGCATCGGGCCGGTGCGGACCTCATCGGTGCCGCGCACGCCGTCGGAGTAGTCGTTGGCGTAGTTCACCGCCACCTGCAGCGCGAGCGCGAGGAGCGCGCACAGCAGCGCGGCGAGAGGATCGACGGCGTCGAGCCCGGCGGCGGCGCCGGTCCCGACGATGACGGGGGCGACGGCGGCGGGCAGGGTCTTGGGGCGTGCGCCCTCGACCCACTGGGAAGCGGTGGCCATGATGCCCGAGCCTAGTTCGTCCGCTGCGACTCCTCGTCGCGCGGCGCCGAGACCTCGGCCGTGACGTCCTCGCTGGCCGCCCTCGACTCGCCCTGGAGGCGCGCGACGGCGTAGGCGGCCACCGCGCGGCGGTCCACCTTCCCGGGACCCCGGGTGGGCAGGTGGTCGGTGACCAGGACCTCCTGCGGCGCCCAGCCGCGGGGCAGGGCAGCGGCACAGACCGCACGGACGTCATCCGGCAGGCTGCCCGCGGAACCTGTCAGAGCGTGCGGCGTTGCTGCGGGCACCACGACCGCCACGACCCGCTGCCCCCACTCGGGGTCGGGGACGCCGACCACGCACGCCTCCGCCACCGAGTCCAGCCGCGTGATGACGTCCGCCACCTGGTGGGGGTCCACGTTGAGGCCGCCGCTGAGGATCACCTCGTCGATCCGACCGAGCACGCGCAGGCGGCGCACGCCGTCGGCCCCGCGTTCCCAGCGGCCACGATCGGCGGTGACGACCTCGCCATGGAAAGGGAGCAGGGCGCCGTCGGAGGCGAGGCGGCCGAGCGCGACCTGGGGGCCGCGCAGCACGATCCGGCCCGCGCCGTCGCGGTCCGGGTCGATCAGGTCGGCGCGTGCCGCGCCCACGGGGACGCCGTCGTAGAGGCACCCGCCACACGTCTCGGTCATGCCGTAGGTGGTCACCACGGCCAGGCCGGCCGCGCGGGCCTGCTCCAGCATGGCCGGGGGCGTCGCGGAGCCGCCGACCAGGATGGCCTCGAACCCGGCGGCGGACTCGCGTGCCGCGGGGTCGCTCAGTACCCGGCGCAGCTGGGTCGGCACCAGGGAGACGTAGCGGCGCGCTCCCGGTGCCGTGGCGGCCAGTCGCTCCGCGTCCCGGACGAAGGAGTCGGGTCGGAACGGCCCGGGGGCGGCGTGCGTGACGGGCCCGCCGCCGAGCAGTCCGCGCGCCAGCACCATGAGGCCGGCGATGTGATCCGGGGCGAGGGTGAGCAACCACGCGCCCGGCCCGCCGAGGGCCTCCTGGGTCGCCGCGACCGAGGCGCGGATCGCCGAGGCAGTGATCGCGATGCGGTCGGGCCGTCCGCTGGTGGAGCCCGAGGTGGCGACCAGCACGGCGGCCGGCGCAGCGTGACCGGCGGGATCCCGTGGCACGAGCTGTGGAGTCCTGCCGGTGAGGTCCAGGGTGCCCTCCCCGGCCAGCGCCGCGGCCAAGAGATCCCGCAGGCCCCGGTCGGCAGCCCGGCCGGGCGCGGAGGTGGGGAGATCGTGCGGCACACCCCCAGAGTAGGTGTGGCCCGGCCATCGTGGTGGCACAGTGGGGTGATGTCCTCCCCCGGGGTCGGCCGCATGGGCGCGGCCGCGATCGCTGCGCTCCTGCTGGCCGCCTGCGCACCGGATCCCGTGGTGGTGCAGCCCACCGATCCCGCCACCACCGTGCAGCCGGACACCTCCGTGGAGCGCAGCGCGGCTCCCGAGCCGGTGGTCCCGGACTCCTGGCCCCTGACCGGCATCGAGGGGGAGGTCACGGCGCGGGTGGCGGTGGCGGTGAAGATCGAGAACTCCTCCGCGGCGCGCCCGCAGAGCGGCCTGGAACACGCCGACGTGGTCTGGGAGGAGATGGTGGAGGGCGGCATCACCCGCTTCAACGCGGTGTTCAACTCCTCGATGCCGGAGGGCATCGGGCCGATCCGCTCGGTGCGCCCGATGGATGCGGCGATCGCCGCGCCCTTGCACGGCCTGTTGGCGTTCTCCGGCGGCCAGGGCGTGTTCATCGATCAGATGATCGACGCGGGGCTGCAGGTGTTGGACAACGACGCCGGTGATCCCGGCATGTACCGGGTGTCCTTCCGGGCGATGCCGCACAACGTCTACGGCGACGTGCCGGTGATGGCCGACGCCGCGCACGCGGACCGCGCGGTGCCCCCGCCGCAGCAGTTCGCGTTCACCTTCGGGCAGCAGGAGCCGAGCGCCGCGGCGGGTTCCCCGACCGCACGGATCGACCTAGGTTTCCCCGCGGCCTCTCCGGGGTGGGAGTGGTCGGCTGGGGAGTCGGCCTGGCTGCGCAGCGAGCGAGGCGCACCGAGCTACTCGGCGGACGACGTGCGGCTCTCCGCCGCCAATGTGGTGGTGCTGCGGGTCCGGGTGACCAACGACGGCGGCGTGGATCCCGCGGGCAACCCCATCCCGGTGACCCACCTGGAGGGTGAGGGGGAGGCATTGGTGGCCTCCGCCGGGCGGTCCATCGAGGCGAGGTGGACCAAGGGGGCGGCCGATGAGGTGCTGGAACTGGTGGACGGCGAGGGCGAGGAGGTGCTGCTCGAACCGGGCACGACCTGGGTGGAGCTGCTCCCGCTCGAGTCCTCGATGTCGGTGTCCTGAGCGGCGGGAGCCGGTCGCACCGCCCGGTGCGGACGGCGCACGTTGACGATGAGGATGCCCGCGAGGACCGCGAGGATGCCCAGGCCCTGCCGCAGCGTGAGGGTCTCGTTCGCGACCAGCACGCCGAGCAGGACCCCGGTGACGGGGTTGAGCAGCCCGATCACGCCGACGGTGGCGGCCGGCAGCCGCTGCAGGCCGCCGAACCAGGCGAGGTAGGCCACGGCGGTGGCGATGAGGCTGATGTAGGCGAATCCGGCGACGGCGGGGCCGTCCAGGGCGGGCGGCGCACCCTCGATGAGCAGTGCGGTGGCGAGCAGGATCAACCCGCCGAGCGAGACCTGCCAGGCGGTGACGGTGCGCACGTCGTGCTCGCCCCGCCAGCGCTGGGAGAGCACAGCCCCGACGGCGTTCATCGCCATCGCGGTCACGGCCGCCAGGACCCCGAGGACGGGGGTGTCGGTGGTGGCGGCGCCCACGATCGCGAGCACGCCGACCACCCCCATGGCCGCACCGGCGGCCGCTCGCAGGGTGGGGTGGACGCCGGTCAGGGCCCACGCCGCGGCCATCATCGCGACCGGCGCGGCGGCCATGATGCTCGAGGCCATGGAGGAGGGCAGCAGGAGCGCCGCGAGGTAGATCAGCGGGAAGAACGCCGCGACGTTGAGGACGCCGAGGACCGCGGCGCGCCACCACCAGCGCCCGCGGGGGAGTGTGCGCACGAGGAGCATGAGCAGGATGCCCGCGGGCAGGGCGCGCAGGGTGGCACCCCACAGCGGCTGACCGTCCGGGAGCAGCGAGGAGGTGACCACGTAGGTGCTGCCCCACGCGATGGGCGCGATCGCCGTGATGGCGGCCCACCGCATGGTTTCCGCGGAAGATGTTTCCATGGAAGGGACTCTATCTTCCGGGGAAGATAAGATCAATCCATGAGCGACACCCGGCCGCCTGGCGCGGCGCACGGCGACGCCGGTGGTGACCACGTGGACTCCATCCAGGCGCAGTGGCGCCGCGCCCGCCCGGACCTGGACCCCTCACCGCAGGGCGTGATCGGGCGGGTGTCCCGCCTCGCGGACTACCTCCAGGGCGAACTCACCCCGGTGTTCGCGCGCCACGGCCTCGGCGAGGGCGAGTTCGACGTCCTCGCCGCGCTGCGCCGCTCGCAGGTCGAGCGGATGTCCTGCTCCCAGATCGGGGAGCGCACCATGGTGACCTCCGGCGCCGTCACCAAGCGACTGGATCGGTTGGAACGCGCCGGGCTGGTGGCCCGGTTCCGCAGTGAGAGCGACGGCCGCGGCCGCGACGCCGCGCTCACCGCCCGCGGCCGCGAGGTGATCGACGCCGCCTTCACCGAGCACATGGCCAACGAGCACCGGTTGCTCGCGGACCTTCCCGATGCCGACCGCGCCGCGCTGGAGCGGATCCTGCGCGCATGGCTGCTGCGCGTGGAGGACTGACCACTCGGGCGGGGCGGGCGCGTCCGGGCCTCGCCCTCGCTCAGGGAGGTGGGGCACGCCGGATCGCTCAGAAGGCGTAGGGGAAGCCGCTCCAGTCCGGTTCCCGGCGCTCCAGGAACGCATCGCGCCCCTCGGCGGCCTCGTCGGTGCCGTAGGCCAGTCGCGTGGCCTCCCCGGCGAACACCTGCTGACCGGCCATGCCGTCATCGGCGAGGTTGAAGGCGAACTTCAGCATCCGGATCGCCTGCGGCGACTTGGTCGCGATCGTCGCGGCATACTGCAGCGCCACGTCCTCCAGGTGGTCGTGGTCCACCGCCTCGTTCACGGCGCCCCAGCGCTCGGCTTCCTCGGCGCTGTAGCGCCGAGCGAGGAAGAAGATCTCGCGGGCGCGCTTGTCCCCGACCTGCCGCGCCAGCAGCGCCGAACCGTACCCGGCGTCGAAGGAGCCCACGTTGGCGTCCGTCTGCATGAAGGCGGCGTGCTGGCGGCAGGCGAGGGAGAGGTCGGCGACCACGTTGAGGCTGTGCCCGCCGCCCGCGGCCCAGCCGTCCACGACGGCGATGACCACCTTGGGCATGGTGCGCATCAGTCGCTGCACCTCCAGGATGTGCAGGCGCCCGGCGCGCGCCGGGTCCACGGACTCCGAGGTCTCCCCGCCGTCCTCGACGGCGTACCGGTAGCCGTCGCGACCACGCACCCGCTGGTCGCCCCCGGAGCAGAAGGACCAGCCGCCGTCCTTGGGGCTGGGGCCGTTGCCGGTCAGCAGCACGGCGCCCACGTCGGAGGTCATCCGCGCGTGATCGAGGGCGCGGTAGAGCTCGTCCACCGTGTGGGGGCGGAAGGCGTTGCGCACCTCGGGGCGGTCGAAGGCGATCCGGACCACCGGGAGGTCGCGTGGGCCGGCGGTGTCCTCGCCGCCACCGGGCGCGATGCCGCGGTGGTAGGTGATGTCGGTGAAGTCGAAGCCCTCCACGGTGCGCCACCGGCGGGGGTCGAAGGAACTCGCTGTCTCGCTCACGCCCCCAACGTACTGCGCTTGCACCACACCACACGGCACCGCACCCTCACCCTCGCCGACCGTGTGATTGCGCAGGGCTCCGGTGCCGCGAGCCTGCGCAAGAGCACGCTCGGCGCGGGCGTGGGTGCGCAAGGGCACGGTCGGTGGGGGTGGGTGTGCGCAAGGGCACGGTCGGTGGGGGCGAGGTGGGCGGGTGGTGGGACGCGGGGGATCTAGGCTGAACGGGTGTCCGACTCCCCGCTGGTCTACTCCACCCCGCTGCGCAGCAGGTTCCGGGGACTGACCACGCGGGACGGTGTGCTGCTACCCGGCGTGGCCGGCTGGGGAGAGTTCTCCCCGTTCTGGGACTACGACGCCCCCACCAGCCTGCCGTGGCTGCGCGCCGCCCTCGAGACCGCCGAGCGCGGCTGGCCGCGGCCGCTGCGCGATCGAATCCCCGTCAACGTCACGGTGCCCGCCGTCGGCCCCGAGCGCGCGCACGAGATCGTCACGCGATCCGGCGGGTGCACGACGGCGAAGGTCAAGGTGGCCGAGCGCGGCCAGTCCCTGCGGGAGGCCCAGGCCCGGCTGGAGGCGGTGCGGGACGCCCTGGGTCCCGCCGGCCGCATCCGCATCGACGCCAACGCCGGCTGGGACCTTGAGGAGGCGCTCGCTGCGCTGGCGGTGCTGGACCGCGCCGCCGGTGGCCTGGAGTACGTGGAGCAGCCGTGCCCGAGCGTGGCGGACCTCGCCCACGTGCGCCGCGCGCAGCACGTGCCGGTGGCCGCGGACGAATCCATCCGCCGCGCCGAGGACCCGCTCGCGGTCAAGCGCGCCGAGGCCGCCGACATCGTGGTGCTCAAGGTCCAGCCGCTCGGCGGCGTCCGGGCCTGCCTCGACCTCGCCGAGCAGGTGGAGCTCCCGGTGGTGGTCAGCTCGGCGCTGGAGTCCTCCTTCGGGATCGCCGCGGGGCTGGCGCTGGCCGCCGCGCTGCCCGAACTGCCGCACGCGTGCGGGCTCGCCACCGTGCACCTGTTCGAGCGGGACGCCGCGACCACCCCGCTGCTGCCGACCGACGGAACCCTCCCGGTGCTGGGTGCGGGCGACCTCACGCCGCGCGAGGGCCTCGCCGGGAGCGTGGACCCCGATGGGCATCACCCCGGAGAGGTCGACCCCGCGCTGCGCCGCGCCTGGCTCACCCGGCTGCAGGAGGTCCGCGCGCTGGCGGGTGAGGGCCGTGGGTGAGCCTCGTGAGGGCGCCGCCCGCCCGGCCTCCCAGGCGCTCGCCGAGGAGACCGTCGCGGCCCTCATCGCCGGCGGCGTGACCGACGTGGTCCTCGCCCCCGGCTCCCGCAGCGCCCCGATGGCCTACGCCCTCGCCGCCGCGGAGTCCGGCGGCGCGATCCGGCTGCACGTGGTGATCGACGAGCGAGCCGCCGGCTTCACGGCCCTCGGTCTCGCCGCCGCCACCACGCGACCCGTCCCGGTGGTGGTGACCTCGGGCTCCGCCGTCGCGAATCTGCACCCCGCGGTGGTGGAGGCCGGGCACCAGCGCGTGCCGATCCTCGTCGTCTCCTGCGACCGACCCGCCGATCTCGTGCGTCGGCACACGAGCCAGACCACCGAGCACCGCGGCATCTTCGGCGAGGGTCGGGCGCATGCCCATCCCCGCGCCTTCGCCCAGGTGAGCGACCCGGGCGAGGTGACGGGCGCCGTCGGCCACCTGCTGCGCGCCTCACGGGAGGGTTCGCCGCTGGGGGCGGGGCTGCTCACGGGAGCCGGGCCCTGCCACCTCAATCTCCGGTTCGCCGATCCCCTCGTGCCCGCCGTCCCGGCGCGGGAGTGGCCGGGCGCCGGGGAGCGCGCGTGTGCGGCCACCGGGCCGGGTGCGCCCGCCGCAGACGGTGCGGCCGACGCCGCCGAGCCCGGCCCGGACGCCGCCGGCCTGCTCTACCTCGTGGCCGACGGCGCCCCCGCATGGCCTGCCCTGGCCGAGGTCGGCTGCCCGGTGCTGGCCGAACCGACGGCGCAGCCCGGCCTGGGTCTGGGCGCCTCGCCGGTGCTCCTGGACGCCCTGGGGGAGGAGGTCAGCGACGTCGTCGTGCTGGGACGCCCGACGCTCTCGCGCCAGCAGACCCGGCTGCTGGGGCGCGCGCGGGCGCGGATCGTGGACCCGCCGGGGCAACGGGCCTGGTTCGATGCGCCCGGCGCCGAGCACGGACCGACCGCGGGAGCCCGGCAGGGTGCGGACGGGGCGCGGGGCACCGAGTGGTCCGAACGCTGGCTCGCGGCGGATCGGGCGGTCCAGGGTGACCTGGACGCCGAGCTCCAGTCCGCCCTCACCCGGGGCGTCCAGCCCGAGGGCTGGGTGGTGGCGCGGCTGGTGAGCCGCGCCGTGGCGCGGGACGGTGGCGTGCTGCTGGCCGGGGCGTCGATGGCGATCCGGCAGCTCGACCTGGCCGGCGACCGGCGCGCCCGCGTGGTGGCCAACCGGGGCGTGGCGGGGATCGACGGCAGCGTGAGCACCGCGATCGGGCACGCTCTCGCCCGGTGTGAGCCGGCCGCGGGGGAGCGCACGGGCACTGCGGCGGGACGGGGCCCGGTGCGTGCCCTGCTCGGCGACCTCACGCTGCAGCACGACCTGGGCGGCCTCGTGCGGGGGAGCCTGGAACGCGCGATCGACCTGCAGGTGGTGGTCCTGGCCGACGACGGCGGCTCCATCTTCGCCACCCTCGAGCACGGCCGCCCCGAGCACGCCCGCGTGCACGATCGGGTGTTCGCGACCCCGCAGCGCCTGGACATCGGGGCGGCTGCCCGCGCGGCGGGCGCGTCCCACACCCAGGTGCGCACGACGGCGCAGCTCGCCGAGGCGCTCGCGGCACCGGTGCGCGGGTTGGGGATCGTGGAGGTGCGACTGGAGCGCGCGGGCGCGGCCGAGCGGCGACGGACCCGTCACGCGGAGCTGGTACGGATCGCGGCGGCGGCCGCCGAGCACTGAGGCAGCCGGTTCCCAGGTTTCTCCCAGCCTCGCCCCAGGCTCGGCCCAGATCCGCTTGATTCACTTCGTGGCAGTTGACCAGACCCAGTTCCACGGAGGACACGATGAGCGAGTTCACCCGCCGCCCCGACCAGGACCCGCAGCCCGAGCAGCAGCCGCACGCTCAGGGTCCCGCGCAGCATCCCGCGCAGGATGCCAGGCAGGATTCCACGCCGGCCGCCGCCCCCTCCGTCGCGGACGTGACGGCGCAGCAGCCGGCTGCCGCCGACCCGAACCCCACCCTGCGCATCCCCGTCTCGCAGCGACCCACGTTCCAGGCCGGTGCCGCCTATGCGTGGCCGCAGCAGCAGGGCCAGGCGCAGGGCCCGCACTACTCCCCGCAGCCTCACGCGGGTCAGCCTCAGGCCGGGCAGCACTACGCCGGTCAGCCCTACACGGGGGGAGCGGGCGGGAACTCGGCCGACCAGTACGCGGCCTACGGCCAGTACGCCCAGCAGTCCCACCCGCAGCACGGGTACGCCCCGTCCGGTGACGCACACACCCAGGCGGAGGGCGCGGCCCCACGTCGCACCAAGCAGCGCCGCCAGTGGCCCGCCGTCGCGGCGGCCGCGGGCCTGGCCGCCGTGCTCGCCTCGGGTGGCACGGCCCTGGCCACCGGGGCGTTCTCCGACACCACCTCCTCTGGCGTGTTCTCCTCCCTGGGGACCACCCAGCAGGTCGCTGCCGCGCAGAGCGAATCGGTGCAGTGGCAGGCACTCGCCTCCCAGGTGCGCGACTCCGTCGTGGCCATCCAGGTCGTGACCGCCAACGGTGAGGGGGCCGGATCGGGCGTCGTCATCGACGCCGAGAACGGATACGTCGTCACCAACGACCACGTGGTGGGCGACGCCTCCACCGGTGGCATCTCGGTGCTGCTGGCCGACGGTGAGATCATCGAGGCCACCATCGTGGGCACGGACCCCACCACCGACATCGCGGTGATCCAGCTGGCCTCCGTGCCCGAGGACCTCGCCGAGGCGGCGTGGGGTGACTCCTCCTCGGTGCTCGTGGGCGAGGACGTGATGGCCGTCGGCAACCCGCTGGGCCTGGCGAGCACCGTGACCACCGGCATCGTCTCCGCCATCGACCGCCCGGTCTCCACCACGGGCGAGTCCTCCACGACCGCCGTGGTGACGAACGCGATCCAGATCGATGCCGCGATCAACCCGGGCAACTCCGGCGGGCCGCTGTTCAACACGGCCGGGGAGGTCATCGGCATCAACTCCTCCATCGCCTCCACCTCCGAGGACGCGGGCAGCATCGGGCTGGGGTTCGCTATCCCCTCCAACCAGGCCAGCGACGTCGCCGAGCAGCTCATCGCGACCGGCGAGGCCGAGCACGCCTTCCTCGGCGTCACGTTGAGTGACGGCACCGCCACCGCGGACGGCGTCACCCGCGCCGGTGCGGTGGTGCAGAGCGTCTCCTCCGACACGCCCGCGGAGGCGGCCGGGCTGCGCGCCGGCGACGTGATCGTCGGCATCAACGCCAAGACGGTCGAGGGGGCGGAGTCGCTGACCGGCTATATCCGGCAATTCTCCTCCGGCGACGAGGTCACCCTCACGGTGGTGCGCGATGGCGCCGCGATCGACGTCACCGCCTCGCTCGTGACGATCCCCGCCGACGACGTGGCCACCGAGGGTGACACCGAGACGCAGGACGGGTACTCGGGCCAGGCGCCCGAGCAGGGTCAGCTGCCCGAGGGGCTGGAGGGCCTGGAGGGCCTGGAGGGCCTCGAAGGGCTCGAGGGCTTCGGCGGCCTGCCGTTCGGCGGCCCCGGCGGCAACGGCTGAGCGCCCGAAGGCGGGCTCAGCCGAGCAGGGCCTGACGCATCGGCTCGAGCTTGGCCTCGGTCTCGTCCAACTCGGCGCGCGGGTCGGAGGCCGCCACGATGCCGCACCCGGCGAACAGGCGGATCCGCCGCGCGTCCTCGCGGTCGATGGAGCCGCACCGCAGGGCGATGCAGAACTCCCCGTCCCCGTCGGCCCCGAGCCAGCCCACCGGCCCCGCGTAGCGACCGCGGTCCATCCCCTCGATCTCGCTGACGAGGGAGACCGCCACGGCTCGCGGCGTGCCCCCCACGGCCGCCGTGGGATGCAGGGCGGCGGCCACCCGCAGCACCGAGGGGAAGCGGCCCTCGCCGTCCGCCTGCAGCACCCCGGTCACGTCGGTCGCCAGGTGCATCACGTTCGGCAGGTGCAGCACGCTGGGGACCTCGGGGACGTTCGCGCTGGCCACGAACGGCTCCAGGGACTCGGCCAGCGACGCCACCGCGAACTCGTGCTCCTCCAGGTCCTTGGAGGACCTGGCCAGGGCGGCGGCGTGCGCGAGGTCGGCCTCGTCGTCGCCCGTGCGGCGGATCGTGCCGGCCAGCACCCGCGAGGCGACCAGGCCGCGCTCGCGTCGGACCAGGAGCTCCGGGGTGGCCCCGACCAGGCCGTCGACGGCGAAGGTCCACGTGGTGGAGTAGGCCTGCGCGAACCTCGCGGCGAGCACCCGCACATCCAGCGGCTCCGCGGAGGTCGCCCATACGTCCCGGGCGAGGACGACCTTGTGCGCCTCGCCGTCGCGGATGCGCGTGATGGCCCCGGCCACCCGGCGCATCCACTCCGCGGCCGTCAGGGAGCCCTCAGACCAGGTCACGTCGCGGGGGTGGGTGAGCGGCTCGACCACGGCGTCGGTGGCGTCGGTGGCATCGGTGGCGTCGGGGCCTGGGTGTGCTGCGCCGTCGGGTGTGATCGTGGTGACCCACGCGCGCATCCCGGCGGGCGTGTTGCGGCGCCCCACGACCACCCGGGGCACCACCAGGCCGCCCGGGCGGGTGGTGTGGTCGTCGAAGCCGAAGGCGCCGAGCGCGAGCAGTCCGCTGCCGGGCAGTCCCACCGCATCGGTGACCTGGGCGCTGGCGGTGACGGCCGACCACCACGCATCGGCGTCGAGCATCCGGCCGGCACCCTCACCCTCGAACCGGGCGGCCTCGCCCCAGGCGACGAAGCCCTCGCCGCGGCGCACCCAGGCCAGCGCGCCCTCGGGGTGGGGGAGGGCGGCGATCAGGTCCCCGGGGTCGGGGATCTCGCGGGTGGCGACGGTGAGGACGGGCGCGCTGGTGGCGCTCGTGACGGGTGCGGACATCGCTCCTCAGCCTACGCCGCCCGCCGCCGACCGCCCGCTGGATGACACCGGCCGGGGCATGGCGTGCCGACCCGGGGGCATCCGGTGGGATGATCGGAGCATGGCTCGCGCTCAGCTCGACAAGGACCCCACCGCCGTCGCCGGGATGTTCGACGGCGTGGCCCGCCGTTACGACATCACCAACGATGTGCTCTCGCTCGGCATGGACCGGCTCTGGCGCCGCGCCACCGTGGCCGCCATCGACGCCAGGCCCGGCGAGCGGGTGCTGGATCTCGCGGCCGGCACCGGCACCTCCAGTGCCGTGCTGGCCGATCGTGGCGTGGACGTGGTCTCCTGCGACTTCTCCACCGGGATGGTGCTGGAGGGCAAGCGCCGCCGCCCGGACCTGGCATTCGTGGCCGGCGACGCGACCGCGCTGCCCTTCGCCGATGACTCCTTCGACGCGGTGACCATCTCCTTCGGCCTGCGCAACGTCAACCCCGCCGTGCAGGGCCTGACGGAGATGCTGCGGGTCACCAAGCCGGGCGGGCGCCTGGTCGTGTGTGAGTTCTCCACGCCCCCCGCCGCCTGGTTCGGCGCGCTCTACCGCTTCTACCTGCACCGCGTCCTGACGCCGATCTCCCGTGCGGTGAGCTCGGAGCCGGAGGCCTACGACTACCTCGCGGAGTCGATCATCGACTGGCCCGATCAGGCGGGGGTCGGCGCGATGCTGCACGAGGCGGGCTGGCGCTCGGTGGGCTACCGCAACCTCACCGGCGGCATCGTGGCGCTGCACCGCGCGCAGGTGCCGACCGCCTGACGCGCGGCCGGCCGCGGCGACGGCGCCGCCGCCACGGCCGACGAGTCCGGGTCAGGCCGCCCGCATCAGTTCGCCCGGGTCCAGGTCCCCAGGCCCGTGGCGTCGAAGAACTCCAGGGTCATGGTCTCCGCGCGGGCGGTGCCGTCGGGCACCGTGAAGGTGGCGGAGGAGAGCGAGCCGAGCGGCGCGTTCTCCCCCGTGGGGACGAACGCGAAGGTGTCCCCGTCCCACGGCTGGAGTTCCAGGACGTACCCGCCGTCCGGGCCCAGTTCGGCCACGAGGGTCTCACCCGCGACGCTCACGACCGCCTCGCCGTAGTAGTCGTTCTCCCAGGCGCCCGTGTAGGTCGCCAGGTCCTGCGGCGCGGCGGCGTCGGCGGGGGGATCCTGCTCGGCCAGGTCCCCGACCGGAGCGTGATAGGGCTCGAAGAGTGCGCCGTACCCGGCGGCCCAGTCGCGTGTCACCTCGCCGTACTCCGCGAGGTCTGCCAGGGAGGCCGTGATCGCCTCGGCGGCACCCACGGGTCCGCCGTTGGTGAGCGCCACGACGGCCACGTCCAGGCCCGGCAGCACCACGAAGGAGGTGCCGGTGCCGATCACGAAGGCGCCGGAGTGGCTGAGCTTGGGCTGCCCGCCGGCGGTGACGCCCACGTTGAATCCGTAGCCGTAGGATCCCGACCGCGCCTGCGGCACGGAGGCAGGGGCGGAGAAGGACTGCGGCGTGATGGCCGGCTGCAGCGCCTCCGGGGCGATCAGCTCCTGCCCCTGCGGCCCCACGCCGTCGTTCAGCAGGAGTTGCAACCACAGCGCGAGGTCGCTCGCGGTGGAACTCACCCCGCCCGCCGGGGACTGCGGGTCCGGGTCCCGCTCGGCGACGTGCTCGAACTCGCCGTCGCCCAGGTACATGTGCAGCGTGGCGCGGTTCGCCGCCGCCTCGTAGTCCACGTGCCGGGAACTGGTGGAGGTCATGCCGAGTGGGTCGTACAGAGCGTCCTGCGAGAGGTCCTCCCACGTGGTGCCGGCGGCGTGGGCCACGGCCTCGCCGCCCGCGGTCGTGCCGTAGTTGGCGTAGGCGTAGGAGGTGCGGAAGGGGTTCAGCGGCTGGTACACGAGGCGCTGCAGGATCTCGGTGCGGTCGTAGCCGATGTCCTCCAGGAGGTCGCCCGCAGCGTGCGGCAGACCCGTGCGGTGGGAGTACAGATCACCGATCGTCACATGCTCGCTGACCCACGCATCGCTCAGCTCGAGCTCGGGGAGGTAGGTGTGGGAGGGGTCGTCCCAGGAGACGACACCGTCGGTCACCTGGGTGGCCACCACGGTGGCACCGACGGACTTGGAGACCGAGGCGATCTGGAAGACCGTCTCGGCATCCACCGGCTCCCCGGTGGTGAGGTCCCGGACGCCGAAGCCGCCGGTGTAGAGCACCTCATCCCCGGTCACGATCGCGACGGCGGCACCCGGCACCCCGGTATCGGCGAGCACCTGGTCGACGACCTGCTCGACCTGGTCGACCGCGGCCTGCGCGGAGCCGCCGGGGAACACCGTGGTATCGCCGTCGGGGCCGAGGTCGGACAGGGTGAGATCACCCGTGATGGACCCGTCGGTGGTGGCGTCCTCGGGCGCCGCCGAGGGCGTGGGGTCCGGGCTCTCGCCGTCCTCGGGGGTGCAGGCGGTCGCGAGGGCCAGGAGCGCGGTGCAGGCAGCGATCAGGGCCGGTCGGGTGCGGCGGATTCGGGTCGTAGCGCGCGGCGAGGACACAGGAGGCCTTTCGTCGGGGGATTATGCGAGTGTTCCTCATGTGAGGAACTCCTGCACCCGGAATGGGCTCCGGTTCTCCGCGCGTGGTGCGTTGAGCGGCCTCAGTCGGCGATGAGTTGCGCCAGGTGCTCTTCGGCACCCTGCCGCGGTAGGGGGTGCAGGCCGCACGAACGCCAGGTGCGCACCATCCTCGGTTCGTCCCGCCACAGCGCCGCCCCACGCCGCAGGAGATCCAGCGGAGGCTTGCGGTTCTCCCCGATGTCCCGGGCGAATCGGCGCATCGCGGTCAGGTGCCGGGACTGCTGCAGGTAGTAGCCACCGGCGAGCAGTCCGCGCTCGCGCAGCGGCCGCGCGATCTCGGCGGCGAAGATCCCTTCGGCCAGCAGCGCCGGAGCGCCCGTGACGTCGATGCTCTCCTGGCCTGTGCGCCGGGAGAGCGGGATGCTGTAGGTGGGTGCCATCAGCCGATCGCCGAAGCACGCGGCAGCGAGCGCCTCCACCGCGGCCTCGGCGTTCCAGGTGGCGACGTCGTCCCAGTCCACGATGCCGCGCGTGCGTGGCAAGCCCGGCTCGTCGTGGTCGTAGTAGAAGTCGTCCAGGCGGGCGACCGGGAGGCCGAGGGCCCGCGCCACGGAGCTCTTGCCCGATCCCGAGGCACCGGCGAGCAGGATCACCCGGCGGGTGGGGACGTGGGCATCCCGGGGGAGGTCGAACAGGGCCTCGCCGTCCTGCCCCTGCCCGTGCTCGGCGCGTGGGCCGGGGTGGCGTTCGCTCTCGGATCGGGACGGCACCGTGCGATCCTATCCAGTCCCATCGGGGCGGGTGGCGCCAGCGCGCGCCCGCGGGAGAGCCCCCTGTCCGCCGGCTGATTCTCGCGAGTCCCTATGCTCGCGCCATGTCAGCCGTGCGTCCCTACCGCCCCACCGATGATCGCGCCCTCGCCCGGATCTGCGTCCTGACGGGGGACAGCGGCGGCGATGCGACCGGGGTGTTCGACGACGACCTGCTGCCCGAGCTCTTCCTCCTGCCGTATCTGGAGCGGCACCCGGACCTGGCCTTCGTCCTCGCGGACGAGGAGGACACGCCGATCGGCTACATCGTGGGCACCGACGACACCGCGGCCTTCGAGGCGTGGTTCGCGGGGTCCTGGTGGTCTCAGCGTGGCGCGACACGCTGGCCGCGGCCGGCGCCCGTGCGCACGCGGTCCGATGCGATGGTCGCCTACGGCTACTCGCGTGGGCAGGGTGGGGCGGACGACGGCGTAGCCCCCGTGGGCTACCCGGCCCACCTGCACATCGACCTGCTCCCGCGGGCGCAGGGCGGGGGATGGGGGCGGGTCCTGATCGGCGTGCTGGCCGACGCGCTGCGCGCTCGGGGCTGTGAGGGGCTGCACGCCTCCGCCTCGCGCGCCAATCCGGGAGCGCTCGCCTTCTACCCGCGGGTCGGATTCGTGCCCGTGGGCGGCGACGACGCCGCCACCTTCGGTCTCACCCTGCGCTGATCACGTGCCGCGCTCCGGCGTTGACGGGACGCGCACGAGGCTATAAGTTCAACGGGTGAATGAATCTCGACGGCGAGACGCGGCGTCGAGGGCGACCTGCGAGCGAAAGAGGCAGTGATGGTGCGTGCAGCAACCCCCGAGGACAAGTTCTCCTTCGGTCTGTGGACCGTGGCCTGGGCGGGCAAGGACCAGTTCGGCGACGCCACCCGCGCCGACCTCGCACCCTGGGAGTACCTGGCCCCGCTGAAGGAGGCCGGCGCCTGGGGCGTGACCTTCCACGACGACGACGTGGTGCCCTTCGGCGCCGGGGACTCCGAGCGCGAGGAGATCCTCGCCCGGTTCAAGCAGACCGCCGACGAGGTCGGCCTCGTCATCGAGATGGTCACCACCAACACCTTCAGCCACCCCGTGTTCAAGGACGGCGGCTTCAGCGCCAACGACCGCGCCGTCCGCCGCTTCGGGCTGCGCAAGGTGCTGCGCAACGTGGACCTGGCCGCCGAGCTCGGCGCCTCCACCTTCGTGATGTGGGGCGGGCGCGAGGGCACCGAGTACGACGGCTCCAAGGACCTGCACTCCGCGCTCGAGCGCTACGCCGAGGGCCTGGACACCGTGGCCGCCTACATCAAGGAGAAGGGCTACGACCTGCGCATCGCGCTGGAGCCGAAGCCGAACGAGCCCCGCGGTGACATCTTCCTGCCGACCATCGGGCACGCCCTCGGTCTCATCGCACAGCTCGAGAACGGTGACATCGTGGGCCTGAACCCCGAGACCGGGCACGAGCAGATGGCGGGCCTGAACTACACCCACGGCCTCGCGCAGGCGCTGTGGGCGGGCAAGCTCTTCCACATCGACCTCAACGGGCAGCGCTCCATCAAGTACGACCAGGACCTGGTCTTCGGTCACGGTGACCTGTTCTCGGCGTTCTTCACCGTGGACCTGCTGGAGAACGGCTTCCCGAACGGCGGCCCGACCTACACCGGCCCGCGCCACTTCGACTACAAGCCCTCGCGCACCGAGGGTTTCGACGGCGTGTGGGCCTCGGCCAAGGCCAACATCGACACCTACCTGATGCTGGCGGAGAAGGCCAAGGCCTACCGCGAGGACCCGCGCACCCAGGCCGCCTTCGAGGCGGCCGGCGTGTTCGAGGCCGCGCAGCCCACCCTGGCCGCCGGGGAGTCGATCGCCGACCTGCTCGCCGACCGCAGCGCCTTCGAGGACTTCGACGCCGACGCCGCCGGCGCCCGGGAGACCAACTACGTGGCGCTGAACCAGCTCGCCCTCGAGCACCTCATCGGCTGACCCGACCCCCCGGCCGCGAGGTGGTTCCGGCGGACGCAACCACCTCGCGGTGGGGGCGCAACCACCTCGCCGTACTCTGACCACGCTCGCCGACGGAGGACGAGACCATGACCACGCCCACGCTCGTAGCCGGGATCGACTCCTCGACCCAGTCCTGCAAGGTGGTGATCCGCGAGGCCGAGAGCGGCGCCCTGGTGCGCTCGGGGTCCGCGCCCCATCCCGCCGGCACACAAGTGGACCCCGAGGCGTGGTGGCGCGCCCTCCAGGTCGCCGTCGAGCAGGCCGGGGGGCTGGCGGACGTCGCCGCCGTCAGCGTGGGCGGGCAGCAGCACGGCATGGTCACGCTCGATGAGCAGGGCAGGCCGATCCGCCCCGCGATGCTGTGGAACGACAACTCCTCCGGGCAGGCGGCCGCCGACCTG
Organism: Serinibacter salmoneus; assembly: GCF_002563925.1. Lineage (NCBI taxonomy): Bacteria > Bacillati > Actinomycetota > Actinomycetes > Micrococcales > Beutenbergiaceae > Serinibacter > Serinibacter salmoneus. The sequence goes on along the minus strand of NZ_PDJD01000001.1, from coordinate 2,382,098 downwards.
GTCGAGGAGCTGGGGGCCGAGCGCTGGGCCCGGGAGACCGGCACCGTGCCGGTCGCCTCGATCACCGCCACGAAACTGCGCTGGCTCGCCGAGCACGAGCCCGAGAACGCCGCCCGGGTCGCGGCCGTCTGCCTGCCGCACGACTACCTCACCTGGCGACTGCGGGGGTCGACGGCGATCGGTGACCTGGTCACGGACACCTCCGACGCCTCCGGCACCGGCTACTTCGACGCCTCCCGGGGCGCCTACCGCCGGGAGCTGCTGCGGCACGCCTTCGGGCGCGAGGACATCGTCCTGCCGCGGGTGGCGGCCCCGACCGAGGCGGTCGGTGAACTCGCCACCTTCTCCTCACGCGCCGTGCTGGGCCCCGGGGCCGGCGACAATGCCTCGGCGGCCCTCGCGCTCGGCCTCGGCCCCGGCGATGTGCTCCTCTCGGTGGGCACCTCCGGGGTGGTGTGCGCCGTCGTGGCCGATCCCGTCGCGGACCTCACCGGGACGGTCGCCGGTTTCGCCGACGCCACCGGGCACTACCTGCCCCTGGTGGCCACCGTGAACTGCGCACAGGTGCTGGACGCCACCCGCTCGCTGCTCGGGGTCGACGTCCACCAACTCGCCGATCTCGCGCTCAGCGTCCCGGCGGGCAGCGACGGTCTCACCCTCGTCCCCTACCTACAGGGTGAGCGCACCCCGAACCTGCCGAACGCGACCGGGGCGCTGCATGGCATCACGCTGGAGAACTACACCCCCGCCCACCTGGCCCGGGCGGCCTTCGAGGCCGTCGTGTGCGGCCTCGGCGTCGGGATCGATGCCGTGCGCGCCGTCGGACTGGAGGTGGGCTCAGTACGCATGGTCGGCGGCGCCGTGAGATCCCCCGCGATGCGCGAGATCGCCCCGAGCGTACTCGGGATCGACATCGCCCTGCCGGAGCCCGGGGAGTACGTGGCCGACGGCGCAGCCCGCCAGGCGGCCTGGGTGCTGGCCTCGGGTGCGGGCCCGGCCGAGCTGCCGAACTGGAGCGCGCCGGTCGGGGCGACGGCCACTGCCACACCTGCCCCTACCGTGCGTGCGGCGTACGCTCGCGCGGCGCCGCACTACCTGGACCGACAGTAGGCTCGGTCGAATGGAGTCCCCGGCGGTCGCGCGCCAGCACAGCCTGCGGGAGATGAACCTCTCCACGGTGCTGCGCACGGTCTTCGACGCCGAGATGCCGATCTCGCGGGCGCAGGTCGCCGCGCGCACGGGACTCACCCGGGCCACCGTCTCCACGCTCGTAGACGCCCTGGTGGGAGCCCGATTGCTCCTCGAACTCCCGCCGGCGGCCCCCACCCGGGCGGGGCGTCCCGCCATCCCCCTGGCGCCGCACCCGCGCTCGCTGGTGGGCCTGGGGCTCGAGGTGAACGTCAACTACCTGGGGATCTGCGCCGTCGACCTCACCGGGGCGGTGATCCGGCGCTGGGTCAGCCCCGCAGCACCCGCGAGCCGGTCCGCGCCCGAGGTGCTCGCGGAGCTCGGGACCCGGGCGCGCGAGATGATCGCGGACCTCGCCGAGCGCGGGATGGCGGTGGGTGGGGCGCGGCTCGCGCTTCCGGGTCTGGTCCGCCCCGACACCGGCCGCCTCGAGGTGGCCCCCAACCTGAACTGGCACGACCTGGACCCCGTGCCCCTCCTGGGCTTGGACGGGATCCAGGTCGAGGTGCGCAACGAGGCCAAACTGGCGGGCCTGGCGCAGACCCCGATGCGGGCCGGGATGACGGCCGGCGAGCCGACCGCTCAGCTCCCGGCGACGTTCCTGTACGTCTCCGCGGACGTGGGCATCGGCTCCGCCGTCCTGGTGGCGCGGGAGCTGTACCAGGGGCAGCACGGGTGGAGTGGCGAGATCGGGCACGTCGTGGTCGAGGCGGATGGCGCACCGTGCAGTTGTGGGAACCGCGGATGCCTGGAGCAGTACGCGGGCCGGTCCGCACTGCTGCGTGCCGCGGGCCTGCCGAGCAGCGGCGACCCCGGCGACGTCGCCGCCGCCCTGGAGCGGGGCGATGAGCGCGCGCTGGCGGCCGTAGCCACCACCGCCACCGCGCTGGCCCGCGCGCTGGGGGATGCGCTCAATCTCCTGGACGTCGACGCCGTGGTCCTCGGCGGGATCTACGCACCGCTCTTCGAGGCCCTGGCGCCCCTGGTGGCCCCGCGCCTGAACGACGCCGTGCTCTCGAGCCGATGGGCGCCGATTACGCTTCACCGTGCGCCGGTGGAGGGACACGCCGCACTGATCGGTGGGGCGAGGGAGGTGCTGCGAGCGGTTCTCGCTGCGCCGACGCGCTGGACCGGGTAGGTTCGGCAGGCCGGGGTTGCACCCGTCGCACGCAGCGGCGCGGACGTATGGGGAAGGAAAGAACAGATGGACGACAACGTGGGGATGTTGGCGGGGGAGTGGGACTTCGATCCCGCGCACACCCGGATCGGGTTCTCCGCGCGGCATGCGATGGTGACGTCGGTGCGCGGGGCATTCAACGAGGTCACGGGGCACCTCGTGGTGGATCCTGAGGACCTGTCGGCCTCCAGTGCGCACGTGGTGGTGCAGGTGGCCAGCATCGACACCCGCAACTCCCAGCGCGATGCGCACCTGCGCAGCGCGGACTTCTTCGACGTGGACGTGTGGCCCACGATCGAGTTCACCTCCACCGCGATCGAGGAGGTCGAGGACAGCGCCTACGCCGTCACCGGTGACCTGCGCATCCGCGACATCACCCGGCAGGTGATGATCCCCGTCACCCTCATCGGGGTGCACCGGGACGCCACCGGCGCGCTGCGCGCGGGATTCGAGGGCTCCCGCAGGCTCAACCGGCGCGATTTCGGGCTGGAGTGGAACGTGGCCCTGGACACCGGCGGCGTGTTGGTCTCCGAGCGCATCTCGCTCGAGCTCGAGATCTCCGCCGTCAAGCGCGAGGACTCGGCGCAGTAGCGGGCCTCGGGGCACGCACCGCCCCGAGGGCCCCGAGCAGGAGCACGACGGCGGCTGCCGCGAGGGCCACGACGACCGTGATGGTGGAGTCGGGCCCCGCGGTGAGCCGGCCGATCGCGATCCACACCAGGCCCCAGGTGGAGGTAAGGGTGACGCCGATCGCCACGGCGCGCTGACCCGCAGCCAGGGCGGTGACCCCGCACACGGCGGCGGCCACTGCCAGGACCACCGTGACCCACACCCCCTCGGGCAGGAACGACAGGTCCCACGAGGAGAAGGCGAGCACGGCCGTCACGTTGGCCACGGTCGCCACACACACCCATCCCAGGTACAGGCCCACCGTGGTGCCCACGATCAGGGAGTCCAGGCGTGGCGCCGCCGGCCGAGCGCGCAGCAGGACCAGGCAGCGTGCCAGCACGGCGACCAGCGCGCCGATGATCGGCACGGTCAGCCCGAGCAGGCCGAGTTGCGCCGCGCTGATCCACGCGGCGTTGAGGACCAGCGAGGCCAGGACCCACCACCCCAGGGTGCGGTGCAGCGGCAGTGCGGCCCGTGAGGGGAGCGCCTGCAGGATCACGGTCACGATCAGCGCGAGATAGATCACGCTCCAGACCCGGAACGCCCCGGTGCCGGGGGCCAGGACGGTGGCATCGGCCGCCAGCGCACCGCTGGCGGCGTTCTGGATCTCCTGGCCGCCGAAGGCACCGGCGCCCCACGCTGCGACTGCCATGGCGGCCGCGCCCACCACGACCAGGGTGACTTGACGCAGCCGGTCGGCGGAGGTGGCCACAGGTCCTGGGGGCATCGATGAGGTGGTCATCTCCCCATCGTGACCCGCACCAGCCGCCGCTCACCAGGGCGTCGGCGGAAGCCGGTGTTCGCGACGACCGCGGCAGAGAGCGCTCCGAGTCAGCGCAGCGTGACGTGACCGGGGTTCAGGTCCTCGATGGCGTTCACTCCGAGCAACGTCATCGTGCGGCGGATCTCCCCGGAGAGGATCTCCACGGCGCGTTCCACGCCCCGCTCGCCGCCCGCCATCAGGCCGTACAGGTAGGCGCGGCCCACCATGGTCGCGTGCGCGCCCAGGGCGATCGCCGCCACGATGTCGCCGCCGGACATGATGCCCGTGTCGACCCAGACCTGCGTGCGCTCACCGATCGCCTCGCGCACCTGCGGGACGAGGCGCAGGGGCACGGGTGCGCGGTCCAACTGTCTCCCGCCGTGGTTGGAGAGCACCACGGCATCGGCCCCGGCGGCGCTGACCTTCTTGGCGTCCGCAAGGGTCTGGATGCCCTTGATGACCAGAGGGCCGTCCCAGTTCTCCCGCAGCCACTCCAGGTCCGCCATGGTCATCGTGGGGTCGAAGAGGGAGTCCAAGAGCTCACCCACGGTCCCGTCCCAGGAGTCCAGGGAGGCGAACTCCAGCGGTGGCGTGGTGACCAGGTCGATCCACCAGTTCGGGTGCATCGCGCCGTCGGCGATCGTCCTCAGGGACAGTTGCGGGGGGATCGCGAAGCCGTTGCGGGTGTCCCGGTGCCGGGCACCGGCAACGGGGACGTCCACCGTGAGCTGCAGCGCGTCGAAGCCCGCCGCCTTGGCGCGCGCCATGAGGTCCTCGCCGCGCGACCGGTCGCGCCACACGTACAACTGGAACCATTTGCGGGCGCCCGGTGCGGCAGCCGCGACGTCCTCGATCGAGGTGGTGCCCATCGTGGACAGGGCGTAGGGGATGCCATGGCGCTCGGCCACCCGTGCCACGGCGGACTCACCCTCGGTGTGCATCATCCGGGTGAATCCGGTGGGGGCGAAGGAGAACGGGAGCGCGGCGCGCGTGCCGAGCATGTCGGTGGTGGTGTCCACCTGACTGACGTCCTGCAGGATCGCGGGGTGGAACTCGAGGTTCGCGAAGGTGCGGCGGGCACGGCGCAGTGAGATCTCCGCCTCCGCTGCGCCATCGGTGTAGTCGAAGACCGACCGGGGCGTGCGGCGCATGGCGAGATCGCGCAGATCGGCGACGGTGAGGGCCTTGGCGAGTCGGCGGCGGGTGCCGTCCGGGTCGAACGGGCGCAGGCGGATGAGCTCGCTGAGCTCACGGAGGTCGGGGAGTTGGCGCTGGACCACAGGTGCTCCTTCGTCGGATGCCACGAGCCTAATCAAACCAACGCCTCGGTACGGCATGTGCTCGTGACGGTGCCGATAATGGGTCGGTGGTCTCGAGCGTGTGGCAGATCTGGGCTGCCGTGGTGGTGGCGATCCTCCTGGCAGTCGTCTTCCTGTGGCTGGCGATCCGGGCGGTGCGCCGGTCCCCTGAGCGCCGCGTCGCGCGCAGCCTGGGATGGTGGCTTGCCGCCGTGCTCGCCGTCACCGTCGCACTGATGGGCATCGGGGGTGCCAGCAGCGGATACTTCACCAGTTGGCGCTCGGTGGGCCTCCTCCTGCAGGCGGCCTTCGGCGCCGACCCCGATCCACTGCCGCCGGGTGAGAGGGTCCGGCCGGTGCGCGCCACCACGAACGAGCGTGGGTCGGTGGTGGAGGTGATGATCCCCTCCACGAGCCCCGGTGTGCCCGACGCCGACTCGTTCGTCTACCTGCCGCCCGGGTACAGCCAGGGTGCCCAGGAGGACTACCCGATCGCGTACCTCATGCACGGATCCCCCGGCTACGCCTCGGACTGGTTCGGTGCCGCCGACCTCGACGGCGCGCTGGACGATTTGATCTCCACTGGTGCGCTGCCGGCGATGATCGTGCTGGCCCCGGACATGGATCTCGGCCGCGCCTCGGAACCGGTGAACTACCCAGGCGAGGGCCCGCAGCGGGCCACGTTCTTCACCCAGGACGTGCGTTCCTGGGCCGCCGACCACCTGCCCGTGCGGGCGGCAGCCGATCAACAGGTCATCGGTGGGATGAGCGCCGGGGGCCTGGGCGCCCTGACTATCGGCCTCGGCGAGGGCCTGGGGGAGTTCGGCGGGATCCTCTCGATCATGCCCTACCTCACTCCCGAGGCGGCCGTCGTCCGCGGGGACCCCGAGGCGCTGGCCGCGGCCTCCCCGCTCCCGGTGATCGCCGCTGCGGGCGACCTGGACGGCATGCCGATCTACCTGGGGATTCCCTCGGTGGACGGCACTGGGGAGGGTGAGCAGATCGCAGAGGCGCTGCTGGCGGCGGGTGCCGATGTCGAGCTCCACGTGGTCCCCGGCGGTCACGACTGGGAGGCGGCCAGGCTCCTGGCGCTGGACGGGCTACCGCGGCTGGTGGCCGACCTGGGCTGGCAGTAGGCCACGGTCTCCGTGCGGAAGCGCCGAGACCGTACCGTGCGGGCACGGCCTCGGCGCAGGAGGCACGGTCTCGCGGGACCCAGCGTGGCCCGGTCTAGGGCAACGGCCCCAGGATCGAGGAGGCGACGGTGGCGTGCGCGGACTCCTCATCGCTGGGATGGAAGATCCCCGCGAGCACGTCCCGGTACAACCGGGACAGTTCGTTCCCGGCGGAGTACCCGGCACCACCGCTGACGCGGAAGGCGATGTCGACCACGGCGCGGGCGTTCTCCACCGCCCTCACCTTCAGCCCCACGACCTGGGCGAACCACCGCGCGCCGTGCGGGTACCCCTCGTCCACATCCCGCGCCAGGGCCCGCACCTGTAGCACGGAGGAGTCCTGCAGTAGGGCGGCATCGGCGATCTTCCACCGGATGTCGGGGTCGACGGCGTAGCTCGCCCCGGTGCGCATCGAAGTACGGCGCTGCACGGCCTGGGCGGCCAGCTCCAGGCCACGGGCACCGATGCCGGTGTACACGGCGGCCAGCAGCACCTCGAACGTGGTGAACAGCGCGAAGGTGAACGGATCAGAGTTGGGCCCGGGGGCCAGGCGCCGGTAGACCCGGGCCGCGGGTGCGTGCGCGCCCGCGAGCACGGTGGACTCCGATCGGGTGGCGCGCATCCCCAGCGTGTCCCAGTCCCCGCGGCTCTCGGTGCCCTCACGGGTGACGACGCCGTGCACGAGCAGCGGGTTCTCCGGGTCGCTGTCATCGCGCCCGAAGGTCGCCAGCCGCGTCCACACCGGGCTGAGGGAGGTGAAGATCTTGGTGCCCCAGTACCGGTAGCCGCCCTCGCCGTCGGGTTCGGCCCGGGTGCGGGAGTCGAACATCACCCAGTCGTTGCCGGCTTCGGAGTTGCCGAAGGCGTAGACCTCACCTGCGGCCGCATCCCGCAGGATGAAGTCGGTGGTCGCGTCCCCGGTGCGGTGCAGGGCCGCTGCGAGACCGGTGACCACCAGATGCATGTTCACGGCCAGCGCGGTCGCGGGGGCGGCCGCCGCGAGGCGCTGCTGCTCGGAAGCCACCTCCTGCAGCGTGAAGCCGGATCCTCCCATGTCCTCGGGGACGAAGGCGCGTAGGTACCCGGCGTCGGCGAGGTCGGCCAGGTCCTCGTGGGGGAAGGTGTTCTCCGCGTCGTGGTGCGCGGCACGATCGTGGATGCGGGCCAGCAGATCATCGGTGAGCAGCGTGCGTGCCATGCCCCAAGACTGCCAGGTGTGCAGGAGACCGTGCGTGGCACCGGTGCGGATATGCCTGTGGCCGGTCGGCAGGGGGGAGCGACCGGCCACAGCGAGTCCGCGTCGTTGAGGACACCATGCACGCTAACCCAGGGACGGCGCCGAGGTGGGTACAGGTGCGGGTGACGGCATCACTGATGCCACATCGTTATTCAGGAGACGTATCCGGCGCTCGCGCGCGACTGTGCCCCGCCACCCATGTGGGAGGCGGGGCACAGTCGGTGTCCGAGGCGCGCTGCCCGGGGCAGCGGAGCGGGCGACTACTCCACGTCGTCGTCCACCCAGTCCATCGTCTTGGTGACGGCCTTCTTCCAGTTGCGCAGCAGGCGGTCCCGCTCGCCGGTGTCCATCGACGGGCTCCAGCGCTTGTCCTCGGCCCAGTTGTCGATGACGTCCTGCTCGCCGGACCAGAAGCCGACCGCGATGCCGGCGGCGTAGGCGGCGCCGAGCGCGGTGGTCTCCGCGACCTTCGGCCGCACCACGTCCACCCCGAGCACGTCGGCCTGGAACTGCATAAGGACCTCGTTGGCGACCATGCCGCCGTCCACCTTCAGCTCGGTGAGCTCCACCCCCGAGTCCGCGTTCATGGCCTCGAGCACCTCCGCCGTCTGGAAGGCGGTGGCCTCCAGGGCGGCGCGGGCGATGTGGCCGATGTTCACGTACCGGGTCAGGCCCACCAGGGCGCCGCGGGCGTCACTGCGCCAGTACGGGGCGAACAGGCCGGAGAAGGCCGGCACGAAGTAGGCCCCGCCGTTGTCCTCGACCGTCGCGGCGAGCTTCTCGATCTCGGGCGCGGAGGAGATCACCTTGAGGTTGTCGCGCAGCCACTGCACCAGCGAACCGGTGACGGCGATCGAGCCCTCCAGCGCGTAGACCGCGTCCTTCTCGCCGATCTTGTACGCCACGGTGGTCAGCAGGCCGTTCTTGCTCGGGATCGGCTCGGTGCCGGTGTTGATGAGCATGAAGTTGCCCGTGCCGTAGGTGTTCTTCGCGTGGCCCACCTCGAAGCAGGCCTGGCCGAAGGTGGCCGCCTGCTGGTCGCCGAGGATGCCGGCGATCGGGACGCCGGCGAGCAGTCCCTCCTTGCGGTCGTGCCCGTAGACCTCCGCCGAGGAGCGGATCTCCGGCAGCATCGAGGTGGGGATGCCCATGTCCGCGGCGATGGACTCGTCCCAGGCCAGGGTGTCCAGGTCCATCATCAGGGTGCGCGAGGCGTTCGTGACGTCGGTGACGTGGACGCCACCGTTGGCGCCGCCCGTCATGTTCCACAGCACCCAGGTGTCCATGGTGCCCATGAGCAGGTCGCCGGCCTCGGCCTTCTCCTTGGCGCCCTCGACGTTCTCCAGGATCCACATCACCTTGGGACCGGCGAAGTAGGTGGCCAGCGGGAGGCCGACCTTGTCCTTGTAGATCTCCGGGCCCACGTCGCCCGCGAGGCGGTCGCAGATCTTCTGGGTGCGGGTGTCCTGCCAGACGATGGCGTTGTAGACGGGCTTGCCGGTGTTCTTGTCCCACACCACCGCGGTCTCGCGCTGGTTGGTGATGCCCACGGCGGCGATGTCGGAGGCGTTCAGGCTTGCGCGGCTGAGGGCCTGGGCGACCACCTCGCGCACGTTCGCCCAGATCTCCAGTGCATCGTGCTCGACCCAGCCCGCCTTCGGGAAGATCTGCTCGTGCTCCTTCTGCCCGCTGGCAACCGGCTGCCCGGAGTGGTCGAAGATGATGGCCCGGGAGCTCGTGGTGCCCTGGTCGATGGCGAGAACGTAGTCAGCCATGTGTCTGTCCCTTCACGTCGGTGTGCGTTGCTTGTTCGTCAGCCGGGAGCGGCTGCTGATGGGTGCGGGCGATCGATCAGATGGCGACGGCGGCCAGCAGACCACCGATCGCGCCACCGATGAGCGGCCCGACGACCGGCACCCAGGAGTAGCCCCAGTCGGAGTCGCCCTTGCCCTTAATCGGGAGGATCTGGTGCATGATGCGCGGGCCGAGGTCACGCGCCGGGTTGATGGCGTACCCGGTGGGCCCACCGAGGCTGGCGCCGAGGCCGACGACCAGCAGCGCCACCGCCAGCGGTCCGAGCCCCGAGGGCGTCTGACCGAACATGATCACGACGTACACGAGCACGAAGGTGCCGATGATCTCGGTGATCAGGTTCCACCCGTAGGAGCGGATGGCCGGACCGGTGGAGAAGATCCCCAACTTGGCGCCCGGGTTGTCGGTGGCGTCGAAGTGCTTCTTGTACGCCAGGTACATCAGGAGCGCACCGAGCATCGCCCCGACCATCTGGCCGGAGAAGTACAGCATCGCGTTGCCCGCGGTGGCGGGGATGGCCGGCAGGTCGCGGGCGGGGTCGCCCGGGAAGAAGTCGGAGCCGTTGACCCACAGGCCGACGGTGACGGCGGGGTTGATGTGTGCGCCGGTGCTGAACGCGGTGTAGACACCGGCGAACACACCGATGCCCCATCCGAAGTTGATCAGCAGCCAGCCTCCGTTGAATCCCTTGGAGTCCTTGAGCAGCACGTTGGCTACGACGCCGCCACCGAACAGCAGCAGCATCATGGTCCCCAGCATCTCCGGGATGAAGATCTCAGTCACGGATGACCTCTCTCACGTCGTTGTGAGGTTCGACGCGGGTATGCGCCGAACCCGCGTGACCAGTGCGCCGGTCACGATGTTCTCTCGTCCCGGGGTCAAGGGTTCGCGGGCGGTCGCCGTGCCGGGCACCACGGCGACCCCCGGTGTTCTCATTCGGTGGTCATCGTCACCATCGGCGTCACATCCGGTGCGGAGCGGCGGGCGGTGTCGGCCTCCTCGTCCGTGGGGGCGAGGGCGGCAGCATCCTCGGCGTCCCGCTGGGCGAGGTAGGAGGCCTTCTCCTGCGCGCACTTCGCCTCGTCCCAGCCGAGGACCGGGGCGATCACCTCGAGGATCTCGTCGGTGGCGGCGCGGCCGGAGTCGCGAACCTCGTAGGACAGGCGGGTGCGGTGGATCATCACGTCCTCCAGGTGCAGGACCTGCTCGTGTGTGGCCGCGTAGTGCACCTCGGCGCGCAGATAGGCGGGGGCGTGCTCCAACGGTCGGGCGAGGTCCGGCTGCTCCTCGATCGCCTCCAGGAGGTCTCCCAGCGCCGAACCGTACCGGTGCAGCAGGTGGTCCACCACGGCCTCGCTCCAGCCGTGGGTGCGCTGCAGTCGAGCGGACTGGCGCTGCATGGCCGCGAGCCCCACGGCGCCGATCAGCGGGATCTGCTCGGTGATCGAGGGCAGGGACTCGGCGCGGTCACCGAGGGCGAAGTCGACGGCGTCCTTGGCCATCACGCGGTAGGTGGTCAACTTGCCGCCGGCGATCGCGACGAAGCCGGGGGCGGGGGAGGCGACAGTGTGCTCGCGGGAGACCTTCGCCGAGGACGTGCCCTCCTTGGTGCCGGGCTGCAGCAGCGGGCGCAGGCCCGCGTAGGTGCCGATCACGTCCTCGCGGGTCAGCGGGTCGGCCAGGACGGCGTTGGCGTGCTCGAGCACGTAGTCGATGTCGGCGGCCGTGGCCGTGGGGTGGCGCAACGACTGCTCGTAGGGGGTGTCGGTGGTCCCGATGATCCAGTACCGCGACCATGGGATGACGAAGAGCACGCTCTTCTCTGTCTGCAGGATCAGTCCCACCTCGCCGCGGATCCGTTCCCGGGGCACCACCAGGTGGATGCCCTTGGAGGCCAGCACCTGAAGGCCGCCCTCGGAGCCGGTGAGGGACTCGGTCTCCTCGGTCCACACACCGGTGGCGTTGATGACGTGGTCGGCCTTGATCGTGCGGCGCTCACCCGTCTCCAGGTCCTCGACCACGGCGCCCGTGACACGTCCGAGGGCGGACTTGGTCAACTCCACGAGTTGGGTGCGGGGCGCGGCCAGCGCGCCGTAGGCGGCGGCCGTGCGGATGATCGTGAGGACCAGGCGGGCATCGTCCACCGAGGCGTCCCAGTACCGGATGGCACCGATGGCCGCGTCGTGGCGCAGGTCGGGGAACTTCTTCGCCATGCCGGACTGGGTGAGGTGGCGGTGGATCGGCATGGCGCGCTTGCCGGGGGCGACCGCGGCCAGCGCGTCGTACAGCGCCACGCCGGCGCCGACGTAGCCGCGCTCCCAGACCCGGTTGGTGAGGGGATAGAGGAAGGAGACCGGCTTGACCAGGTGCGGGGCGATGTTCTTGATCAGGCGGTCGCGCTCGGTGAGGGCCTCGTGCACGAGGTGGAAGTCGAGCATCTGCAGGTAGCGCAGCCCGCCGTGGACGAGCTTGCTGGACCAACTGGAGGTGCCACTCGCCCAGTCCTGGGCCTCGATGATGCCGGTGCGCAGTCCGCGGGTGGCGGCATCCAGGGCAATGCCCGCCCCGGTCACACCGCCGCCGATGACGAGGACCTCCAGGCCCTCCTCGTCCGACATGGCCTCCAGGGCCTCGGTGCGGGTCTGACTCGTGATCGCGGTGCTCACGTGAACTCTCCTCGGTCGCCTCGTTGCTCACCGGTCCTGCCGGTATCGCCGTGGACCGGTGGCTGCGGCGCAGGGGGCGGAGCCGCAGCCACCGGTCATTGCCACTCTTTCGAATCCCGAACGTATGCGCAACACTGGTGCACGGATGTGCAATCGGATGGAGGCCCAGTGAGCGACCGTGACGACTTGATGCACGAGGCAGCGTCGATGTATTACCTGCAGGACGCGACGATGGAGACCATCGCGCGGCAGTTCGGGATGTCCCGCTCCGGGGTCTCCCGGCTGCTGAAGTCGGCACGTGAACGCGGGATCGTGCGCATCCACGTGGCGCAGGCCGACGCAGGTGGCGACATGGCGCGCACCATCACCCGGGAGTACGGGGTGCGTGCGCACGTGGTGCCGGTGCGCACCTCGATCACCGAGGACGTACGCCTGGACCACGTGGCGCGCTACGCCGCGCAGCTCCTGGTGGAGTGGTTCGGTCCGGGTATGACCCTGGGGATCGCCTGGGGGACCACCGTGGCCGCGATGACCCGCTACCTCCCGCACGCGCCCCGCCGGGACGCCACGGTGGTGCAGCTCAACGGTGCAGCGAACAATCTCGCCTCCGGTCTGGCGTACGGGACCGACCTGGTCAGCCAGTTCGCCTCGGCTTTCGACGCCGTCCCGACCTACTTCCCGGTGCCGGCGTTCTTCGACTACGCCCAGACGCGGCAACTGATGTGGCGCGAGCGCAGCGTCCGCCACGTGCTGGAGATCCAGAGCCACGCGGAGATCGCGCTGTTCGGGGTGGGTGCACTGGTGGCCCCGGTTCCCTCCCACGTCTACACCTCCGGCTACCTCGACACCGCCGATCGCCGCGCACTGGAGGCCGACGGCGTGGTGGGGGACGTGTGCACGGTCTTCCTGCGCGGGAACGGCTCCTGGGAGGACGTCGCCATCAATGCGCGCGCCACCGGCCCCACGCCCCGGCAGCTACAGGGCATCGCGCGGCGGGTGTGTGTCGTGTCCGGGGAGGCCAAGGTGGCCCCGCTGCGTGCTGCGCTGCTCGCCGGCGCCGTGACGGACCTGGTCATCGACGACGCGAGCGCGCAGACCCTGGTGCGCTCCGGCCTCACCTCACGTCGGTGAAGGAGGGTGCGAGCACCCGGGAGCGCACCACACCGATGACCACCGCCACCTGGAGGGCGACCACCGCGCCGAGCACCGCGGAGAGCGTCGCCGCGGGGCGCGCGATGATCCAGATCGCCACCGCGACCACCAGCGCGGCCAACAGTCCCCGCACGCACAGCCCGAGTGCGCGGGAGAGGCCCCGCAGCGCCCGGGAGGTGTCCGGGACCCGCCCACGCAGGAGCTGCACCAGGGTCAGGACGGCGAGCGTGCACGCCACCAGGGCGGCGAACTGCCCGACCATGAGGACGACGAGCCCTGGGATCACGATCTCGGCGCCCTGGCCGCCGTTCTCCACCTCGCTCATCGCCGCGGCACCCGCGCCCACCAGGCCGATGAAGAGCGCGCATCCCGCCAGGGCGAGCAGGGCGTTGCGAGCGGCGCGCAGGGCAAGACCGAGCGCCACATCGGGGTCGTCTCGGGACGGCACGGGGCGAGGGCCGGGGGCGGGTGTGCTCACCCCGCCACCGTAGTTCCTGGCGGGCGCCGGCCGGGCAGGCCCGCGCCGTGCACGCCGGTGTCATCCCAGCAGGTATCCCCGTGGCGTGTGTGTGGCCAGGCCGTCCGCGACCAGCGAGGCCAGCGCCCTGTCGAGTTGGGTGGGGTCCTGGGGCCACAGGGGTTCGAGCTCGTCCCGGGGCAGGGGCTGCGCCGAGGCGCGGAGCGCCGCCATCACCCGGCCCCTGGCCTGCCGATCCGTCCCCTCCCAGGGCTGGCGACGTCGTCGTGCCGCGTGAGCATCCGGCGGGTACCCCTCGGCGCGCCAGCGACAGTGGCGCGCCACGGGACAGTCCTGGCACAGCGGAGAGCGTGCGGTGCAGATCAGTGCCCCGAGTTCCATGACGGCCACGTTCCATCGCGCTGCCTGGCCGGGCTCGCGCGGGAGCAGCGAGGCTGCTCGCTCACGCTCTGCTCGGGTGAGGGTGGGCGGGGGGAGTGCCTCGCCACCTACCACCCGACCCAGCACCCGGCGCACATTGGTGTCCAGCACGACGGCGTGGGCGGTGAAGGCGAACGAGCGCACCGCGGCCGCGGTGTACTCCCCGATCCCGGGCAGGGCACGCAGGTGGGCCTCCTCGGAGGGCACCCGGCCCCCGTGGTGGTCGCGGATCACCACCGCGCACTCCCGCAGCCGCAGGGCACGTCGCGGGTAGCCCAGTCCGCGCCAGGCCTGCAACACCTCGGCGGTACTCGCGGATGCCAGCGCCCGGGGATCGGGCCACCGGTGCATCCACTCCCGCCAGATCGGTTCGACGCGCACCACGGGGGTCTGCTGCAGCATCACCTCGCTCACCAGCACGGCCCACGCCCCGGCCGCGGGATCCCGCCACGGCAGGTCGCGGGCGGACTCCTCGAACCACGCGCAGACCGCGCGGCGCAGGTCCAGGGCGTCCGGTGGCCCCGCTGGGTCCTGACCGGCGCAGGGTGGGAGGTGAACCCCGAGGGAGGCTGGGTGCGGTGTGGCGCGGCGAGGAGGCATCCGCAGCAGTCTCGCCTATCCTCCAGGTGTGCCGCGCTCGAGTGCTCCCCGACCCCAGCCGTCGGGACGATCCCGGCCCCGCGGTGGGACGCAGGGGTCGACCACGCGACCGAGCCAGGCGGTGTACCGGCGCCGACGCCTGGTGGCGCTCGTGCTGGCCGTCGCGCTGCTGGTGGCGATCGGATTCGCTGCGGTGGCGATCGTGCGGGCCTGGGGCGGCGGCGAGGGCAGCGCCACGGACGCCTCGCAGGCCCCAGGATCGCAACCCACGCCGACGTCATCGGTGGAGCCCCTCGAGCCCGAGTCGACCGAGCCCGCGATCGGCGAGACGCCGGGGCTGCCGGTGGCCTGCACGCCTGAGGAGGCCGACGTCGAGGTCTCGGTCCCGAGTTCGACGGAGGCCGGCCGGGGCCTCACGGTCACCCTCGAGGTGGTCACCGGGGAGACCCGCGGGTGCCTGGTGGACCTGGGGTCCCTCGGCACCACGGTCGAGATCACCTCCGGCGATGCCATGGTGTGGTCCACGCAGCAGTGTCCCTACACGCCGCAGGAGCGTGAGCTCCTGCTCGGCCCCGACGCGAACGACACCCAGGTGATCAGCTGGTCGGGGCGGCTTTCGGCACAGGGGTGCCCGTCCGATTCGCCCGTGGCCGAGGCCGGCACCTACCGCGTGAGGGCCACGGTCTCCACGGCGCCCGCGGAGGGCGAGGGGGAAGCGGCGGAGCAGCCCGCAGCCGAGTTGACGGGCGAGGCCACCTTCACGGTGACGCAGGCCTCAGACTCCGATGACGAGGGATCGGATGGGGGCGACCCCGACCAGGGTTGAGGCCGCGTCTCGCCGCGTTGCTCAGCCGAAGCGGTCGATGAGGGAGGCTTCCGCGAGGCGGGACAGTCCCTCGCGCAGTGATCGGGCCCGGACGGCGCCGATCCCTTCGACCTGGTGGAAGTCCTCCACGGTGGCGGCGAGCATGCGCTGCAGACTCCCGAAGTGACCCACCACGGCCTCGACCACGGAGACGGGTACACGGGGCACGCGGGAGAGCATGCGGTAGCCACGGGGGCTGACCGGGTCGTCGAGCGCCTCACCCCCGGCCCCGCCCAGGCCGAGCAGTCGGGTGATCTTGGCGAGGTCGATCAGATCGGTGGAATCGAGGTCCTCCAGGCCGGCGAGCACGTCCTCCAGGCGGCGCGACTCGGGGAGGTAGTCGCGGATCACGAGGGTGCGATCCGGTGACGCCGGCCCGACGAGTTCTTCCAACTGGAGCGACAGCAGACGGCCGTCCGCGCCGAGTTCCATCACGTAGCCGGCGACCTCGTGGGAGATGCGGCGGACCATCTCCTGACGCTGCAGGAAGGTCGCGACGTCCCGCACCGTGGCGAGGTCCTCGATCTCCAGGGCCGAGAGTGTCTGAGTGACCTCGTCCAGCCTGGTCTTGTAGCGCTCGAGGGTCGCGAGGGCCTGATTGGCGCGGGACAGGATCGAGTCGGAGTCCTCCACCACGTAGCGCACGCCGCCGACGTAGACCCCGACGATGCGCATCGACTGGCTCACGGAGATGACCGGGAACCCGGTCTGCACGGCAGTGCGCTGTGCGGTGCGGTGCCGCGTGCCGGACTCCGAGGTGGGGATGGCGGCGTCGGGAAGCAACTGGACCCCCGCGCGGATGATGCGCGTGGCGGTGCCGTTCAGCACGATGGCACCGTCCATCTTCGCCAGTTCACGCAGGCGTGTCGGGGAGAACGCGACGTCCAACTCGAACCCACCCGAGGAGATCGACTCGACCGTCTCGTCGTGTCCGACCACGATCAGTGCCCCGGTCCGGCCCCGCAGGATGCGTTCGAGTCCGTCGCGAAGTTCGGTACCCGGCGCGACGGAGCGAAGGACACCTCTCCCCAGGCCCTGGGGCTTCGACTCGGACATGATCAGAACTCTACGGGAGCGAGGTTCGACCCGTGCCGGTCGTGTTCGGTGCTCCGGACACCGTGTGGGCCGCGCCCGGAGGGGGAGTCGACCGGTGAGTTCGGGTGCGCTCCGGTGATGCCCTCCTGCGGGGGCGCCACGAGCGCGAACTCCGCGGCCTCGCGCAGATCGCGCGCACGCAGGATCCGCATGGATCCGATGCGCAGGTTCTCGCCGGCGCTGTGCGGTACGACGGCGGTACCGAAGCCCAGGCGCGCCGCCTCCGCCAGGCGTCGCTCGAGCCCGGTGGTCGGCCGCAACTGCCCCGTGAGGCTCACCTCGCCGATGGCCACCGTGCCCTCGCCGACGGGTCGTCCGGTGCGAGCGGAGAGGACAGCGAGTGCGAGCGCGGTGTCGGCGGCGGGTTCCACCACCTTCGCGCCGCCGATCGTGGAGACGTACACGTCCTGCGAGGCGGTGCTCACCCCGAGCCGGGACTCCATCACGGCCAGCGCCATGCTCACCCGCGAGGCATCCACCCCGGAGGTGGCGCGCCGAGGGTGGGGGGCGGTCGTCGTGGCGATCAGCGCCTGGATCTCGATCGGCATGGCCCGGGCGCCGTCCAGCGCGATGCTCACGCAGGTGCCGGGTTCCACCGGGCCCCGCTCGGACAGGAACAGCCCACTCGGGTCCGCCAGCCCGGTGATGCCGGAGTCGGTGAGGTCGAAGCATCCCACCTCGTCCGTTGGCCCGTACCGGTTCTTCACGGCGCGCATCATCCGCAGCCGGGAGTGCCTGTCGCCCTCGAACACGCACACCACATCCACCAGGTGCTCCAGCACCCGGGGGCCGGCGATCCCGCCGTCCTTGGTGACATGCCCCACCAGGATCACCGGGAGGTGGCGTCGCTTCGCCTCGGCGATCACCGCGGCAGTGACCTGGCGCACCTGCGCCACGCCGCCGGCCGACCCCTCCACCTGTGCCGAGGCGATGGTCTGCACGGAGTCCAGCACCAGCAGCCCGGGTTGTACGTCCTCGATGTGCCCGAGCACTCCGCCGAGGTCGGACTCCGCGGCCAGGAGCAGGTCCGGGTGCAGCGCCCCGATGCGCTGGGCGCGCAACCGCACCTGGGCGGCGGACTCCTCGCCCGTCAGGTACAGCACGCGCACACCGCGCTGGGCCACGGCCGCTGCCGCCGCCAACAGGAGCGTGGACTTGCCGACCCCGGGTTCCCCGGCCAGCAGCGTGACGGCTCCCGGCACGATCCCGCCGCCCAGCACCCGGTCGAGTTCCCCGATCCCGGTGGCCCGGGTGGCCACGACATCGGCGTCCACCTGCGCGATCGGGCGGGCCTGCGCCGTCGGGCGGGTGACGGGGACGGCCGCCGCGACGGGGGCGGACTGCTCCTCCACCGTGCCCCAGGCGCGACACTGGGTGCACCGTCCCACCCACTTCGCGCTACTCGCGCCGCACTCGGTGCACCGCCAGGTCGGGCCGCTGCGCGCCGTCGATCGTGTCGCCATGTCGGGAACCGTACGCGCTGGGTCCGACATCCTGAGCGCGGTGGTTCGCTCCGAACGCCGGTGTGGCTCCCCGGCACGCCCTCGGCGGCGTCCTACGCTGGGATCCCCCCGGGAGGAGTCCGTCATGTCCAGCGCCCCGGCACCGCGGCCCGCGCCGACACCGGCCGCCCTCCGTCGCCGTCGCCTGCTGGCACTCGTGCTCGCGCTCGTCTTGCTCGGGGCCGGCGCGGGCGGGGTCTACGCCTGGTACACCGCCGCTCAGGAACCGGAGCGGATCGTGCTCGACCCGCTGCCGGGGGAGACCGTGACCGCCCCGATCCCGACCCCGGCGATCCAGCCGAGCCCCCGCGCCACCGAAACGGCGCTGCAGCAGGCGCTGCCGGATGCCGTGCTGGTCTGGGCCGTCACAGAGCAGACCCGGCACGAGGAGGCGCTGGCGCAGGGCGCGGTGGAGGCGTGGACGCTGCGCTATGAGGACGGGACCGGGCAGGAGGTGGCGGTGACCGTCTCGCAATGGCGCACCGCGACCGAGGCCTCCGAGCGCGCGGCAGCCGGTCTGCCGAGCGAGGGTAGCGAGCGGGGAGAGGTGAGGGTCGGGTCCGAGGTGGTCGGCGAGGTGGTCTCCTGGCAGGAGAGCGGCCGCGATCACGTGCGCTGGACCAACGGGGCTACGGTGATCGATGTACAGGCTCCGGCAGGCGCCGGGACCGCGTTCTACGAGGCATTCGGGATGTGACATGAAGATCGCACTGCTGGGGTCGGGAGTGATGGGCAGCGCCGTGCTCTCCTCCATCGCCGCCGAGGAGTCCGTGACGGAGGTGAGCGTCACCGACGTGCGCGGCGAGGTCGCCCGCCGGGTCGCGGGGGAGGCGGAGGACCGGGCGCGCAGCGAGGGGTACGCCGTCTCGATCTCCGGGGGGACCGTCGGCGCCGCCGCGGTGCGGGACGCGGACCTGATCGTGCTCGCCGTCAAGCCGCAGCACATGGACACGCTGCTCGCCCAGATCTCCCCGCACCTGCCCGGTGGCTCCCCCGTGGTCTCGATCGCGGCGGGCCTGCCCACCGCCTACTTCGCGCAGCGGCTGCCCGTCGGCACGCCCGTGGTCCGGGTGATGCCCAACACCCCGGCCACGATCGGGCAGGGGGTGAGCGCGATCAGCGCCGGGGAGCACGCAACCGAGGAGCACCTCGACCTGGTGGAGGCCCTGTTCGCCCGCACCGGCCTGGTGGTGCGGGTGCCGGAGAGCCAGCAGAGCGTGGTGACCGGGGTCTCCGGCTCCGGCCCGGCGTACGTCTTCGCGATGATCGACGCGCTGGCGGAGGCGGGCACCGCGGGCGGTCTGCCTCGCGCTCTCGCGTTGCAGCTCGCCGCGCACACGGTCGCTGGTTCCGGTGCCTACGCGGTGGAGTCGGGTCAGCACCCCGCGCTGCTGCGGGAGGCGGTCTCCTCGCCCGGCGGCACCACGCTCGCGGGCCTCGGCGAACTCGACGAGCGCGCGGTGCGCGCCGCCTACCTCGCGGCGGTGCGATCCGCGGCGGCGCGCGCCGACGAACTCGCTTCCCAGCTCGCCGGCCCCGCGGACGATGCCTGACCGGAGTCCCATGACCAGCAACGACGCTCGACTCACGCCCGACACCCCGGCCCCGCTGCCCGAGAGCATGCGGCGTGCACGGCTGTTCGGCGCGGGCGACCTGCGCATCGACGAGGTCCCCCTCCCGGTCCCAGCGCCGGGGGAGACCCTGGTGCGGATGACCGACATGGGCCTGTGCGGCTCCGACCTGCACTGGTACGCCGAGGGCGGGATCGGGGACGCCACCATCACCCAGCCCCTCGTCCCGGGGCACGAACTCGCCGGCATCGCGGTGGACGGGCCGCACGCCGGCCGCGCGGTCGCGCTCGATCCGGCGATCCCGTGCGAGCAGTGCGAGATGTGCGCGCAGAACAACCGCAACCTCTGCCCGCGGGTGCGCTTCTCCGGTCACAGCGTCACCGAGGGCGGCCTGGTGGAGTACAAGGCCTGGCCCACCCACCTGCTCCACCCGCTCCCGCCGTCCATGACCGGCGCGGACGGCGCGGTCCTGGAGCCACTGGGCGTCGCCCTGCACGCCTGGGACCTGGCGCACACCCGCCTCGCCCAGGACATCGTGGTAGTCGGCTGCGGTCCCATCGGCCTCCTGCTGATCCAGATGGCCAGGGCCCTGGGCGGCGGAGGGCGCGTGATCGCCGTCGAACCGCTCGCGCACCGGCGTGAGGCCGCCCTGCGGTACGGCGCGGACGTCGCGGTGGACCCCGCCGCGCTCGACGGCGAGGGGCTGGCCGAGGCGCTCGCGGGCAGCCTGGGTGCCCATACGGTCTTCGAGGTGGCCGGGAACGACGACGCGGTCGCGGCCTCGCTGCGCCTGGCGCGCCCGGGCGCACGGGTGGTGCTCATCGGGATCCCGGACGACGACGTCACCTCCTTCCCCGCGGGCCTCGCCCGCCGCAAGGGCCTCACCCTGGTGACAGTGCGGCGCATGAAGGAGATGTACGAGCGGACCATCGCCCTGGTGGACTCCGGCGTGGTGGATGTGCGCAGCCTCGTCAGCGCCCGTCTCCCGCTGGGGCGCGCCGAGGAGGCCTTCACCCGGGCGGTCGCGCGCTCCGGGCTGAAGGTCGTCATCGCGTTGGACGCGTGAGACGTCCGCCCCGGGAATCCCGTCCCCAGCATCCGACCGTAGGATGAGCCCGTGATCCGCGCAGCCGCCAGGCCCACCCACCTGTTGGGTGCCGCCGTCGTGCTGCTCGCGACCGGATGGGCGCTCGCCGCCGCCGGTCTCGTCCAGGTGCGGCCGTGCCTGCCGGGGGAGGCCACCCTCGGGGGTGCACACCTGGTGCTGCTCCACCCGAGTTCGGCCTGCCCGAGCGGTGTGGCGCTGGACGGCGCCGCGATGCTCGGCGTGATCGCCTCCGTCGGGGTCGGTGTGCTGATCGTCCAGGTCCTCGGCGCCGGGGCGCTCTCGGCGGCCGGGGGCGTGCTGACGCGGATGCGTGCCGTGGTGCGCGCGATCCTCGATCGCGTGGTCCCGGGGATCTCTCAGCCGGAGCCGGTCACCGTCGTCGCGTTGACCCGCCCGCCCGGGGTGGTGGTCGGCGTCCCCGCGCGGCCGCGCCGCGGCCTGGCCGCCCGGGTGGGCCTGCGGGCCCCGCCGGTCGCCGCCTGACGACGCCGTCGTCGCCGCCGACCCCACACTCGAGAACCCTAAGGACCACCCATGTCTAGCCCCAAGAACACCCGCGAGCAGCGCCGCGAGGCCGCCCGCGCCCAGGCCGAGAAGCTCCGCGCCGACCAGGCCGCCAAGGAGCGCCGCAGCCGCAACATCCTGCTCGGCGCCCTCGGCGCGATCGTCGTGCTGGTCATCGTCGCCGGCATCTGGATCTACAGCGAGGCGCAGAAGACCGCCTTCGACTCCACCGACGCCGCTGTCCCCGCCGCAGCGAACGACGGCGGCGGCATCGTGGTGGGCCCCGAGGGCGTGGGCGACACCTCCGGTGAGCGCACCCTGGAGGTCTATCTCGACTTCATGTGCCCCTACTGCGGCCAGTTCGAGCTCGCCAACATCGAGGACCTGACCGAACAGCGCGAGAGCGGCGACCTCAACGTCGTGTACTACCCGGTGAACTACCTCGACGGGTACTCGCTCGGCACGCTGTACTCCACGCGCGCCGCCAATGCCGTGGCCACCGTGGCGCAGGACGCCCCGGAGGCGTTCATCCCGTTCGTGGAGGCGTTGTTCGTCAACCAGCCAGCGGAGAACACCGAGGGCCTGAGCGATGAGGAGATCGCCGCCATCGCCGTCGAGGCAGGTGTGCCGCAGGGGGTCGCCGACTCCTTCGCCGAGGGCACCTACGCCGACTACGTGGGGCTCGTGGCCGAGCAGGCGAGCCGCGAGGGTGTCTCCGGCACGCCGACGGTGATCCTGGACGGCACCAACCTGCGCGACGAGGGCGTGAACTACTACGAGGCCGGCCAGCTCGGCGCCTACCTCAGGGGCGAGTGAACCTCCGCTCCCTCGGGGGTGGCCCTCGCCCCGGGCGGTGACCCCCTCGCCCAGGGCGGTGACCTGACCGTTCGGCCCGGCGTGTCCGCTGCGACACGCCGGGCCGACGGCGTTCTGCGGCCGGGTGCACCGCCCTGCGCGAGGGCGGCGCCGCCCTGGGCGAGGACGGCGCCGCCCTGGGCGAACCCCAGCGACGCCGGCCGCCCCGCCGCGGCTACTCGATGCCGGCTCGCCGCCGCGTGCCGCGGTTGGCGTGCACGGAGAACCGCGGCACCATCTTCCACAGCGCGAGGGCCGCCGCGGCGGAGAAGCCCGCCATCGCCCACACGCCGCCGGCCAGCGACCCCAGGGCCGCCCCCGCGGACAGCCCGAGCGGCCCCGCCGCGCTCCCCGCGTCGTACAGCAGCCGCCACGCCCCGAGGAAGGCGGCGCGGTCGGCCGCCGGTGCGACATCCGCGCCGAGCGTCATCACGACCCCGGAGCCCATCCCGTTGCCGATCCCGAGCAGCAGCGCCACCCCGGTGAGCCCGAGCGCCGTGGAGGTGAAGGGCAGCGCCACGAACGCCGCGCCCATCGTGATCATCGAGGGGATCGCCACCCACAACCGGCCGCGCGCGTCCATGAGTTTGCCCGCCGGGTAGAACAGCAGCATGTCCACGCCACCGGCCACCCCCACGATCAGCGCCGTGGTCGAGGGATCCAGCTGCAGGTGCTCACCCCACAGCGGCAACGCCGTCATCCGCGCCCCGCGCACCAGCCCGACGGCGAGGATCGCCACGCCCAGCCGCGTCAGCAGGTGCAGATGCTCACGAATGGTGGCGACCACGGTGCCGTGGCCCTCCTGCTGGGCGACCTGGGCCGCCCCCGCCAGCTCGCGGGACAGGAGCACCTGCCCGCCGGCCACGAGCGAGGTGGCCACGGCGAGCCAGAACGCCACGGTGGGGTCCTCGCGCACCACCAGGGCGCCGGCGAACGGTCCGATGAACAGGCCGATGCGCGCCACCCCGCCGAGCGTGGACAGGGCCCGGGCGCGCTGCATGGGCGGCACCACGGCCGTGAGGTAGGACTGCCGGGCGAGGCCGAACACGGCGTCGCTCGCCCCGAGCAGGAAGAGCCCGACGGCGAGGAGCACCAACCCCGGTGCACTGGCCACGAGCGCGGCCGCCCCGGCGGCGAGCAGGCAGGCGAGGATCATCGCGCGGCGGTCGCCGATGCGGTTGGCCAGGCCGCCCGCGGGCAGGTCGGCGAGGATGCGGCCCACCGGGATGAGCGCGGCCATCGCGCCGGCGGTGGCGAGGCTCCCGCCGCGGTCCACGACCTCGGCGGGAATGAACGGCAGGATCGCGCCGATGCCGATCTCCACCACGATCACCGGGAGGTAGACGCCGGGCATGAGGGCGCGCAGGCTCCAGGCGGGGGTGGTCATCCTCCATTCCTACCGGATGGGCGGCGGCCGGGTGGCGGGGCGGGCATCGCCGGGTGCGGTCGTGAGGGCGACCTGAACACTCGACCATGGTGCGCAGGCGTTGGCGGTGCCAGGATGGCGCCATGGTGCTGATGGACGCTGTGGTCCCGAGTTCGCAGGTTGCCGCGCCCCCGCTCGCGGGCTGGTGGCGCCGCGCCTTCGCGGTGATCCTCGACGACCTCCTGTTGGCCGCGGTGGCGTGGTTGGCGGTGGGCTCCGCCGTCGGTCCCACGCTGCACCCGCCCATTGGATGGAGCGGTCTCGAGGCGTGGGCGCCCGACGCCGTCGCCGACCTCGGCAATGGCTGGGTCGTGGGTTCATTCCTCGCGCTCTTGGTGCTGCAGGCCTACACGGGTGCGACCCCCGGCAAGCGCGTGACCGGTGTGGTGATCGTGGACGCGGAGACCGGCAGGCCCGTGGGCCTGCTCCGGACGCTGCTGCGCCCGTTCGCCCACGTGCTGGATGCCCTCCTGTTCATCGGGTACCTGCGGCCGCTGTGGGACGCCCAGCACCGCACCTTCGCCGACTCCCTGCTGCGCACCCGCAGCGTGCAGACCCGCTCGCCGGTGCCGCACCCGTGGCTGCGGGTGCGCCCGCGCTCGCTGCCCACCGTCCGGGCGAACGCGGTGACGCTGGCCGCGTGGCTCGTCTGCGGCCTCGGGCTCGCCTTCGCGTTCCCGCTGATGACCACCATCACCCACGACCCGGGCCCGCGCGTGAGTGCGGCGTGCGAGGTGACGACGTCGAGCGGGTGGGACCACCCGGTACCCCGGGTGCGGGTCGACCTCATGGCGATGGAGGTGACCGAGCGACGGCTGTGGGTGACGCGGACAAGCGACGGCATGGACCTCAGCGCCGAGTGGACGTGGACCTCGGATGCGCCGTGGGCGAGCCAGGACGGCTCCGGCGACCTCGCCGGAGCCGAGGGGAGCCTCTGGGCTGTCGGGGTCGACGGCTCCGCACGGCCGCTGCTCGAGCGGGGCGGGCTCGCGATGCTGGACGAGGACGGCGGGACCCTCGTGCTCGATGCGGGGCCGGAGGTGCTCGCCCAGCGGGACGGACGCGAGGACCTCCTCCTGCGGCTGCGGGAGAACGGTCGGGATGTCGCGACCTGCACCCTGCCCGCCTCCGCTCTCACCACTCTGTGACGGTCCAGCAGCGCCCGAGGCGATCCGACGTTGGGTTCGTGCGTGCGCCCGTGGCATGATGCGAGGCGCCGCGTACGCGCGGCGCGCGCCTCCTTAGCTCAGTTGGCCAGAGCAGCTGTCTTGTAAACAGCAGGTCATCGGTTCGAATCCGATAGGGGGCTCCATCACCGCGGGGAGGACCCCCGCAGCGGCACCGACTCCCGGTGCGGGCACGACCGATGAATCCGCTTGACCGCGACGGTCATACTGATGCTCGCATCCCACTCCGGCACCTCAGGGACCTCATGACAACCCATTCGCCGCAGGCCGACGCGCCCGCACCGCACGACCCGCTCCCGTTCGATCCGCACGCGGCCCGGCTCACGCCCGCGAACCGGCGCCTGCTCGCCCTGCTGCTCGTGTCCGCCTTCGTGGTGATCCTCAACGAGACCACGATGGCGGTCGCCCTCCCACCGATCATGGACGACTTCGGCATCACGCCCGCCCAGGGGCAGTGGTTGACCACGGCGTTCCTGCTCACCATGTCCGTGGTGATCCCCACCACCGGGTGGCTGCTGGGCCGGCTCGGGATCAGGCGCGCGTTCCTCCTCGCGATGACCACGTTCAGCATCGGGACGGCGCTGGCCGCGCTCGCGCCGACCTTCTCCCTGCTGCTCGGTGCCCGCGTGGTGCAGGCCTCCGGGACCGCCGTGATGATGCCCCTGCTCATGACGACCGTGATCAGCGTGGTGCCGATCGCCATCCGTGGGCGCGTGATGGGCATGGTCTCCCTGGTGATCGCGGCCGCGCCGGCCCTGGGCCCCACCGCCTCCGGCCTCGTGCTGCAGTCGTTGTCCTGGCACTGGATCTTCGGTCTCGTGCTGCCCATCGCGCTCCTGGCGCTCGTGGCCGGCTGGCTGTGGGTGCGCGGCGAGGCGGAGGGCAACCACACCCCGCTGGACGCGCTGAGCCTGCCCCTGGTGATCCTCGGCTTCGGCGGGCTGGTCTACGGCCTGGCGGGACTCGGCGAAGCAGCCCAGGCCGACCCGGTCGTCCCGGTCTGGCTGCCGATCGTCGTCGGGGCGCTCGCCCTGGTGGTCTTCGGCCTGCGGCAGCTCGCGTTGGTCCGAGGGACCGGGCCCCTGCTGGACATCCGGGTGCTCACGGTGCGTGACTTCGCGATCGCGACCGCGGTCATGTGCATCGCGATGTTCTCCATGTTCGGCGTCATGCTGCTGTTGCCCCTCTACGCCCAGAACGTGCTCGGGCTGGACCCCCTCGGGTCGGGGCTGGTGATGTTGCCGGGCGCCCTGGCGATGGGGCTGCTCGGCCCAACCGTGGGCCGGCTGTGCGACCGGCTCGGGGCGCGCCCCCTCGTGGTTCCCGGCCTCGTGCTCGCCGGTGGCGCCCTGGTGCTGCTCGCCGTCGGCCCGCAGCAGGTGTGGCTGATGGCCGCCGCGCACATCCTCATGTCGCTTGGTCTCGCCCTCGTGTTCACGCCGATGTTCACCGTGGCGCTCGGATCGCTCACCGGACCGCTGGTGCCGCACGGCTCCGCCATGATCGGCACGCTGCAGCAGCTCGCGGGCGCTGCCGGGACCGCGGCGTTCGTCGCGATCATGGTGACCCGGGAGGTCGCCGCGATCGAGGGCGGCGCGAGCGAGGTCGAGGCGCTGTCGCAGGGCACGCACCTGGCCTTCCTCATCGGCGGTGCCATCGGGATGGCCGCGGCGGGGCTCGCACTGCTCCTGCGCCGCGGCGTCGGTTCGGCGGCGGCCGCAGAGCCCGATCGCGCGGCTGCGGCGCACTGAGCGCCATCACCCGATCCCACGGATGACGAGAGCCCCCGAGCCGCATGGCGGTCGGGGGCTCTCGTGGTCGTGGTCAGGAGGCGCTGCACTCCGGGCCGTCGACGTAGATGGCGTTGGAGGTGGTCACCAGGTCCATGGATCCGTCCGCCGAGACCACGTGGGCGTGGACGTATGCGCTCCAGGAACGCTCGATGGAGTCGTAGGCGGGCGTGGTGATCGTCCAGGTACCGCTCGCGGCGGAGGACTCCACCGTGGCGGAGCCCGCGGTGGCGCTGCGGGTGTCCACAGGTCCTTCGACCAGCACGTCGGCGGGGTCGAACGCGGGCACCCCATCGACCCAGGAGATCTCGGTGATGAGGCGCCACCTGCTCGATACCGGCAGGCCCGCCAACTCGACCGTGATCTCGCCCTGCTGGGTGCCGCCCCCACAGGAGGCGAATCGACCCGTGGCTGCGCCGGAGGGCTGGGTCGATGCGCGGGCGGCGACGGGAACGGCCAGGCTCGTGGCGACGACCGGCGCGCTCCAGGCCGCGCCCTTCAGGACGGTGCGACGCGTGGTCGCGCTCGCGTGCGGACGCATGGCGGAATCGGACATGGAACCCCCCTGGTGTGATACTGGCTTCACGGTGCCCACCGCGGTCTCATGGGGGCAAACGTGCTCGCGATCGACCATACCCAGCCATCGCGGACCCGTGGGGTGAGGTGTGTCACACGTGCGGGGTGAGGGCAGGTCAGCGAGCGTCGAGTTCCAGCCAGTCCGGTTGCTTCGCGCGCCGCAGGTCGTGGGGAACCGCGCGGCGCAGCCGTCGCGCGGCCCACGGGCCGGCGTGCTCGCGCAGCCACTCCGCATCGGCCGTGAGGCGCTGCCGGGTGCCCAGCGGCGTCAGCGGGGTCTCCACGTCGTCCCACGCATGGTCCTCCGGCTCCAGGCCGAGCGCCACGAGCGCGGCCTGCGCCACCCGGCGGTGCCCGTCCGCCAGTAGGTGGATCCGGTCACTGCTCCACATCCGCGAGTCCCGCAGGCTCCGCATCCCCCAGACGTCCAGCACCATCGCGCCGTGGCGGCGCGCCATCGACCAGATGTGGGAGTTGAAGATGCCGACCTTGCTGCGTGTGGTGGAGATCAGGGTCGACCCCTTGGCGTCGATCCCGGTGGCCAGGAGGACGTCGATCCCGGCCCCACGAAGCGTGGCCACGGCCTCCTCCAGCCGGTCGGCCACCGTGTCGATGTCCACGGCCGGCCGCAGGATGTCGTTCCCGCCGCCGACGAGCGAGACCAGGTCCGGCTTCATCGCGAGGGCCTGCGGCACCTGTTCGTCGATGATCTGACCCAGCTGCCAGCCCCGGACGGCGAGGTTGGCGTAGCGCAGGCCGCCATCACCCTGCGCGCCGCGTGCCTGAGCGAGGTGACCCGCCAGCAGGTCGGCCCACCCTCGCAGGTGGAAGGAGTGCGCCTGTGGCGTCTGGGAGTTCACCGCTGCCCAGGCGGCGAGCTCAACGCTGGGGGAGCCGTCGTCGTCGAGCACGTCCCACAGCCCCTCGGTGAAGGAGTCGCCGAGCGCCAGGTAGGAGGACCACCGAACCTCATGCATGGTCCCATCCTGCCGCAGGTGCCCCGCCCGGGCGAGGCTACGGCAGCGCCCACGCCACGCCGTCGGCCCCCTGCTCGCGCAGCGCCGCGTTCGCGCGTGAGAACGGGCGGGATCCGAAGAACCCCGAGCGTGCGGACAACGGCGAGGGGTGCGGGCTCGCGATGATCGGCACCTCGCCGAGCATCGGCGCCAGGCCCTGCGCGTCGCGCCCCCACAGGATCGCCACCAGGGGGCCGCCGCGCGCCACGAGGGCCTCGATCGCCCGCTGGGTCACCTGCTCCCACCCCTTCCCGCGGTGCGATCCCGCGCGCCCTGGTGTCACGGTGAGGACCCGGTTGAGCAGCACGACGCCGCCGTCCGCCCATCCGGTGAGGTCGCCCGAGGTCGGGCGTGGCACCCCGAGATCCTCGGTGAGTTCGGTGTAGATGTTCTGCAGCGACCGGGGGATCGGGCGCACCTCGGGGGCGACGGAGAACGACAGCCCGACCGCGTGACCCGGGGTGGGGTAGGGGTCCTGACCCACGATGAGCACTCGGGCGTCGGCGAGCGGGCGCTGGAAGGCGCGCAGCACGTGCTCGCCCGCCGGCAGGTACCCGCGGCCGGCGGTGACCTCCGCGCGCAGGAACTCTCCCATGGCGCGGATCGCGGGTTCCACCGGCGCGAGGGCCTCGGCCCAGTCGGGTGCCATGAGCGTGTCCAGGGGTTGCGTCGCCACGTCGGCATCCTCTCAGGTGCCGCGGGCGGCGTCACGGGCACGAATGACATGGGTGTGACTCGCCCCCTACACTGGGCCACCAGGGCGACAGGAGGGTGATGATGGCGCAGCAGACGGTCCTCGCCGAGCAGGTGACGGCGCAGCTCAGCGAGCTCGAGGCAGACGTGCTGGAGTTCGAACGCGGCTGGTGGCGGTTCGCCGGTGCCAAGGAGTCCGCGATCATCGAGCGGTTCGGCATGTCGGCCACCCGCTACTACCAGGTCCTGAACACCCTGATCGACTCTCCCGCGGCGCTGGCCGCTGACCCGATGCTGGTCAAGCGACTGCGCCGGATGCGCGCCGGTCGGCACGAGGCGCGCAGCGCCCGTCGGCTGGGCGAGGTGTCTTGATGCGGCTCACCCGTTAGTCTCGCACCGTGGCATCGGACGACTACCCCTATCCCGAGGACGAGTTCGACCGCCGCGGGCGTGAACGCAGCCCGCAGGCGGTGCATCGCGCACCCCGCCCGTGGTGGGCGGTGTGGTGGCCCCTGATCGCCGTGGTGATCGCCGCCCCCGTGCTCGCGATCGTGCTGGTGAACATCGCCACGAACGGTGGCGATTCCTCGGCCTCGACCACGACATCCCAGGAGTCCGTCGCGACCGAGAGCGCTGAGGGCGAGGCCACGGAGGGCACCGACGACGCCGAGGCCGAGCAGGGTGAGCAGACCGACGGTGAGGCGGGTGAGGGTGAGGCCACCGAGGCCGAGACCACAGCCGAACCCACCGAGGAGGAGACCACCGAGCCGGAGGTCACGCTCGACTTCGCGCTGCCGGTCCGGGTGCTCAACGGTTCCGGCGTGGCCGGTGCTGCCGGTGCCTCGCAGGAGCAACTCGTGGCGGCCGGCTGGACCAACGTGACGGCCGGGAACTACGAGTCCGCGCAGCCGCAGGTCTCCACGGTCTTCTACGCGAACGCCGAGATGCTGGAGGAGGCCGAGGCGATCGCCGCCGAACTGGGCATCGGGCCGGTCTCGGAACTCACGAGCATCACCGATATCGCCGTGGTGTTGCGCGCCGACACCGTCGGCTGATCCCCGCGCCGCGCAATGCGCGGCCCGCGGATCAACTGACGGGTTTTGGCGCTACGGCACCCCGAGCGCCTACGGTAGGACCTATGGCCCCCAAGCGCAGCGATGCCGAGGTCGACATCGCACTGATCGGTGGCGGCATCATGAGTGCCACCCTGGCAGTGCTGCTGTCCGAGCTCGACCCCACCGCCCGGATCCACCTGTACGAGCGGCTCTCCGACCCCGCCCAGGAGTCCTCCGACCCCTGGCGCAACGCCGGCACGGGGCACGCGGCGCTGTGTGAGTTGAATTACACCCCGCAGGCGCCCGACGGCACGGTGGACATCACCAAGGCCGTGGGCGTGAACCAGCAGTTCCGCGCCTCGCGCGAACTGTGGGCCTACCTCTCCCGAGCCGGGATCCTGCCCGAGGAGTCCACCTACCTGCAGCCGGTGCCGCACATGACCCTGGTGGAGGGGGCCGACGGTGTGGAGTACCTGCGTGCGCGGTACGCGGCGCTCTCGGAGCACCCGAACTTCGCCGGTATGGAGTTCACCGAGGACCCCGACACGATCCGCGAGTGGGCACCGCTGCTGATGGAGGGCCGCCCGGCGAACGCCACGGTGGCCGCGACCCGCGCCGAGGAGGGCACCGACGTCAACTTCGGTGCCCTGACCAAGGCGCTGCTGGATGCCGCCAAGGCGCGCGGCGTCGTCGTGCACACCGCCACCCACGTGCGCCACGTCAAGCGCCGGGGCGAGCACTGGCGCCTGGCGCTGCGTGACGGCTCCTGGACCTCCATCGGGGAGCCGCGGACCGTGAAGGCCAAGTTCGTGTTCGTGGGTGCGGGCGGCGGCGCGTTGCGACTGCTGCAGACCTCCGGCATCCCGGAGATCAAGGGGTACGGCGGCTTCCCGATCGCGGGGCAGTTCCTGCGCCTGGAGGACCCGGCCATCGTCAAGCGCCACAACGCCAAGGTGTACGGGCGGGCGGAGGTCGGGGCGCCCCCGATGTCCGTGCCCCACCTGGACACCCGCGTGGTGGACGGCCGCACCGCGCTGCTGTTCGGCCCGTTCGCCGGGTTCAGCGTGAAGTTCCTCGCGTTCGGGTCGGTGTTCGATGCGCTGCGCACCATCCGGCCCGGGAACATCGTGCCGATGCTCTCGGTGGCGCGGGACAATCTCGGCCTGGTGCAGTACCTCATCAAGGAGCTCCTGGCGACGCCCGGGGCGAAGCTGCGGACCCTGCGCAAGATGTTCCCCGGCGCCCAGCGCGAGGGGTGGAGCATCATCACCGCCGGTCAGCGGGTGCAGATCATCAAGCCCGACCCGGAGAAGGGCGGCACCCTGGAGTTCGGCACCGAGGTGATCACCTCCTCCGACGGGTCGATCGCCGGCCTGCTCGGCGCCTCGCCGGGCGCCTCCACGGCCGCCTACGCGATGGCTCGGGTGGTGGCCCGCTGCTTCGGCGAGGAGCACCCGGAGTGGCTCACGAGGCTCTCGGAGATCATGCCGAGCCTCGACCTCGGCGCCGGCGTCACACCGCGCGCGACCGACCCGGCCAAGCCGGGCGGGCCGGTCTAGGCCTCAGCGTGGCACGGGAGGCGACGGACGTCGTCGTCGTCGGCTCCGGGCCCAACGGCCTGGCCGCGGCGGTCACCGCCGCGCGGGCGGGACTCTCGGTGACCCTCCTGGAGGCGCAGGAGACCCTGGGCGGCGGATCACGCACCCTGGACCTGCAGCTCGCCCCGGGGGTGGTGCACGACATCTGCTCCGCCGTGCACCCCATGGCGCTCGCCTCGCCCTTCCTGCGGGAGTTCGACCTCGCCGCCCGGGGGGTGCGGCTCGCCGTGCCGGAGGTCTCCTACGCCCAGCCGTTGGACGGTGGCCGTGCGGGCCTGGCGTGGCGGGACCTGGATCGCACCGTCGAGGGCCTGGGGCCCGACGGCGCAGCCTGGCGCTCGCTGATGGCGCCCCTGGCGCAGCACTCCGATGCCGTGGTCGCGCTCGCGATGGGCGACAAGCGGTCCGTGCCACCCGAGCTGCTCAGCGCGGGCGGGATGCGGGCGGCGCTCGCCTTCGCCGGCGGGCTGCTCGGCCAGGGGACCGTGGCGTGGGATCGGGGCTTCACCGGGCAGGAGGCGCCCGCGCTGCTCACGGGCGTGGCGGCCCACGCCATTGCGCCGGTGCCCGGGCTCGCGCCGGCGGGGACGATGCTCCTGCTGGGGGCGCTCGCGCACGCCGGCGGCTGGCCGATCCCCGTGGGTGGCAGCCAGGCGATCGCCGACGCGCTGCTCGCGGACCTGGTGGCGCACGGGGGTGTGGTGCGCACGGGCGTGCCGGTCACCACGTGGCGCGACCTGCCGCGGGCCCGGGCGTACCTGATGGACGTCACCCCGCGCGCCGCGGCGAGCATCTGGGGCGATCGGCTGCCGGCGCGGGTGCGTCGTGGGCTGGAGGCATTCCGGTACGGCGACGCCGCCGCCAAGGTGGACTTCGTGCTCTCCGAGCCGGTGCCGTGGGCGGCACCCGGGGTGTCCCGGGCAGGGACGGTCCACGTGGGGGGATCGCGTGCCGACATGGCGCTCGCGGAGGCGGAGATCGCCGCCGGGCGGCACGCCGAGGCACCGATGGTCTTGGCGAGCGAACCGGACCGGTTCGACCCGTCGCGGCGCAGCGCGGCGGGTCTGCGGCCGCTGTGGACCTACGCACACGTACCGGCGGGGTCCACGCGGGATGTCACCGAGGACGTGACGCGGCAGATCGAGCGGTTCGCTCCGGGATTCCGGGAGGTGATCGTGGCCTCGAGGTGCGTGCCAGCGGCCGAGATGGCCCACCACAACGCGAACTACATCGGCGGGGACATTGCCGCCGGCGCCGTGTCGATCTGGCGGATGGTGGCGCGCCCGCGGGCCTCCTGGGACCCCTACGCGCTGGGTATCCCAGGGGTCTCCCTGTGCTCGTCCTCCACGCCGCCGGGCCCGGGCGTCCACGGGATGTCGGGGTGGTTCGCCGCGCGCCGGGTGCTGCGCTCCCGCTTCGGGGTGGCTGCGCCGTCGCTCGCGCCCGCCTGAGGTGCCCACCCCGGCCCGCCACGCCACGCCGTCGAGCGTGTGCTTGTGCAGCCGCCCCGTCGTCGAGCGTGCGCTTGCGCAGGGTGCGAGCGCTCCAAGGCGGCGCAACCCATCGCTCGGCGGGCCGGTGGGCGGCGCAACCCATCGCTCGGCGGGGGAGTCGTAGCCTGAGGGGGTGAGACCTGAGGACCTGGACCTGTTGCGTACTGTCGGCCACCCGAGCCTGGACCCCAGCGGGGCCTGGGCGGTGGTGGCAGTGACCCGCTCGGACCTGGAGAGCGACTCCTACCGCAGTCGGCTGTGGCGGGTCCCCCTCACCGCGCAGGCCCCGTGGCAGCCGCTGACCTCCGGCACCCGGGACTCCAGCCCGGTGGTCTCCCCGGACGGCTCGCGGATCGCGTTCCTGCGTGCCACCGGCTCCGCGCCGCCCCAGTTGGCGATCATGTCCGCCGACGGCGGCGAGGCCGAGGTCCTCACCGATCACTTGCTCGGGGTCAGCGGCACCCCCGTCTTCTCCCCGGACTCCACCCGCATCGCGTACGTGGCGCGGGTCCCCGAGCACGGCCGGTTCGGCACCGACAGCGCGGTCGGCCCCGACGCCGAGCCCGCCCGCCGGATCACCACCTTCACCTATCGCCTCGATGGCCCCGGCTTCACCATCGGCCGCCCGAGCCATCTGCACCTGATCGACGTGCCCGCCCCGGCCGAGCCCGGCAGGGAGCAGCACCCGCCCCGTCCCGTGCGGATCACCTCGGGTCTCGACGGCGTCTCCGCCCCGGTCTTCTCGCCCGACGGTGATCGCATCCTCGCCCTGCGCGAGGTCCCGGACACCCTGCGACCCGACCTGGTCGAGATCCTGCTGGACGTGCCGAGCGAGGAGGCCGCGCAGCCCGCATCCGAACCCGGGGGAGCGGCCGTGCGGCCCGCCACGATCCGCGCGATCCCCATCCCGCTGGCGGTGCGCGCGATCGCCTTCGGCGCGGCGACGGCCCGGACTCAGGTGACCGGCGACCTGCAGAACCACCTCGCGGTGGCTGCAGAACTGCCTCGCGAAGGGGAGGGGGCGGCCCGGGGGAGCCAGGACGGCGCGGCCCAGGTGCAGGAGGGGCACGAGGTCTACTTCCTGGCCTCGGACTACGGGCCCGACGGCGTGGAACTCGTGGGCGTGAACGCCGCCCTGATGAGGGCGGACCTCATCCACGGAGAGCTCCACCACCTGACCCGGCTCACCGACCCCGAGATCGACGACCTCCATCCCGGCGCCGGGCCGGGCGCGGGCGGGATCCAGGTGCTCACCGGGGGAGCGGACGCCGCCGTCCTGCTGACCCGGGTGCGCCGCGGGCGCACCGAACTCGTCCTGGCGCAGGGCGCTGCCGCGGGCGCGGACCTGCGGGTGCTGCACACCGGCAGTGTGGTGGGCGCCCACGCCCTGCCCGACGGCCGCGTGGTGGCCGGCGTGGTGCTCCCCGAGAGCCCCGGGGAGGTGGTGCTGCTCGACTCCGCCGATGCGGGCGGAACGCCGCGCGTGTGGTCGCTCGGCGACCTGGCCGCTGCGCTGCGCGAGGCGCGCGGCGTGCGGATCAGCACCGAGCTGACCGCGCAGGCCCCCGACGGCTACCCGGTGCACGGCTGGCTCGCAACGCCCGATCCGCAGCGGGTCGGTGCCGGTCCCCACCCCGTGCTCCTGATGATCCACGGCGGCCCGTACGCCGCCTACGAGGACGTGTTCTTCGACGAGGTGCAGGCCTACACCCAGGCGGGCTACGCCGTCGTGTACGGCAACCCGCGGGGCGGTGCCGGGTACGGTGCCGATCACGGCCGCGCGATCCAGGGCCGGTGGGGGACCGTGGACGCGCAGGACGTGCTCGCCCTGCTCGACCACGCCCTGGCGACCCACCCCGAGCTGGACGCCGCACGCACCGGGGTGCTCGGCGGCTCCTACGGGGGTTACCTCACGGCGTGGCTGACCACCCGTACGGACCGGTTCGTCGCCGCGGTGGTGGAGCGCGGCTTCCTGGACCCGATCAGCTTCGCCGGGTCCAGCGACATCGGCTGGGTGTTCGGCCACCAGAACCTCGGGGAGGACCCCGAGCGCCTGGCCGCGCAGAGCCCGATGGCGCACCTCTCCCGCGTGGTCACCCCCACGCTGGTGATCCACTCCGAGCAGGACTGGCGCTGCCCCGTGGAGCAGGGTCAGCGCTGGTACGTGGGGTTGCGCCGCCAGGGCGTACCGACCGAACTGCTGCTCTTCCCCGGTGAGGGGCACGAGCTCTCCCGCTCCGGACGGCCCCGGCACCGACGCGAACGCTTCGAGGCGATCCTGGAGTGGTTCGGGCGCTACCTGCCCCTCGAGGCCTGACCGCGAGACGACGCCGCTCGCTCGCAGTCCCACGCCGAATCCGTACCGCCCGCGGCGAGACCGTGTCCCCGGGGCACGGGCTCGCCGCCGCAGGCACGTCGTCGCTGGGTGGCAGGCGCCGCGTGGGTGGGCGCGGGGTGGTGAGCGCTCAGGCGGCCCGGCGCAACCGCGCCAGGAACGGCAGCCGCTCCAGCGGCAGGAACGCCGCCCAGCAGATCACCGTGGGCAGGAAGTGAATGCCGATCGCGGCGAACGTCATCGCGTGGAAGGCCACGAACACGGCCACCGCGAGGTAGAGCCAGCGGCCGCGCAGCCACAGCACGATCGGGGAGAGGAACTCCAGGATCAGCAGCGCCCACTGCCCGAGGATCAGCAGCCACGGGTAGTTCAGGGTCCAGGTCACCAGGGCCGAGCCGCGGCGCATGATCGCCCACACGAACACCGCGGAGTTCGCCCACCCGGCCGGGGTGCCCGCGCGCAGCGTCTTCAGCACCGCACTGCCCACGTAGGTCGCGACCACGCCCAGCTGCACACAGCGCAACGCCCACCCGGCCGCCTGGGAGGCATCGCCGTCGCGCAGCGTGGCCGCACCCACGGTCGGCAGCACGGTGACGGCCACCATGAGCGCGAGGTGGTCGTGGCTGACGTAGCCGTAGCCCTGAGAGTTGAGCATCCACACCCAGAAGGCCGCGGCGACCACCCAGCCGGTGGTGCGCTGCCAGCGGCCCCACAGGGTCGTGGCGATGCCGGCCGCGCAGCCGAGCAGGATCACCCAGAGCAGCGCGGTGCCGACCTGCGGACCGAAGGGTGGCAGGTGGACGGCGCGCGCGAGCCAGGTGGGCTGGTACAGATCCGGCACGTACCCGTGGGGGATGACGCTGGCGCGCACCCACGTGACGTCCAGCACGAGGAAGGCGTAGATCAGGATGCGGAAGGCCGCCACCCGCGCGAGCGGCACCTCGGGCGCCAGCCACCCGGCCACCGCGCCGGCCGCGCGTCGGGGCCAGGGGCGCCTCGCCGTCGTGCCGCCCGTGGCTGCGGTGCCCCCCTCAGGATTGGTGTGCGCGCTCACGGCTGAACCTCCCAGGTGGCCAGCGTGAGGATCTCCGGCTCACCCACGGCCTCGCCGTCCTGCAACTGCGTCACCGAGCGGCGTAGGTAGAGCACCTCCGGTTGAGCGCGTTCGGGGCGGAGCCGGGCGTGGGCGTCCGCGATCGCCTGGAGCAGCGAGGGATCGTCCATGAACCGGCCGAGCTGGCCCTCGATCTCGCCGCGCGCCACGCCGGTGGAGGCGTGGTTGAGGCCGAGGGTGCGGATCTCGCTCTCGCCCTCGAACTGCGCCTCGAGGTAGACCGATCGCACGGTGCCGTTGAGGTCCTTCGGCGCGCCGTACTGCGACAGGGAGCCGAGCGGGAAGTAGTCGTCGGTGTCCACGAGCTGGCCCGCGGTCAGCACCCCGAGGGCCGCCGCGGTGGCCAGGAGGCGCCAGGCCAGGCCCCAGCGGGTCAGTCGGCGCGAGGTCGGTCGGGAGGTCACCACGCCACGGTAGGCGATGGGTGCCCGCGCGCGGGGCACCGCTGCTTGCACTCTCGTGGTGAGAGTGCCAATAATGGCGTTAGCACTCTCGCGGTGAGAGTGACAGAACCACCGGAGCCGATGAGGCGTCGCGGGGTACGGGACCAGACCGTGCTCGGCGCCGTCGTCCGTCGCGGGCATCGAGCCGGTGACACGCCCGAACACGGAGGATCGTCAGCCACATGGCCAAGATCATTGCCTTTGACGAGGAGGCCCGCCGCGGCATGGAGCGAGGCCTGAACCGCCTCGCCGACGCCGTCAAGGTCACCCTCGGCCCGAAGGGCCGCAACGTCGTCCTGGAGAAGAAGTGGGGCGCCCCCACGATCACCAACGACGGCGTCTCGATCGCCAAGGAGATCGAGCTCGAGGAGCCGTTCGAGAAGATCGGCGCCGAGCTCGTCAAGGAGGTCGCCAAGAAGACCGACGACGTCGCGGGTGACGGTACGACCACCGCCACCGTGCTGGCCCAGGCGCTCGTGCGCGAGGGTCTGCGCAACGTCGCCGCCGGCGCCAACCCGATCGCGCTGAAGCGCGGCATCGACGTCGCCGTGGAGAAGGTCACCGAGGCGCTGCGCACGCAGGCCAAGGAGATCGAGACCAAGGACGAGATCGCCGCCACCGCCGCCATCTCCGCCAACGACCCGGCCATCGGCGAGCTCATCGCCGAGGCCATCGACAAGGTCGGCAAGGAGGGCGTCATCACGGTCGAGGAGTCCAACGCCCTCGGCCTGGAGCTCGAGCTCACCGAGGGTATGCGCTTCGACAAGGGCTACCTCTCGGCGTACTTCGTCACCGACCAGGAGCGCCAGGAGGCCGTCCTGGAGGACGCCTACGTGCTGCTGGTGGAGTCGAAGATCTCCACGGTCAAGGACCTGCTGCCGCTGCTGGAGAAGGTCATCCAGTCCGGCAAGCCGCTCGTGATCATCGCCGAGGACGTCGAGTCCGAGGCGCTGGCCACCCTCGTGGTCAACAAGATCCGCAACATCTTCCGCTCCGTGGCCGTCAAGGCTCCCGGCTTCGGTGACCGCCGCAAGGCGATGCTGCAGGACATGGCCATCCTCACCGGTGGTCAGGTCATCTCCGAGACCGTGGGTCTCACCCTGGAGAACGCCGACCTGTCCGTGCTGGGCACGGCCCGCAAGGTCGTCGTCACCAAGGACGAGACCACCATCGTCGAGGGCGGCGGCGACGCCGAGATGCTCGAGGGCCGCGTGCAGCAGATCCGCGCGGAGATCGAGAACTCCGACTCCGACTACGACCGCGAGAAGCTCCAGGAGCGCCTCGCCAAGCTCGCCGGCGGCGTGGCCGTCATCAAGGCGGGTGCGGCCACCGAGGTGGAGCTCAAGGAGCGCAAGCACCGCATCGAGGACGCCGTGCGCAACGCCAAGGCGGCCGTCGAGGAGGGCATCGTCGCCGGTGGTGGCGTCGCCCTCATCCAGGCCGGCAAGGTTGCCTTCGCCGAGCTGGACCTCAAGGGTGACGAGGCCACGGGCGCCACGATCGTGCAGCTCGCGATCGACGCCCCGCTCAAGCAGATCGCGATCAACGCCGGTCTCGAGGGCGGCGTCGTGGCCGAGAAGGTCCGTCACCTGCCCGCCGGTCAGGGCCTCAACGCCGCCACCGGCGAGTACGAGGACCTGCTGGCCGCCGGTGTGAACGACCCGGTGAAGGTGACCCGTTCCGCGCTGCAGAACGCCGCCTCCATCGCCGGTCTGTTCCTGACCACCGAGGCCGTCGTCGCCGACAAGCCCGAGCCCCCGGCTCCGGCTCCCGCCGGCGGCGGCGACGAGATGGGCGGCATGGGCTTCTGAGGCTGAGCCGACCACCTCGCGCCTCGCGCGCGCAGTGAGTCAGCGGGCGGTCACCCCCTCGGGGGTGGCCGCCCGTTTCGCGTGCCCCGTGCGCCGAGCGATGGGTTGCGCAGGGTTCGCTCGCGCGCGGGCGGCGCAAGGGCACGTTCGGCGGGAGCTGGGTGCGCCGAGCGATGGGTTGCGCAGGGTTCGCTCGCGCGCGGGCGGCGCAAGGGCACGTTCGGCGGGAGAGTCCGGTCAGTCCGAGGTGAGGCGGGTGATCTCGTCGGCGATGTTGCGGCGCGCGGCGTCCTCCCAGCGCGCCCGTCCGGCCGGCGTGTGGAACAGGTCCCCGGCGAGCAGATCCCGCAGGATCGCCGCGCGGCCCGCGCGGAAGTCCGCCTCCGGGACGTCCGCGTACTCGCCACGGATGGCGGCGGCGTAGTCCGCGTAGCGCGTGGGGGAGGACCCCAGCACGCTGAGGTCCGCGTCGCTGAGGATCGCCGCCGCCTGGTCCCCCGGGCTCGGGCGGTGGTCCGCGGTCATCGTCACGAGGGCCGCCACCGCCTCGCCCTCGCGTGCGGGTCGGGTCCCCGCGAGCGCCGCGCGCGCCAGCGCCGCGCTGTCCCGCTCGTCCTGACCGGGCACGACGGCGCGGCCCCCCTGGTGTTCGAAGGCCCGCCCCGAGCGGTGGACCGCATCGTGGAACCAGGCACCCAGGAGGGCCCGCCGTCGCACCTGGTTCGGGGCCTGGCCCCGGGCGGTGAGCAGGTCCACGGCGTCCAGCACCTCGCGCAGGTGGGTGAGCCCATGGTGCAGCCGCCCGCGCTGCGACCAGCGCGCCAGCAGATCCTCGCCGATCCCGCCCCAGGCCGCGCCCGGTGTGCTCCCGTCGCTGAGGCCGGCCCAGCGTCGCCGGAGGTCATCCCGCTCCGCCCGGCGCGCGTGGGCGGTGCGGCGCAGGCCGCTCGCGCGCAGCCGGCGCACCAGGTCGCCGCCGCTGACCGGTGCCGCCCCACGGGCGATGAGCACCTCGTGCCAGCGCGCGGCCACGTCGTAGTGGTCGCCGTCGAAGGCCCGGGCCGGGATGCCGGCGGCCACGGCGAAGGTGTGCAGTTCGCCGAGCGAGGCGTCGGAGACCAGGTGGGAGAAGACCGTCCCGTGCGCGGGCCACACGGGAGGATCGATCAGGATCATGCGAGCGCGGCCGCCCGCAGTTCCGCCTCCAGCCGCGCCGGTCGTGGTTGCGGCAGTGCATCCAGCGGCCACCACTGCACGTCCAGGGACTCCTCGCTGATCTGCACGGGCGGCAGGGCGCCGTCGGGCGTGGCCGGTGTGCGCATCGCGAACCCGATGTTCAGGTGACGGCTGGGCTCCCCGCGGCAGGAGAACGGATGCGCATCGAGGTAGACGGGTGCGGGGTGCGCGACGGCGTCGCTCACCCCGGTCTCCTCGCGCACCTCGCGCAGGGCGCCCGCGAGCAGGGTGGGGTCCTCGGGTTCGAGGTGGCCCCCGGGCGGGAGCCACATCCCCGCCTTGGGGTGCAGCACGAGCAGCACGTGCGTGGCGTCCGCTGTCAGGACCAGGCCGCCGACCGTGAGGTGCCCGGCGCGGTGGGAACGCCAGAGCATCGCCGGGTCGGTGAGCAGCGCGGCGAGGTAGGCCTCGCGTAGCGAGCGCTGGGTCTCGGTGCTCGGCTCCCAGGCGTGCAGCGCCTCGGCGGCCGACGCCGCAAGCGGGTGGGTGGCCTCGCGGCCGGTCACAGGCGCGGCGCCCGGCCGAGGGTGGTGCCGCTCTGCTCGGCCTGCGAGACCCGGTGCACCTGGGAACCCTCCGCCGGGTGCGCCGAGGACTCGACGCGCACCTGCGGGGCGGCCTCGGTGCGGTCCAACCCGTCCAGCTCGTTCTCCAGGCGGCACAGTTCCGCGGCGATGTTCTCCCGTGCCGGCTCCTCCCAGCGTGAACCCATGGGGGAGCAGAAGATCCGCGAGCGGGAGGTGAGTTTGCGCAGGATCTTGATCCGCGCCTGGAGGTAGTCCTCGGCGGGGATGTGCGCGAACTCGGCGCGGACGTTCTTGCGGTAGGCGGCGTACTTCTGCGGCTCGCACGCCAGACCCGCGAGGTCGGCGTCGCTGAGGGCCTGCGCGTCGACGTCGCGTTCGGAGGCGGAGTGGCGATGGATCTGCAGGATCAGGTCGCGCACCCGCTCGGCGGTCTCGGCCGGCACCCCGAGCCCGGTCAGTTCCGCGCGTGCGCGGTCGGCGCTGGACTCGGTGTCCTCGCCGGCGCGCTGGGAGTAGGCGGCCACCACACCCGAGGTGAACTCCGCGCCGTGGTACCAGCCGGCGATGCGCACGACGTCGGGATCGTGGGTCTCCTCGGCGATCTCGTCGATGCTCGCCAGCACGTCGACCAGGTGCTTGAGGGCATGGTGGTGCCGGTCCGGACTCGACCAGTTGTCGATGAGACCCAGCGCCACCGCCTCGATCTGGGGCTGTGGGGCATCCGCCCCGATCGCTCGTGCACTACGGACGAACGCCGGGACCAACCACTGTGGCGCTTGGGTCACGCCCATCTCTCCACCTCTCGCGACGGCGGCGACCATCGTAACCCCGTTGGGTGGCCGTGGCGGGTTCAGGCGGAAGGTAGTCGGATCTGCATGGTCGCGCCGCCACCGGGTGTCGGCAGACAGGCGACCTCACCGGACATGGCGGCGACGAGGGAGGCCACGATCGACAGGCCGAGCCCGGTGCCACCCGCATCGCGGGTGCGGCCGGAGTCCAGGCGGGCGAATCGCTCGAAGATGCGGGCGCGATCGCGCTCCGGGACACCGGGGCCGTGATCGCGCACCTCGATGACGACCTCGCCCACCTCGCCGCCCTCGACCCCCTCGCGCTGGCGCGGCTCGAGGGCGTCGGCGGGTACGCGGTGGGCAAGGATCTCCACCGGTGAACCGGACGGCGTGTACTTCGCGGCGTTGCCGAGCAGGTTCGTCAGCACGCGTCGCAGCCCCGCCTCCTCGGCCAGCGCCGCGAGGTCCGGGGCCACCTCCACGGTGACGCGCCGCTCGGGGTCGAGGGCACGCAACTCCGCCGCGGCGTCCTGCAGAAGGCCCGCGAGGGGCACCCGGGTGACGGCGGGCGGCGCGCTCTCGT
This sequence comes from Serinibacter salmoneus, assembly GCF_002563925.1. Lineage (NCBI taxonomy): Bacteria > Bacillati > Actinomycetota > Actinomycetes > Micrococcales > Beutenbergiaceae > Serinibacter > Serinibacter salmoneus. Next base: position 2,340,292 of record NZ_PDJD01000001.1, on the reverse strand, counting down.
CGAGCCGGGCCAGCGTGAGCAGGTCGTGCACCAGGGCCTCCATGCGGGTCGCTGAACCCTCGATGCGTGTCATCACCCCGGCGATCTCGGACTCGGGGATGCCGCCCAGTCGGTACAACTCGGAGTAGCCCTTGACGGTCGCCAGGGGCGTGCGCAACTCGTGGCTCGCGTCGCTGACGAAACGCTTCATCTTCTCCTCACTGGCGCGCTGCACCTCGAAGGACTCCTCGATGCGGCCGAGCATGGTGTTCAGGGACGCCGCGAGCGAGCCGACCTCGGTCGTCTCCGGGCCGCCCTGCACACGCTTGGAGAGGTCACCCGCGGCGATACCGGCGGCCGTCGTCTCGATCTGCTGCAGGGGGCGCAGACTGGAGCGCACCACGAGGTAGGTGGCCACGCCCACGGCCACGAGCACGCCGATCCCGATGGCCACGATGGCCTTGACCATCGTGGACATGGTCGCGTTCACCGAGCTCATCGGCAGGGCGACGGCGGCGGTGCCCACCACGGTCCCCTCCCCGCTGCTGAGGGGCGCCACGAGCACCCGCCACTGCCCGGTTCCCTCCTGCGAGGGGACGGTCCGAGGGGAGTTCCCCCACTCCTCCACGGTGGCCAGGTCCATCGAGCCGACGTCCGGGAGCGAGGCCCCCGAGTCCTGACTCAGCGTGCTGGTGACGACGCTGCCCTCGGTGTCGGCGATGATCACCGCGTAGTCGGTGGGACGCAGCGGGTCGCCCGTACTGCCGCCACCGGGTCGGTCGAAGGACTCCAGGGACTGGGAGACCAGTGGCTGAGCGGCGCCGGCGAGCTGCTCGTCCAACTCCGTCACCAACGAGCGTTGCAGCAGGGTGAGCGCGAGCCCCCCGACGGCGCTCAGCGCCGCCACGAGCAACACGGAGAACAGCGCCACGAGGCGGACCCGCAGCGGGGCGTTGCGCCACGCCGTCGGAGCGCGGCTCACGGTGTCTTGAGCACGTAGCCCAGGCCGCGCCGGGTGTGGATGAGGGGGACGACCTCCTCGCCGTCCGGGCCCGGGGCGTCGACCTTGCGGCGCAGGTAGGAGATGTAGGACTCCACGATCGTGGGCTCGCCCCGCCAGTCGTAGTCCCACACGTGGTCCAGGATCTGCATCCTCGAGAGCACCCGGCCGGCGTTGGCCACCAGGTAGTGCAGCAGCTCGAACTCCGTGGGGGAGAGGTTGATCAACCGCCCGGCGCGGCGGACCTCGCGGGCGTCGTCGTCGATCTCCAGGTCGGCGTAGCGCAGGATCGCGCTGGACTCGCTCGACTCCTTGGTCCGGCGCAGCACGGCGCGGATCCGCGCCACGAGCTCCTCCAGGCTGAAGGGCTTGGTGACGTAGTCGTCCCCGCCGACGGTGAGGCCGGCAACGGTGGACTCCACGTCGTCGCGCGCCGTGAGGAACAGCACCGGCACCGTGATGCCGCGGTTGCGCAGCACGCGGGTGACCTCGAAGCCGTCCATGTCGCCGAGCATCACGTCCAGGACCACCAGGTCCACGCTCTGTTGCGTCATCAGCGTCACGGCCTCCGCGCCGGAACCGGCCGTGTGGACCTCGAACCCGGCGAAGGTGAGCGAGGAACCCAGGAGATCGCGCAGGTTGGCCTCGTCGTCCACGACGGCGAGGCGAGCCTCGGGCTCCCGGGTGGCGGTCGAGGCGGAGGTGCGGGCTGCGGTCGTGTTCACCCGGCCATCATGGCGGGCGTACCTGGGGGATTCCTGGGAGGCGCCTGGGCGATTCCCAGGCGCGGCAGGTCCAGGTGAGCCGGAGACGGCGCGAACGGCTACAGGTAGCGCATCGGGTCGAACTCGGTGATCGGGATGACCCGCACCCGCGGTAGCGGGGTGTTGAAGGCGCCGACCTCGTCCTCCAGGTCGTGGATCGTCAGGCCCCGGTCGGTGAGTTCGGAGAAGTGGGCGTTGGTGAACTCACGGAAGGCCAGGACGCCGACCCGGTGATCACCCTCCAGGAGGCGCTCCACCTGCGGCAGGAAGTCGCCGTCGTGGCTGGCCAGCATCACGTCGCCGCCCCGTTCGGCGATGGCCTCCAGCGTCTGCTGGATACCCATGTCCACGACCTTCTCGTGCGGCGCCCCGGACAGCGGGATCGGGTGGTAGCCCAGTGCGAGCAGTGCCTGGATGAAACTCATCGGCATCTGCCCGTTGGAGGCATTGAGGAAGAACAGCGCGGTGGTGGGCTGACCCCACCGCTCCCGGGCGAAGTTGTTCACCCGCTCCCAGCGCGGACGCTCCTCCGGGTTGGGACGGTGCCCCAGCACGCTCAGCCCGAGCGTGGCGTCGATGTTCTCACCGTCGACCAGCAGGTAGGTGCGGCGCTGCGCGTCAGTCTCCATGGGCTCACCCTAGCGGCGAGGCCCGAGCGCAGACGCGCTCGGGCCTCGCCATGGCGGGATGGTCGCGATCTCAGCCGCCCGTGATCTCGTCGCGCTTGCCGGAGGCGGGCAGGACCCCGCCGGGGTTGGTCAGCGCCGCGAGACGCATCTCGATCTCGGCCTCGTCTCCCGCGGACTCCAGGGAGGCGAACTGGGACTCCAGGCTCGAGGCGGCGAGCTCGGCGCGGCCGGCGGCCATCGCCTCCTCGCGGCGCACCTGGTCCTCCCACCGGGAGATCTCCGAGGTGGGGTCGAGCACGTTGATCGAGCCGATCGCGTCGTGGATCTGCGCCTGGGCCTGGGCGGCCTTCGCCCGCGCGACGAGCTGGTCGCGCTTGTCCTGCAACTGTCCGAGCTTGTCCTTCATCCCGGCAAGGCCGGCCTTCAGCTTCTCCGCGGTCTCGGCCTGCGAGGCCACGATCGGCTCCTCGGTGGCGACCTCGCGCTCGTACTCCAGCTGCTTGCCCAGGGCGATGCGAGCGAGCTCGGTGAAGCGCTGCGCCTCGGCCTCGTTGCCCTCGGACGCCTTGCGCTGTGCGGTCTGGGCGGCGGCGGTCGCCTTCGCGCCCCAGTCCCGCACGGCCGCCTTGTCCGCCTCGAGGTCGGACTGCGCCAGGCGCACGTTGCCCAGGGTCTGGGCGATCGCGTTCTCGGCCTCGACGATCGTGTTCTTGTAGTCCCGGATGAGCTGGTCCAGCATCTTCTGCGGGTCCTCCGCACGGTCCAGCAGCGAGTTGATGTTGGCCCGCGCCAGCTGTCCGATCCGTCCGAGGATCGTCTGCTTCTCCGCCATGATCTCCTTCTCTCCGTGTCGGCCGCCGGCCGAAGCCGCGCGGATGATGCTGTCGGGTTCGACCCTAGGGCCGCTCGCTGGGTATCGCCTAGGAGAACGCTAGAAGCGGCCGCCCCGGCCACCGCCACGCGAGCCGCCCCGGCCACCGCCACGTGAGCCGCCGCCGAAGCCGCCACCCCGGGACCCACCCCGTGAGCGACCACCCGAGCCGCCGAACCTGATGGTGTTCCCGCGCGAGGATCCGTAGCCGTACCGCACGGAGGGCCCGCGGCGGCGACCGCCACCGGCGAGGATCCCGCCGAGCACCAGGGATCCGAGGTCCACCCCACCGGTACCGCCGACCCGTCCGGGCACCTGCTGCGGGGTGGACTGCCAGGAGGAGACGTCCTGCTGGGCGAGTTGGTGGGCGCGCGTCGCGTGCTGCTCCGCCTGCGTCAGGTCCGCCGCGGCCGCCTTGTGGTCGGCTGGGCCGCGGCGCTGCGCCTGCTGCATCAGTCGCAGCGCCTCGGCGAGTTCGGTGCGGGCCTGGGGCCCGACCACGCCGCGGCGTGCGGAGATGAAGGCGTCGATCCCCTGGATCTGGGAGGTGAGCCGTTGAGAGCGTTCGGTCAGTTGCGCCTGGGCGCGGCGGGCGATCTCGTCCGCCTCCCGGTAGGGCTCCAGGGCGCCGTCCAGCGCGGCCTCCCGCTGCGCCAACTCGGCCAGGGCGCCCAACGGGTCACCGCCGGGGTCGGTGGCACGCGACGCGCGGGCGATGGAGTCCTCGGCGCCGGTCACCAGGGCCTGCACCCCGGCGTCGGTGGCGGCCAGGCGCCTGGCGTCGGCGACGTCGCCGCTGATCGAGGCGATGGCGCTCGCCACCCGCGCTCCCGCGTTGGCGAGGTCCTGTTCCGCGCGGGCCACGCCGTCGAGCAGCGACTCGGCCTGCCCCAGGGCGTGTTCCACCACGCGGGTCGCCTCCACCGCCGCGGCGAGGTCGCCCGCGGTGACATCCTGCTGACCTTCGGCCACGGCAGCACGTGCCGAGTCGATGAGCGCGGCGGCGCGGTCGGGGTTGTCCTGGACGGTCTCCAGCGCGGTGGCCGGGTAGCGCTGCGCCAGCGCGGCCACCTGCTCCCGTGCCGACTGGACGCGGGGGAGCAGGCTCTCGGCACGCTCGGAGAGCCGGCCCAGCGCGGCGGGGGCGTCCTGCTGCGCCTGGCGCATCTCGTCCAGACGGTCCTCGTGCGCCTCGAGCGCCGCCTGCGTCTGCTCGCAGACAGCCAGGATCTCCTCAGCGCAGCGGCGCCGAATGGCCTCGTCGGACGACTCCTCGAGCTGACGGCGCAATTGGAAGGCGTGGGTCGTGCGTTCGGTCGCCGCCTGCAGGTCTCGCGAGAGCTCGATGGTGGCCTCGGTCCCGAACTGGGCCTGGGCGAAACCCAGTTCCTCCTGCATGGTGCGCACCTGGTCGTCCAGGGCCACCAGTTCGCTGCCCGAGCGGTCCACGAGCGACTGCGTGTCCTGCTCGGCGAGGGCCGCGCGGCGCTTCTTGCTCGCCCGGTAGTAGAGGAACAGCACCAGGACCAGGACCACGACGACGATCGCGGCCACCACGAAGAAGGTCGCCGCGCCGCTGGGAGCGGTGAGGGAGTCCGCGACGGCCACAGCCGCCTCCCCCCAGGGAGCGGAGCCGGACGCGGCCTGCGAGAGCGCGGTGCGGGCCGCGTCATAGGCCCCGTTCACCACGCCGTCGGGCACGGACTGCGCCGCTGAGATCGCGAACGCGCGATCCTCCACCGCCACCGCGAGCAGCAGGTCCTCATCGTTCAGGCTGGAACTGCGGGCGGTCTCATCCGCCCACTCCACGGGGTCCACACCGTCGAAGGAGTCCACGTACACCACCCACAGCCAGTAGTCCCCGGCGTCCTGTACCTGGACCTGGGCGGCCTCGATCTGCGCGGTGGATTCCGCGAGCACCTGGTCCGTGGTGGTGTCCACGAGCGGCTGCGGCATGGAGAAGGGCGCGTCCGCGACGGCGCCGCCGGCGCCGGTCAGCATGCCGAGGCCCACCAGCAGCGCTGTCAGGAGCGTGCGCAGACCCCTGCGGCGGCCGGGCGGCCCGGAGGGGGTCGTGGAGGCGTGCGTGAGGGGTCGTGGAAGCCCGAGCTGCATGGGGTGATCCTTGCCCTTCGGTGCGCTGGACGCAACGTGCCGGGTCGGTTCAGGCTGCTCGCTGGGGCTCGGTGCTGCCTAGCGCTGCTCGTGTGCGCCCAGGTCCTCGGCGTCCACGATCTCGTAGGAGTACCCCTGTTCGGCGAGGAAGCGCTGCCGGTGTGCCGCGAAGTCGGCGTCCACGGTGTCCCGGGCCACCACGGCGTAGAAGTGCGCGGTGCGGCCCTCGCCCTTGGGGCGAAGCAGCCGGCCCAGGCGCTGGGCCTCCTCCTGCCGGGAGCCGAAGGCGCCGGAGACCTGGATCGCCACGCTGGCCCCGGGCAGATCCACCGAGAAGTTCGCGACCTTGGACACCACGAGGACGGCGACCTCGCCGCTGCGGAACGCGTTGAACAACCGCTCGCGTTCCTTCACGCTCGTCTCCCCGGTGATCAGGGGGGCATCCAGGGTCTCGGCCAGTTCCGCGAGCTGGTCGAGGTACTGACCGATCACCAGGGTCGGCTCACCGGAGTGCCGGGCGACCAGGGCGCGGACCACCTCCGTCTTGCCCGGTGACGCGGCGGCGAGGCGGTACTTGTCCTCCGGCTCCGCGGCGGCATAGGTCATCCGCAGGTCCTCCGGCAGGGTCAGGCGCACCTCGATGCATCGGGCGGGGGCGATGTATCCCTGTGCCTCGATGTCCTTCCACGGCGCGTCATACCGCTTCGGCCCGATGAGGGAGAACACCTCGTCCTCCCGCCCGTCCTCGCGCACCAGGGTCGCGGTCAGACCGAGCCGGCGGCGCGCCTGCAGGTCCGCCGTCATCCGGAAGATCGGGGCGGGCAGCAGGTGCACCTCGTCATACAGGACGAGACCCCAGTCCCTGGCGTCGAGCAACTCCAGGTGCGGGTAGGCACCCTTGTGCTTGCGCGTGAGCACCTGATAGGTCGCGATCGTCACCGGGCGGATCTCCTTGCGGGCACCGGAGTACTCCCCGATCTCGTCCTCGGTGAGGCTGGTGCGGCGCAGCAGTTCGTCGCGCCACTGCCGAGCGCTGACGGTGTTGGTGACGAGGATCAGCGTGGTGGTGCCGGAGGCCGCCATGGCGCCCGCACCCACGAGGGTCTTGCCCGCGCCGCAGGGCAGCACAACGATCCCGGAGCCGCCGTGGAAGAAGGAGTCGATGGCCTCGTGCTGGTAGGGCCGCAGAGTCCATCCCTCCTGGGTCAGGGCGATCGGGTGCTTCTCCCCGTCCACGTAGCCCGCGAGGTCCTCCGCGGGCCACCCGAGCTTCAGCAGCGCCTGCTTGAGGGGGCCGCGTTGGGAGGGGTGCACGACGGCGTCCGCGTCCCCGAGCCGTTCGCCCACCAGTCCCCGGGTGCGCTTGGAGCGCAGGACCTCGGTCAGCACGGCGGGTTCGAGGGCGTGCAGCACGAGCCCGTGCGCGGGATCCGCGAGCAGTTGGAGCTTGCCGTAGCGCGACATGGTCTCGGCCACGTCCACCAGCAGGGCGTGCGGCACGGGGTAGCGGCTGTGCCGCACGAGGGCGTCGACCACGCCCTCGGCGTCATGGCCCGCCGCACGGGCGTTCCACAGGCCGAGCGGGGTGATGCGGTAGGTGTGGATGTGTTCGGGTGCGCGCTCCAGTTCGGCGAACGGGGCGACAGCGTGTCGGGCCGCGGTCGCATCCGGGTGCGCGGTCTCGAGCAGGAGGGTCTTGTCGGACTGGACGATGAGGGCACCATCGGGCATCCGGCCATTGTCTCAGGTGGCGACGTCCAGGAGCCGGTGCAGGGCCACGGTGAGGTCGGTCCCTCGTTCCAGATCGCGTCCGAGAACGGACCCGACTCCCACCCGCAGCGGGAGCACACGCCGCCGCACCACCGCACCGTCGCCGTCGGCGATGGCCAGGACCACGGGCGCTGCGGTGCGGACCGCGGCGGCCAGCCGCGCGCGCAGCACGCTCGGGTCGGTGCCGCCCTCGCCCCCGCTCGCGCTGGAGAAACCGGCGCGCTCCTCGCCCTCGCGCATGGCACGGACCGCGGCCTGCCTGGCGGTCCGTGTGACCCGGGAGGAGCGGTGGGCACTCGACGTCGCGGGGCGGGTGGGGGCGCTGGTGCGCCGCGGGCCGAGCTCCAGCAGGGCACCGTCGGGTCCCTCGACCCGCGCTGTCATCCCGTGCCGACCGATGAGGTGAGCCAGTGTGGTGGGGCGATGGTGGGTGATGGCGACAGTCGGGGCGATCGGTCGCAGGTCGAGGTCGCGATGGGCCAGCAGAGCGGCGAGCTCCGCGGGATCGTCCGCTCGGAGATAGCACGTGGCAGCGCCCACGCGCAGCGAACCGAGACGTCGCTGGGCGTCACCGATCGCATACTCCAGTGCCTGCGGCAGCGGCGTCATGCTGGCCTCGCGCAGGTCCTCCAGGAGCGCGCCGGCGCTGGTGCCGGCGTGCAGGGCGGTCTCGAGCGAGCGGGGTGTGAAACGTACCGTCAGCGCCCCGCCGCGTGACTCCACCTGTGCGCTGACCCGAAGCAGCGCGCGAAGCGCCGCGCTGGGTCGCCCGGGCACGACGGCGGTGAGGTCGGCCTGCACCACCATCCGGTCCACGGTGGGCGGCAGGACCGATGCGCAGGCCGCGATGAGCGCCGCGGGCACTCGCTCCCGCGTCGCGGTCGGGCTGGGCACACCCCCGCCGGGGCGGGTCTCGTCTGCCCGGTCCTCGCCTGCGCGGTTCTCGACGTCCCGGTTCTCGACTTCCCGGTCGGTGCCGCGTCCGTCGTCGGGGTCGGCGGGGTCATCGGGGTCGGCGTCGTCCTCCTCCAGGTCGAGCAGGGCTCGTCCGACCTCGCTCAGCGCGCCCGCGCCGATCGCGCCCAGCCATGCCGACTCCCGCAGCACCGCCTGCACCGCCCAGGTCGGCGGCGGTGTCACCGGTGCCGACCACGCGAGGTGCGCCTGGATCGCCTCGGAGTCGGGAGCGGCTGCGTGCGGCCAGGCCGCAAGCGCAGCGAACACGGAGCGACGCAGGGATCGGGCCCAGCCGCGTTCCAGGCCCGGCTCGAGGGCGGAGTACAGGGCAGAGTCCGGCGCGCGGGACCCGACCAGGGCGAACGCGCGGTCGCTGCGCCACCAGGCCGCGGCCATCTCCGCCCACCGTATCGCCACCGGGTCGGTCGTCCCCGGTGCCTGCGTGCCACCCCGAGCGGGTGGTCCACCGCTGGGCGCGCGGGCGAACCCGTCGTCCTGGACCGGTGCCCACAGGACGCCGTCCTCGTCGGTCACTGTCCCCACCGCCCCGACCTCGGCGGCGAGCTCCATCAGCAGGGAGGCATCCTGCTCCGCCAGGCCGAGCTCATCGGCAGTCCGCTTCAACTCGCGCACACCCACCCCGCCCGAGCGCAGCGCGGGGGCGGGCCGGTTCGCCCAGGCATCCGTGAGGTCCTCGAGGTGCCGGACGCACTCCTGGCCGGCGAGTGCGGCCTCCGCGCGGATCGACTCCTCCTCGCGCGCCACGGCCTGCGGGGTAGGGGCAGTGGCCGGGATCGAGCGGTGAGTGCGTCCCCCGCGCAGGTCCAGGGCGATCGCCCCCGGGACCGCCACGCGTCCGCTCCCGTGCGTCACCAGGGCACCCGCGTCCCGCAGTTCCCGCACCGCAGTCGCGGCCGGCCCCTCGGTGTCCCGCGGCAGCGTGCCCACGGGGGACCGCCACAACAGCGCGTCCAGCATACGGCGTGCGCCGTCGCTCAGGGTGCGCAGGTCGCGCTCTGTCGCGGCGCTCGCGCCCGGTTCGCGCGTGACATCGAGTGCGAGTCCGGCGACCGGCTGGGGGAGCGCCTCGCGCAGGCCCGGGACGGGTTGCCATCCCGTGGACTCCGGGACCACGAGGGCTTGAGCGGCCAGGGACTGCAGCAACGGCAGCGCCGGGAGGCCTATCGCGTGGCTCACCGACTCGGCATCGCTTCCTCGCTCGAGCACCGTGAGTGCCACGACCGCTTCGGCGGCGGCGAGGTGCGCCCGGTCCAGGCGCCTGACCGCCAGGGCGAGGGAGTGTGCCGTGCCCGCACGCGTGATCAGGGCGGTGATGCTCCCCGGCGCCGGCGTGGCCAGATCGGGCCGCCGCCGCAGCAGGTCGGCGAGGGCGTCGTCGCTCCACGCGAGCAGGTCGGGATGGGCCTCGGGCACCCGCCCACGATAGGCCGCGCGCAGGAGGCGGTCACACCCCGATTGTGGCGGTGGTGTGCAGGTCGGCGCGGACGGCCGGGTAACGAGACGGGATCGGTGGTGCGGGCCGCTACCATGGGATCTCCACCGCCCGTGCAGTTGAAATGGACCACCAGTGCCCACAGGCAAAATCAAGTTCTTCGATGCCGATCGAGGATTCGGCTTCATCACCGGCGACGACGGAACGCAGGTATTCCTGCACGCTTCGGCGCTGCCCCAGGACGTGACGAACCCGCGTCCGGGTACCCGCGTGGACTACGGGGTTGCCGACGGCCGCAAGGGCCCGCAGGCCCTCTCGGTGAGCGTGCTCGATCCCGCACCCTCGGTCTCGCGTGCCAAGCGTCGCAGCGCCGAGGACATGACCGTGGTGGTGGAGGATCTGCTGAAACTGCTCGATCGGGCCTCCGGCACCCTGCGCAAGGGGCGCTACCCGGATCGTGAGTTCGCGGAGCGGCTCGCTCGCGCGATGCGCATCGTGGCCGACGAGTTGGAGGCGTGAGTCGTGTCCGCGGGTAGCGCCGGCCGCATCCCGGCACGTGACGCCGTGCTGGCCGAGGCCGTGGATGTCGCGCGCGAGGCGATCCTCGAGGGCGGCGAGGTCGAGGCCCTCGGTGCCTACCTCGGCTACTCCCAGGACGACGTGCGACTGGGCAGCCACCGCTTCGCGTGCGCCGCGCCCGGCTACGTCGGGTGGCAGTGGACCGTCGTGGTCGCGCGTGCCTCCCGGGTGAAGCAGGTGACGGTGTGTGAGGTCGTGCTGCTCCCGGGCCAGGACGCGCTCCTGCCGCCGCGGTGGGTGCCGTGGGCTGATCGCCTGGAGCCACGCGACGTGGGCGCGGGTGACGCGCCGCCCGCCGGCGTGCAGGACGACCGCCTGGTCGAGGGCTACCAGCCCGGCGACGAGGACCCCGCCGATGTGGCGCACGACCCCGTGGCGCTGGTGGAGCTCGGTGCGTGGCGTGCCGAGGTGCCCAGCAAGGAGACCCTGGACGCCGCCGCCGAGCGCTGGCGCGACCGGGTGCCGGCACGCGGACGCTCGTTCTCCGAGGATCCGACGGCGTTCATCGTGCCCCTGAGCGGCAGTCTCGGGCAGGTCTACGGCGTCTGTGTGAACGAGCACTCCCCGGACGACGGCCGCGTGGTCCGCCTGGACGAGGTCGCGCAGGCCCCGGCCCCTCGGGCGCGGCAACACGCCTCCGCCTGGCAGGAGAATGATCCTGTGCTGGACGAGTTCGAGCTCGAGGTCGCCGAATGACCGCCGAGGGTCACAAACGCACGCGGACGCGCACGCGCAGCCGCGGGCGCATGGCCGTCCTCATCGCTCTCGGACTCCTGCTCGCCCTCGCGGTCGCCGCAGTGGGCGGCCTCTGGTTCATGCAGAACCGGCTCGACAACGCGATCGAGCGGGTGGAGGACCCGTTCGCACAACTCACCAACCGTCCCACCCCCTCGGCCACGCAGGACGAGGACGTGGCGGAGGCGGATGCGCCGATGAACATCCTCGTGCTCGGGAGTGACTCGCGGATCTCCGCGGGTGACCCCGATCAGTGGAGTTACGGCGCCCAGCGGACCGACTCGATCATGCTGGTGCACATTCCGGGTGATCGTTCCGGCGCGTTCGTGATGTCGATCCCGCGCGATTCCTGGGTCGATGTGCCGGGATACGGCATGGCGAAGATCAACGCCGCTTTCTCCTACGGGGGGCCGTCGCTGTTGATCGAGACGATCGAGAACCTCACCGGTGTCTACATCGATCATTTCGCGGTCGCGGACTTCGAGTCCTTCCAGGAGTTGACCGATGCCGTCGGTGGCGTCGAGATCTCCGTGGCGTATGACACGCCGAACCTGCCTGCCGGCGAGTACCACATGGACGGTGAGCAGGCGCTGAGTTACGCCCGTGAGCGCTACAACCTCCCGGGCGGGGACTTCGACCGTGTGCAGCGCCAGCAGAACTGGATCCGTGCGATCGCCCGGCAGGCTCTGACCCGTGAGACGCTCACGAACCCGTTGCTGCTGAACGACTTCCTCACCACGGCTGCCGGCTCGGTGGCCGTGGACGAGGGATTCACGATCGGGGAGATGCGCTCGTTGGCCCTGTCGATGACCGGCGTACGGGACGACGACCTGGTGTTCCTGACCGTCCCCGTGGCGGGCACCGGGTGGAGCCCGGACGGCACCCAGTCGATCGTCAACCTGGCACAGCCGGCCTTCTCCGAGATGATGGCGGCGGTGGCCGAGGACGACCTCGCGGACTACCTGGCGCAGCACCCTGACGAGGCGCGCATGTTGACCGAGACGGTGTTCTGAGGCCCTCAGCCGAGGAGTTGCGCGACCACGTGGTCGATGCACTCGGTCAGCGCGCGCACGTCGCTGGGCTCCACCGCCGGGAAGACGCCGACCCGTAGTTGGTTGCGCCCGAGCTTGCGGTAGGGGAAGACGTCCAGGATCCCGTGCTCGCGCAGCACCCGGATGACCTCGGTGGCGCTGACCTCGGGTGCCAGGTCGATCGTGGCGACCACCGGCGAGCGGTGGGAGGGTTGCGCCACGAACGGCGAGGCCCAGGTGCGGCGCTCCGCCCAGGCGTACAGATGGGATGAACTCTCGCGGCTGCGGGAGGCCGCCCAGTCCAGCCCGCCGTTGCCCAGGATCCACTCGATCTGGTCCACCAGCAGGATGAGGGTGGCGACGGCCGGGGTGTTCAGCGTCTGGTCCTGACGGGAGTTGGCCAGCGCCGCGGCCAGGGAGAGCGACTCGGGGATCCATCGCTCCGATCCCGCGATCTCCTCGATGCGTGCGATCGCCCGGGGCGAACAGATGGCGAGCCAGAGACCGCCGTCTGCGCCGAAGACCTTCTGCGGGGCGAAGTAGTACACGTCCGTCTGGGTGAGGTCCACCGGCGCCGCGCCCGCGATCGAGGTGGCATCCACCAGGGCCAGGGGCGGCTCGCCCTCCCCGCCCCAGGAGGGTCGTACCACGGGTGCCACCACCCCGGTGGAGGTCTCGTTGTGCGCCCACGCCACGACGTCGACCCCGGCGGTGGCTTCCGCGATCGCGAGGGTGCCCGGTTCGGACCTGGTGATCCGGGAGTCCCGCAGGAAGGGCGCAGCGGCGGTCGCTGAGGCGAACTTGCCGGAGAACTCCCCGTAGACGGCGTGATGCGCCTGGGATCGCACCAGGCCGAACGTCGCGGCGTCCCAGAAGGCGGTCGACCCCCCGTTGCCGAGCAGGACCTCGTAGCCCGACGGAGCGCCGAGGAGCTGTGCGATGCCGGAGCGGGCGCGGCGCACCAGGTCGCGCACGGGCGGCTGCCGGTGGGAGGTGCCCATCACCGTGGCGCCCAGGGCGCTCAGGGTCGCCAACTGGGCAGGTCGCACCCGTGAGGGGCCGGAGCCGAACCGCCCGTCCGCGGGCAGGAGCGAGGCGGGGATGGTGATCTCGGAGGGAGTGGGCATGGCGTCATCATCCCGCACCCGACGGCTCGACGGCGAGGCCGGGCCGGCCCGCGCGCGACCACATCGCGGGCTAGGGTGGGAGGCACGATCCGGTACGGGTGCCAGCGGCTCCCGCGCACGAAGGGCCTGCAGGTGAGCGACCTCATCGACACGACGGAGATGTACCTCAAGACGATCTACGAGTTGCTCGAAGAGGGCATCGTGCCGCTTCGCGCTCGAATCGCCGAGCGGTTGGGGCACTCCGGTCCGACGGTCTCCCAGACGGTCGCGCGCATGGAGCGGGACGACCTCGTGGTGGTCAGCGACGACCGCCATCTCGAGTTGACCCAGGAGGGCTTCTCGCGCGCCATGCACGTGATGCGCAAGCATCGGCTGGCCGAGCGCCTGCTGCTCGATGTGGTGGGTCTGGAGTGGCCACTCGTGCACGATGAGGCGTGCCGCTGGGAGCATGTGATGAGCGGGCACGTCGAGAAGCGCCTGGTGGCATTGCTGGACCACCCCAGCCACGACCCGTACGGCAACCCGATCCCCGGTCTGGAGGAACTCGGGGAACAGGGTGCCGGAGCCTTCCTCGCCGGCGTGACCTCGATCGCCTCCGCCGCCACGGCGGGGCAGGAGGCGGTCACGATCGCGCGGATCGCGGAACCGCTCCAGGTCGATATCGAGTTGCTCGAGAGGTTCCAGGAGGCGGGGATCGTGCCCGGAGCGCAGGTCTCGGTCACGCGGGAGAGCGGAGGGCTCTCGCTGCGCGCGGACGGTAGCGACGTGGTGCTCGAGGTGCCGAGCGAGCTCACCCGCCACGTGTTCGTGGCGGCCTGAGACCTGGTCGTGATGTGCAGCAGGTGCGACTCTGCCGCGGGATTCCGCGGTTTCGCGGCTGCAGATCAGGCATGTGGTGAGCACCACGCCGAGCGTCCGTGACCGAAATGTGACTTTTCGGGCGGGGTGGGTTAGTCTCGTCTCGTTCCCGGGCTCCCGCTCGAGAACCCTGCGTGGGTGCCCAGCCCTACCGCCACGCGGGAGTCTACCCAGGTAGGGGCGGGGGACCCAGGTTCTCCGGGCGGCGAGTGATCGTCGTCCTAGGGGTGTAGTTCCCACGTCGGTGGGGACCGGGTGAACTCCAGCCCGACCCGACAGCTCACCTCGCAGGCATCGGAGGACATACGTGAAGCAGGTTCAGACTCGTGGGCGTCACCTCGCCCCGCGCACCGCGCCCTCGCGCGATGCCCGCCTCGGCCGGGCCACCGTGGCCGCCTTGGCCTCGACCGGACTGGTCTTCGGTGTCGGAGCGGCAGCCACCGCGGCGCCGGAATCCGACACCATCAGCAAGCCGGGACTCAAGGACATCAACTTCTCCGCCCAGGAGATCGATCGCGCTGCCGTGCAGTCCGCGGTCGTCGTGGACGGCGATACGGAACTGAACTTCGCCGCAGCCACCATCACGGCCGAGGAGCCCCCGCCGCCGCCCGCCCCGGTCGAGCGCACGGTCGAGACCACGTCTCGTACCCGCACGGCCGACACCACCACGGAGGGCACGGCGACGGCAACCACGCAGTCGACCGAGAGCGCGGAGGCCGCACCGGCCGCCGAGGCCACGCCGCAGGAGTCGGTCGAGGAGACCTCGACGCCCACCGCTGCGGCGTCCGGGATCCGTGAGGCGATCGTCAACAACGCCTATCAGTACCTCGGTACCCCCTACGGCACCGGGGCCGGCCAGCTCGACTGCTCCAGCTTTGTGCAGCTCGTGTTCGCGAACGTCGGCATCAGTCTGCCGCGGACCTCGGGGGCCCAGGCCTCGGCCGGGTACCGCGTGTCCGCCTCGGAGGCGCTGCCGGGCGACCTGGTCTACACCCCCGGTCACATCGGCATCTACCTCGGCAACGGTCAGCACATCGCGGCGCGGAACCCCTCCACGCCGCTGTCGGCCGGCCCGATCTACATGAGCGCCCCGCAGTACATCCGCGTGGTCGGCTGACGCCACCGCGCCTCGATCGGCCCGGCCTCCCACCTGGGAGGCCGGGCCGATCTGCGTCCCGGTCCGGGTGGGCAGGCTTCACGGTGGTGCCCGGCGACCCCGCCGTACTAGGGTCGGGACACGAGCGCTGGAGGTGCACGATGTCCACGGGGCAGTCCCAGATCCTGGTCGGCGTCGACGGGTCCGATCCGGGGCGTTCCGCCCTGGAGTGGGCGGTGGCCGAGGCCGCACGGCGTGAGTGGTCCCTCCACCTGATGTGTTCCTACTCGCTGCCCTCCTTCACTGCAGCCTCCCTCGACGGTGGCTACGCGGCCCTGGACGACTCCGCCATCCGCGAGAGCGCCCAGGTCGCGCTGGACGATGCCCTGGCACAGGTGGCCGAGCGGGTCCCGGCGACAGGCGAGTTGGCCACGGGCGATGCCGCCGGGGCGCTGATCGAGGCGAGCGCCCAGGCGGGGATGGCCGTGGTCGGGACGCGTGGCGGGGGTGGCTTCACCGACCGACTGCTGGGCACGGTCTCCACGGCGCTGTCCGCGCACTCCCACGCGCCGGTCGTGGTGGTGCCGTACCGGCGTGAGGATTCCGACAAGGACTCCGGGGCCTCGGGCGATGGTCGTACACGGCCGATCCGCAAGATCGTGGTCGGTGTCGACGGGTCGCCCAGTTCGCGCAGCGCGCTCGCCTGCGCTATCGCGGAGGCAAGGCTGTGGGGAGCGGAGCTGACCGCGGTGGCCGGCGTCTCCCTGATGCAGCGCTCGGGGGTGATGAACTGGCTGCCCGCCGCGGTCGACTACGAGCAGGTGCTCGCCGACGTCAAGGCGGGCCTGCAGATCGTGGTGGACGAACTGGCGGCAGGAACCGGGGTGGACGTGCGCCTGCACGCCCTGGACGGGTCCGGGGCCGCGCTGCTGGCGGAGTTCTCCTCCGCAGTCGACCTCGTCGTGGTCGGATCCCGGGGCCGGGGTGGCTTTGCCGGCATGCTGCTGGGCTCCACGAGCCAGGCGGTGCTGCACCACGCGCACTCACCGGTGCTGGTGGTGCCCACCGGCTCCTACGAGGCGGACGGCGACCTGACCCCGGGTGATCTGCCCTGGCAACGCTGACGTGCCCCCGGCGCGATTCGAACGCGCGACCTACCGCTTAGGAGGCGGTTGCTCTATCCCCTGAGCTACGAGGGCCACGCTCGCGTGACCGCGAGCCCGCACAAGCCTACCTGCCCTTGTCAGCGCGTCACGAGCCCAGCGGCGGCGTGCGGCGGATAGCCTGCTGGAGACGAAGCGGAGGTTCGCGTGACGCAAGACGACCAGGCCGGTTCCGAGGCCCCGCAGGAGGCTCTCGAGACGAGCCACGACCAGGGGCCCCAGGGCGCAGCGGCGCCCGACGTCGTCGACCCCACCGGCGTGGACGGCGGGGCGCAGGCCGAGGCCACCGAGGCCACCGAGACAGATGACGTCGAGGACGCGCAGGACGGCGCCGACGCGCAGGAGTCGTCCGCCGACCCAGTGCACGAGGAGGGCCTGGAACCTGCCGAGCGGCTCCGCCGCGCCGTCCGGCATTGGCA
Organism: Serinibacter salmoneus; assembly: GCF_002563925.1. Lineage (NCBI taxonomy): Bacteria > Bacillati > Actinomycetota > Actinomycetes > Micrococcales > Beutenbergiaceae > Serinibacter > Serinibacter salmoneus. The sequence goes on along the minus strand of NZ_PDJD01000001.1, from coordinate 2,323,746 downwards.
GGGTCTTCTCGCCGCGCTCGGCGGCGAGTCCGCGATGAGCGACCTCGACGCGATCTCCGAGGTGAGTCTCGACCTCTCATCGGCGCACCCGGGCGGACTGGCCCAGTTCCTCGCGGGGAGGCCCACCCGCCTGGGCAATCTGGTGCGGGAGCCCTCGAGTTCGGCCCAGGCGCGCCGCCGCGCGCGCATGGTGATGGAACAGGCGCTCGAGCACCACCAGCGCTACGGGGTCATGGCGACCTCCGCTGCTCTCGGCGTGGTGCGGTGGAACGAGCAGGTGGCTGCGGACGGTGCACGCGTGCAGATGCGGGCTCCCGCCTACCTCCAGCCGCTGTCGATCGAGGCTGCACCCGGCACGGTCGATCCGGTCCTGACCCTGCACGGCTCGGCCGCCCTGAACCCCGTGGTCGAGCGGGCGCTGTCCTCCGCTGGAGTGGACACCGAACCCCTGCTGGTGGCACCGGACCAGGAGAAGGTGTGGGAGTGCCTGCGCCAGGTGCGGGTCTGTGCACTGGAGCACCTCGCCGAGTCGGCGGTGGAGGAGGTGATCGTGGCCGGCTCGTTCGCCCATCCCGGGCAGCTCGTGGCGGACGACCTGGCCGGTAGCTGGCTCGCGGGACACCCGGTGATTGCCGCGCTCGCCGGCGACCCCGAGGCCAGGGCCGTGCTCGACGTGCCGCTGCCCGCTTTCGTTCGTGAGGACCGCAACCCGGCTACCGAGCGCGGTGTGGGCGATCTGGACCCGGCACAGCAGCACGCGCTGGACGCGGTCGCGGCGGGCGCCAGCCTGGTCATCGACTCGCCCCCCGGGGCTCTCACAGCCGAGACCATCGCGGCGGTCGTCGCGGACGCCGCAGCCTCGGGCCGAACCGTCCTCCACGTGCCCGGTACACGTCGCGCGGCCGAGTCCCTGCAGGCCGTCATGGAGGGTATGGGCCTGCGTCGACTCATGCTGGACGCCTCCCGCGGCTCGTCGGGCGACGCCCATCGCGTGGGGGACGAGATCACGACCGCACTGGCCCGTGAACTACCGGCCGGGGAGAGGGAGGGTGTCCACGCACTGCGGGACGAACACCGCCGACTCCACGGTGAGTTGCGCGCCCAGGTCGAGGCGTGGCACCGGGTGAACCCGACCTGGAACATCTCACCTCACCGCGTGATCCAGGAACTGGCGGCGCTCACATCGTCGCGCCCCGCACCCGCCAACGAGGTCCGACTCGGCGCCGACGTGCTGCGCCGACTCCGAGGGGACCTGAGGGAGCAGGCACGCGGTGAACTCGCCCGGGCCGCCTCGCTCGGGGCCTTCGTGATGAGACGCCCGGACAGCCCCTGGTTCGGTGCGCGGCTGCGCGACGGTGCCCACGCCCGCGAGGTCACCGAGCGTGTGCAGCGGCTCGCGGTCCGCACGCTGCCGGCGATGCAGCAGCGGATGTCGGTCGCGGCGTCGGAGACCGGGCTGCGCCCGGCGCGCACCATGGCCGAGTGGCTGGAGCAGTTGCGGATGCTGCAGGGGGTCCGTGACGCACTCGATGTGTTCCGGCCGGTGATCTTCGAACGCTCGGCCGCGGACCTCGTCGCGGCCACCGCACCCCGCGGTGAACGTGATCCCCAGCAAGCCATGCCGGGCAGCGTCCGCCGCCGTCTGCGCAAGCAGGCCAGGGACCTGCTGCTGCCGGGCCGCCACGTGACGGACCTGCACGCGGAGCTCGTGGCGGTGCAGGAGCAGCGCCAGATCTGGAGTCACCACTGCCCCGGTGGCGGGTGGCCACGACTGCCCGGGGACATGGCTGATCTGGTCGCGATCTCCGAGGAGGCCCACGCCTGCCTCATGGAACTCGACACAGCGCTGCGGGGCACCCTGGCCGACCGACAGACCGAACTCGAGCACATCGAGTTCGGGGTCCTCAGCGACCACCTCCTGGTGCTCGCCCATGACGAGAGCATCGTGCGCGCGATGCCCGAGCGGATTGATGCGCTCAGCGCGCTGGATTCCTACGGGCTCGGCGAGTTGGTGGACGACCTCGCGCGGCGACGGGTGCCACTCGAACTCGTCGCCGCGGAGTTCGACCTGGCCTGGTGGTCCAGCGTCCTGGAGCAGATCCTGGCCGCTGACCCGGTGCTGCAACGAGCATCGCAGTTCAGCACCGAGGTGACCCGCTGGCGCGACCTCGATCGCGAGCACATCGCGAGCCTCGTGCCGCCGGTGGCCGCCGCAATCGTGCGGCACACCCGCGATGTCGCCGTACGCAACAAGGAGATTGCCCGCGAGTTGTTCATCGAGGCCGACGCGGTGCGCCGCGGCGAGATGCGCCTCGACCTGCGCGGGTTGCGCGACAGGTATGCGCCGGTGACTGCCGCTGTGCACCCGTGCTGGAGCGTGCCGGCCATGATGATCCCGCAGGTGATCAGCCACCGCGACCGCGTCGATCTGCTGATCCTGGACAGCATTCAGAATCTCGGAGTCGAGCAGATCGTCGGCGCCGTGGGTCGCGCGCGGCAGGTGGTGGTGGTCGCCGACGCCAGGAGGGGTGGTTCTGGGGCGGTCGCCGACCTCGCCCGGGTGCTCCCGCGAGTCCAGTTGGACGCCGACCGGGGGGAGCGGGAGGAGAGCCTCGCGGCCTTCCTCGCGCACCACGGGTATGAGGACGCGCTCACCTGCGTGCCCGCACCCCCGGGACCCAGCACCGTGCACCTCGACCTCGTCGAGGGCACCGGGCTCGCGGTGCACGGCGGAGTCGTGGAGAGCGTGCCCGCGGAGGTGGAGCGGGTCGTGGAACTCGTGATCGAGCACGCGCTGCAGCGGCCGGATCACTCCCTCGCCGTGGTCGCCTTGAACACTCGGCACGCCCAGCGCATCCGTGACGCGGTGGCCGAGGCGGTTGCGGGGAGTGTGGCCGTGGAGTCCTTCTTCGATCCGGAGGCCCCCGAGCCGTTCGCGGTGATCGACGCCGAGCAGTGCGCGGGAATGCGTCGCGACTCGGTGATCCTCGCCGTCGGGTACGGCAAGACCCCGCACGGCCGGGTGATCCACCAGTTCGGCGCGATCAGTTCGCCGCACGGTGTCTCACTCCTGGTGGACGTGTTGGAGGCCGTGCGCGGAAGCCTGGTCGTGACCAGCTGCCTGGGCCCGCAGGACCTGGATCCGCGCCGACTGCGTTCGCCCGGATCGAGACTGCTGCAGGAGCTGCTGGCGTTCGCGGCCCAGGGTGGTCGCTCCCCGGCCGCGGCGCATGACCGGGAAGGAACCCCGGACCCGCTGCTCGTGGACCTCGCCGACCGGCTCTGGCGGATGGGCCTGACCGTGCTGGCCGACTACGGGCCGCCGGACGGCGTGCGGATCCCGCTCGTCGTCGGCCACCCCACGCTCCCGGAGCGATACGGGATCGCGGTCCTCACGGACACGGAGGACTACGTGGCCACGGCCAGCCTGCGGGTGCGGGACCGGCACTGGGTGGAACGCCTGGAGCGACGCGGTTGGGACGTGGTGATGCTCACGTCGCTGGAGGTGTTCCTGGATCCGGACGCGGCGGCGCGGCGGGTCCTGGACACCGTGGCCGCTCGTGCCCGACGCCAGGGTGAGATGGCACCCGCGGCACCTGTCGTCGTGGCGCCTCACCTCGAGGTCGGTGCCGAGGACGCCGAGACGCCGGCGGGCGGGGCCGCCCCCGAGGGCGTGGCCACCGGGGTGGCCGGGGCCGAGCGGGACGCGAGCGAGCCGGACTCGAGCGATCCGGATGCGAGGGAATCCGACGAGCCCGAGGACGGCGCGACGGCGATGGACATCACGCAGGCAGCGGTGGAGGAGGTCGAGGTGACCGCGGGTCAACCCACGAGCGAGGAGCCCTCGGTTCCCTCCGTGCCGTCGGTTCCGGCACCTCCGGTGCTGCCCGAGCGGGCGTGGGAGGACTCCGACCAGGCGTGGGGTGACGACCCGGAGGACGTGGACCGGTTGCAGCGCGAGCGCCCACCTCACTGGGAGTAGACGCTCGCGCCCGCCGGTGTCACTCGCTGCGAGCGGAGCCCTGAGCCTTGATGGCGTCCCGGATCTCCTGCAGCAGCAGGATCTCCTCGCCGGGGGCCTCGGGCTCGGGCTCCTCGCCCTTCTTGCGCATCTCCGCGAGGCGGTTCAGCGGCATGACCACCATGAAGTACAGAGCTGCGGCCACGATGAGGAAGTTCACCACGGCCGTCAGCACGAGACCAGGCTGGATCAGTGCTCCCACCTGGGTCTCCCCGGCGGAGTCCACCCACTCGGCGCTGCCGATCCGGAAGGCACCGAGGTCGTCGAGGTTCGGCTGACCGAAGATCCCGCCGATGAGCGGGTTGATGATGCCGTCCATCAGGGCGGTGACGATGGCCGTGAACGCGGTCCCGATCACGAGTCCGACGGCGAGTTCCACGGCATTCCCGCGGGCGATGAAGTCCTTGAATCCGGTGAGGATCTTCGACGAGGTCATGGTGTCTCTCCTGGCTTCGGAGTGCTCAGGCGCTCGGGCCAAGGGCGACGGCCAGAGCACCGCCGGCACTGGCGTCGAGCACGAGAGTAACCACATCCGCCGGGATCACGACGATCAGGAGTGGTGAGGTCGGCCCGGCGGAGCCCACGAGCGGGTCCGCGGTCTCACCCTCGATGCGCGCCACGAGTCTCGCCTCGGTGGTCAACGTGCGAGCGCCGTCTCCCGAGGCGGCCACCAGGTGCAGCTCGGCAGCCTCCGGCAGCAGGGCGGCCACCGCGGGATCGGCGAGCCTGACGGGGACCACGGCCTCGTGCGAGGCCACCTCGCCCCAGGTCCCCTGGACCATCACGCCGCTCTGCGTCAGCACTCCCCGTGCCGGCACGGGGTGGGCGAGTCTGGCCCCGAGGGCCTCCTGGACGGTGACGAACGCCCCCTCGGGTGCGGCCTCGATCGGAAGATCGGTGGTGGCCAGGTCCGCGGTGCTGAGTCTCGCCCCGGCCGGCAGGCCTCGCGCGGCGACGACGACCGTCGTCTGCTCCGGCGGTGGGGGAGCGAGTACCTGCAGGGTCCCGATCAGCGCCAGCGACGCGAGCGCGGCGATGAGCAGGGGCCGTGCGCGCCACAGCGCGATGCCGATGCGGGAACCGTGCCGACCGGGGAGCGTCATGTGCGTCACGGTAGAAGGCCCGTGTCGACACCGCCCCCGCCGCCGTTCGGCTGTGGGGCACGCCGCGTGCCCGAGAGGCTGGGGACAGCGCTCAGCGCGATGCTCCCGCTAGGAGCCTGCAGCCTTCGTGGTCGCACTCCCCGAGGTGGACGAGGACGAGGAGGACGCGCCGGATGTGCTCGCGGACGTGGAGCCGGAGGAGGGCGAACCCGCCGCCGAGCTGTTCGAGGAACCGGACGTCGAGGATCCTGCGGGCTGCGAGGAGGTTGCTGCGCCTCGGGAGTCGTTGCGGTAGAAGCCCGACCCCTTGAACACCACGCCCACCGGCGAGAGCACCTTGCGCAGCGTCCCCTCGCACTGGGGGCACTGGGTCAGGGCGTCGTCCGTGAACGACTGGTAGATGTCGAACGCGTGGCCGCAGTCCTTGCAGCGATAGGCATACGTCGGCATGGCTCTCCTCGGGCGGTGGTCCAGCATCCGCTGGCACTCCTGCTGATCGAGTGCCAATTCTACGCGGTGATCCGCCACCATCCGGACGGGGTGATCACGCCGCCCACACGCACGTCGTGGTCCAGGCGCGGGACCGGCTCGGTGCTCACCTCCTCGTCGAACACCACGGCCATCACGTCGGCGCCCGGGTCGGCATGCAGCAACGCGCGGTCGTACCACCCGCCGCCCTGGCCGAGCCGGTACCCCTCGGGGTCGACGGCGAGGGCCGGGACGATCAGGAGCCGGGCTCGGGCGAGTTCCTGGGCGGGTAAGGCGTCACCGGAGGGTTCGAGGGGGCGGCCCGGCGCACGCTGTTGCAGACAGTCGGGGCCTGAGTACCGGGCCCAGCCGCGATCGAGGCCGGGGCCGAGCACCGGCACGAGCACCTCGAATCCTGCCTCACGCAACGAGTCCAGCATGAGGCCGGTGCCGGGTTCGTGGGTGCGTGAGACATAGCACGCCACGCAGTCACCGGGCTCCAGCGCGTCCTCCCGGGCCACCTCCATGGCGCGTTCGGCGAGCGCGCGCGCGGCAAGGTCGGCGTCCTTGTCGCTGCGGGCCTTTCGCGCGGAGCGGTAGCGGGAGCGCAGGTCGTCCTTGCGGTCCTCTGTCTGTTCGATGAGAAGTTCGCGCACTGTCTCCTGCGGCGCCAGGGATTGGCCGTCGAAGGCCTCGTTGCCACTCACTCCACCACTCTCCCATATCGCTGGTCGGGTCGTCTGGCGGGCAACGGAACCGATGACGGGCAGCGCACTATCGTGTGTGGCATGTGGCCGGTGTCGTTGAGCGAGGGCCCGCTCGTGCTGCGCGCGCTGCGCAGGCGGGACGGCGCGCAGTGGGCGACGCTGCGCCGTCGCAACGCCGCCTGGCTGGCGCCGTGGGAAGCGACTGTCCCGGATCCGCATGCGCGCCCATTGACATTCGGGCAGTACGTACGGGAACTCAACCGGCAGGGGCGAGAGGGCACGAGCCTGCCGTGGGCCGTGGCGCTGGGGGGTGCGCTCGCCGGGCAGGTCACGGTGAGCGGCATCACCCACGGGTCCCTCAGTTCTGCCTCGATCGGCTACTGGATCGACCGCGGACTCGCGGGCCGGGGTCTCACGCCGCTGGCCGTGGCCATGGCTGCCGATCACTGCTTCGGTGCGGTGGGTCTGCACCGGGTGGAGATCAACATCCGGCCGCAGAATGCTGCCAGTCTGCGCGTGGTGGAGAAGCTCGGCTTCCGTGACGAGGGCGTGCGGCGGGCCTATCTGCACATCCAGGGCGCGTGGGCGGATCACCGAACGTTCGCCCTCACGCGCGAGGAGGTGCCCGCAGGTCTGCGAGAGCGTGCGCTCGCGCTGCCCCACACCCTGAGTCGCACATGAAGTGCGACACGCCCGCCCGCCTGAGTCGAAGGTGGGCATTCGCGTCCTACCGTCAGTGACGTGAGCAGCGCCGGATGGGTCATTGTGGCGGTGATCACGCTGGTTCTCGGGTATCTGGTGCCAACGCTCATCATGCGTCGGCAGCGGCTGCACGATGCGCGCGGAGACGATCGGTACTCGCGTCACCTACGGGTGGTGTCACGGTCGGCGAGTCGTGAACGGGCCGGCGCGACACCGAGCACGCGACCGCTCGTCGCGCACACCAGCACGGTCCTGCGGCACCCGACCGTGTCCAGTCCAGGTGAGGAGTCCAGCGTGAACCGTCCGACCGGTATGCCGCGCCCCCGTGCAGCGGCGCGCGCCCACAGCGCGGCCGCGGCACGCGCGGCGCTCGCAGCGCGGCGCTCGCGGCAGCAGGCCGCTGCCCGCCGTCGGCTCGTGCTCGTCATCGCACTCGGCGCCATCAGCGCGATCTGCTGGTTCGCCGTCGGGCAGGCCGGGTTCTCGCCCGTGCTGGCGGCGCTGCCCAGTCTCGTGTTGGTGGCCACGCTCGTGATGGGCGTGCGCACGGCGCGTGCGGAACGCGCCGAGTGGGCGCGGGTACCCGCACATCTCATGCCGGCGCCGACCGCGGTGGCGGCCGCGGTGGCCGGGCAGCGCTACACCGCGGCCCAGCTGCGTGAGCACCTGCCTGCCGGTGCGGTGCCCCAGGACTCCCGCAGCGAGGTGCCCGATCGCCCCGAGGCCGGCTCCGGCGGCACCAACGTGCAGCCCGGTGCAGGGTTGCGGTGGCGGACCGAACACGTCTCGGCGCCGGGCAGTGACCGCCTCACCGAGGAACTCCCCGCCCTCGAGGGTGAAGGCTCCCGCCGTGAGGGCAGCGTGGGCGGCTGGACCCCGGTGCCCGTGCCCGTGCCGACCTACACCCTCAAGCCCGCCGTGCATCGGCGCCCTGCTGAGCCTGTCGCCGCTCGCGAGGAATCCGCGGCACGCGAGGATGCATCCGAGGCTGAGGTCGAGGCCGAGGGTTCGGATGAGGCTGCCGAGGCCGCCTCGGAGGAGGTCACGTCCGCGAGCGAGGCCTCCGGCATCGACCTGCACGCCGTTCTCGCCCGCCGCCGCTCCAAGAGCGCCTGAGCCGCTGAGCCCCTGGGCGCCGTCCCGTCGGCGCGGCGGCGCCGATTTCGGCTCGTCCCTCAAGGGTGCTAGCATCGTCTTCGCCCTCGGGGAGACCCGGGGGTTGTGTGCGGGAATCCGTACACGGGGCTGTAGCGCAATTGGTAGCGCACCTCGGTCGCATCGAGGGGGTTGTGGGTTCGAGTCCCATCAGCTCCACCCCATACGCCGGTGGCCCCGGACCGTCACGGTCCGGGGCCACCGGCGTTCTGAGTCTCGACTCGGATGCCGTCGCCGATCTACCCCACCGCAGCGGGGCGGCCCTGCTCGAGGCTGAGGTCGCGCAGTTGCGCCACGCCCACGGGCGGCTCCTCGCGGTAGGGGACCACGGCGAAGCGTGCCGCGCGTTCCCGTGCGCGCGCCAGCGGCTCGCGTTCGGACGTCACGCGCTGGCGCAGCAGCGGGCTGGTGGTCCGGGTCGGGGTCAGGGCCCGGTTCACGATCCAGCCCCAGGTGGCGATGTCGGCTCGCGCCAGGTCCTCGGTGAGTGACGTCGCTTCCAGGACCGGGGTGGTCTCCGGCAGGGTCACGACGATGACCGCGGTCTGATCGGGATCCTGCAGCCGAGTCAGTGGGGTCGTGGCGGCCGCCGAGGGGAGGTTGCGGGCGACCTCGCGGTGGTAGGAGCCGGTGGCGTCCATCAGCAGCAGGGTGTGACCGGTGGGGGCGGTGTCCATCACGACGAACCGGCGGTCGGACTGTTCCACGGCCTCCTGGAAGGCCTGGAAGACCGCCACCTCTTCGGTGCACGGTGATCGCAGGTCCTCGGCGAGGTTCGCCCGGCCCTCCTCGTCCAGTTCGGCGCCCTTGGTCTCCATGACGTGGCGGCGGTAGTCCGCCACCGCCTGCTCGGGGTCGATGCTGGAGACCTCGATCCCCGCGTCCTCGCCCACGGTCCAGGCCAGGTGCGCTGCCGGGTCCGTGGTGGTCAGCAGGACGTCCTTGCCGCGTTGGGCCAGGCCCAGGGCGATGGCCGCCGCGATCGTGGTCTTGCCCACCCCGCCCTTGCCCATCACCATGATCAGGCCGTGGTCCCGTTCGGCGAGTTCGTCGACCGTGTGGGCCAGGCCGGTCTCCTCGCCCAGCCCGGTCTCGGGCGCGGTGGTCACGGCGCTCTCATCGGCGTTCGTGGGCTGCGCGGGCACCTCCCGGTCGGGCGAGAGCAGGAGTCGCAGGGCCTCGACCCCCATGACGTCGCTGGAACGCAGCGGGAGGCGGTCGGTGACGAGCTCGCGCAGGTTCGCCGGCATGTCCGCCAGCGCGGTGGCCTCCTGGGAACGGATCGCCTCCGCCAACGCGTCCGGCTGCGCCTCAGCGGGAAGGAGCCCGTTGATGACCAGGTGAGTGGCCCGCACCCCGGCCTCGGCCAACTCGTCGGCGGTGCGGGAGGCCTCGGCCAGCGAGCTCGGCTGCGCCCGGGTGACCAGCCCCAGGCGGGTGATCTCGGGGTCCGCGAGGGCCTTCAGGGCGTCCGCGTAGGTCGTGCGGGTCTTCTCCAGACCGGACATCGGCCCCAGGCAGGAGGCGTCACCCAGTCCGTCCGCGAGGAAGGACGTCCACTCCCCGGGGAGCTTCAGCAGGCGCACGGTGTGCCCGGTGGGCGCGGTGTCGAACACGATGTGGTCGTACCCGGCCGAGGCCTCGGGGTCGGCGAGGAAGGCCGTGAACTCGTTGAACGAGGCGATCTCGGTGGTGCAGGAGCCGGAGAGCTGTTCGGTGACATCGGCCAGGTCGGTGGCGGAGAGGAAGTCCCGGATCGGCGCCAGCGCGCGCTCGCGGTAGGCCTCCGCGGCGGCATCCGGGTCGATCTCGAGGGCGTCGAGCCCGGGGACGGTGGGGATCTGGGTGATGGTGTGCCCCACCACCGTGTCGAACACCTGCCCGACGTTGGAGGCGGGGTCGGTGGAGACCAGCAGGACCCGGCGCCCGGCCGCGGCAAGGGCCACCGCGCTCGCGCACGCCACACTGGTCTTGCCGACGCCGCCCTTCCCGGTCAGGAAGAGGAAGCGAGGGGTGTTCTTGAGCACCTGGACCATGGCCCTAGTCCTGCACTCGCGTCGTGATGGTGACCGGCTGGGCGCCGCCGCAACAGCCGGACTCGGCCTGGCCGGCAGGTTCGTCGCTGCCGCAGCAGCCGGAGTCGGTCTCACCGGTCGGCGCGGTCACCGAGGCGGCCGCGGCCGTCTCGAGGCCGGCGATCCGGGCGAGTTCGTCGCGCCCCGGGTAGCGGCCGGTGACGACGGTGACGTCGTCGACCACGATGAGTGGCAGGCCTTGCGCGCCGACCTTCTGGACGAATGCCCGGGCGATCGGGTTCTCCGCGAAGACCGCCGGGTCCTGGGCGAGGTTCGCGCGACGCACCGCGACGCCCTGGCTGGACAGCCAGGCGAGGTCAGCGGTGAAGTCGATGAGCGCCTGGTCGGGGTCGGTGCCACACACGCCGGTGTTGCAGCACAGCGGACCCTCGAAGACCTGGATGGACATGATGCACCTTTCGTATCGAATCCTGTCGATACAAAGAGTAGCCACCATATCGATGACGATCAATGCGCCAAAGGTCCTAGGCGTCCGCTGCGCTAGATGTACTGACCAGGAGGGTTGTTGACGTAGCGAGAGACCTCCGTGTCGAGTTGGGACTGCTGAAAGTGCCCAGATCGATCAACGGAGGTCTCTCGTGTCTCACGCTAACGCCCGGCTGACCCCTGCCGGCAGGCTCACGATGGTGCAACGGATCGGATCCGGTCGAGCAGTGGCTCATGTCGCGGCCGAGATGGGTGTCTCCCGCACCACGGCCTGGCGCTGGTGGCGACGATTCCAGACCGAAGGACTACCCGGTCTTCAGGACCGCTCGAGCGTGGCCCACAGCCACCCGGGACGAACCCCGGCCTGCATCGAGACCCGGATCCGGATCGAGCGCCTCCTGAGCCGCCGTGGCCCGGTCTGGATCGCACGCCGCCTCGGCCTGCCCGCCTCGACCGTTGGCCGGGTCCTGGCTCGTCACCACACCCCACGTCTGTCCGAGTGCGACCCGCTCACGGGCCAGGTCATCAGGGCCCGGCGCCGCAGCGCTCAGCGCTACGAGCACGCCTACCCCGGCTCGTTGATCCACGTGGACGTGAAGAAGCTCGGGCGCATCCCCAGCGGCGGTGGCTGGCGTGCCCACGGCCGCCGCGAACAGGTTCGCGGACGCGGGAACGGCTACGACTACGTCCACGCCGCGATCGATGACCACACCCGGCTCGCCTACGCCGAGATCCACCCCGACGAGAACACCGCCACCTGCGCCCAGTTCCTGACCAACGCCGCGGCCTACTTCGCCACCCACGGCATCACACGGATCGAACGAGTCATCACCGACAACGCCCTGGCCTACCGCCGCGGCACAGCCTTCATCAGCGCGGTCGCCATGCTGGGAGCGAAGCAGAAGTTCATCCGCCCCCACTGCCCCTGGACCAACGGCAAAGTCGAACGTCTCAACCGCACCCTGGTCACCGAGTGGGCCTACACCCAGGTCTGGACCAGCAACACCGACCGAGCAGCAGCCTTGCCAACCTGGCTCGAGCACTACAACCTAGAACGACCCCACCTCGGCATCCGCGGTCAACGCCCCATCGACCGCGTCAACAACCCCACGGGTCAGTACAGCTAGATCCAGCCGATGCCGAGCTCGTCGATGTTCGGCACCCACATGTGCGCGCGCCAGAAGGCCTCCGTGACGGGCATCCCGACCCAGATCGGGTAGAAGAACGCGCCGACCAGCACCGCGGCGCCCACGACCACGATCAGCGGCCGAGAGGTAGCCAGGCGCATCCCGGCCAGGCGCTCGGCGAGCCCGTTCGCGGGCCGTGCCGGCGGCAGTCCCGGGAACGAGGCGTCGGGGGCGTCCAGGTGTGGGCGGGCAGATTCGGACTCCAGCACATCGCCGCCCTCCTGCCCCGCCGCGGCCGTCGTCGGCTCCCAGTCAGGGGAGGGCACCGGATCGGTTCCGCGGTCCGCGCTGCCATCGGCGAGGGCCACCGGCGCGTCGTCCTGCGGCGCGTCCACCGGCACCTGCAGGGCAGCCCGCTGCGAGTGCGAGGCGCGCCGTCGCGGCCGCCACGTGCTCACCACACCGAGCGCGAACGTCAGCGCGAGCGCCACGTACGGGGCGAACGCCACGGTGTAGAAGGTGAAGATCGTGCGATCGGAGAACGGCACCGAGTAGGTGAACCACGGCAGGTACATCGCGATGTAGCCCGCCAGGATCGCCCACGCCCGCCACTCCCGGTGCCGGATCGCCCACCAGACCACCACGATCAGCGCGGCCGCACCCAGCCACCACACCACGGGGTTGCCCACCGCGAGGACCGCCTCGCGCAGCGCCTCCGGGTTCCCCTCGCCGTCGGGGATCTTCTGCCAGGCGAACGAGGTCGGCCGCAACTGCAGCAGCCACCCGATCGGGTGACTCTCGTAGGTGTGCTCGGAGTCCAGGCCGGTGTGGAAGTTCCACGCCGCGAGGTGGTACTCCCACCAAGAGTTCAGCGCATCCGGCAGCCAGGTGCGCTGCGGGACCTCCGCCACCGCGTTCACCTCGCTCGCCCAGGAGCGGTTGTACGCCCCGGTCGAGGCGAACCAGCTCGTCCAGGAGGCCAGGTAGGTCAGCGCCGCCACCGGGACGAGCGCCAGGAAGGAGGAGACGCCGTCGCGCACCAGGCCGGCGCCCACCCACAGCCGGGCGCCGCTGGTCCTGCGGGCCGCGAGGGACCACATCACCGAGAGGATCCCGAAGGTCGCGATCGCGTAGATGCCCGACCACTTCACCCCGCACGCCGCTCCGAGCAGCACACCGGCCACCACCAGCCACCACCGCACCCCCAGGCGCGGCCCCCACGGGTCGCGCAGGCGGCCATGGGCGGCGAGCTCGAGGGCGGCGTGGTCCGCGAGGCGACGGCGCGACCAGTCGCGATCCAGCAGGATCGCGCCGAACGCGGCCAGCACCAGGGTCGACAGGAGCATGTCGAGGATGGCGGTGCGGCTCATCACGATGTGCATGCCGTCCACGGCCAGCAGGATCCCGGCGCTCGCGCCCAAGAGCATCGAGCCGAACAGGCGTCGCCCGATCCGGATCACGAGGAACACGCCCAGCACGCCGGCCAGGGCCACGGAGATCCGCCAGCCCACGTACGAGTCGGTGCCCAGGGCGCGCATCCCCAGGGCGATCAACCACTTGCCCAGCGGCGGGTGCACCACGTACTGCCCGTCCGTGGTCAACCCGGAGTAGTCGCCCTGCGCGAAGGCGTCGTCCACCTCCTCCTCCCAGATCCCCTCGTACCCCAGGGCCAGGAGGGAGTAGGCCTGCTTGACGTAGTAGGTCTCGTCGAAGACCAGGCGCTCCGGCCGGTTCAGCCCCACGAGCCGGATCACGGCGGCTGCGGCGGTGATGAGGGCGGTGATCACCCACCCGACGCGCGTGCTGGACTCCAGCGGGTCGAGCAGGCGGCGCCGCAGCTGCGCCCGGTAGTCGCGGCGATCGGGCAGGGCGACCTCGCCGTCGGGGGCGGCGGTCGCGGTCTGGTCGGTCACCCGAACCACTCTAGGGCGGGTGTCGCCGCAGGGCGTGGGCGCGCACGCACCGGGGGCCGCGGCGGATCCGGGCGAGAATGGGGCGGTGAGCACCCTCGAGTCCAGCAACCAGGCCGAGTCCCCGCGCCCGCCGGAATCGGGCGGGTCGGACGAGGCGCCCGACGGCGTGGCCGACCCGGGCGGGCCCGCCGCCCGGTCCTGGGAGCGTCTGGGCGCGATCGTGCTCGCCGCCACCCCGATCGGGAGCGCGGGGGACGCCACCGCGAACCTGCGGGCGCTGCTGGCACAGGCGGACGTGATCGCCGCGGAGGACACCCGTACCCTGCGCACCCTGCTGCACCGGATCGGCGTGACGCCCACGGGCACCCTGGTGAGCTACCACGACCACAACGAGCGCGAGCGGGCCGCCGAGCTCGTGCAGCGCGCGAGCCAGGGCGCCACCGTCGCCGTGGTCAGCGACGCCGGGATGCCGACCGTCTCCGACCCCGGCTACCGCGTCGCCGCGGCAGCGCACGAGGCGGGCGTGCCGGTCACCGCCCTCCCGGGGCCGTCGGCCGTGTTGACGGCGCTCGCCGTCAGCGGCCTGGCCACCGACCGGTTCTGCTTCGAGGGCTTCCTGCCCCGCAAGGCCGGGGAGCGGCGTCGGACCCTGCAGGAGGTGAGCGCCGAGCGCCGCACCATGGTGTTCTTCTCCTCCCCGCACCGCCTGGCCGCCGAACTGGCCGACGCCGCCGAGGTGCTCGGCGCCGAACGCCCCGCGGCGGTGTGCCGGGAGCTCACGAAGCGCCACGAGGAGGTGCGCCGCGGCGGCCTCGCGGATCTCGCGGCCTGGGCGCAGGGGGGCGTGCGCGGCGAGATCACCCTGGTCATCGCGGGCGCCGATCCCGCCCCGGCGAGCACACCCGAGGAGGCGGCCCGCGAGGCCGTCGCTCTCGCGGAGGGAGGCCTGCGGTTGAAGGACGCCGCGGCGCGGATCGCCGAGCGCACCGGGCTGGGCAAGCGCGCCATCTACGAGGCGGCACTCGCGCTGCGCGAGTGAGCGCGCCTACCGTGGTGTCATGAGCACCGCACTGATCATCGTGGACGTCCAGGTGACCTTCTGCGAGGGTGGCGCCCTCGGGGTGGAGGGCGGCAACGCCGTGGCGGAGCGGGTCGCCGCCTACGCCGAGACCCGGCGCGGCGACTACGACCTGGTCATCACCACCCAGGACTGGCACATCGACCCGGGCTCGCACTTCTCCGACACCCCCGATTTCGTGGACTCCTGGCCCCGCCACGGTGAGGCCGGCACGCCCGAGGCCGAGCTGCACCCGGCGCTCGCCGACCTGGTGGCCGATGTGAGCATCAGGAAGGGGCAGTACTCCGCCGGGTACTCCGGGTTCGAGGGCACCGACGATGCCGGCCGCACCCTGGCCCAGGTGCTCGCGGACGCAGGCGTGGATCGTCTCGACGTGGTGGGCATCGCCGAGTCGCACTGCGTGATGCAGACCGCCCTGGACGGGGTGGACCAGGGGCACACCGTGCGGGTGCTCACCGATCTGACCGTCCCGGTCAGTCCGGAACAGGGGGAGGCCGCCCGTGAGGTGATGGCCGGCTCCGGGGTCACGTTGCTCGCCAGTCAGGACGCCTGACCCGCGGGCGAGGTCCGCGCAGTAGGTTGAGGTCATGGACTTCCGGCGGATCTCGGGGTTGCCCCCGTATGTGTTCACGATCATCGACGGGCTGAAGATCGAGGCCCGGCGCGCCGGCCGCGACGTCGTCGACCTCGGTTTCGGCAACCCGGACCTGCCCAGCCCGCAGATCGCCGTGGACAAGCTGGCCGAGGCCGCGCACAACACCCGCAATCACCGCTACTCCACCTCCCGCGGCATCCCCAAGCTGCGCGAGGCGATGGCCGCCCGGTACGCGGCGCGGTTCGGGGTGACGCTGGACCCGGAGCGGGAGATCCTCACCACGATCGGCGCCAAGGAGGGGTTCAGCCACCTCATGTGGGTGCTGCTGCAGCCCGGGGACACCGCCATCGTGCCGACCCCGAGCTACCCGATCCACATCTGGGGGCCCTACTTCGCGGGTGCCTCCACCCTCCAGGTGCCCGTCGGCGCCGGCGACGACGGCGCCGGGTACATCGACCGGGTGATGGAGACGTGGGAACTGGGCTCGCCCAAGCCCCGCGCGGTCATCCTGTCCTTCCCGCACAACCCGACGACCTCCACGGTCGAACTCGCGGACCTGCAGCGCCTGGTGGACTGGGCCCGGGAGCGGGACGTGGCCCTGGTGCACGACCTGGCCTACGCGGACATGTGCTTCGACGGCTGGCAGCCGCCCTCGATCATGCAGTGCGAGGGCGCCAAGGAGGTGGCCGTGGAGCTGTACTCGATGACGAAGTCGTTCTCGATGGCCGGCTGGCGGGTGGCGTTCATGGTCGGGCGCACCGACGTGATCGACGCCCTGCGTCAGCTGAAGAGCTACCTGGACTACGGCACCTTCCAGCCGATCCAGATCGCCGCCACCGTCACCCTGAACGAGGCCGCGGACTACCCCAACGAGCTCAGCGACGTGTACGAGTCCCGGCGCAACGCCCTGGTGGACGGACTGGCCCGCGCCGGGTGGGAGATCCACCGGCCGCGCGGCACGATGTTCGCCTGGGCGAGGATCCCCGAGCCGTATGCGGAGATGGGCTCCATCGAGTTCGCCACCCACCTCGTGCGCGAGTGCGACGTCGCGGTCTCCCCGGGGGTCGGGTTCGGCACCGGCGGGGACGACTTCGTGCGGTTCGCGCTCATCGAGAACGAGCAGCGGATCGCGCAGGCCGCCCGGTCGATCCGCAAGGGGCTCACCCGGCTGACGCCCGCGTGATCCGCGTGGTCCCGACGTAGGCTCGAGGCATGTGCCGACTGTTCGGAATGCACGCCGGGTCCGTCCCGGTCCCCGCCACCTACTGGCTCCTGGACGCGCCGGACAGCCTGCGCGCCCAGGGGGCCCGCAACCCCGACGGCACGGGTCTGGGGTACTTCAACACCGATGGCCGGCCGCACCTGGACAAGCAGCCCATCGAGGCCGGCCTCGACAGTGAGTTCGCGACGAGTGCGCGCACCGCGACCGGCACCACGTTCGTGGCGCACGTGCGGTACGCGACCACCGGCGAGAAGTCCCCGGAGAACACCCACCCGTTCACGATGGACGGCCGGATCTTCGCGCACAACGGCGCGATCGGGGACCTCCCGGCCGTGGATGCGCGCCTGGCCGCGCTGGGCGCGAGCGGACTCGTGGGTGGGCAGACCGACTCCGAGCGGGTGTTCGCCCTGATCACCGCCGAGATCGACCGCGCCGGGGGCGAGGTGGAGGCGGGCCTGGTGGCCGCGATGCGGTGGCTGGGGGAGAACGTGCCGGTGCTCGCGCTGAACGTCATCCTCGCCACCAGCACCGACATGTGGGCGCTGCGCTGGCCCGACACCCACGAGCTGTGGGTGTGGGAGTGGGTGGCCTCCGCGGGACCCCGCCTGAGCTCGGATCGGATCGCGGCCAGGGTCGCCGAACCCGGCGGGCCCGAGGGTGAACACGAGGGCGAACCCGAGCGCGAACCCGAGGGCGATGCCGGAGCCGATGCGGTCGTGGGGCCCGGGGGGATCGGCCCCGAGGCCGACTCGGCCCGGCGCGCGTCGCGCCCCAGCGTGGTGATCGCCACCGAGCGGATGACCGAGGACGCCGCCTGGCGGCTGCTGGAGCCGGGGGAACTGGTGCACATCGGACCCCACCTGGGGGTGGACTCGCGGGTCGTACTGGCCGAGCCCCGTCACCGCCTGAGGCTGGCGGACATGGAGCCGGGCCTGAGCGCGGCGATGAAGGCCTGAGGCGGTGGCGAAGAAGCGCGAGCGCGGCTGGCCACCCGCCCCCGAGCCGCTCCCCCTGCCCGTGGTGGACAACCACACCCACCTGCTCGGCGCCGTCGACGTGCTCCCGGAGGGTGAGCCGGTCCCGACGGCGCGGGAGGAGTTGGACTGGGCCCGCGCCGCGGGCGTGGACCGCGTGGTGCAGGTGGCGTGCGACCTGGACGCGATCGGGCCGAGCCAGGGCCTGGTGCGCGACCATGCGCAGGTGGCCCTCGCCGTCGCCATCCATCCCAATGAGGCGGTGCTGCACGCCGGGGTGCGCGAGGTCGCGCCCGACGGGCTGGAGCCGGACCCACGGGCGCGGCACGAGCGGAGCCTGGCCGAGGCGATCGACGCCGTCGCCCAGGCCGCCTGCGGGGAGCGGGTGGTGGCGATCGGGGAGACCGGGCTGGACTTCTTCCGCGCCGGCGAGAGCGGCCGGGTGGCGCAGCGCGAGGCGTTCCGGGCGCACATCGCGCTCGCGAAGGAACTCGACCTGCCGCTGCAGATCCACGACCGGGACGCGCACGCGGAGGTCATCGAGATCCTGCTGGCCGACGGCGCCCCGGAGCGCACCGTGTTCCACTGCTTCTCCGGCGACGCCGCCATGGCCCGGGTGGCCGCGGAGCACGGGTGGTACCTCTCGATCGCCGGTCCGGTGACCTTCCGCGCGAACGAGGCCGCACGTGAGGCGGTGGCCGCAGTGCCGCTGGAGTCCTTGCTGGTGGAGACCGACGCGCCCTACCTGACCCCGCACCCGATGCGGGGCCGGCCCAATGGCCCCTACCTGCTTCCCCATACGGTGCGGGAGATCGCCCGGGTGCGCGGGGTCGACGTCGAGACCGTCTGCCGCGTGACGCGTGAGACCACGCAGGGGGTCTACGGGGTCTGGTGACGAGTGAGACCACGGGTCGACGAGTCGGCGCGTGGCGAACGCCACGCCCGGGCATCGTGACCCTTTTGTTACCGTGGAGCACCGCTGCCGGCCCCTCGCACGCGGCATGAGGAGAAGAACACACATGGCTCACGCTCGAATGCTCCGCCACGGCGCCCGCGCCGCGGTGCTGATGACCCTGGTGGGCACGACCGGTGCGGTGGCACTCGCTGCCGGTCCGCACTCGAGCGGGCAGGGGTCGGTTCCGTTCCAGGCGATGGTCTCCGCCCAGGTGAGCGCGCTCGCGACCGGCGCTCCCGCCTCCGTCAGCGCGGACGTGCCACTGGTCAACCCCGGGCTCGAGGCCCATGAGATCAACTCGCTCGCGGCGTCCCGCAGCCAGGCGCGCGCGGCCCTGAGCGACGGTGAGGGTGTCACCTTCACCGTCACGGTGGACGGCGAGTCGACCCCGATCACCTCCGATGCGGCGACCCTGGGCGAGGCGCTGGAGCAGGCGGGCATCGCCATCGGATGGGACGATCAGGTCTCGGCCGACCTCAGCGCCGCCGTCGAGGAGGGTGCCGAGGTGCACATCGGCCGCGCCACGACGTCCTACGTCACCGAGGTGGAGGTCACCGAGTTCCAGACCGAGGAACGTGAGACCGACGAGCTCGAGGTCGGGGAGAGTCGCGTGGTCACCGAGGGCGTGGACGGTGACGCCCGCGTGACCTACGCCGTCAGCGAGATCGACGGCGTGGAGGTCTCCCGGGAGGTGCTGGTCAGCACCGTGCTGAGCGAGGCGCGCGACGAGGTGATCGAGATCGGCACCGCCGAGCCCGCGCCCGTGGTGGCCGAGGAGGAGTCCTCGGGGACCTCGACCGGGTCCACGTTCACTGGTGGCGGTGACTCCGCCTCCAACCGCGTGCTCGGCCAGGAGATGGCCGCGGCGCGCGGCTGGACGGGTTCGCAGTGGTCCTGCCTGGACTCGCTGTGGCAGCGCGAGAGCAACTGGAACCACCTCGCGCAGAACCCCTCATCCGGTGCCTACGGCATCCCGCAGTCCCTACCGGCGAGCAAGATGGCGACGGTCGGCTCCGACTGGGCAACCAACCCCGCCACCCAGATCACCTGGGGACTGGACTACATCGCAGGCCGGTACGGCACGCCGTGCGGTGCCTGGGCGCACTCGGAGTCCGTGGGCTGGTACTGACCGAGCCGCTGCGCGGCCTTGACTGTGCCCTAGTGAGTCCTTGACATCGAGTCAATCCTCGCGTCTGTGAGGTTCGTCTCATCGGCGCCCGGGTTTGATAACGATTCGGTTACGGTGGCTGCCGCAGACCACAGGGCGCCCCGCGCCAGGCAGGAGATCACCGTGACGTCACCCGAGACCGCGCCCATCGAGACCGGCACCGCGCCGCAGACCCCGCGGACGGGCCGTGCCAAGCGGCGCGCCATCGTGGCCTCCGGCACCATCGCCGGACTCCTCCTGGCCGGCTCCGTCGGTGCCTGGGCCAATGCGGCCGCGCAGAAGGACGTCACCCTCACCGTGGACGGGGACGTCATCGAGGCCACGACCTACCGCGACAACGTGGAGGGACTGCTCACCGAGCACGGTGTGGAACTCGGGGAGCATGACGAGCTCTCCCACCCCGCCGGCACGGACTTGGCCGACGGTCTCGCGATCGAGGTGGTGCGCGCACAGGAGGTCGCCGTGCTCCTGGACGGCGAGCAGGAGTCCGTCTGGACCACCGCCGAGCATGCCGGGGAGGCCCTGGCCGAGTACCTGGCGCAGGGCCGCGAGGCCGCGATGCTCGTCTCCCGCTCCACCGATCGCGCCGAGATCGACCTGCCGCTCAGCTCCCCGGCCGTCTTCGTCGTCGGCGGTGAGGAGCGCACGGTCGAGCTCATCCCCGGCAGCACCCTCGCCTCTGGCCTCGAGCAGGCCGACATCGAACTCGGCGACCTCGACGAGGTCACCGTCACCTCGGACCAGGACGGGCGCTCGGTGGTGACCGTCGTCGCCGTCTCGGTGCAGGAGGTCACGGAGACCGAGACCGTCGCGTTCACCTCCACCGAGGTGACGAGCGACGACTACCTGCAGGGGACCTCCCGGGTCACGACCGAGGGGGTGGACGGCGAGATCACGCGCGTGTACGAGGTCACCACCCGCGACGGTGAGGAGGTCGACCGCGAACTCGTCTCGGAGGAGACCACCCAGGAGATGGTCCAGGAGGTGGTCACCGTCGGCACCCGCGAGCCCGAGCCCGAGCCCGTCGCCACGTCCAGCGGCTCCTCGAGCAGCTCGTCGGGGAGTTCCTCCTCGACCGGCAGCTCCTCCTCCGGCTCGTCCTCCGCAGATCAGGGCTCCGCGCCCACCTCGGGCGTGTGGGCGCAGCTCGCGCAGTGCGAGTCCGGCGGCAATCCCTCGATCGTCAGCTCCAACGGGCTCTACCACGGGCTCTACCAGTTCTCCGTGTCCACCTGGCAGTCGGTCGGCGGGAGTGGCCTGCCGTCGCAGGCCTCGGCGGCCGAGCAACTCGAGCGCGCCAAGATCCTGCAGGCCCGCTCCGGCTGGGGCCAGTGGCCCGCCTGCGCCAGCAAGCTCGGCCTGCTGTGATCCTGCGCTGATCGGGTGCGGCGCCCGGCCGCCGACACGACGAACGCCCCGGCCCACCGCCGGGGCGTTCGTCGTGCGTGACCCGCGGCGATAGGCTCGCCCGGTGACCGACGAGACCCCCTCCGCATTGCTGACCACGGCGGATGTGCGCCGGCTGCTCGGCGTCACCGGGGTGCGTCCCACCAAGACCCTGGGGCAGAACTTCGTCACCGATCCCGGCACGGTGCGCCGGATCGTGCGTGCCGCCGGCGTCACGGCGGGCGACACCGTCGTCGAGGTCGGTCCGGGGCTGGGTTCGCTCACGCTGGGCCTGCTCGAGGCCGGGGCGGTCGTGGGCGCCGTCGAGATCGACCCGGTGCTGGCGCAGCGGCTGCCCGGCACGGTCGACTCCCGGCTGCCGGAGGCGAGCGAGCGGCTGCGCGTGGTGCGCGAGGACGCGCTGCGGATCACCGAGCTCCCAGTGCCCCCGGGTGCCGCTCGGGTCCACCTGGTGGCGAACCTGCCCTACAACGTCGCCGTTCCCGTGCTGTTGACGATGCTCGAGCGGTTCGAGGCGATCACGGACGTGCTCGTCATGGTGCAGGCGGAGGTCGCCGACCGGATCGCCGCCCGGCCGGGCAGCAAGACCTACGGCATCCCCTCGGTGAAGTCCGCGTGGTACGGCCACGCGGAGCGCGCCGGGTCGATCGGGCGCACCGTGTTCTGGCCCACCCCGAACGTGGACTCGGCGCTCGTGCGCCTCACCCGGCACGCCCCGCCCGCCGGCCCGCAGTGGCGGGAGGCGACCTTCGCCGTCGTGGATGCCGCCTTTGCGCAGCGACGCAAGACCCTGCGCGCCGCCCTGTCCTCCTGGGCGGGCTCCGGCGCCCGCGCGGAGGAGATCCTGCGCGCGGCGGGCGTGGACCCCTCGCTGCGCGGGGAGCGCCTCGGGATCGAGGAGTTCACCGCGATCGCCCAGGCCGCCGCCACAGCCTGACGCACCGCGAGGCTCTCCCGTCCCTTCCGCGAGGTGGTTCTGCAGGTATCGCGAGGTGGTTCTGCAGGTATCGCGAGGTGGTTCTGCAGGTATCGCGAGGTGGTTCTGCAGGCGAGTCTCAGGCGTCCTCGGCGAGCTCCAGCCAGCGCTCCTCGAGTTCCGCTATCTCCCGCTCGACTGCCGTATTGCGCTCGGCGAGCGCCGTGAGGCCAGCAAAATCGGCGACGTCGTGAGCCGCCATCTCCTCGTGCAGGCGCGCGGCCTCGGCCTGCTTCTTCTCCAGCTTGCGCTCGATCGACCCGATCTCCTTGCGGGCCGCGTGACGTTCGGCACCGGACCTCGCCGCGGGCGCTGTCGGCGCGCTGTCACCTGCAGAACCACCTCGCGGTGCCTGCGGAATTGCCTCGCGGGTGCGGGGGGCCTTCGAGGGTGCGGTGCCTGCGGCGGAGTCCTCCTGCGCGCGCAGCGCGAGGTACTCCTCCACCCCACCCGGCAGATGGCGCAGCGCGCCGCCCATGACCGCGAACTGGTCGTCGGTCACGCGCTCGAGCAGGTACCGGTCGTGGGAGACCACGAGCAGGGTGCCGGGCCACCCGTCCAGCAGGTCCTCGATCGCCGCGAGCATGTCGGTGTCCATGTCGTTGGTCGGCTCGTCCAGCACCAACAGGTTCGGCTCGGACAGCAGCACCAGGGCGAGTTGCAGCCGCCGCTTCTGCCCGCCGGAGAGGTTCTTCACCTGGGTGGACAGTTGCGCATTGGTGAACCCGAGCCGCTCCAGCACCTGCCCGGGCGTCAGATCGTCACCGGAGGCGGAGTGGAAGGCCACCCGCAGCGGTGCGATCACGTCCGCCACGCGGGAGTCGGTGTGCTCGGCGAGCTCGTGCAGGTCCTGCGACAGCCACGCCGCGCGCACCGTCTTGCCGCGCTTGACCCGACCGCTGGTGGGTTCCAGGTCCCCGGTGACCAGCCCCAACAGCGTCGACTTGCCGGCGCCGTTCGCCCCGAGCACCCCGATCCGGTCACCCGGACCCGGGTGCCAGGAGACGCCCGAGATCACCTCGCGCTCGCCGTCGTAGCTCACCCCGGCGTCGATCAGCTCGACCACGTCCCGGCCCAGGCGCGCGGTGGCCATCCGGGTCAGCGCCACGGTGTCGCGGATCGGTGGCTCGTCTGCGATCAGCGCGTTGGCCGCATCGATGCGGAACTTCGGCTTGGAGGTGCGCGCCGGCGCGCCGCGACGCAGCCACGCGAGCTCCTTGCGCATGAGGTTCTGCCGCTTGGCCTCGGTGGCCGCCGCGATCCGGTCACGCTCCACCCGGGCGAGCACGTACGCGGCGTACCCGCCCTCGAAGGGCTCCACCACGCCGTCGTGCACCTCCCAGGTGGCGGTGGTCACCTCGTCCAGGAACCAGCGATCGTGGGTGACGACGGCGAAGGCACCCTGGCCGGAGGCGTACCGGGTGCGGATGTGCTCGGCCAGCCAGGTGATGCCCTCCACGTCGAGGTGGTTGGTGGGCTCGTCCAGCAGCAGCACGTCCAGGTCCTGCACCAGCAGGGCCGCCAGTGCCGTACGCCGCCGCTGGCCACCGGAGAGCGCCCCCACGGTGGTCTCCCAGTCGATGTCCGCCACGAGGCCCGCCACCACGTCCCGGATCCGCGGATCGGCGGCCCACTCGTGATCGGCGGCGTCCCCCACGATGGCGTGCCCCACCGTGTCCTCGGGGTGCAGGGCGTCGGTCTGGTCGAGCATCCCGATCCGCGCCCCGCGGCGCACGGTGACCCGGCCGGAGTCGGGTTCGCCCTTGCCGGCGAGCAGGCGCAGCAGGGAGGACTTGCCGTCCCCGTTGCGCCCGACCACGCCGACCTTGTCGCCGTCGGACAGGCCGAGGGACACGCGGGACAGGACGGTGCGGTTGGGGAAGGCGAGCGAGATCGCGTCAGCGCCGAGCAGGTGTGCCATCGCTGCCCATCGTAGGCGGGCGGCGGATGGCGCCAGGTGCCGGGTGTCAGGTGCCGGGTGCCGCTCAGCCGGCGTGCGCCGCGCGGTGCTCCTCGGCGATCTCCAGGTAGTGCGCGGCATTGTGGGCCAGGTGCGCCTTCTCCGCCTCGGTCAGGTCTCGCACCACCTTGGCGGGCACACCGGCCGCGAGCGTGCCGGAGGGGATGACCTTCCCGGGTGTGACGAGCGCGCCGGCCGCGACCATGGCCCCGGGTTCCACCACGGCTCCGGACATCACGGTGGAACTCATCCCGATCAGGCAGCCGTCACCGATGGTGCAGCCGTGCAGCACGGCGCGGTGCCCTACCGAGACGTCGTCGCCCACCACGGTGGGGTAGTCGTCGTCCACGTGCACCACCACCCCGTCCTGCAGGTTGCTGCGCTCACCGATCGTGATGGACTCGCAGTCGCCGCGCAGCACGACCCCGTAGAACACGCTGGAGCGGGCGCCGATGTGTACCGCGCCGGCGAGCACGGCACCCGGCGCGACCCAGGCGCTCGGGTCCACGTGCACGCGGCGATCCGTGAGATGGACCTGCTGGTGGTCGGTCATGGCCGCTCCCTACTCGATTCCTTCGTGGCACGGGGGTCGGGGTACTGGGCCAGGAGGCGCCGCAGCAGGCGCGCGAGGTCCGCGCTCCCGTCCGCGCCCAGCGCCGCCAGGACCGTGCGTTCCCGCGCCACCAGGGAGCGCACGGCGGCGTCAGCGGCCACCCGGCCGGCGGGGGTCAGGCGCACCAGCACGATGCGGCGATCGCCCTCGGAGCCGCGCCGCAGGACCAGCTCGCGTTCCACGAGGCGGTCGATCCGGTGCGTCATGGTCCCGGAGGACACGTGCGTCTGAGCGACGAGGGCGCCGGGTGTCAGTTCGAAGGGGTCGCCCGCTCGCCGCAGCGCCGCCAGTACGTCGAACTGCCACGCCGCCAGTCCGTGCTCCGCGAACGCGAGGCGGCGTTGCTCCTCCACGTGGCTCGCCAGGCGGTGCAGCCGGGAGAAGACCTGCATCCCCTCGCCCTTCAGGTCCGGCAGCTGTGCGCGCCAGGCCGCCACGATGGCGTCGACCTCGTCGGTCGGTGTGGCGGCGTCCTGGATCACAAGGCGAGCCTAACCTCTCGACGTCGAGATATCAGGGGGTGGAGCCGCCCGAGCCCCCGGACTCACGTTGCACGAGCCGCGGCGCGGGGTCGAGGCCGGCGAGTCCGTTCCAGGCGAGGTTCACCAGGTGAGCGGCCACGGTCTGCTTGTCCGGGGACCGGGCCTCGAGCCACCACTGACCCGTCAGCGCGATCATCCCCACGAGCATCTGGGAGTACATCGGGGCGTTGGAGGTCTCGAAGTCCCGACGGGCGAACTCCCGCGCCAACAGGTGCTCGACCTGGGTGGCGACGTCACCGATCAGCGAGGAGAAGGTGCCGGTGGCCTGGGCCACCGGGGAGTCGCGCACGAGGATGCGGAATCCGTCGGTGTGCGACTCGATGTAGTCCAGCAGGGCCAGGGCTGCCTGCTCCACGACGATCTTCGGGTTGCGACTGCCGCCGAGAGCGTCGGTGAGCATCGAGGTGAGCTTCTCCACCTCGCGGTCCACGATGACGGCGTAGATCCCTTCCTTCCCGCCGAAGTGCTCGTAGACCACGGGCTTGGAGACGTCGGCGCGCGCGGCGATCTCCTCCACGCTGGTGGCCGCGAAACCCCGCTCGGCGAACAGCGCGCGGCCGACGTCGAGCAACTGTTCGCGCCGCTGCCGGGCAGTCATGCGTTGCCGTTGCGCTCGGCGCGGGCGCGCGCGGACCGTGGGCGCATCGGCGGTCGGGTCCTGGGCGCGCGGGGTCTCGGTCACGACACCATTGTGCCCACTGAGGCACAATCGATCCGGTGCGCGTGCTGGACCACCCGGTCCTGCTCGTGCGGTCCGCCCTGGTGTAATGGCAGCACGCCGGCCTTTGGTGCCGTGCAGTCCGGGTTCGAATCCTGGGGGCGGAGCGGTCGCTCGCCATCGGAAACAACCACTAGAGTGGTCGTCGCCCGCCGCCCTTCCTCACCAGCCCGGGAGCAAGCCACCGTGACACAGCAGCGTCCGGCCGCCGTGATCGTCCTCGCCGCAGGCGAGGGGACCAGGATGAAGTCGGCGACGCCGAAGGTGATGCATGCCATCGGCGGGCGCACCCTCCTGGGGCACGTGGTCGCCACCGCACGCGAACTCGATCCCCAGCGGCTGTGCGTCGTTGTCCGTCACCAGGGCGAGGCTGTCGCCGCTCACGCCCAGGAGGTCGACGGCGCTGTCGAGATCGCCTGGCAGGACGAGGTCAAGGGCACCGGGCGCGCCGCCTGGTGCGCGATGCAGGCACTGGAGTCTTCCGGGGTCCTCGAGGGCCCCGTGCTGGTACTCGCCGGGGACGTCCCGCTGCTCGACTCCGCTACCCTCGGGCAACTCCTGGAGGCTCACGCCGCCGGTGGCAATGCCGTGACGGCGCTGACCACCCGTGTCGAGGATCCGACGGGGTACGGCCGGATCGTGCGCGAGGAGGGAACGGGTCTGCTGGCCCGCATCGTGGAGGAGCGTGACGCCTCGCAGGCCGAGCGCGCCATCACCGAGATCAACACCTCGGTCTACGCCTTCGACGCGGACGTGCTGCGCGACGGCCTGGCGCGACTGACCGACCCCACCTCGGGTGCGACGGCGAATGCCCAGGGTGAGGTCTACCTCACCGATGTGGTGGCAATCGCCCGCGAGACCCGGCCGGTCCGGGCCGTGGAGACCGACGACGCGATCAGCGTGGAGGGCGTGAACGACCGGGTCCAGCTCGCGGCGCTCGGCGCCGAGCTGAACCGGCGCACCCTCGAGTCCGCGATGCGTGAGGGTGTCACGGTGGTGGACCCCGGCTCGACGTGGATCGACGTCACGGTCACCCTGGAGGCCGATGTCACCCTGCTGCCCGGTGTGCAGTTGCACGGGGTCACCCATGCCGAGGGCGGCGCCGTGATCGGCCCGGACTCCACGCTCACGGACGTGCGCGTGGGGGCGGATGCGCACGTGGTGCGCTCGCACGCGATCGGCGCCGTGCTGGAGGCCGGGGTGTCCGTCGGGCCGTTCGCGCACCTGCGCCCCGGAACCGTGGTGGGGCCCGGGGCCAAGGTCGGCGGGTTCGTGGAGACCAAGAACGCCGTCATCGGCGCCGGCACCAAGGTGCCCCACCTCAGTTACGTCGGTGATGTCACCATCGGTGAGTCGACCAACATCGGCGCGGGCGTGATCGTGGCGAACTACGACGGCGAGACCAAGAACCACACCGAGATCGGCTCGCACGCCTTCGTCGGTTCCGACTCCGTGCTGGTCGCCCCACTGACTGTCGCAGACGGCGCGTTCGTCGCCGCCGGCTCGGTGGTGACCCGCGACGTGGGCCCCGGCGATCTCGCGGTGGCCCGGGGGCAACAGCGCAGCATCCCCGGCTGGGTGCAACGTCGCCGACCGCAGTCCGCCTCGGCGCGCGCGGCCCGGGACGCCGCAGCCACGGCGCAGGCGCCGCCCGCACAGCCGGCCGAGACCGACCCCACCACCGAACCTCAAGCCTGACCGGGCGAACTGAAGGGCACAGACGCATGAGCGGCATCACCTCGTTTGGGGAGCGACGACTCGTTCTCATCTCCGGTCGGGCGCACCCCGAGCTCGCCGAGCGGGTCGCGGAGGAGCTCGGCGTCGACCTCGTGCCGACCACCGCCTACGACTTCGCCTCCGGGGAGATCTATGTGCGGTTCGCCGAGAGCGTGCGCGGGGCGGACGCCTTCGTGCTGCAGAGCCACACCGCTCCGGTGAACGAGTGGATCATGGAGCACCTGCTGATGGTCGACGCGCTCAAGCGCGCCTCGGTCAAGCAGATCACCGCCGTGATGCCCTTCTACCCCTACGCCCGGCAGGACAAGAAGCACCGCGGCCGCGAGCCGATCTCCGCGCGTCTGATGGCGGACCTGTTCCGCACCGCCGGGGCGGAACGCCTGATGTCGGTGGACCTGCACGCCGCACAGACCCAGGGTTTCTTCGACGGGCCGGTGGACCACCTGTTCGCGATGCCGATTTTGGTGGACTACGTCCGCACCCGGGTGGACGTCACGAACGTCACCGTCGTCTCCCCGGATGCCGGGCGCATCCGGGTGGCCGAGCAGTGGGCCGCGAAACTCGGCGGGGTTCCGTTGGCCTTCGTGCACAAGACGCGCGACATCACGCGCCCGAACCAGGCGGTCGCCAACCGCGTGGTGGGCGAGGTGGACGGGCGGGACGCGGTCCTCGTGGACGACCTGATCGACACCGGCGGCACGATCGCCGAGGCGATCCGCGTGCTGAAGGAGAACGGCGCGCGATCGGTGACGGTGGCCGCCACGCACGGTGTGCTCTCCGACCCCGCCACCCAGCGGCTGGCCGAGAGCGGCGCCATCGAGGTGGTCGTCACCGACACGCTGCCGATCCCGCGGGAGAAGCGGATCGAGAACCTCACGGTGCTGTCCATCGCGCCCCTGCTCGCGCGTGCGATCCGCGAGGTCTTCGACGAGGGGTCGGTCACCTCGCTCTTCGACGGCAACGCCTGACGCGTTCCGGGCGAGCCGAGCCGCAGGACGGCGCCGCCCGGGTGACAATGGCCACATGAGCGAGTTCGGCGACGGCATCGAGGCGGAGCGGGAGCACCTCGCCCAGGTGCGCGACTTCGAGTTCGAGCGGCGCTTCCTGGTGACGGCGTTGGCGCAGGAGTTGCGCGACGCCCCGACCCTGATCGTGCAGTCCTACTATCTCGCCGATGCCGGCTACGCGTTGCGGGTGCGGGTGCAGGCCAGCGGGGTCGACCTGCGGGTGGACGAGGGCACAGATGCGCTCGACGCGCTCACTCACATCGAGGGCGAGGTGGACCTTGCCACGGTGACCGTGAAGGGGCCCGCGATCGGCGGTACCCGGTACGAGACGGAACACGTGCTGGACCCCGGCGTGGCCGTGGAGATGATCCGGCGTGGCGGCGCGCCGATCGTCAAGACCCGCTACTCCGTGTGGGCGGGGGGCGACGGGTGGTCCGTGGACGTGTTCGGGGGACTGAACGCTCCGTTGATCATCGCCGAGTGCGAGCGCTCCGGGCCCGTCACCGACCTGGAGATCCCGGCGTTCTGCGTCACGGAACTCACCGACGACCGCCGGTTCTCCAATGAGTCCCTGGCCACCCACCCCTACGGCCAGTGGCGCGCGGGGTACCTGTCCGAACTCGCCCGACTCGGCCCACGGATGCGGGAGGACTTCGGGCGTAACGAGCGCCTGCCGTAGTCCGCCGGCGGGGGAGCGCTGCGCGCCCGAGGGTCGGCTATACTCGTGCGGTTGCCTCGGCGAGGGATCCTCGGGTCCGTGATCGACGCGGTGGCGAGCGGCTGGAGCCGCCCGCCCCTCCTCGTGCCGCCCCTCGCCGTCGGCCCCCTGTCACATCGCCCCTGAGGAGGAGCCACCATGGCCGAGAAGATCCCCGCCACCCTGCGCACCGAGTTCGGCAAGGGTGCGGCGCGCCGCATCCGCCGCGACAACAAGATCCCCGCCGTTCTCTACGGCCACGGTGAGGCGCCCACGCACCTCACCCTGCCGGGTCACGAGACCTTCCTGATCATCAAGGACAACATCAACGCACTGCTCGAACTGTCCTTCGAGGGCAAGAGCGAGCTCGCCCTGGTCAAGGACGTGCAGCGTGACGTGCTCTCCCAGGAGATCGAGCACCTCGACCTGCTGCTGGTGCGCCGCGGCGAGAAGGTCTCCGTCGAGGTCTATGTGGTGGTCGAGGGCGAGTCCGCTCCCGGCACGATCCACACGCTGGACCTGCAGACCCTGACGGTCGAGGCCGACGCGATGGCCATCCCGGAGTCCATCCACGTCTCCGTGGAGGGCCTGGAGGACGGCACGATCGTGCGCGTGGGCGACCTGGACCTGCCCGAGGGCAGCTCGACCGACGTCGACCCCGAGACCATCGTGGTCTCCGTCTCCACGCCGCGCGGCGAGGAGGAGTCCGAGGACGAGGACGAGGCCGGCGAGGGCGAGGCCGGCGAGGCCGGTTCTCAGGACTGACCTCCCGATGAGTGCCGACGGCGCCCCGTGCTCGCGCGGGGCGCCGTCGGCGTCTGTGGACGCGCCCGAGCATGGGCGAGGAGAGAGCGGAGAAGAGTGGTGAGCGACACCTGGCTGATCGTCGGGCTCGGTAATCCGGGCGCGAAGTACGCGGGGAATCGGCACAACGTCGGCGCGATGGCGCTGCAGCACCTCGCGGATCGCATCGGTGGCTCCCTGACCAACCACAAGGCGGGTGCGGGTGTGCTCGACGGCAGGCTCGGCATGCTGCCGGGTGGCGCACCGGGGCCGCGCGTGCTCCTGGCCCGGCCCGCTACCTACATGAACACCTCCGGGAAGCCGGTCGCCGCGCTGTGCCGGTTCTACGGCATCCCCGCCGAGCGCGTCCTGGTGCTGCACGATGAGCTCGACCTGCCGGCCCACACCCTGCGCCTGAAGCGCGGCGGCGGGGAGGGCGGGCACAACGGATTGCGGTCGATCTCCCAGGCGCTCGGCACCAAGGAGTACGCCCGGCTACGCATCGGCGTCGGCCGCCCGCCCGGCCGGCAGGAGGCGGCCGACTTCGTCCTGTCGGACTTCCCCTCCCGGGAACGGGAGGAATGGGCCATCACGGTGGCCGAGGCGGGCGACGCGGTCCAGGACGTCGTGCGGGAGGGTCTCTTCGCGGCGCAGAACACCTGGAACAGCCGAACCCCTTCCTGACTGATCCTTACCCACCCCTGTAGGGTCGGCACCGCGGTGATCGCACGGGGGAGAGGTTGGGTATGGGGGAGAATCACGCAGTCGATCTGCGGGTGACGCTCGCGGTGCTGACGCATCGGCGCCACGAGCAGATCGCGGCGCTCGTGCCGCTGCTCGAGGCGCAGGCGAGGCAGGCCCTCGCCGCATTCCCCGCCGAGGTCGGGGACATCGGCGTCCTCGTGGTGGACAACGAACCCGACGCGGCAGCCCGCGACGCCGTCCTGCGGGCCGCGGACCCCGAGGTGACACGCTACGTGTGTGAGCCTCGTCCGGGCATCGCCACGGCCCGCAACCGTGCCCTGCGCGAGAGCGCGGGCGAGGACCTCCTGGTGTTCATCGACGACGACGAGACCCCCGGGGAGGGCTGGCTCGTGGCGCTCCTGGGCACCTTCCTCAGGGCGGGCGCGGACCCGGTGGCAGCCGTGGCGGGAGCCGTGCGCACCGTACTCGTTGGCGAGCTCGACCCGTGGATCCGGGACGGCGGCTTCCTTGCGCGCTCCCATCGGGAGTCGACGCGAACGGGCGAGGCGGTCGCCACGGCGGCCACGAACAACCTCCTCCTGGACCTGCGGGTGGTGCGCGGCCTGGACCTGTGGTTCGAGGAGTCGCTCGGCCTCGCCGGCGGTGAGGACACCCTGTTCACGACGGCGCTGACGCGGGCCGGGGAGCGGATCGTGTGGTGCCGCGAGGCGTGGGTCCACGATGTGCGCCCGGTTGCCCGGCTCACCCGCCGCGCGGTGGTGCGGCGCGCATTCGGCCATGCGAACGCGTCCAGCGGTGCCTGGATCGCCCTTGCGCACGGACCACGCGAGGTGCTCCGCGCGCGAGCGGGTGCGGTGGCGGGAGGCGTGGCGCGGCTGTGCGCAGGCCTCGGGTCGCTCCTTCTCGGAGTCGTGCTGCGTTCGCGGCAGCGTCGCGCCGGCGGCGTGCGTGTCGCAGCCCGCGGTGTGGGGATGCTCACCTCGGGCGTGGGGTACCGGTTCGAGGAGTATGCCGACTCGTAGCGGCTCGGCAGTGCCTACTCGCGACTGATCGCTTCAAGTGCATTGGCAATTTCGGTTCGATACCGCGTCACGCTGAAGCGTTCCTTGGCGTCGCGTCGGCCGGCATCGGCGAGGCGCGCGGCGAACGCCGGATCCTCCAGGGCGCGGGCGATGGCGTGAGCGAGGTCCCCGGGGTCTCCGGGAGTGACCTGGAGCCCGGTGACGCCGTCCCGGACGATCTCCGCGAGGCCCTGGACACGGGAGGCGATGACCGGTCGCCCGGCGAGCATGGCCTCGACCGCCACGTTCCCGAACGGCTCGGTCCGCGAGGGCACGATCACCAGGGCACTGGCGGAGAGCGCGCTCCATATCGGTCTCACGTAGCCGTGGAAGGACACGGCGCCGGCCAGGTCGGGCTGCGCTGCC
The DNA here is from genome assembly GCF_002563925.1 of Serinibacter salmoneus. NCBI lineage: Bacteria > Bacillati > Actinomycetota > Actinomycetes > Micrococcales > Beutenbergiaceae > Serinibacter > Serinibacter salmoneus. The sequence continues at coordinate 2,291,464 of NZ_PDJD01000001.1, read as the reverse complement.
CTACGCCGCAACTGCTCCTCGAACCACTCGTAGCCCTCGAAGACCTCTCCGTACAGGTCGAGGTGCACCCTGCGGCCCGAGGACCGCAGTGCCGCGACCGCCTCGAGCGCGACGTCTGTGCCCTTGCGTGGGCTGAGCCGACCCAGGAGGGCGATCCGCGCTGCGCCGGGGTCCCCGTGCGCGCTCCTGGCGCCGCCCCGGGTCAGGTCGCGACTCTCGCGGGTGTGGGACCCGGGCCCGGGGACTCCGTTGTAGATGCGTTGCAGGCGCGAGTCCAGGCCGGGGAGGACCTCCGTGAGGGCCCTCGCGGCAGCCTCGCTGTTCACCACGACCCGGTCGGCCAGGAGAAGCTGGGAGGCCAGCGCCGTGCGCGCGAGCCGCCCGGCGTCCTGCTCCGCCTCGTGCACGTGGACCAGGCAGGGCACGCCTGTCAGCGCCGCGGCGAGCGGCCAGATCGGTTCGGTGAGCGTGTTGACGAGCACCGCCTCAGGTCGTAGGTGACGCAGGCCCCGAGTGATCGGCCCGAGGGCGCCGGCGGATCGGTAGGCGAACGCCGTGGCCGCGCGCGGGGCGAGGAGCGCGCGGTTGACCGTGGGGAACGGGACGATCCTGGTCTCGGCGCCCCGCGCCCGCGCGAGTGGACCGAAGACCCCCGAGGCCGGGAGCGCGACGACCGTGCGCCATCCCCGGGCGACCAGAGCGCTGATGGTCTCCAGCGCCTGGAGATCCGATCCGTACCGGTCCGGCGACGGGTGCGCCAGGACTGCCGTGCGCTGGTGGTGCATGTCCATCCCCCACAATTGTCGTATTCGCGTCACGAGTTATCCGATGTATCGCGACGAAAACGCGCCAGAAGCGTTTCGCCTTGGCGCGTACCGTGCGCGGTTCCATCATTCCCAATCCTTCGTGCGTCGGATACTGTCACATGGACATACGTCGACCGCTCGTGCCGCGGGTGGATTCGACGGTGGGGATTAGGCGGGGCTGCGGGGGCAGCGAGTCGCACCGTATGGAGCGAATCACGAGGGGGCTTTGTCATGGATCGGACTCATGCGGTCGTCGGGTATGTGCCCGGTGGATTCGACATGTTGCACATCGGGCATCTGAACATCCTGCGAGCGGCGTCCCAGCGCTGCGACCGGCTGGTGGTGGGGGTGGCCACGGACGAGTCACTGCACGCCATGAAGGGCAGGGCACCGGTGGTGCCCCACGCCGAGCGCATGGAGCTCGTGGCACACCTGCGGTTCGTCCACGAGGTGGTGCCGGACGTCTCCCAGGACAAGCGAGAGGCCTGGCGGCGGACCGCGTTCGACGTGCTCTTCAAGGGGGATGACTGGCAGGGCACGGCCAAGGGCGACCGACTCGAGGCCGAACTCGCCGAGGTCGGCTCACGCGTGGTGTACCTGCCCTACACCCCGTCCACCTCCTCCACCCTGCTGCGCAGTCTCCTGACCAGTGAGCTCGAGGTGCGCGGCGTGCGGGACGAGGCGGTGGCGTCATGAGCGGCGTCCTCGGCACGGGAGGACTCTCCATCGCCATGGTCGGCACACGCGGCGCACCGGCTCACTACGGCGGCTTCGAGACCGCGGTCGAGGAGGTGGGCGCCCGCCTGGCGGCTCGTGGCCACCGCGTGCGGGTGTACTGCCGCACCGGGAACGCCGAGCGGATGAGCCGCTACCGGGGGATGGACCTCGTGACGCTCCCGGCCCTGCGGATGCGCACCCTGGAGACACTCAGCCACACCGCCCTGTCCGCTGTGCACCTCGCGCTGCGGCGGATGGACGCCGCGTTCGTGTTCAACGCAGCGAACGCACCGTTCCTGCCCGTGCTGCGGGCGGCGCGGATCCCGGTCGCCACCCACGTGGACGGGCTGGAGTGGAAGCGAGCCAAGTGGGGCAAGGGCGGGAAGGCGTACTACCGGGCGGCTGAGACGGCAGCCGTGCGCATGTCCGACGCCCTGATCGCCGACGCCGAGGGCATCAGTTCCTACTACGACGCGGAGTACGGCGTCCCCACCGAGCTGATCTCCTACGGCGCCCCGATCCTCACGGACGTGCCCAGCACGGGGCTAGCCCCCCTCGGCCTGCGACCCGGTGGATTCCACCTCGTGGTCGCCAGGTTCGAGCCGGAGAACCACGTCGACGTGATCGTCGAGGGGTACGTCCGCAGTGGGGCGCGACTGCCGTTGGTGGTCGTCGGGTCGGCGCCGTACGCCGATGAGTACGTGGCGCGGGTGCGGGACATCGCCGGGGACGATCCGCGAGTCCACCTGCTCGGTGGGGTCTGGGACCAGGGGCTGCTCGACCAGCTCTACGCCCACGCCCTGACCTACCTGCACGGCCACTCCGTGGGCGGAACGAATCCGTCGTTGTTGCGCGCGATCGGCGCGGGCACCGCGACCATCTCGTGGGACGTTCAGTTCAATCGCGAGGTGACGCGCGAGGAGGGCCGCTACTTCGGTTCGGCCGCGGACATCGCACCATTGCTGCTGGACGCGGAGGTGCGCCCGGATCGGGCGCTCCAGCGCGGCGAGCGGCTGCGTGAGCGTGCCCGCGCATACGACTGGGACCGGGTGGCCGACGGGTACGAGGATCTCGCGCGTCGCCTGGCCCGAGGCGCGGTGGGAGGACCGCACCCTCGAGCGCGTCGGCTGCAGGCGAGGCAGGCGGTGAGGGGCGCCGTATGACGGAGAGTTACCGCGAGGTGCTCACCCGGCTCGGCTCGGCGCAGAAGGGGGCCGCCCGTAGCGCCCCGGCGTACTCGCGCTTCGTCAACCGACGACTCGGGCGCGTGCTGGCCGCCGCGGCGCACCGGGCGGGGCTGAGCCCGAACCAGGTGACCGCCGTCTCCGCCGTGCACACCTTCACCGCGATCGCGCTGCTGGCGCTGCTTGCGCCGAGTGGGTGGCTGGGGGTCCTCGTCAGTGTGCTGCTCGTGCTCGGCTACGCCTGGGACTCCGCCGATGGCCAGGTGGCGCGCCTGACCGCCACCGGATCGCCCGCGGGAGAGTGGCTCGACCACGTCGTCGACTCGGTCAAGGTCGTCGCGCTGCCCGTGGCCGTGGCCGTCGGCCTGCTGCGGGCCGGGGCGGACCACGTGCTGCTACTCATCCCGGTGGTCAGCGCCGTGGTCACCTCGGTGCTGTTCTTCGCGATGATCCTCACCGAACAACTCAGACGAGCGCACGGCGTGGTCTCGCGGGCACCCACGTCCGGGCGTGCTCCGTGGTTGCGCTCCGTGCTGGTGCTTCCCACCGACTACGGCGTGCTGTGCCTGTTGTTCCTCCTCTACGGCGCCACCGGGGTGTTCCTCGCCGGCTACGCGGCGGTCACGGCGGCGTCCGCGGTCTTCCTCGTCCTCGCGCTGCCGCGGTGGTTCCGGGAGGTCCGGTCGCTCGGTATCCCCGGCGCCTCGACGCGGTGAGGGCCATGATGACCGCGCCGAGGAGCGCCTCGAGCGCCGCGCGCACCGGCATCCTGGTGGTCAGCTACGGGTCCGCGGCGCTCCTGCGCACCACGCTGGCGAACTCGGTGCCACCGGAACCCGGTGGGCCGTCGCGCGCTCCGACGGCGGTCGTGGTGGTGGAGAACCACCGGGACCCGGCGCAGCAGGCCAGCACTCGTGCGCTGTGCGTGGCGCACGGCTGGGAGTACCTCGAGCCGGGAGCGAACCTGGGATTCGGGGGTGGCTGCAACCTCGCCGCAGACCGCGCTCTCGCGCTCGGCTGCGATGCGCTCGTGCTGCTCAACCCCGACCTGACCATTCCCCCCGACGGCGTGGCGCGCCTGGCGGCGCGGGTGCGATCGGAGCGGGATGTCGCGGTCGCACCGCTGATCCACAGGCCGGACGGATCGAGTTACTCGCGTGGACGCATCCTGCTGCGACTGGACCGCGGGGAGATGCTCAGCGAGCGTCGCCGCGAGGAGGTGCCGAACGGGGTCGCGGTGATGACCTGGTTGACCGCAGCCGCCCTCGCGCTCTCATCCGATCTGTGGCGGCGTTCCGGCGGGTTCGACCCGCGCTACTTCCTGTACTGGGAGGATGTGGATCTCTCACGCCGGATCCACCGCGCCGGGGGTCGGCTGGAGGTGGAGGAGTCGGTTGTCGCGATCCACGACGAGGGTGCCACCCACCGCGGCGCCACCGTGAGCCGCGCCAAGTCGGACACGTACTACTACTACTCGATCCGCAATCGGATGCTGTTCGCCGATCGGTGGCTCGCGCCGTCCTGGCGCAGGCGCTGGGCGCTGCTGGCGCCCCTGACGGGATGGGCGGTGCTGCTCCAGGGCGGGCGGCGTCAGTTGCTGGGTTCGACGGCGCCGTGGCTGGCCTACGCCAGAGGTATCCGCGACGGCGCACGTTCGCGGGTGGGCGAGCGAGGCCGACCATGACCCGCGGCACCCGCGGGGCTCGGTACGCCCCGCGCACGGGATCACGCCGCGGTGCGACCCCGCCGCACCCGACGGTGCCGACTGCGCAGCGCACGCAGATAGGCCCGGCGGTGTGCACGGCCGGCGAGATCCCAGTTCCTCGCGCTCAGATCGGGCGCGCCACCGGGTGCGGCCCGTACGGTGCGCAACGCGGCGAGCAGGTCCGCGCCGTCGATCTCCCCGGTGAACGTGTGCACCCATCGATCGCCGACCTCACGCTGCAACGCCAGCGTGGTGGGGTTGCGCGGCACGAGTACGGGCCGGTTCAGGGAGAGCGCCGTGAGCGCCACACCGGAGTTGTGCATGTGCCGGTAGGGGAGTACCAGGAGCTCGCAGCCGGTGACGGCGATCGCCAGTTCCTCCTCCGTCAGGAACCGCAGGTCGAGGTCCACGTTCTCCATGTCGCCGACAGCTCGGCGCAGGTCGCGCTCGAGGTCGGTGTTGGAGGCCTTGCCGCAGACCTGAAGGCTCAGCTCCCCGTCATCGGCCACCCGGTTGCCGGTGGCCTCGCGGAAGGCAGCGACGAGTCCGGTCACGTTCTTGTAGCCACGCACCAGGCCGACGAACCCGATCCGGCCGGGCGTCGCCGTCGAGGTCGGCATGCCGGCGAACCAGTCCCGGTAGTGGCCGTGCGGGACCATCTCCACGTCCTCGCCCGCGGCGCCGGTCTGCTCGTTCAGGTGCACCCGCACGGCGGTCAGCCGCTCCAAGCCGCGCAGGTAGGCGATCTGCGCGGGCCAGAGCCCGGAGGGCAGGTCGAGATTGTGCACCGTGCGGACCACGGCCACCCGCCCCAGCCGCAGGCGCAGCAGGTACAGGTGCGCCAGCAGAAGGCGAGCCAGGCGTCGCGGGGTGGTTCGGCCCTCCAGGAGCGTCTCGGGCCAGTGCAGGTGCACGACGTCGTAGCCTCCCAGGAACGCACGGCGGTAGGAGAAGGTCGCCACCCGGATCCCGGGGGTCTCGCGCAGCGCACGATCGAGCATCACGATGTACGGGTTGGTCGTCGGCCGGATCATCCGGAACGGCTGCAGCACACGGATCTCGCGGTGTCCTGCGAGGCGCGGCTCGCGCCGGCGCGGTGCGGTCATGGTGAGGTCCCCCCTGGTGCGACGCCCCCTGCGTCGACCGGGTCGAGCCTATCGAGGCAGCGGTGGGAGTGGGGATGGTGACCGATCGCGCGGCGCACTCCCCGCACGCCCCCACAGCGACCTCCGAGGCCCACCCCACCAGGCGGCAGTTGCGGGAGGAGCGTCGGCGTGGCTCGGCGGCGCGGCAGGTCTCCTCCACGGCGGCGGTGAAGGTCATCGGCATGGCGATCGCGGGGGTCGCCGGCATGGTGACCAGTCGCCTGATCATCCAGCACTACGGGATCGATGCGTACGCCCAGTACGGGGTTCTTGCCACACTGCCGTCGCTGATCCCGTTCGCCGACCTCGGGGTCGCCGCCGTCCTGGTGAACGTGATCGCGGAGTCCAGGCATCCGCGCCGAGACCCCCGCGTCGTGCGCACGATCACCTCGGCCTTCCGGATCCTGTTCACCTCGGCGGCCGTGATCGCCCTCGGCGCCATCGCCTGCGGGGTGTTCGGGTGGTGGCCTGCGCTTCTCGGTGACGGACTGATGCCCCAGGGCGGGGCGCTCGCGGCCACGCTGTGCGCGCTGGTCTTCGCGCTCGCGTTGCCGCTGGGTGTGGGCCAGCGGCTCCTGGTCAGCGCCGGGCGCACCGCGCTGCAGACCGGGTTCTCCGCGCTGGGGTCGCCGCTGGTGCTGCTCATGGTGGCGGCGTCGGTGGCCCTGGCGCTGCCCATGGGTCCGTACGTCGCGGTGTTCTCCTACCTGGCCAGCGCGGTGGTGGCGGTGGTGTGCCTGATCGCGGCCGGGCGTCTCCTGCACCCGATCGTGGGGGACGGCCTGCGTGACGTGCCGCGGATCCGCACGGCGCCCGGCGTGCGTGTGGTCGACGTGGCGTGGCCGATGCTCCTGCAGATGATGGCGTTGCCGGTCGCGATGCAGACCGGGCGCCTGATGCTCTCCCACCTGGCCACGCCCGAGGACATCGCGCAGTACAACCTGGCCTCACAACTGTTCGGACTGGTGGTGCAGAGCGTCGCCGCTGGGGGAATGGCTCTGTGGCCGCTGTACGCGCGCGCCCGGGCCGACGGCCGGGTCCGGTCCCCGCTGCCCGCGAGCCTGGTGTTCCTGGCCCTCGCCGGTGCGGCGGCGTGCCTCCTGTGGCTCCTGCTGGACTGGATGACGATGCTGATCTCGGACGGTCAGATCCAGATCGGCACATCGCTCGCCGGGGCGTTCGTGGTGTTCGTGGCGCTCCAGGCGGTGAAGTACCCGCTCGGCATGTACATGACCGACGCCCGCGGTCTTCGCTTCCAGGTGCTCCCGATCATCGCCATGGTTCCCATCAGCCTCGGGCTCGCCGCCCTGTTCATCCCAGCGATCGGCGCAGCCGGCCCCGTGTGGGCCACCAGCATCGCGGTTCTCCTGTGCCAGGTGCTCCCCAATGCCTGGTACGTGCGGCGTGACCTCGTGCGACGCGCTCGCGAGGGCGAGCGCGAATCTTGAGGGGCGGGTCGGTGCGGCCGTACCATCGGGGGGCGAATGCGCTGCAGGGGGCACGCGCATCGCACGGGGGGAAGCATGAGTGAGACATCGGTGGACCGGGTCGTTGCGCGTCGGCGCCGGTGGATCATCGCGTTGGTGGCCCTGCTCGTGGCGGTGAGCGCGGTTGTCCTGTTCGCGACGCGCGGCGGATCCGGCGAGGACGGCGAGGCGATGCCGGTGCAGTCGGCGGGGCCGACAGCGAGCGGGAGCCAGGACGAGGCGAGCCCACAGGAGGGCGACTCGTCGTCGAGCCCTGCGAGCACTGCGAGCGAGAACGTGCCGCAGGAGACCTCCTCGTCGCCCGAGGGCGGCGGCGAGGCCGATGTGCCGGCGGATGAGGACCCCACGCTCGAGCCGACCGTGATACCCACGGCGGATCCGGTCGCTCTGGACGAGCCGGCCGAGCTCGCCAGTGAGGTGACGGCGCGGCTGACGCAGATCAGCACCGTCGAGGGAACGGCGGCCGGCCCCGGTGAGGTCGCGGGCCCGGCGATCCGGGTGGTGGTCGAGGTGACCAACGAGACCGGCGCGAGCATCACGATGACAGGCTCCGCGGTCAACGTGTACTACGGATCCGACCGGATCCCCGCGTTGCCGCTCAGTGGCCCGGACATCGAGGCCTTCCCCACCCGGATCCCGGCGGGGGAGTCGGGGCTCGCGGCCCTGGTCTTCGGGGTTCCGGAGGGTGAGCGCGATGAGGTGGTCGTGGAAGTGAATTCCGCCGACCTCTCTCGCGTGGTGCTCTTCGAGGGGTCTCTCGCCTGAATTCCGGATGGTGCATTCCCGCGGGAGATTCCATCGCGCCGTCGTGTATCCGATCGGGGAGTCCATAGGCGTGCCAGGGCGCGGAGCGCGTCTCGCATTGTGCACAGCGCGCCGGGAGGGCTAGGCAGGGGCGGGAGATCGCCCTATTCTGTGTGGTGTCGCGCCGGGAGTTCCGCGTGGCAGGTTTCGTACGGCGCTACGGGTGTGACCGCACCGGGCGCCGGATTCGGGCCGTGGGGGCGTGCCATGGGTGCCGTCGCGCGGTGTGGGGGCTAGGGGGAGCAATGCGCGTGCGCAAGACATGGGTGGCACTGGCCACCGCCGTGGGCCTGGCCGTGCCCGCCGGGCTGGGCTCGGTGGCCGTGGCGGCCCCGTTGCCCGGGGCGATGATCGGTCAGGCGGCGCTCGAGGGCGCTGAAGCAGGCGAGGCCGGCGCGGCCGAAGCCGACATCCAGGCCGACATCGAGGCCGGAGTGGCCATGGACGCCGCGGACGCGCTCCCGCAGGCCGTCTCGGCCGACCCGCTGCCGACGGTCCAGGTCAACGGCGTGGTCTGGAACCAGCTCGTGGTGGGCGACGTCGTGTACGTGGTGGGGAACTTCACCTCTGCGCGCCCCGCGGGTGCCGCGCCCGGCACGAACGAGACGGCGCGAGCGAACATGCTCGCCTACGACCTCGAGAGCGGTGAACTGATCGAGGGCTTCGCCCCCTCGTTCAACGCACAGACCCGCGACGTGGCCATCTCCCAGGACGGCTCCACCCTGTACGTGGTGGGGAACTTCACGCAGGTGGACGGCCACAACCGCTACCGGATCGTGGGCCTGGACCCGGCCACCGGGCAGGTCACCGGGTTCTCGGCCGGCACCAACACCTATGCGACCGCGGTCGCGGTCAACGGGCCCACCGTCTACGTCGGAGGCGCTTTCAACAACGTCAACGGGGTGAACCGCAACCGGATCGTGGCGCTGGATGCCGCCTCCGGTGCCGTTCGCGCCGACTTCCAGGTCAGCATCGACGACTACCAGGTGCAGGACATCGCCGTCTCGCCTGACTCCGCATCGCTGGTGGTGGCGGGGAACTTCACCAGTGTGAACGGCTCCAGCAGCCTGGGCTACGGGCTGACCCGACTCGACGCGGTGACGGGCGCACCCTCGGCGCTCCCGGTCAACTCCGAGGTCCGCAACGCGGGCGCGCGATCGGCGATCGCCTCCCTCGCCTCCGACTCGACGTCCTTCTACGGGACCGGGTGGCACTTCGGCCGTAGCGGCAACGTGGAGGGCTCCTTCGCCGCGGACTGGCAGACCGGTGAACTGACCTGGTTGGAGGACTGCCACGGTGACAGTTATGGCATCCACCCCCAGGGCGAGGTGGTCTACATCGCGAGCCACAAGCACTACTGCGGCAACAGCGGTGGCTTCCCGCAGACGTCGCCGTGGACCTTCTACCACGGCACGGCGGTGGCCAACGGGGTCTACGGCGTGAACACGCCCGACATCTACAACTACCCCGACCACCCCGGCACACCGCGCCCGGAGTTCCTGGAGTGGTACCCCACATTCCAGCCGGGTACCGCGACAGGTCAGGACCAGGCAACCTGGACGGTGACCGGCAGCGGTGACTACATCCTGTTCGCGGGGGAGTTCCCCACCGTCAACGGCACCGGTCAGCAGGGTCTGGTGCGCTTCGCGACCCGGGACGTCGCGCCCAACGAGGTGGGCCCGAGCCACCAGGGAGGCGCCTGGCCGCTGGATGTGCGCTCGACCCTCGCCGGCCGGGTGCAGGTGGTCTGGGACGGCAACATCGACCGTGACGACGCCACGCTGACCTATCACGTGTACCGCGACTCGCGCGATTCCACGCCGCTGTACGAGGAGACCGTGACGGCTCCGTTCTGGGACCAGCCGACGATGAGCTTCACCGATACCGGGCTGACCCCCGGGACCACCCACCGCTACCTCGTGACGGTGACCGACCCGTGGGGGAACGAGACCCGCACGGACTGGGAGTCCGTGACCGTCGAGGGTGTGGCCAGCAGCGCGTATGCCACGACGGTGCTGGACGACGCCCCGACGTCGTTCTGGCGCCTCTCGGAGGCCTCGGGCGCGACGGTCGTCGACTGGGCGGGACTGCTGGACATGACGGCGGCGAACGGCGTGTCCCGCGGAGCGGTCGGCGCCATTGCCGCAGACCCGGATACCGCCAGCCGCTTCAGTGGCTCCACCTCCGGGTTGGCCTCGACCCGCGAGCCGGTGTCCGCGCCGCAGCAGTTCACCCTGGAGGCGTGGTTCCGCACGTCATCGGGTCAGGGCGGCAAGATCCTCGGATTCGGGAACAGGGCCACGGGGACGTCCTCGCGCTACGACCGTCACCTGTACCTGGACTCGGCCGGTCGCCTGGTCTTCGGGGTGGACCCGGACAACCGGCACACCCTCACCACGGCCCAGAGTTATGAGGACGGCGCGTGGCACCATGCGGTCGCCACCCTGCGCGATGGGCAGATGGCCCTGTACGTCGACGGCGTGAAGGTGGCCTCGCAGGGCGGAATCAGTGCCCAGGCGGTCTATCTCGGGTACTGGCGCCTCGGGGGCGACAACCTCAATGGGTGGTCCAGTCCGCAGCAGCGGTACTTCTCGGGGGACATCGACGAGGTCGCTGTCTACGACCACGCGCTGGACGCAGGTGAGGTCCGCAACCACTTCCTTGCCTCCGGCCGCAGCACGTCCACGCCCACGGCACCGGCGGATGCCTACGGTGCCGCGGTGTTCGACGCCGAACCCACGCTGTACTGGCGCTTCGAGGAGGCCGGTGGCCAGGCGGTCCTCGACCACGGCGAGAGTGGGAACGTCGGCACGCTGTCTGGTGCCTTCTCCCGTCAGGCGTCCTCGCCCCTGCTGACCGGAGGAACCTCGGTGCGGGTGGGTCCGCTGGAGGGCCTCGCCTACTCCTCGTTCGGCTTCCAAGCACCCGAGGTCGCGACGATGGAGGCATGGTTCGCCACGACGTCGACCACCGGGGGTTCGATCCTGGGCTTCGCTGATCGGCCCACGGGCACACCCGTGCTCGCGGACCGGCAGATCACGATGGCGCCCGACGGCACTGTCGGCTTCGGGGTGCTTGCCGGTGGGGAGCAACTCGTCAGTTCCACCCAGTCCTACAACGACGGCGAGTGGCACCACGTCATGGCCACGACCGGCCCGGACGGGGTGCGGTTGATGGTCGACGGCGAGCAGGTCGCCTCCGGCGACACGGGCGCGAGCCAGTCCTACTCGGGGTACTGGCGCGCGGGGGGTGCCCACACCTGGGGTGGTGGCGGGCACCTCGTCGGGTCGATCGACGAGGTCGCCGTGTACCACCGACAGCTCACGCAAGCGGACGCCCTGCGGCACTACGCGCTCGGCGCCACCGGGAGCGAGCCCGCCGCCGTCCCCACGGCGGTGGCGGATCTCTCGCTCGAGGGCCGGACGCTCAGCGCTGACGGCAGCGCGTCCACGGTGGCCGACTCCACGATCGAGTCCTGGGAGTGGTCCTTCGGTGACGGCGAGACGGCCTCGGGAGAATCGGTGGAGCACACCTACGCGTCCGCCGGCACCTATCAGGTGAGCCTGACGGTCACCAGCGCCGAGGGAGCCACCGGAACGACCTCGAGCGAGGTCACGATCGCGAACGAGCTCCCCGTGGCAGCCTTCGAGGTGGACCTCGCAGAGCTGGCGGTCACGGTGGACGGGACCGGCTCGAGCGACCCGGATGGCGCGGTAGCGGCCTACTCATGGGACTTCGGGGATGGCACCGGCGCCACGGGCGCCACCGCGCAGCACGTCTATACCGCCCCGGGGGAGTACACGATCACCCTCACGGTGACCGATGCGGACGGCGCGACAGCCACCGCATCGCGCGCGGTGAACGTTCGCGAGGCGGTGCCTCCCGAGGCGGTGTTCGTGGCCGAGGCCACGGCACTCACCCTCGCGGTGGACGGATCCGACTCCCACGCACCGGGCGGCGAGATCGTCTCATTCGCCTGGGAGTTCGGTGACGGCGCCACAGGTACGGGTGAGACGGCAGAGCACACCTACGCCGCGGCGGGGACCTACACCGTCACCCTCACCGTGACCGACGACCTCGGTTCGACCGCTACGACCTCGCGCGACATCACGATCCAGGCCCCTGCCTTCCTCGCGCTCGACGAGTTCGAGCGTACGACCGCGACCGGATGGGGGGATGCGGACATCGGGGGTGCGTGGACGAACCACGGCTCGGGATCGCAGTACTCGGTGGGTGACGGCGCGGGCGCGCTCCGCGTGGGTGCCGCGGGCTGGAACCCGCGGGTGATGCTCCCGGGCGTGGACCTCGAGGACGCCTCCATGATGACGACCTTCTCCCTGGACAAGCTCGCGGACGGCTCGGGGGCGCAGTACATCCTGGCGCACCGGACGGACTCCTGGTCCTCCGCGTACCGCGCCAAGATCCAGGTCCGGGCGAACGGCAGCGTCTACCTCGCGCTGACCAGGCTCGAGTCCGGGGAGAGCACTCTGGCTCAGGTCAACCTCGCCGGCGTGACGGTCGGTGCCCAGGACCGCCTGCACGCACGGTTCGAGGTCGAGGGCACCGATCCGACGCAGCTTCGGCTTCGGGTCTGGCCGGACGGCCAGGAGGAGCCCACCACGTGGGCGTTGCAGGCGAGCGATGCGACGCCCGCACTGCAGGATCCCGGGGCCATCGGCCAAGCGGCCTATCTCTTCGGGAGCGTGACCAACGCCCCCGTCGCGGTCCAGGTGCACCGGATCCGGGTGACGCCCATCGGCGTAATCGTCCCGGACCCCGACCCCGACCCGGACCCCGACCCGGAGCCGGACCCGGACCCGGAGCCGGACCCCGACCCGGACCCCGAGCCGGACCCCGAGCCCGACAACGTCGCCCCGGTGGCGCAGGTGGCACACACCGTGGACGGGCTCACGGTGACGCTGGACGGCTCCGGCTCCAGCGACGAGGACGGGTCGATCGTCTCCCACGCCTGGGACCTCGGTGACGGCACGACCCTGGACGGCGCGGTGGTGGAGCACGGTTACGCGGCGGCTGGCACCTACGACGTCACGTTGACGGTGACGGACGACGCAGGGGAGAGCGGGATCGCGACGATCCCCGTGACCGTTGCGGCGCCCGAGCCCGAGCCGGGCCAGGGTCTCCTCGTGGCGGCCGACGACTTCGAGCGCACCGAGACCGGTGGCTGGGGCGCCGCAGCGACCGGCGGTCAGTGGACCCGCAACGGGTCCGCCGGGCAGTACCAGGTCGACTCAGGAGCCGGCATGCTCGCCGTCCTCCAGGCCGGATGGAACCCTCGACTCCGCCTCGGTGACGTCTCCAGCCTCGACACGCAGGTGCGGGCCGCGGTCTCACTGGACCGGTTGGGCGACGGTCTCGGTACGTACGTCTCGCTCGCGGCGCGCGACGGCGGCTGGTCGAGCCAGTACCGCGGCAAGGCCTGGGTGAAGGCGGACGGGAGCGTCAACGCGTCAGTGTCTCGCCTGCAGGGTTCTGAGACCACGTTGGCCCAGGTGAATGTGCCGGGGCTCACCCTGGCACCGGGCGAGGAGTGGATGATGCTCGTGGAGACCTCGGGCACGGCCCCGACCACCGTGCGGATGAAGGTCTGGCCGGCATCGGCGCAGGAGCCTGAGCAGTGGACGGTCAGCGCCACGGATGACACGGCCGAGCTCCAGGACGCGGGCGCGGTCGGTGTCCACGCCACGCTGTCCGGGAGCGCGACCAACGCCCCGGTCTCCGTGCTGGTGCACTCCTTCGAGGCACGATCGTTTGACTAGAGGCGCAGGGGAGGGCGGGGCGCGGATCGCGGCAGGCCTGGCCGCGGCAGCGCCGCCAGCTCCGAGCCGCCCGCGTCTGGCACGGCCCGAGGCCACGGTGTGGACGCGGGCCGAGGGTCTGCTCGCCCTCGTGCTGGTGTTCGCGGTCGGCAGCCAGGTGAGCCTGCTCTACCACGCCCCGCTCGGCGCCCTCGCCTCCCTGGCACTCTTCCCGCTGTGGCAGCGCACGCTCGCGACCTCCGGCTGGGTGCGGCTGCTCATGGGTCTGCTCGCGGTGAGCGCGGCGTGCGGATTGCTGCTGAGTCTGCTGGCGAGGAGTACCCACGCGATCTCCACGTACTCGATCGTGGAGCGGTCGCTGATGCTGGCATGCCTCGTCGGTGGGCTGGGTGCGCTGCTGTACGCGCTCGCGAGGTTCACGCCCGCGACCGTCGCCCTCGTGTACGGACTGGGCATGGCCGCGGCTGTCCCGCTTGCGGGGATCAATCCCGCCAACCCGTGGAAGTTCAGCCTCTCGATGCCGGTGACGGTCGTCGTGCTCGCGCTCCTCATGCGTCGCGATCGAGCGAGCCTGCAGGTGGTGGCGCTGGTCGGACTCGGAGCGGTGGGGATGGTGAGCGACTCCCGGTCGTATGCCTCGATGATGTTCCTTGCCGCTGCGATCCTCGCGTGGAACCGCGTGCTCCCGCGCCTGGTCGGCGCCCGTCGACGGTGGGGGAATCTGTTCGGTCTGGCCGCCCTGGGCATCGCCCTGTTCTACTTCATGCAGTTCGCGCTCCTCCAGGGTTACTTCGGCGAGGTGACGCAGCAGCGCACCGCGGATCAGATCGAACGCAGTGGTTCCCTGCTGTTGGGTGGGAGGCCGGAGCTGGCAGCGTCTCTCGCCCTCCTGCGGGCTCATCCCGCGGGACTGGGCTCGGGCACCATCGCGAACGCCGGCGACGTCTATCGCGCGCAGGAAGGCATGGCGGGCATCGGCTACGACCCGAACAACGGGTACGTCCTGAACTACATGTTCGGCAGCGGTGTCGAGGTCCACTCGGTCGCTGCGGACTTCTGGCTCTGGTTCGGGCTGCCGGGGCTTGCGGCGGTCATCGTTGCAGGTGCGCTCGTGGCCTCGGGCGTGAACCGAGCACTCCGGGCCGGAGCCATGTCGGGTCTGCTCGCCTACGTCGGGATCCGCTTCTTCTGGGACCTGGCCTTCAGCCCCGCCAGTACGAGCATGAGGCTGGCGGTCCTGGCGATCGCCCTGGCTGTCGTGGCGCTGCGGCCTGGCAGGGTCGTGGGCGCGCGCGACTACCGGTCCCGGGGCTCATCGTCCGCGATGAGCCAGTCCTCGGCGACCTGACGGCCGTCGCGCACGGGCAGCGTGCGCAGCACGCGGTGCGGATCGGGGGGATGTGCGAGGGCCGATTCCAGGGCACGCGCCAGCGGTGACGGTCCGACGTCGGCGGGGAGCACCAGGTGCCCGTGGGTGCGCAGCCAGGGCGTGAGCCCGGTCTCCGCGGTGGTCACCACCCGGTTGCCGTGCGCGAGTGCCTCCACGATCGGTAGCCCGACCTGCTCGCGCCAGCGGGCGGTGCGTTGGGAGGGGAGCACCAGGACGGCGGCGCTGCGCAGCACCTGGTGGATCCGCTTGCGCGGTGGATCCTCCAGTACTCGCACCCGGGGATCGTGCGCGGCGAGAGCCTGCGCGTCGCGGAGGCCCGGACCCGATCCGATGATCGTCAGGCGCACGGCGGGATCGGGGATCTCGGCCCAGGCCCGCAGGAGGAGATCGAAGCCCTTGCGCGGTGTCAGAGACCCGAGGAACACGAGGTGGCGAGCCCTCGGGGCGGGCTGACCGCACCGGCACGGGGCGGGGAGCGCAGGGATGACGACGCGACGCTGACCACGCGGTGCCCGGCGGAAGACTCGCCGGTACTGCGTGCTGGCGGCACCGGTCCCGAATGCGATGCGGTCGCAGGAGCGCCAGACCAACCCCGCCAGCGCGTGGTTCACCGCGTACCCCAGGCGTTCGCGTGCCGTCACCGGTCGGAAGTCCTCTCGCGGGTCGCTGTTGCCGATCGCGTAGGTGACCACGCGAGGACGCGGGCGGCGATGCAGCAGGGCGGTGGCGCGCGCGGCGAGGACCACCGCGGCGGCGAGCCGGACACCCGGATAATAGGTCGGCTCGGTGATCTCCACCGTCCGAGGCGCACCCTGCAGGATCAGGCGAAACGCCTGTACCGCGCTGACCTGACGAACGTCGGCGCCGGCCGCGGCCTCGGGATGGAAGTCGTAGCGCGCGTGTTGGAACAGCAAGGTCGTTCCAGCGGCTCCGTGCAGGCGCTCCAGGTGCGCCGTGCGGGCCTGGTGATACACGAGGACCCTTCGGCCCACAGGGTTCTCGACCGAGTCGACGGGGCGCCTCATCGGCCGGGACGCAGGTTCGTGAGGGCGCGCGGGATCGTTCGCCGCGCGGGGTCCCCGTACTGCACCGTCTCGGTGCGCTTCGAGCCGGGACGGCCCATCGCGACCCAACCGAGGGCTCGTGCGCCGAGAGCTTCGATGTCCGCGACCGCGGCGGCTGCCTGGGCACGCCGCAGACGGCCGAGCCGTGCCACCAGGATGATGCCGTCGGAGCGTCGCGCGAGCACCGGGGTGTCGGAGAAGAGCAGGATCGGCGGTGAGTCGATGATGACCATGTCGTAGCGGGAACGAGCCTCCTGCAGCAGCGTGTCCATCGCGTCGGAGACGAGAAGCGCACTGGGGTGCACCGGTGCCTCGCCCGCGCCGAGCAGCATCACGTTGCGTCGGTAGCGCTGGGACTCCTGCCCCAGCGTGGAGGCGCCCTGCAGCACGCCGGTCAGGCCGACACCCTCGGGGAGCCCGAGGCGCTCAGTCAGCGCGGGGACGCGGACGTCGGCATCGATCAGGAGCACACGCAGGCCCTTCTCCGCGGCCGCGAGCGCCAGATTGGTGCACAGCGTCGTCTTGCCCTCGCCCTGGGTGGCGGAGGAGACCACGATCACGCGCGCGGGCGCGTCCTCGTCGAGGTACTCCAGGTTCGCCTGCAGCCGACGGAACCCCTCCGCCCGGGTGGTGTCAGGACTGGTGATCATCGTGGTGGCGCTGCGTTCCGGGTCCCGATCGCGGTCGATCGTGGCCAGGACGGGCAGCCCGCCGAGCGGGATGAGGTGACCGGAGTCGCGCACCCGGGAGTCGAATAGCCGCCTCAGCAGGGCGGCCAGGACGCCGAGAGCCAGACCGGCCGCGGCACCGAGCGCCGCATAGGAGCGTGGACCGCGACTGATCGAGTAGGTCGGCACGGGCGCCTCGGCCACGGGGGTCAGTTCCACGAACGAGCGCCCCGACTCGTCGGTGGAGGGCGAGAGGTCCGCCACGGTCACGGCCAGCTGCTCCACGATCGCGTTCGCGGCATCAGCGGCGAACTGCGGATCGCTGTCGGTCACGCTGACATCGATGAAGAACGTGTTGAGCGGGTTCTCCGCCGTGACCTGAGCCCCGAGCGCGCGTGCTGTCACCGGCAGGTCGAGGGCCTCGATCACAGGGTCGAGGACGATCGGTTGACCCGTGAGCTGGACGAAGCTCTGGATGGAGTTCTCCACGAAGGTGGATCCCTGCACGAGCTCACCGACGCTGTTGCCCGCGTTCACGGTCACGAACGTGCGCGCCGATGCGCGATAGGACTCCTGCTGAGTCGCTGCGTACCCGATTCCGGCGACCCCGCCCAGTGCCGTCAGGACGGCGATCAGCCACCAGTACTTGCGCAGTGTCCCCACATAGTCCTGGAGATCCATCTCGGCCCCCTGCCGTCCCCTGCGGCGCTCCGTAGTCTCCGCGCCGGCCCCCGACTCGCTAGCCTACCGGGGAGGATGGGGGGTATCCGTGAAACCGATACAGGTCTGCTTTCCGATCGAGCGCGACCTCGAGGAGTGGACGGCGCGCTTCGACGCCGGTGAGGCGCCGTCGCGTTGGCCCTATGGGCTCGAGGGACTGGCCTCCGGCGCGCCCGGGTTCCTCCGGCCGCTGTCCAGGACAGCAGCGCTGGCGGGATGGGCACGTTCCGCGCTGCCCCGCTCCTCGCGGGGCGCCGCGGCCCTGGTGTGGGACGAGAACACCGCCATGCGCCTCACACCGGCGGGAGGACGCCGCCGCTACGCGGGGGTGATCTGGTTGACGGATCGGGACCCGCACACCGTGGCCTCCCGCAAGCAGCGCGCCTGGCTCAGCCGGTTCGATGGGCTCTGGGTCCTCAGCGACGCCCAGGTCGAGCCGTTGCGGCGACTCCTGGGGCCACGTGCACCGCGGATCTCCTACGTGCGGTTCGGGATCGACACGGACTTCTTCCGGCCCGCGCCCTACCCGAGTGTGCCTCGCATCCTGAGCGTGGGCGGGGACCGCGACCGGGACGCCGCCACCCTCTTCGCGGCGCTGGAACGCGTTCTCGCTCGCCACCCCGGGCTGGAGGTCACGGTGCAGACCACCTCGGCGCTCTCGCCTCCCCGTGGCGTGCGGGTGGTGCCTCGACTGACCCATGCGGAGCTGCGTCGGGAGTACGAGGCGGCCGGCCTCGTGATGCTCGCCACTCGTCCCAACCTGCACGTCTCGGGCATGACGGTCAGCCTCGAGGCGATGGCGACGGCGCGCCCGGTGGTCGTGACCTCCTCGCCCGGGATGGCCGACTACGTCCGCGCGGGCACGGACGGGATCCTGGTACCGCAGGGCGACGCGGCGGCGCTCGCGGCCGGAGCGGAGCGATTGTTGGCGGCTCCGGAGCAGGCGGCCGCGTGGGGCCGACAGGCGCGCGAGCGCGTCGAGAGCGAGTTCACCACGCACGCGCTGTGCGCCCGACTGGCCCGCGTGGTGGGTGCCGACCCGGAGGTCGGCACCCACCAGTAGGACAGCGCAGGGTGCTCAGTCGGCTGTGCCGGGGGCGCCGACGCCACGCCAGGTGGTCGACACCTCGAGCGCCGCGGCGAGCGACGCCGGGAGAGCGACGGCGACACCGTTCGCCTCGTTCTGCGCCGCGCTGGTGAGGTGGTACTGCCCGTCCAACGCCGCGCTGCCCTCCAGCAGGGCGCCGTGCGACTCCCATCCGATGTCCTGGAGCGCCGCGAAGGTGCGGGTCGACTTGAGCGCTGAGGACCCGTAGGGCAGGCACGTCAGTCGTTCCGGCGCGGTCGCCGAACTGCGGTGCAGCAGGTTGTGGTCGACGTCCAGCGCGCGCGAGGTGTGCGAGACGCTGTCGGTCTGGTCGTCGAACAGGATCGGGCAGGTGGCGCTCGCAGAGAGACCGAGCACGTTGTTGCGCAGTTCCAGGTCGCTCAGGTGCCACGGGCTGGAGGTGCCGTGCCGACCGTCCTCCACGAGAGAGACCGTCTCGCGGCCGTTCTCAGCGATCGTGTTGTTCCACACCCGCACATCGCTGGAGTCGATGATCTTCAGGCCGGCGCCGCCGTTGTCCACCACGTAGTTCCCGGCGAGGAGGGCGTCCGCCCCGAGCTCCACCTGCAGACCGGTACCGGTGTTGCCGCGGAACGTGCTCCCGGTGACCTCCATGTCGGTGGCGTGCTCGTCGAACCAGAGACCGGCGTGCACGTTCTCGGTCACGAGGCTGTCCGAGACGACGACGCCCTGCGAGGAGGTCACCTTGATGCCGCCGGAGACCGGAGCGGGCTTGAAGTGCTCGAGGTTGTTGGCCCGCACGAGACTGTCGCTGATGGACAGGTCGGGTGCATCGCTCACGCTGATCCCGAGCATCCCGTTCTCCGAGACCGTGAGTGATCGGAACGTCTGGTTCGGGTTCCACGTCCCCAAGCCGACGGTGGCGTTCTGGGTGATCACCATGTTCTCCAGCGTGATGCCCTCGACCTCCGCGGAGACCGCGCCGATCAGCGCGAGGTGGTTCGCGTAGCGACGCACCCCGATCCCGCGGACCGTGGTCCCCTCGCCCTGGATCTGCAGGGCCTTCGCGAGGGTGCTGGCGTGGACGGTCGCGCTCGTGGGCCGCGTGCCCACGTACAACCGGTCGGCGCTCGTGTCGACGAAGAACGTGCCGGCTTCGAGGGCGCTTCGGGAACCGACCTGCGTCAGTGGCTCACCGTTCACCCACACCTGTTCGGGGTGCCCGGCCATCGGGTACTCGGGATCGATCATCCGGGAGGACTGGTCGGCCCCGGCGGTGTAGGAGACCCGGGAATCGAACTCGTGGTCCCACGAGGTGTACCAGGAGGACCCGGACGCGGTCCACTGGGTCAGCCGTTCGGAACCGTCCAGCCAGACCTGGGCGCCGGGAGCGTTCTGGATCGTGAGCTTCTTGTAGTGCGGGACCACCACGCTCTCGTGGTAGTTGCCCTCCCGGAGCACGATCGTGGACCCGCTCGCAGCGCGATTGACCGCGTGCTGGAGAGAACCGAAGGGGGAGCTCGAGGTGCCGTTCCCGGTGGCCTCGCCGCGGTTCTCCACCCAGATGGCCGACGACGGTACGGCGTACTCGGCCTCACCGATCGGCAGGGAGCCGACCTCGTCGGCATCGGCGACCGGAGCGGGTGTGGGGGTGGGCGACGGTGTCGGCGTGGGGGTGGGCGACGGTGTCGGCGTGGGGGTGGGCGACGGCGTGGGGGTAGGTGTCGGAGAGGGCGCCGCGGTGGGTGTGGGTGTGGGAGTGGGGGACGGTGTGGGCGTCGGGGTGGCCGTCGTGGTCGATGCGCCGTAGACGCCGATGGCCTCGTAACGCAGCGTGGTCTCCGGCGAGCCGGCGTGGACGCGCGAGTACACATCGACGCCGCCGGCCGCCGTCACGCGCGCGTCGGAGACGTCCCGGGCGGAGAGCTGCCAGTCGGGGCGCGGCGTGCCCTGGACCCAGGCGCGGGCCGCGACACTCACCACATCCTGGCCGGTGACCGCCAGGTCGAGGCCCCAGTTCTGCCCTGGCTGCGCCTTCGTGGTCAGGAGTGTCTCCTGGACGACGACCGCTCCGCGCGGTCCCGTCCGATCGATGCGCAACGTGACCTTCCCCCCCGTGGCGAAGCGCAGCGTGGCGCGATACGAACCAGCCTCGCTGGACCGCGCCTGGACGGCCGAGATGCTCCCCAGTCCGGCGGCGGCGCGCTGGTCCGCGGCGACGATCGTCGAGACCGTCATGTCCGTCGCCTCCACGTCGCGCAGGCTGGTCCAGACGTCCTCGCCGGCGCTCAGGGTCGCGGTCGCGGCACCCCCGCTCACCTCGAGAGCCGAGGTCCGGGTGGTGTTCCACGTCACACCGCCAGGAGTGGTGCCCCATCCACTCGCGGCCGTGCGGTTGAAGGAGTCCTGCGCAAGTTGTGGTGCAGCGTGGGCCGCGGGGGCGAGTCCGGGTGCGAGGACGAGAGCCGAGCACGTCGCGAGGGTGGCCAAGGGGGCCATCAGGGCGGGCCGTAATCGGGTGCGGGTCATGGAGGTGCTCCAGGGTGTCAGGGGTGCTGGGCTGCGGCCCGGATCCACGGAGCAGTCAGCTCGGGGATGCGTGGGCGGTCCGCGTCTGCTGCTCGATGGCGCAGGGTGTCGTCCGCGGACCCGATCACCGCGGTGCCGCAGGGGAGCGGTGAAGCCGTGCGGTAGGGCATGAGCGGGAGCGACACGTTCCTCCTGTGTCTCGAGCAGGCAGGGATCATTTGTCACGAAAGAGTAACGGCGCCCGGCGTGCGGTGGTGGTTTGGGGTTCGGGCGTCCATCCGGGACGCCTAGACTGGGCGGCCGGGAGGCCGCCACGCTCGGACCGGCGGCGCAGAACACGCCTATGAAGCTCACCGGACTGCTGTCCGCACTTGCCCACGACCCCTCGATCGACCCGACCCTGCGGGCTCTCGCCCAGCGGCGTGCGTGCGAGGTGATCGCCCCGGTCGGAGCGCGACCCGCACTGATCGCGCAACTCGCGCTCGCGCCGCAGGCCCCCCAGATCGTGGTGCTGACCGCCACGGGTCGGGAGGCGGAGAGCCTGGTGGCCGCTCTCGGGGCCTACCTCCCGGCGGAGTCGCTCGCAGCCCTGCCCGCATGGGAGACGCTGCCCCACGAGCGGCTCAGCCCGCGGGCGGACACTGTTGCCACCCGGCTGGCGGTGATGCGGCGTCTGACCCACCCGGACCCCGAGGGCACCGGCGGCTCGCACACCGGCCGTATCCGGGTACTCGTCGTGCCCGTGCGCGCGGCGATGCAGCCGGTCGTCACCGGACTCGGTGATCTGGAGCCGGTCGCCGCGCACGCGGGGCAGACCCGGCCGATGGAGGAGATCGTCGAGGCGTTGGCGGCCGCCGCCTACACCCGGACCGACATGGTGACGGCGCGGGGTGAGTTCGCCGTGCGCGGCGGGATCCTCGACGTCTTCCCTCCGACCCAGGACCATCCCATGCGGCTGGACTTCTGGGGGGATGAGATCGAGGAGATCAGGTGGTTCTCGGCCGCCGATCAACGCAGCCTCGAGGTGGCGCCCGAGGGCCTGTGGGCACCGCCGTGCCGTGAACTCCTGCTGACGGATGAGGTGCGGGAACGAGCCCTGCGGCTGCGGGACGCGCTCCCGGGTGCGGCCGAGATGCTCGAGAAGATGGCGCAGGGCATTGCGGTGGAAGGGATGGAGTCCCTCACCCCGGCACTCGTGGACGAGATGTCCCAGGTCCTCGACCTGGTCGAGGACGACGCGCTCCTGATGGCATGGGACCCGGAACGGATCCGGTCCCGGGCCGCCGATCTACAGGCCACGACCGAGGAGTTCCTGGCTGCGGCCTGGACATCCGCGGCGGCCGGTGGCTCGGTCCCTCTGGACCTGTCCGCGGCGAGTTTCGTGGCACTCGCGCAGGTGTACGAACGCGCCCAGGCGCGTGGGCTGCTGCGCTGGAGCCTGACCGTGCTGCCCAGCGACGCCGACCTGGTGGGCGCCGATGACACGGCGGGGGACGAAGAGAACCTGCGGCTGGCCGCGCGCGATGTCGAGGGCTACCGCGGGGACCTCGAGCGCGCCGTGAGCGACCTACGCGACCTGGTCCGCCAGGAGTGGCGTCTCGTCCTGGCCACCGATGCCGCCGGGCAGGCCCGTCGCATGGTCGAGCAACTGCGTGCCGCGCAGGTGCCGGCGCGCCTGGAGTCCGATCTCGAGACCGCACCCGAGCCCGGTGTCGTGCACGTCACGACGGCCACGATCGGGCGGGGCTTCGTTGCCCCCGACCTGCGGCTGGCACTGTTCACGGAGGCCGATCTCACCGGGCGGGCCACCGCGGGCGCCCGTGACGCGAAGCGGTTGGCCTCCCGGCGCCGCAACGTGGTGGACCCTCTCGCGCTGCGTCCGGGCGACTACGTGGTGCATGAACAGCACGGTGTGGGCAGGTTCGTGGAACTCGTGCAGCGCACGGTCGGCGGTGCGGCCGGGGCTCGCGGGAAGCCGGCCACCCGTGAGTACCTGGTGATCGAGTACGCCTCGCCCAAGCAGGGGAAGAACGCGGGATCGCAGGACCTGCTGTACGTCCCCACCGATGCCCTGGACCAGGTGACCAAGTACACGGGCGGCGAGGCGCCCACCCTCAGCCGGATGGGCGGCAGCGACTGGAAGAACACCAAGGCGCGTGCGCGCAAGGCCGTACGGGAGATCGCCGGGGAACTCATCCGTCTCTACTCCGCCCGCATGGCCACCCAGGGCCACGCCTTCGCACCCGACACCCCCTGGCAGCGTGAGCTCGAGGACGCGTTCGCCTACGTGGAGACACCCGACCAACTCGTCACGATCGAGGAGGTGAAGGCCGACATGGAGAAGTCCGTGCCGATGGACCGCCTCATCTGTGGCGACGTCGGCTACGGGAAGACCGAGGTCGCGGTGCGGGCCGCGTTCAAGGCGGTCCAGGACGGCAAGCAGGTCGCCGTCCTGGTCCCCACCACGCTCCTTGTCCAGCAGCACCTGCAGACCTTCACCGATCGCTTCACCGGGTTCCCCGTCACGGTTGCGGCGCTGTCCCGATTCCAGACGGACGCCGAGGCCGCCCGCGTGCGCGAGGACGTGCGTGCCGGGAAGGTCGACGTCGTCATCGGCACCCACCGACTGCTCACCGGGGAGGTGCGATTCAAGGACCTCGGTCTCGTGATCGTGGACGAGGAACAGCGATTCGGCGTGGAGCACAAGGAGACTCTCAAGCAACTGCGAACGAACGTGGACGTGCTGGCGATGAGCGCCACGCCGATCCCCCGCACGTTGGAGATGGCGGTCACCGGCATCCGGGAGATGTCCACGCTGGCCACCCCGCCCGAGGAACGCCACCCCGTCCTGACGTTCGTGGGTCCCTACGAGGAGAAGCAGATCGCTGCTGCGATCCGGCGCGAGCTCCTCCGGGAGGGGCAGGTGTTCTATGTGCACAACCGCGTGGAATCGATCGAGCGCGCCGCCGCCCACCTGGCCGAACTCGTGCCCGAGGCGCGCATCGCTGTGGCGCACGGCAAGATGAACGAGCACCAGCTCGAGCGCGTGATCATGGACTTCTGGGAGAAGCGGTTCGACGTGCTGGTCTGCACCACGATCGTGGAGACGGGCCTGGACATCTCCAACGCCAACACCCTGATCCTCGAACGCGCCGATGTCATGGGCCTGTCCCAGCTGCACCAGCTGCGCGGTCGCGTGGGGCGCGGGCGCGAGCGGGCGTACTCCTACTTCCTGTACCCGCCGGAGAAGCCGCTGACCGAGACCGCCCACGACCGCCTGGCCACCATTGCCGCGAACACCGACCTCGGCGCGGGGATGCAGGTCGCGCTGAAGGACCTGGAGATTCGCGGCGCCGGCAACCTCCTCGGCGGTGAACAGTCCGGCCACATCGCCGGCGTCGGTTTCGATCTGTACGTGCGCATGGTGTCCGAGGCCGTGCAGCGTTTCCGCGGCGAGGAGGTCGAGGAGCTGCAGGACGTGACGATCGAACTGCCGATCGACGCGCACATCCCGCACGAGTACGTGCCGCACGAACGGTTGCGCCTGGAGGCCTACCAGAAGATCGCCTCCGCGCGTGGCAGCGAGGACGTCGCCGCCGTCCGCGAGGAACTCGTGGACCGCTACGGTGCTGTCCCGGCGAGCACCGAACTGCTCTTCGCCGTCGCCGAGATGCGCACCCTGGCCCGCTCGCTGGGAGTCACCGCCATCACCATTCAGGGCCAGTACATCCGATTCGCTCCCGTTGAGCTCAGCGACTCCGCCACCGTGAGGCTCAAGCGGCTCTACCCGCGTTCGGTGATCAAGGCGGCGGTGCGCACGATCCTGGTGCCGGCACCCACCACGGCGCGGGTGGGTGGGGAGGTGCTGCGCGATCTCGCCCTGGTGGAGTGGGTGATGGGCCTGCTGCGCAGTGTGGTGGGTAGCAGCGTCGCGGCTGCAGCCGCGGTGGCCGGGCCCGGCTCGTGACCCGGTGCGATCGATGGATAGGATCGAGGGCGTTGGCCCGCCCCACCGGAGGTTGCTGTGCGTTCTCAGGCGCGTTACGCCGTCGTCCCAGTCCTGACCGTTCTTGCGTTGACCGCCTGCACCCAGCAGCCGGGGACCGCCGCCACGGTCGAAGGTGAACGCATCACCCAGGCGGAGCTCGCCGCCACGGTGGAGGATCTCGACACCCTGAACGGAATGGCCTCCGACCCTGGGCAGGTGCTGACCTCGCTCATCTTCGCGCCCGTCGTGGTGACGGCCTCCGGCGATGCGGGGGTCGGTGTCAGTCAGGCGGAAGCGACAGCGCTGCTCGACGAGGTCGCGGCGACCGCGGGACTGGAACCGTGGGACTACGCGCCCGGCACGATCCAGATCGCCGAACTCCAGCTTGTCAGCCAGTACACCGCCTCGGTGGCCGGGCTGAACGAGGAGATCGCGGTACGCGCCGCTGAGGCCGACGTCGAGGTCAACCCGTTGTACGGCGAGTGGTCGGGTGCTTCCGGGGTCCAACCGACGCAATGGCCCTGGTTGCTCGAACCCGCGACCGCGGCGGTGGGCTGAGTCGTGGCAGCCACTGCGCCGGCGCCGGTGGACAAGGCCGACTGGGGAGAACTCGTGGTGGTGCGCCACGGCGAGACCGCCTGGAGCCGCACCGGCCGGCACACCGGGCGCAGTGACATCCCCCTCACCCCGGCGGGTGTCGAGCAGGCCAGGGCGCAGGGAGAGGCGCTCGCGGGGCGTACCTTCGCGCTCACCCTGGTCTCCCCCTTGCAACGCGCGCGTCACACGGCCGAGCTCCTCGGGCATGGCGACGGCGAGCCGGAGCCGGACCTGATGGAGTGGGACTACGGCCCGGTCGAGGGCCTCACGAGGGTCCAGGTCATCGAGGCGCTCGGGCACCCCTGGGCCGCGCTCGGGGACGGTGTGCGGCAACCGCTGACCATCTCCGGCACCGACGACCTGCCACCCGAGCAACGCAACGCCCACCCCGGGCCGGGCGAGCTCGTGGAGGAGGTAGCCGCGCGCGCGGCCCGCGTGATTGCGCGCGCCGAGCCTGTTCTGCGGTCGGGGGGCGATGTGCTCTTCGTGGCGCACGGGCACGTCCTGCGGATCCTCACCGCGACCTGGCTCGAACTGCATGCCGACGTCGCCGAACGACTGGAGATGGGCACCGCCGCGCGCAGCGTGCTCGGTTACGACCGCGGCGCGCGCTGCCTGCGGCACTGGAACGTGCCCCCGGGCGTGAAGGAGTGAGCACTCCGGGCGCCGCGGGGCTCGGCAGTCCGGAGCGGATCGCCCGCGCCATGAGCGATGTCGTGGCCGTGATGGACCGGCTGCGGTCGCCCGGGGGCTGCCCCTGGGATGCCGAGCAGACCCACGCCGGCCTCGCGCCGTACGCCATCGAGGAGGCGCACGAGGTCGCGGAGGCGGCCGAGAGCGGCGACGGCACGCTGCGGGAGGAACTCGGTGACCTGCTCCTCCAGGTGCTCTTCCAGGCACGGATCGCGCAGGAGGGACCCGACGGCGCCACCCCGTTCGACCTGGCCGATGTAGCACGCACCCTGGAGGCCAAGCTGCGGCGTCGTCATCCCCACGTGTTCGCGGATGCGACGGCGGTGGACGCCCAGCAGGTGGCGGCCACCTGGGAGGACATCAAGGCGGCGGAGCGCGCAGCGTCGCCCACCGGCGCCGTCGCCGGTGAGGCCAGCGTGCTCGCGGGCGTCCCGACCTCCCTGCCGGCGCTCGCCGCGGCGCAGAAGGTGCTCGCCCGCGCCCGGCGAGCCGGCATCGCGGTGGGTCCCTCCTACCCCGAGCACGGGGATGAGCAGGCAGACCTCGAGGCCGACATCGGCGCGGAACTGGTGGCCCTGGTCGCCCGAGCCCAGGCGGCGGGGGTGGATGCCGAGGCGGCGCTGCGCGCGCAGGTCCGAGGTCTTCGTGCGCAGGTGCGCGAGGCCGAGTCGTCCGCGTGACAAACGTCCCGCTCGCCCTTGCGCGAGGATCCTCTAGGGTTGTCCTGGGCAGTGAGCCCGACGTGTCGGGCGCACTGACGTGCCCCTGGGCCGTGCGGCCCCGGGGCGTACCGCTAGCAACCTGACAGGAGCTTCCATGGCCACCATCGAGGCCGTACTCGCACGTGAGATTCTCGACTCCCGCGGCAACCCCACCCTTGAGGTCGAGGTCGGCCTCGACGACGGCAGCGCCGGCCGCGCGGGTGTGCCCTCGGGCGCCAGCACCGGAGCCTTCGAGGCCGTCGAGCGCCGCGACGGCGACAAGGGCCGCTACCTCGGCAAGGGCGTGCAGGACGCCGTCGAGGCCGTTCTCGACGCCATCGCGCCCGAGGTCCTCGGCCTGGACGCCGGCAACCAGCGCGAGATCGACCAGATCATGATCGATCTCGACGGCACGCCCAACAAGGGCAAGCTCGGTGCGAACGCCATCCTCGGCGTCTCCCTCGCCGCTGCGCGCGCCGCGGCCGACAGCGCCGCGCTGCCGCTCTTCCAGTACATCGGTGGTCCCAACGCGCACGTGTTGCCCGTTCCGATGATGAACATCCTCAACGGTGGATCCCACGCGGACTCCAACGTGGACATCCAGGAGTTCATGATCGCCCCCGCCGGCGCCCCCACCTTCAAGGAGGCCCTGCGCTGGGGCGCCGAGGTCTACCACGCACTGAAGTCGGTGCTGAAGGCCCGCGGCCTGGCCACCGGGCTCGGCGACGAGGGCGGCTTCGCGCCGAACCTGGAGTCCAACCGCGCCGCGCTCGACCTCATCCTGGAGGCCATCGAGAAGGCCGGCTACACCCCGGGTGAGGACATCTTCCTCGCGCTGGACGTGGCCTCCACCGAGTTCTTCTCCGAGGGCGGCTACGCCTTCGAGGGCGGCACCAAGACGCCCGCCGAGATGGTGGACTACTACACCCAGCTCGTGGCGGACTACCCGCTGGTCTCCATCGAGGACCCGCTGAGCGAGGACGAGTGGGACTCCTGGAGCGACCTCGTGGCCAAGGTCGACGACAAGGTCCAGATCGTCGGTGACGACCTGTTCGTCACCAACCCCGAGCGACTCGCCAAGGGCATCGCGCAGAAGTCCGCGTCCTCGCTGCTGGTGAAGGTGAACCAGATCGGCTCCCTCACCGAGACCCTCGACGCCGTGACCATGGCGCAGCGCGCCGGGTTCACCGCGATGGTCTCCCACCGTTCCGGTGAGACCGAGGACACCACGATCGCCGACCTCGCGGTGGCCGTGAACGCCGGTCAGATCAAGACCGGTGCGCCCGCCCGCGGTGAGCGCATCAACAAGTACAACCAGTTGCTGCGCATCGAGGACCTGCTCGGCGAGGCGGCGACCTACGCCGGTCGCTCCGCCTTCCGTCGCCTGGGCTGAGCCCGTCGGGCGGATATGCCCGCCGGCCACGAACGTAGCGCCCCGGGGTGAGTCCTCTCACCCCGGGGCGTCCTCGTGTGCGCGGTGCTCCCGGCGTGCCGCGTCCGTCGGCGGCGGTTTGCCCTGGCACGATGAGGCGGTGAGTGCTCGAGGGCAGACCCAGCGACCCGCGGCAAGGACGAGCCGCCGGGCCGGGGTACGGCGCGCGCGCACGCGCAGCGCAGCGGCGAGCGGTTCGGCGGCGGAACTCGAGGAGACCCGCGCGCCGCGGCAGATCACCCTGCGAGGGATCGTGCTGCTCGTGATGATCCTGGTGGCCTTCGTGGTGCTGGCACCCACGTTCCGCGCCTATGTGACGCAGCAGGAGCAACTGCGTGAGGTGAACGCCGACCTCGCCTCCTCCCAGGCACAGGCGGAGGCACTCGCCGCCGAACTCGAGCAGTGGCAGGACGACGACTACGTCCGCGCCCAGGCCCGCGAGCGGTTCAACTACGTGGAGCCGGGCGAGACCTCCTACCGCGTGGTGGACCCGGAGACCGTGGTGGGGGAGGACCCCATCGCGGACCTCACCGCGCAGGCACAACAGGCGGCCTCCGGGCTGACGACGGGAGCGCGGGGGCCCTGGTACGTCACGGTCTGGGATTCCGTCCAGATCGCCGGCGCGGCCCAGGACCAGGCGGCCCAGGACGAGGCGGCCCAGGACGAGGCGGAGCAGGACGAGGCGGAGCAGGACGAGGCAACGGGCGAGTCTGCGGGCGGCGCCGACACCGAGCGGGCAGGCGGATGATGACGGCTGAGAACGAGGCACCCGAGCCCAGCACGACGCAGCTCCCGCCGGGCCCGCAGCAGCACCGCGACCGTCCCGGGCCTCGCGTGGAACACGACCCGGGTGCGGCGCCCCGGCCTCGCGTGCGCGAGGAGGACCTGGCGGTCCTGGCCGATCAGCTCGGCCGCGAGCCGCGCGGCGTGGTGGAGATCGCTGCGCGCTGCGTGTGTGGTCGCCCCACGGTCGTGCGCACCGCGCCACGACTGGCGGATGGCACGCCGTTCCCCACCTCCTACTACCTGACGCATCCTGGGGCGGTCTCCGCGGTCTCGACCCTCGAGGCAGGCGGGCTGATGGCGCAGATGACCGAGCGGCTCGCGCGGGAGCCCGGGCTCGCTGCGGCCCACCTGCGCGCTCACCAGGACTACCTGGAGCGGCGGGCCGAGCTCGGTGAGGTGCCGGAGATCGCCGGCATCTCCGCGGGCGGGATGCCCAGTCGCGTCAAGTGCCTGCACGTGCTCGTCGCGCACGCGCTGGCACGGGGGCCGGGAGTGAATCCCCTGGGCGACGAGGCGCTCGCGGCGATGGCCGCGAGTTGGAGGCCCGGGCGCTGCACCTGCTGAGGAGCCGGGACGGGTCAGGCCCGGGGCCGCGCGCCGAGACTGCTTGCTCGCACCACGGCGTGGTGCCCGTGGCGCGCAGTGACCGAGTCGCGCGCACTCTTCCACGCCCGAGCCCGCTCGTGCTCCCCGCTGAGGCCGAGATCGAGTTCCTCCTGGAGCGCATCGGCCGGAGCCAACTCGGCCAGAGCGATGCCGACCAGGGTGCACCCCCGTCGCTCCAGGAGTGGCCAGGCGCTATCCAGGAGCGCGACGGCGGTGCGGGCGATGGGCGCATCGGCCTGAACCGGATGGGTCAGGGTGCTCGAGCGCGAGGCCCGCGAGTAGTCCTCGAGGCGAAGCCGCAACTCGATACGTCGGGTGGTCAGGTGCGCGCCGCGCAGGCGGCCGGTGGTCCGGTCCACCAACGCCAGCAGGTGCGCTCGCAGGGCCGAGGGCGTGTGCGGTCCTCGCCCGAGGGCACGCTGTGCGCCGATCGATCCGCGTTGAGGGGCGCCGTCCTCCTCGTGCAGACGCTCCGGGCCCACGGAGTGCACGAGGGCGTGCAGCCGTGCTCCGGCGCCGGATCCGAGCAGCCCGAGGAGCACCTCACGGGGGAGTTGTGCGAGGTCCCCCGCGGTGTGCAGCCCACACCGGGCCAAGCGCGCTGTCGTGGCATCACCGATACCCCACAGCCGTGCCAGCGGCAGCGGATGGAGGAAGGCGTCCTCCCCCTCCGGTGGGATCAGGAGCAGACCGTTCGGTTTGCTCGCCGTGCTGGCCATCTTGGCCAGGAACGGGGTGCGGGCCACCCCGACGCTCACGGTCAGGCCGACCTGCGCCGATACCCGCGCCCGCAGCCGGCGGGCGACATGGAGCGGTGACTGCTCCAGGTGGCGTAACCCGCGCACGTCGAGGAACGCCTCGTCGATGGACATCACCCGGACCACGGGGGTCGTCTCGCGGAAGAGGGCCATGACCTGCCGGCTCGCGCGCGTGTAGGCGTCGAAGTCCGTGGGCACGAGGACGAGGTCCGGGCATCGTGCTCGGGCCTCACGCCCGGACATCGCGGAGCGCACCCCGGCCCGCCGCGCCTCATAGCTCGCAGCAAGGATCACACCTCCCCCCACGGCGACCGGGCGGCCGCGCAGGCGGGGATCGTCCCGCTGGGCCACGGAGGCGAAGAAGCAATCGAGGTCGGCGTGCAGCATGCCCGCCTCGCCCTCGTGCCCGCGCGGCGAGCCGGCCCATTGCGCCCCCGCGTTCATCGACGCATCCCCGGCTGCGTGCTCATGGCGGCATGATCCGCGCGGGGTCCGACATCCTCGGCGACCGCAGTAGGGTCGCAGGTGTGACGCGGGTAGCTGCCATTGACTGTGGAACCAACACGATCCGTCTCCTCGTGGCCGACCTCGAGGGTGGCCAGGCCCGGGAGGTCGTGCGCACCGGCCTCATCACACGGCTGGGTCAGGGCGTGGACCGCACCGGCGAGCTGGATGCGGACGCGCTCACCCGCACGCTCTCGGCCACCCGGGAGTTCGCGGGGATCATCGAGTCCGAGGGTGCACAGCAGGTGCGGTTCGTGGCCACCTCAGCCACCCGCGATGCGCGCAATCGCGACGAGTTCGTCCTCGGCGTGCGTGAGGCGCTGGGCGTGGAACCCGAGGTCGTCAGCGGTGTCGTCGAGGCAGGGCTCTCCTTCACCGGTGCCGTCAGCGCCGTCTCTCGCGCGCACCCCGGCCCCTACCTCGTGGTCGACCTCGGCGGTGGATCGACCGAAGTGGTCCTGGGAACCGATGCGCCCGAGTACGCCGTGTCCCTCGACATCGGGTCCGTGCGACTGCACGAGCGGCATCTGGTGAGTGATCCACCGACCCAGGCGGAGATCGATGCGGCCACGGTGGACGTGCGTGAGGCGCTGCGGCGGGCCGAGGCCGAGGTGCCGTTGCACGAGACAGCCACCCTGGTCGGTGTGGCGGGCACCATCACCACAACCACCGCGCACGCGCTGCGTCTGCCCGGCTACCAGCGTGAGCGCATCGACGGCGCCGAGCTCCCCGTGGGGATCGCGATGGCGGCAGCACAGGATCTGCTGGCGGCGACCCGGAGGGAGCGGGCGGCGCTGCCCTACCTGCATCCGGGCCGCGTCGACGTGATCGGGGCAGGCGCCCTGATCTGGTTCGAGGTGATCGCGCGCGTCCTGGCCGAGACGACGGCCGCCGGGAGCGGGATCCGGCACGTGGTCACGAGCGAGCACGACATCCTGGACGGCATAGCGCTGAGTCTCGGCGCATCCGCGTGAGCCAGGGCGCCGGGCGACTGCGTGATCTCCTGGCCCTGACTCGCGAGGTCCTCGGGGTGACCCTGGGCACCTTGGTACTGCCGGCCGCGCTCCACGCTCGGCGCGGCGATCCAGCCCTCCCGCACGAGCCGGCGTCGCGGGAGCGCGGTCGTTGCCCGCGGCACGGCCTCGACGGTCTGGACCTTTGTGTCAAGGGACACAGGTCCCCCCCTGTATGGCGTGGACGTGCGCTACTACGATGGGCCGCGTGACTTCCACGACAGCTCCCACCGCCCGCGCCGCGGCCCGCAAGGTGCCCCGCATCCTCATCCTGGGTGGGGGGTACGTCGGCCTGTTCACCGCAATCCGCCTGCGCAAACAGTTGGGTCGTCGTGAGGTGGCGATCGTGCTGGTGGATCCCCGCTCCTACATGACCTACCAGCCCTTCCTGCCCGAGGCGGCGGCCGGCTCCATCGAGCCGCGCCACGTGGTGGCCTCCCATCGCCGCGAGTTGCGCAACGCCACCGTGATCAACGGTCGGGTCTCCGCGATCCGTCACGCCGAGCGCGCCGTGCGGGTGACCCCGGCCGAGGGCGAGGACTACTGGGTGCGCTACGACCACCTCGTGGTCTCGCTGGGCGCGGTCGCGCGCACGCTCCCGATTCCGGGCCTGGCGGAGGTCGGCCTCGGCTTCAAGCAGGTCGAGGAGGCGTTCGCGCTGCGCAACCAGGTCCTCGGCCTGATGGACGAGGCGGCCTCCACCTGGGATCCCGAGCGTCGCAAGAAGATGCTCACCTTCACCTTCGTCGGTGGTGGGTTCGCGGGCATCGAGGCGCTCGGTGAGATCGAGGACATGGCTCGTTCCGCATGCCGGGACTTCGACTCCATCGAGCGTTCCGACCTGCGCTTCGTGCTGGTGGAGGCGACCCACCGCATCCTGCCGGAACTCGGCGAGGAACTCGGTGGTTACGCGCTGGAGCAGTTGCGCGCCCGTGGCATCGAGATGCACCTGTCCACGTTCCTGAACTCCTGCGAGGACGGACACGTGGTGCTCTCCGACGGCACCGAGTTCGACTCCGAGACCATCGTGTGGACCGCCGGTGTGAAGCCGAGCCCGGCGGTGCAGCGCTCCGATCTTCCGCTGACCGAGACCGGCCGAGTGCGGGCCGATGCCTCGCTGCGGATCGTGGAGGAGGACGGGACGGTCGTGGAGAACGCCTGGACGGCCGGCGACTGTGCCTCGGTGCCCGATCTCGCCGTGGGGGAGGGAGCCTTCTGTGCCCCCACCGCGCAGCACGCCGTGCGCCAGGCCAAGCACCTCGGCGACAACATCGCCCGCGTGCTGGCCGGTGAGGAGCCCGTGGACTACGTCCACGCGAACGTCGGTACGGTCGCCTCGCTCGGCCTCTTCAAGGGCGTCGCGCAGATCTTCGGGATCAAGTTGCGTGGCCCGCTGGCATGGTTCATGCACCGCTCCTACCACCTCTTCGCGATGCCGACCTGGAACCGCAAGGTGCGCATCATGCTGGACTGGACCACCTCGCTGCTCTTCCGCCGCGAACCGGTCGCACTGGGTGGCGTGAGCACCCCGCGGGCCGAGTTCATCGCGGCCTCGGCCCCGGCGCCCAGCCGCGAGAACCTCCCGGAGCCGCCGACGGTCGTCTGATCGCCGTACGCTGTGCGCACGCGGCACCACCGGTGCCGCGTGCGGCCCCCGTAGCCCAATCGGCAGAGGCAGCCGGCTTAAACCCGGCACAGTATGGGTTCGAGTCCCATCGGGGGCACCCAGAGCGTCGTTGTTCAAACTAGCGACGTTCCCGGTTTGATCCGTCCCGTTTCCGCTTGCTGTCTGGCGAGCAAGGGCGGTGGCCTGGACTTCGGGGTTTGTCGGCCGGCGCAGATGAAGTACGGGTAGTGAATCGCCCTGGGTTTGGTGGAGTCGCCTGAGCTTGGAAACGAGGATGGTCACATGCCGATGGAGCAGAGTGCGGGGAAGCCGACCACGAGGCGGTACTGCGATCAGGAGAAGGCGGTCGCGGTCGGGATGGTGCGGTCGCTGCGGGCGGAGCTTGGGACTGAGCAGGGCACGGTCCAGCGGGTCGCTACGCAGTTGGGCTACGGGGTCGAGTCGGTCCGAGTGTGGGTCAAGCAGGCCGACATCGACGAGGGTGTCACTGCGGGCGTGAGCACCGATGAGGCGGCCCGGGTGAAGGCCCTGGAGCAGGAGGTCCGTGAGCTGCGGCGGGCGAATGAGATCCTGCGGCGGGCAGCGCATTTCTTCGGGGCGGAGCTGGACCGCCAGACCAAGTAGCCGCATTCATCGACGCCAACCGCGAGGTCGTCGTTGAGGGCCGTCGGCTGGGGGTCGAGCGCATCTGCCGCGTGCTGCAGGTGGCCCCCAGCACCTACTACGCCCGCCGGAGCCGGCCACCGTCGGCCCGCCAGATCCGCGACGCGGTCCTCGGGCCGCAGCTGGTGGCGTTGTGGGAGGCGAACTACCGCGTCTACGGAGCCCGCAAGCTCTGGAAGGCAGCCGGACGGGCAGGGCTGGAGGTGGGACGCGACCAGGTCGCTCGCCTCATGCGCAGCGCGGGGATCAAAGGCGTGAGCCGGACCAAACGGGTGCGCACGACTCGGCCTGATCCGCTCGCTGCCCGCCACCCGGACCTGGTCGGCCGGGACTTCACCGCGACGGCCCCGAACCAGCTGTGGGTGACCGACCTGACCTACGTCCCGACGTGGGCGGGGGTGACCTACGTGTGCTTCATCATCGACGCCTACTCGCGGATGATCGTGGGCTGGCGCGCAGCGGCCACGATGAGGACCGAGACCGTGCTGGACGCAATCGAGATGGCTCGTTGGTCCCGGGGCGCGGACCTGGCGGGGCTGAGATGTCACAGCGACGCCGGTAGTCAATTCACGAGTCTGCGCTACGG
Organism: Serinibacter salmoneus; assembly: GCF_002563925.1. NCBI lineage: Bacteria > Bacillati > Actinomycetota > Actinomycetes > Micrococcales > Beutenbergiaceae > Serinibacter > Serinibacter salmoneus. The sequence continues at coordinate 2,256,445 of NZ_PDJD01000001.1, read as the reverse complement.
CGAACGGCTCGCGGAGATCGGGGCAGCCCCCTCGATCGGGACCGTGGGCGATTCCTACGACAACGCGCTGGCTGAGACCGTGAACGGGTACTACAAGGCCGAGCTCATCCGCGGACCCGCCAGGCAGCGGCCCTGGAAGACGATCGAAGACGTCGAGCTCGCCACCCTGGGGTGGGTCCACTGGCACAACCACCAGCGCCTGCACGGCTACCTCGACGATGTCCCACCAGCGGAGTTCGAGCAGGCCTTCTATGCTGACCAGACCGAGGGCCACCAGGTCGCCGGAATCCAATAGCGCGACCCTCCACCAGACCCAGGGCGATTCAGTTGCAGTAGTCGGCGATGCACATGGTGAAGGGGGCCGTGGAGGTCTCTCGGCACCGGGTGAGCGGGCCGTCGTAGGGGTGCCTCGAACTGCATGCTGGTCTTGGAGTGCGGGGCGGCCTGCATTCTTCGTGCATCCGCGCGGACTCTCGCCATCCGAGCCCGTCCACGCCGCGGCGCCTGGCCCTTGTGCCCGCCTACGCGGCGATTGACAGGCAAGTGTTCGCTTGCCTAATGTCGAGGTGTGAGCGACGTGTACAAAGCGCTGGCCGATGGGACTCGGCGGACCATCCTCGACGAACTCCTTGAGCGGGATCGGCAGACCCTGTTCGAACTGTGCGGCCGATTGGCTACGAGGCACGGACTCACCTCCTCCCGCCAGGCCGTATCGCAGCACCTTGAGGTGTTGCAGGCGGCCGGACTGGTGATCGCGGTCAAGGACGGACGGTACAAGTTCCACTCCATCGACACTGCCCCGCTGCGCGCGATCATCGACCGTTGGCCGTATCCAGAGAAAGCAGGAACAACCATGAATGAACCCAAGGCGTATGGAACTTTGGAGACCATCGACGGTCGGTGGGCGCTGCGTTTCGAGCGCTCGCTCGGCTATCCGATTGAGCGCGTGTGGCAGGCGGTGAGCACGCCGTCCGAGTTGGAACGCTTCTTTCCGGGTGCCGCAGACTGGACACCCGTCGCAGGCGAGATCATCGACGCTGGCGGCATGTCCGTGGAGGTGACGCAGGTCGAGGCACCGACTCTGTTGACCTGGATCTTTGCCGGTCAGCCGCAGGGCTTCGAGCTGACGCAGGAGGGGGATGAGTGCCGATTGGTCTTCACGACCACCATCGACGACCTCCCCGCCGCCCAGACCGCGACCGGATGGGAAATCTACCTTTCCCGGCTCGGACCCCATCTCGCAGGCGGACACCTCTCTGAGGAGGAGGCGCACGGGCCCTGGGCGGAGATCCACGAACTCTACGCCGAGCGCCTTGGCGTCGACCCGGAGCCGGGGCGCCGGTGGGCGGCACGGAACCTTCCTGTCAGTGGAGCCTGACGAAATGAGGATCGCGATCACCAGCGTCTTCGTCGACGACCAGGCCGCCGCGCTGGCCTTCTACACCGAAACACTCGGCTTCGTGACCAAGGTCGACGAGCCTGTCGGTGAGCATCGATGGCTCACCGTCGTCGCGCCCGACGACCCAGATGGTGTCGAGCTTCTACTTGAGCCCGCAGCTCATCCTGCAGTACTGCCCTACCGGGCGGCGCTGATGGCCGACGGGATACCGGCGGCCCAGTTTCTCGTCGATGACGTGCAGGCCGAGTACGACCGGCTGCGTGACCTCGACGTGACGTTCACCCAGGGGCCGACCGAGATGGGCCCCGCGATGACTGCGGTGTTCGATGACACCTGCGGAAATCTCATCCAGATTGCCGCCGTCCAAGGTGACGCCTGCTGGGGCCAGTGATCTACAGGTCTCCTTCGACTGCGACCGCTTCCGCCGAGATCACTACCCGGATGTCCGCCGCCGCTGATCTCAATGACCTCTCCATCGACGAGAGTGTGTGCTCCGAGTGACTAGACATCTGACCGTCGACCGCTTCGGCGGATCGTTCCGCCACAGGCCACCCCCGCAGAACGCACCACCTCCTTTCCGCCCCCCCCAGTTCGGCCGCTATCTCTACGAGCGTCATGCCCTGCTCGTACAGCCGCACGGCCTCCCGGCGTCCGGGCTCATCCGGCCCACGGCGACGCACCGCGACACCTGCCTGTGCGGCGAGCCGATGCACAGTCGTGCGATGTATTCCGAACCGCCGCACTAGCTCACCGACCGGCACACCGTTGGCTTACTCCTCAGCCAGCGCAGCCCGATTCGGGACCCTCAATCGGGTTTGAGAACGGAGCGAACTCTCCGCGACCGGGCCGCGCACCTCCTCAATAGGGTGACATTCAGGACGCGACACAGGACGCCGCGATCCCGCAGAACCCGGCGAATCAGCGTCATGAGGGGCTTGCGCGGGTTTGAGAACCACCCAGCGAAGTGCACCGCCGCAATAGCGGCGTGGTGTGCGTGCTCGGTGACCGCCACGGACGGCACCGTCGTCACTGACGCCACCGTCATCGCTTGCCACCGACGCCGCCCGCCGGTGTCGTACCCCTGTGCCAGAGTGTGCGGGTGGAGACGCCCGTGACCCCGAGCGTCCTGGTGCGCCGCTCGCGCTCGGACGCGTCCCTGGTCGAACTGATGGGCGACGGCGAGACCCACACTCTCACTCGTGAGGACCTCCCCGAGGCGGTGCGCGAACGCGAGCGGGTGCACCCACGCTGGGTCTGGGACTCCACCGCGCACTGGTACCCGGAACTCGTTGAGGTGGGCGTGCGGGTCTCCCGCTGCCTGGACCTGCGGTTGTCCCGAGCGATCCTGCGCCTCTCGGCGCCACGGATCGCGGCCGAGTCGGTCGCGCCGCCCGACGTCGCCGGCGCGTCCCTGGGCGGCGAGGAGGTCGCTGCCGCCCCGCGCCGGCACGATGCCGCGTGGGAGGGCTGGGACGGCGGCTGGGGCGCCCGAGGGCACGACTCGGCCGAACCCGGCCTGTTCGAGATGGACCGGCCCGAGCACTCGGCGCCCGAGGCCGGTCGCGACGCCCAGGCGCAGTGGCTCGCGCAGGAGCAGGCGCTCAGGGAGATCGCCGCATACAGTCCGGACCGCGCCCGGGCGCTGCAGCTGCTCATCGCGGCGGAGTCCGCCGGGGCGCTCGCCGCAGTCGAGTTGCACCACGACGGGCTGCCCCTGCGTGAGGACCTGCATCGCGCGCGGCTGCAGGAGCTGCTCGGGGAGCGTGGCCGGTTCGGGGCCCGCCCGGCGCGGCTGGAGGAGCTGGCTGCCCGCATCCGCCTCGCATTGAACGACCCCCACCTCAACCCCGACTCCCAGCCGCACCTGCTGCGGGCGCTGCGTCGGATGGGGCTGGATGTCAACTCCACCGCGCGGTGGGAACTGCGGGGACTGGACCACCCCGTGCTGGAGGACCTGCTGGAGTACAAGAAGCTCGCGCGTCTGGCCTCGGCCAATGGGTGGGCGTGGCTCGACTCCTGGGTCAGTGGCGGCCGGTTCCGCGCGGACTACGTGCCGGCCGGCGTGGTGACGGGGCGGTGGTCCTCCCGGGGCGGTGGGGCGCTGAGCCTGCCCAAGGTGATCCGGTCGGCCGTGGTGGCCGATCCAGGCTGGACCTTCGTCGTCGCCGACGCCGCCCAGCTGGAACCGCGGGTGCTGGCCGCGATCTCCGGGGACGAGGCGATGCTTGCCGCCGGGGCTCGTGGCGACCTCTACCAGGCGCTGGTGGCGGACGGCGTGGTCGAGGACCGCGAGCACGCCAAGGTGGCGATGCTCGGGGCGCTGTACGGGTAGAGCTCCGGGATGGCCGGTGCGCTCGTCCCGCGCCTGGCCCGTGCCTACCCGCGTGCGCTCGCCCTCGTCGACGACGCGGCCGCCACCGGTGAGGCAGGCGGCGTGGTCACCACGTGGCTGGGGCGCTCCAGTCCGCCGCCCTCGGCGGAGTGGACCAGGGTCCAGCACACGGCGTGGGGAGCGGAGGGGACGACTGCGCAGCAGGCCGAGGCGCGCCGCCTGGCCCGGGACTGGGGCCGGTTCACGCGCAACTTCGTGGTGCAGGGCAGCGCAGCCGAGTGGGCGCTGTCCTGGATGGCCTACACGCGCTCCGCCCTGGCGAACTCGCGTGCCCACCTGGCCTTCTTCATGCACGACGAACTCGTGGTGCACGCCCCGCAGGAGGAGGCCGACCTGGTGCGGGCAGTGCTCGCGGAGGCGGCGGTGTCCGCCAGTCGGCTGCTGTTCCCGGGGCACGGGGACCTGGTCCCGCTGGACCTTGTGGTGACGGAGAGTTACGCCGACCTGGAGGAGGAGAGCAGTTCCAGCACGAGCGTGATCGAGTCCTCACTCGCGGAGGGGGCGTCCGGGTCCTCGGTGAATCCGGCCTCCTCGTAGAGCGGACGTGCCGGATTGTCCGGGGCCAGGGCCATGCTGATCGCGCGGACCCCGCTCTCCCGGGCCTTCGCGATCAGCGCCGCGAGCAATGCGCGGCCGATGCCCATGCGTCGGCGGCCGGGGACGATCGAGATGCTGAGTTCCGGCACCCGGGAATCCACGAAGCCCTTCCCGGGTTCGGTGCTGGCGTAGTGCCGGATCCACGCGGCACCCACGGGGATCTGCAGTCCGCGGGGGCCGTCGAGGTCCACGGCGACGAGACCGAGGTCCCCAGGTCGGCCCCATCCAGTGGCGTAGCGTGCGAGACGAGGCGCGGTCAGGACGCCCCGGCGCGTGACGTTCTCACCATTCGCGGTGGCGATCTCCAGCACCATGTCCACGAGGAAGTCCCCGTCCTGCGCCGTGATCTCGCGCACGGCAATGTGCGGCTCACGTCCCGTCATTCCCGGCACGTTACCGAAGATCGGCGCTCGAACACAGTCGACGCCCGGGAGAGCGTACTCTCCCGGGCGTCGAGTGTCGGTGACGGGCGTGCTCACACGTCGCGGCGCCTGACCAGGACCGCGCCGATCAGTCCGATGACCGCGACGTATCCCAGCATCACCAATCCGCCGACCCACGGGTCGAGCTGGGTCATCCCCGCGAAGCCGCCGGCGGCGGGGTCGGTGGCCATGGCGTCGCCGCCGCTGGTGGCCATGAGTCGCTCACCCGCGGCCGAGGGCAGGTAGGGGTAGAGGTCAATGGCCCAGTCCTGCCCCGTGCCCAGGAGCACCGTGAAGATGATCGGCAGGATGAGGACGATGCCGAGCACCGCGGCGATCGCGCCGGCACTGGAGCGCACGATGGTCCCGAGCCCGAATGCCATCAGGGCCACGAGCGTGAGGTACACCCCGGCCCCGAGGATGACCTCCCAGGTCTCACCGGCCGCGATGTCCACGCTCATGCCGTCGGGCAGCAGCGGCATGGTGATCACCCAGGACAGCAGCGTGGCCAGGATGCCGATCACGAAGACCACGATCGCGAGGACGAGCGCCTTGGCGGCCAGGACGGTGATGCGGTGCGGGGCCGCCGTCATCGTGGAGCGGATCATCCCCGTGGAGTACTCCCCGGTGATCACCAGGGCGCCGAGCACGGCCACGGTGACCTGGGCGAAGTAGTACCCGAAGGTGATGACCTGGGCACCGAGTTCGCTGATTCCCGTGGCCTCGTCCTCGGGGATGAAGCTGATCGAGGCGGCGAAGATCGCCGCGAGTCCCATCATCGCCAGCACCGTGATGCCGAGGGACCACCAGGTGGAGCGCAGGGTGATGAGCTTGAGCCACTCCGAGCGCAGCAGCCGCGGGAAGGTCACACCCCCTGTCCCGGCGCTCGAGGGTGCGGGGGATCGGTCGGAGACGGTCGTGGTCATGCGGAGACTCCGCTCTGGCTGGTGGTGGTCTGGAACTCCACGTCCCCTGCGGTCAGGGTCATGAAGGTGTCCTCGAGGGAGGCCTGGGTCGGGGTGAGCTCGTGCAGTACCACGCCGTTCGCGGCGGCGGTCTCACCGACGGCCGCGGCCTCCAGGCCGCGCACGGACAACAGGTCGCCGTCGGAGGAGACGATCTCGCCGCCCTTGGCCACCAGTGCCTGGGCGAGCGCCCCGGACTGCGGGCTGCGCACGGACACCGTGGTCCCGGACGTGCGGTCGATCACCTCGCGCACCGAGCCCGTGGTGATGATGCGGCCGCGGCCGATCACGATGAGGTGGTCGGCGGTGATGGCCATCTCGCTCATCAGATGGGAGGAGAGGAAGACGGTGCGGCCCTGGTCGGCGAGGTGGCGTACGAGGCCGCGCACCCACCGCACGCCCTCGGGATCGAGACCGTTCACGGGCTCGTCGAGGATCAGCGTGCGCGGGTCGCCGAGCATGGCAGCGGCGATACCCAGGCGCTGGCCCATGCCGAGGGAGAACCCGCCGACGCGCTTACCGGCCACGCTGCCCAGGCCGGTCATCTCGATCACCTCGGCCACCCGCTTGGCGGGGATCCCGTGGGTCGCGGCGAGCGCCCGCAGGTGATTGCGAGCCGAACGGCCGGTGTGCACGGCCTTTGCCTCCAGCAGCGCCCCGACCTCGTGCAGGGGTGCGCGGTGCTGGGCGTACGGCTTGCCGTTCACGGTGACCGAACCACCGGAGGGGCGGTCCAGGCCCATGATCATCCGCATCGTCGTGGACTTCCCGGCCCCGTTCGGGCCGAGGAACCCGGTCACGGTGCCGGGTTCCACCCGGAAACTGACGCCCGCGACGGCGGTCTTGCTCCCGTACCGCTTGGTGAGGTCGTGTGCCTCGATCATCGTGTGCCCTTCGTGACGGCGGAGTTCTCCATGTCCACGAGGCTAGGGGTCGGCCGCTCCGCCGGACATCATGCTTGCGGCGGATTCTGCCCTGAGACGACCCCGACCTACGGGGGAGGGAACGTCCAGGGAGAGCCCTGAGGTGCGCCGGGGCGTTTCCTGAGAGGATGGGGACACCGGGCGCACCCGACGCGTTGAACCGGACAGCACCACGACCGCAGCCCGCGCCAGATGCCTCAAGGAGAGAACGCGTGAGCAACCCGTACTTCAACAACGATCCCTACTTCGGGGACAGCCAGAAGGCGCAGCAGGAACGCCGAGCCATGGCCGGCTCGCCCTCCGCGCCGGGCACTTCGACACCCTCGCCCTGGGGGACCCCGGGCGCCACCCAGACCTACCAGCCACCCGCCGCGGTCCCCGCGGCGCAGGACTCGCTCGAAGCGAGTTATCGGATGCCGTCGGCGGCCCCCGCCGACACCGGGCGGATGACCTATGACGACGTCATCGTCAAGACCTCGCTCGTTCTCGGCACGATCGTGCTGTTCGGCGCGGCGTCCTGGCTGCTTCCGAGCGCGCTGGGGATGCCGGGCCTGACCTTCCCGTTGATGATCATCGGTGCGATCGGCGGATTCGTGCTGGGCCTGGTGAACGCCTTCAAGCGCGAACCCAAGCCGGGTCTGATCCTTGCCTACGCGGCACTCGAGGGACTCTTCCTCGGAGCCATCAGCATGGTGTTCGAGGCGCAGTACTCCGGCATCGTGATGCAGGCGGTGCTGGCCACGGTCTCCACGTTCGCCGCCGTGCTCCTGCTCTTCCGTAGCGGCAAGGTGCGCAACACCCCGAAGTTCCAGCGCATCGTCATGGTCGCCCTCGTCGGCTACATGGTGTTCTCCCTGGTCAACCTGCTCCTCATGGTGACGGGTGTGCTGGACGGCTGGGGTCTGCGCGAGGGGCCGTGGGGCATCCTCATCGGCGTCGCTGCGGTGATCCTGGCGGCCGCCACCTTGGTCATCGACTTCGACACCATCCAGAAGGGCGTGCAGCGGGGCGCTCCCGCGCGCTACGCCTGGGGCGCGGCCTTCGGCCTCGCCGTCACCCTGGTGTGGATGTACCTGGAGTTCCTGCGTCTGCTTGCGATCCTGCGCGGCGACTGACAACGAGCGTTCCGCGCCGTCTGCACGAGGGCCGGCCACCGCACCCGCGGTGGCCGGCCCTCGCCGTCTCGGCGAGGCGGTTGTGCAGGCACGGCGAGGCGGTTGTGCAGGCACGGCGAGGCGGTTGTGCAGGCACGGCGAGGCGGTTGTGCAGGCACGGCGAGGCGGTTGTGCAGACCTATGGTGTGGCTGAGGCACCCGCCGTCACCTGTCCGTCATCTGAGACCTGGACAATGGACCCGTGACCACACCCCCCGATGTCGAACCCGATCCCGAGCGCGTCGAGACGGCGCCCTACGGCCCCGGCACCCCGCCTGGGGGAACGCCCGTGCCGCACTCGTGGTTCGAGGACACCTTCGGGCTGGTGGTGGGCGCCGTCGTCGCCTCCCTCGGCCTGGCGATGCTCCGCTCGGTCGACGCCGTGACCGGCGGGACAGCCGGGCTGGGTCTGCTGATCTCCTACGCCACGCCGATCCCGTTCGGGGTGATCTTCTTCGGCGTCAACGTCCCCTTCTTCGTGCTCGCGCTGCGCGCCAAGGGGTGGCGGTTCACGCTGCGTTCCGCGATCGCCGTCGCCCTGGCCTCCGTGGCCGCCGATCTCCACCCGATCGCCCCCGGGGCGCTCCCGGAGGTCTATGCGATCGCGATGGGGAACCTCCTGGCCGGCATCGGCCTGCTGATCCTGTTCCGGCACCGCGCGAGCCTGGGCGGGTTCAACGTGCTCGCCCTGACCCTGCAGGAGCGATTCGGGTGGAGCGCCGGTTACGTGCAGATGGGGCTCGACGTCGCCGTGATCCTGCTGGCCCTCACGGTGGTCCCCCCGATGACCGTGCTCCTGTCGGCCCTGGGCGCTGTGCTGCTGTCCACCGTGCTGGTGCTGAACCATCGGCCGGGCCGTTACCTCGGGACCTAGTGCCCGCCGCTAGGGTGGCGGGGACATCCCAGCACCGCGTGATCGAGAGGAACCCCATGTCCACGCTCCCCACCGCATCCGGCACCTTCGGCGAGAAGCCGGAACTCACCTTCCCCGAGACCGCCGCTCCCGAGGAGCTGCAGGTGCTCATCCTCGAGCAGGGTGACGGCGAGGTGGTCGAGGCCGGCCAGACCATCGACGTGCACTACTACGGCCAGGTCTGGGACGGTGCGATGTTCGACAACTCCTACGACCGCGGCTCCTCCATCCAGTTCCCGATCGGCGTGGGCGCCGTGATCGCCGGCTGGGACGACGCGTTCGTGGGCCAGCAGCTCGGCTCCCGCGTGCTGGTCTCGATCCCCCCACACCTGGGCTACGGCGAGCGCGGCGTGCCGCAGGCCGGTATCCGCGGCGGCGACACCCTCGTCTTCGTCGTCGACCTCATCGGCGCTGGCTGAGTTCCTCATGCTGATCGACGGGGGCCCCTGGGGCTCGTCGGTGCTGCCCGAGGCGGCGCGCACCGGCGCCGATCCCGCCCCGGGGAACCCCGTCGCCGCCCTGCGCGAGATCGCGTTCTGGCGTGAACGCGCGGGCGCCGATACGCACCGCGTGAAGGCGTACCGCCGGGCCGCGGACACCGTGGCCGGGATGACCGAGGAGCACATCGCCGGCCTCGGGGTCACCAAGACTGCGTGGCAGCGGGTGCAGGGCATCGGGGCCTCGACAGCCGCGGCCATCTGTGAATCGCTCGCCGGCGGCGTCCCCCGGGGCCTCGCAGAGGCGAGGGCGGGGGCGGCGCCGACGCTCGCGGCCGAGGACGCCGCCGGGCGGGCGCTCTTCGCCCGGGCCCGGGGTGACCTGCACATGCACACCGAGGCCTCCGACGGCGGAGCGCCCCTGACCGAGATGGCGGCGGTGGCCGCCCGGCTGGGGCGGGAGTACATCGCGATCTCGGACCACTCGCCCCGGCTGCGGGTGGCGAACGGACTGAGCCCGCAACGGCTGCGGGAACAGATCGCGAGCATCGCGACACTCAACGCCGCGCTGCAGCGCGACGGCGTGGAGCTGCGCGTACTGACGGCCATCGAGGTCGACATCCTCGAGGACGGGTCGCTGGATCAGGAGGAGGACCTCCTCGCTGAGCTGGACATCGTGGTCGGCTCGGTGCACTCCGAGCTGCGGATGCCCTCGGCGGCCATGACGCGGCGGATGGTGACGGCGATCGCGAACCCCCACCTGGACGTGCTCGGGCACTGCACGGGTCGTCTGGTCACCGGATCGCGTGGCACGCGGCCGCCCTCGCAGTTCGAGGCCGAGATCGTCTTCGCCGCGGCGGAGTCGTTCGGGACGGCGATCGAGATCAATGCGCGCCCGGAGCGCTGTGACCCACCGGACGCCCTGATCGACCTGGCGCTGGAGAGCGGCTGCCTGTTCGCCGTCGACTCCGACTCCCACGCCCCCGGGCAGCAGGACTGGTTGGCGCTGGGGTACTCCCGGGCGGCGGCGCGGGAGGTCCCGGCCGGGCGCATCGTGACCACGTGGGACGTGGAGGAGTTGCTCGCGTGGACACGCGCGGTGTGATCTCCGTCACGCCAGCCTCGCAAGACTTGCTGAAACTTGCAGGTGGGCGGACTGCGGCGGGTGGGTGGCGCCGTCGCGTCACATGCTTGGCCTGGCGAAATGGGCCGGGACCGCTACCGTGGTCCCGTGGCTAACAGCGTCGAGACGACCGAGACACCCGCCCCCGAACCCGCCGACGGCGGCCCGAACCGGAGCCATCCGTTGGCGCTCGCCCCGGTGAGCAGCCCGCCGGTCAGCGTCGACGGCTTCGTCCGTGAGTTCCTGCGCGAGCTCAACTTCGGTCAGGGCGTCGCGCTCTCGGCCTCCACCGTCAACGACCAGTACCTGGCGCTGGCCCGCACCGTGCGGCACTACCTCATGGCGCGCTGGCTCGAGACCATGCGTCGCCAGAAGGAGACCCAGGCCAAGGGTGTGGCCTACCTGTCGGCGGAGTACCTCCTCGGACGCCAGCTGGGCAACGCCCTGCTGGCCACCGACCTCACGGACATCGTGGCGGACGGGCTCGCGCAGTGTGGCATCGACATCGCCGATCTGCGCGCCCAGGAGGTGGAGCCTGGCCTGGGCAACGGCGGCCTCGGGCGCCTCGCCGCCTGCTTCGTCGATTCCCTCGCGACCATGAGTGTGCCGTGCATCGGGTACGGCATCCGGTACGAGTTCGGGATCTTCCGCCAGACCTTCGTAGACGGGCGCCAGGTGGAGCAGCCCGACTCCTGGCTCGCGCTCGGCGCGCCGTGGGAGTTCCCGCACCCCGACTCCGCACAGGAGGTCTCCTTCGGGGGACACACCGAGACCTACACCGACTCCGACGGCGCCGAGCGCACCCGCTGGGTGCCCGCCTGGACCGTGCAGGCAGTCCCGTACAACTACATGGTGCCGGGCTACCAGAACGGCCGCGTGAACACCCTGCGGCTGTGGCGCTCGGTGGCCACCGAGCGGTTCGACCTACGCATCTTCAACTCCGGTGACTACGAGGAGGCCGTGCGCTCGCAGACCTTCGCGGAGAACATCTCCAAGGTGCTCTACCCGGAGGACTCCACCCCGCAGGGCAAGGAACTGCGCCTGCAGCAGCAGTACTTCTTCGTGGCGGCCTCGATCGCGGACTTCCTCGAGGACGTGCTGCCCGAGGACTTCGACCTCACGAAGCTCCCCGAGCGCATCATCTTCCAGCTCAACGACACCCACCCCGTGATCGCGGTGCCCGAGCTCATGCGCGTGCTCGTGGACGAGAAGGGGCTGGCGTGGGACACCGCGTGGGAGATCACCAAGGGCTGCTTCGCCTACACGTGTCACACCCTGCTGCCGGAGGCGCTGGAGGTGTGGTCGGTGGAGCTGCTCGGCCGCCTGCTGCCGCGCCACCTGGAGATCATCTACCGGATCAACGAGGAGTTCCTCGAGGAGGTCCGCGAGCGCTTCGGCGACGACGAGCTGCGCATCCGGCGGATGTCGATCATCGCCGAGCACCCCGAGCGCTCCGTGCGGATGGCCTACCTCGCCACCGTGGCCGGCTCGAAGGTCAACGGCGTGGCCGAACTGCACTCCCAGTTGCTGCGCGACAAGGTGCTGCCCGACTTCAACGAGTTCTACCCGGGCAAGTTCACCAACGTCACCAACGGCATCACGCCGCGCCGGTTCGTGCGCCTGGCCAACCCCGGCCTGTCCGAACTCATCACCGAGTCCATCGGGGTGGGCTGGTTGACCGACCTGGAGCGGCTGCGCGAGCTGGAGCCGTTCGCGGCGGACGAGGAGTTCCGCGCCCGCTTCCGGGAGGTGAAGGCCGCGAACAAGCGCCGCCTGCACGCGGTGCTCACCGAGCGCGACGGCGTGTCGGTCAGCGACGGCCACATGCTCGACGTCATGGTCAAGCGCCTGCACGAGTACAAGCGCCAGACGCTGAAGGTGCTGCACATCATCACCCAGTACAACCGGGTGGTCTCCGGTGAGGTGGCCGCGGCCGACCTCACCCCGCGCACCTTCATCTTCGGCGCCAAGGCCGCGCCGGGTTACAAGATGGCGAAGGACATCATCCACCTCATCAATGCGGTGGGGTCCACGGTGAACAATGACGAGCGGCTCGAGGGCCGGCTGAAGGTCATCTTCCCGCCGAACTACAACGTGACGCTCGCGGAGAAGGTCATCCCCGCCGCCGACCTGTCCGAGCAGATCTCGCTCGCCGGGAAGGAGGCCTCCGGCACCGGGAACATGAAGTTCGCGCTCAACGGGGCCCTGACAATCGGCACCGACGACGGCGCGAACGTCGAGATCCGCCAACTCGTGGGCGATGAGAACTTCTTCCTCTTCGGCATGCTGGAGCCCGAGGTGGAGGCCCTGCAGGCCGCGGGCTACGTGCCGAGTTCCTACTACGAGAGCAACCCGGAACTGCGCCGCGCCATCGACGCGATCGCCTCGGGCGTCTTCTCCGGCGGGGACCGCCACATGTTCGACTCCGTGGTGGGCAACCTGCTGCAGGAGGACCGCTTCCTCGCGTTGGCCGACTACGCCGCCTACATCGAGGCGCAGGACAAGGTGGACGCCGCCTACGCGGACCAGGAGGAGTGGACCCGCGCGGCCATCCTCAACGTGGCGCGCAGCGGCTTCTTCTCCTCCGACCGCTCGATGCGCGACTACATCGACCGGATCTGGCACACGCCGCCGGCCTTCTGAGCCGACGCTCCTGAGCCGACAACGACGGCGCGCAACCCCCTCGGGTGGCGCGCCGTCGTCGTCCCGCCCGCCCGCCCGGACCCTCGCCGAGCACGCGGTTGCGCCGTCCACGGGTCGCCGAGCGTGTGGTTGCGCAGGGTTTGCCTGCGCTGGGCGTGCGCAACTCATCGCTCGGCGCTGCAGGGAAGCGCAGGGGTGCGCTCCGCCGGTGCGCGGGGCGCGCGGGGTCGGGCCGGAACCGACCGGCGCGCTAGAACGTGACGCCGGTGGCGTGCACCGGGCAGTACCCGTTCGGGTTCGCCACCAGGTACTGCTGGTGGTAACCCTCGGCGTACCAGAAGGGTCCGGCCTCGCGCGCGTCGCGGATCTCCGTGGCGATCTCGCCGTATCCGGCGGCCGTCAGTCGCGGCTGGTACGCGGCGGCCGAGGCCTCGATGGCCTTCGCCTGCTCGGGCGTGGTCCAGTAGATCGCCGAGCGGTATTGGGTGCCGCGGTCGTTGCCCTGGCGGAAGACCTGCGTGGGGTCGTGCTGCGTCCAGAACACCTCGAGCAGCTGCTCGATGCTGATCGCGGCCGGGTCGTAGGCGATCATCACGGTCTCGGTGTGCCCGGTGCGCCCGGTGCAGGTCTCCTCGTAGGTCGGGTTCGGCGTGAAGCCGCCCATGTAGCCGACGGCGGTGGTCACCACCCCGGGCAGCTGCCAGAAGTGCTTCTCCTCACCCCAGAAACACCCCATGGCCACGTAGAGCTGCTCGGTGCCCTCGGGCCACGGGCCACGCAGCGGCGTGCCGAGCACGCGGTGCACGCCCGGGACGGTGAAGGCGGGCTCCTCGCGGCCGGGCAGGGCCTCGTCGGCGGTGACCATGGTGGGGGCCTGGCGGAAGAACATGGTGTCCTCTCGGTTCTGCGCTGGATCGGGCGGGCGGTCTCACGCCGCGAGCGGCATCGCCTCATGGAGTGGAACGCGCCGACGCTCATGGCTGTTCCCCGGGCGCGGTGGCACGCTGGGGGAGTGGCACACCTCGACCCCGACCACCCCGCTCGCCCCGTGCTGGAAGCGGACGTCCGCGCCGCCCGCGAGATCGTCGATCCGGTGGTGCACCGCACCCCGATGCAGTCCAGCGAGGCGTTCTCCGACCTCGCCGGCGCCCGCGTGATGCTCAAGTGCGAGCACCTGCAGCGCACCGGCTCCTTCAAGGTGCGGGGGGCGCTGGTGCGTCTCGCGCGGCTTGCGCCCGAGCAGCGCGAGCGGGGCGTGGTCGCGGCCTCCGCGGGCAATCACGCCCAGGGCGTGGCCTACGCCGCCCGCCGGCTGGGGATCGACGCCGTGGTCCACATGCCCGCGGATGCCGCCCTGCCGAAGGTGGAGGCCACCGAGTCCTACGGCGCCCGCGTGGTGCTGGGAGGCGACCGGGTGGAGGACGCCATGGCACGCGCCCGGGCGCAGGCCGAGGCGGAGGGTCGCACCTACATCCACCCGTTCGACCACCCGGACGTGGTGGCAGGCCAGGGAACGGTGGGGCTGGAGATCCTCGAGCAGGTGCCCGACGTGGGAACCGTGCTGGTACCCGCCGGCGGCGGCGGGTTGGTCGCGGGGATCCGCGCCGCGCTCCCTGACTCGGTGCGGGTGGTGGCGGTGCAGGCCGAGCGGGCCTCGGCGTGGGCGCCGAGCCTCGCCGCCGGGCATCCCGTGCGGGTGCACACCGGCCGCACCATGGCGGACGGTATCGCGGTGGCCGAGCCAGGTGCGGTGCCGCTGGCGGTGATGGCGGGGCGGGACGTGCGCGTGGTGACGGTCTCGGAGGAGGACATCTCCCGCACCGTGCTCGCCCTGGCCGAACGTGCCAAGCAGGTGGTGGAGCCCGCCGGAGCGGCGGGCCTGGCGGCGCTCGTGACCCGGCGTGGCGAACTCGCGGACGTGATCGACCACGGCCGCCCGGTGGTCGCGGTGCTCTCGGGCGGCAACGTCGACCCGATCGTGCTGCGCAAGGTCTTCCGATACGGCATGGCCGCCGCCGGGCGCTACCTGCACCTGCGCTGCACCCTGACCGACCGGCCAGGTCTTCTGGCCGGGCTGCTGGCGGTGGTCGCCGAGGCCGGCGCCGATGTGGTGACGGTCTCCCACGTGCGCACCGGACCGGGGCTGGGGGTCGATGAGACCGCCGTGGACCTCGAGGTGGTCACCAAGGGACGCAGCCACGCCCAGGAGACCCTGGAGCGGGTGCGGGATGCGGGGTACGGCGCCGTCGAGCGATGAGGCCCGACGGCGCCGCCCACCTCGCGTGCGTCCCTCACCGGTGAGGGTGGGCGCTCAGGCGCTGAACGGCTTCGCGGCCTTGATCTCGACCGGGATCTCCGCGCCACGCGGCGTGGTGTAGGCGGTGCTGTCGCCGGCCTTCTTGCCGTTGATCGCGGCACCGAGCGCCGAGGAGGGGGAGAACACGTCGATGTCCACACCCTGGGCGGACTCGCGGGAACCGAAGAGGAACTCCATCTCCTCCCCGCCCACCACGGCGGTGACGACCATGCCCGGCTCCACCACGCCGTCGTCCGGCGGGGCGTCGCCGACCTCGGCGTTGCGCAGGATCTCCTGGAGTTGGCGGATGCGGGCCTCGGCCTTGCCCTGCTCCTCGCGAGCGGCGTGGTAGCCGCCGTTCTCCTTCAGGTCGCCCTCGGAGCGGGCCTGCTCGATGCGGGCCGTGATCTCGCTGCGTCCGGGGCCGGACAGGTAGTCCAGCTCGTTCTTCAGACGGTCGTAGGCATCCTTGGTGAGCCAGGTTGTCTCAGGCACGTGCCCTCCTCATGACGTCGTGCGGGTGCGACGGCGCTGTCCTTCGGCGCGCTCACGTCGCTCCGGTATACGGAACGCCGCCCGCAGATGCGAGCGGCGAAACGGCCATGATACCCGGCATCCTCAGGCGGGGTAGCACCCGTTGTCCACGGCGCGCCCGATCTCGCCGCGTGCCAGGGTGGGGACCTCCACCGTGAGGACCTCGCTGGCCTGCTCGCTCGGGGGGATGTCCACCAGGACCACCCCGACCTGCGCGCGGGAGGCGTCCAGCGCCTCGAATGCGCACGTCCAGGCCTGGGAGGGGTCCTCCCGGTAGGCGGTCACGGTGATCTCCATGAGGGAGTCCGACGGCGTGGAGTAGGAGGCCTGGGAGAGCGTGATGCCGGGCTCGGAGGACCCGAGCGCGAGATACACCGCCACCGCGCCGACCACCACGGCCACCACGCTGCTGAGCGCCCATGCGGTGCGGGACCGGCCATCGGTGGTGTCCCGGGCGTTGTTCGCGCGCCCGTAGCGCCGCTCGAGGTAGCGCTCGCGGGCTGCGGCGGCGTCGTCGGGCTGGTCCGGGCGGGGTCGGCTCACCTCACCAGTCTGCCTCAGGTGGCACGATGGGAGTCGTGCGCCCGGTGTTCGCGGGCGCCGGTTGGCCCAGGATTCCCAAGGAGCGATGTGACCGCACCACGCCTCATGGCTGTGCACGCCCACCCCGATGACGAGTCGAGCAAGGGGGCGGGCACGATGGCGCGCTACGCGGCGCAGGGCGCCGAGGTGCTGGTGGTGACCTGCACCGGGGGGGAGCGCGGCGACGTGCTCAACCCGCGGTTGCAGCACGACCCGCGCGCGCAGGAGGACCTCCCCGCGCTGCGGCGCGAGGAGATGGCGGCGGCCAAGGCCGCGCTCGGGGTGGAGCAGGTATGGCTCGGCTTCGTCGACTCCGGCCTTCCCGAGGGCGACCCGCTGCCACCGCTGCCGCCGGGGTGCTTCGCCCTTGCGCCGCTGGAGGAGACCTCGCGGGCGCTCGTGGCGCACCTGCGCTCCTTCCGACCGCACGTGGTGCTCACCTACGACGAGAACGGCGGCTACCCGCATCCCGACCACATCATGACCCACGTGGTCACGATGGCCGCGATCGAGGCGGCTGCCGACCCCGCGGCCTTCCCCGAACTCGGCGAGCCGTGGGAGGTGCCCAAGGTGTACTACCACGTGTCCTTCTCCCGCGACCGGCTCCTGGCGCTGCACGAGGCGATGGGGGCCGAGGGCATCGAGTCCCCGTTCGGGGACTGGGTGGCGCGCTGGGACGGGCGCGGATCGCGCACCGTGACCGCGCGCATCGACGTCCACGAGTTCTTCCCCCAGCGTGATGCCGCGCTGCTGGCGCACGCCACCCAGATCGACCCGGACGGCTTCTTCTTCGCCGTCCCGCGCGAGATCGAGGCCCGGGTGTGGCCCTGGGAGGAGTTCGAACTGGTGCGCACCACCTTGGCAGGGCAGGCCACCGCCGCGGCCGGCGCCCCCGCGGTGGAGGACCTCGAGGACGATCTGTTCGCGGGGGTGACCCTGTGATCGCCGGGGCGACGGCGCACCTGGCCGTGAGCGTGGTGCCGCTCGCAGCGGAAGTGCTGGCGCAGGCACCGGCCGACGAGGACGTCTCACCGGGACTGCTGGGTTTCCTCGTCACCTTCGGGGTGGCGATGGCCGTGGTGCTGTTGATCCTCTCCTTCAACCGTCAGATGCGGCGGCTCAACGCCAACGAGCGGCACGCGAGGTACGAGGCGGCCGAACGGGCCGAGGCCGCGGAGGCCGCGCAGGCGGAGGCCGCTCAGGAGACGGCTGCGGACGGGGAGGTGCCCACTCCCGACGCCGCGACCGAGGGGGATCCGCGGGCCGGGGCGAGCCCGGTGGACGGCGAGCCGAGGGACCGGCCGTGAGGGTCGCCGTCGGGCAGCTCGACGCGCGCCACGGCTCCACGCCGCAGGGCCGCGCCGCAGCCCTGCGCGCCGCTCTCGATGCCGTCGACCAGGCGCGAGCGGCCGGAGCGGACCTGCTCGTGCTGCCGGAGTACGCCCCCGGGTGGGAGTCGCGGCCGGTCGCGGCGCTCGCCGAGGACGAGGACGGCCCCTACCTGACGGCGCTGCGAGAGGCCGCGCACGGGATGACCCTCGTGGTGGGCCTCGTGCTCCCGGCCGAGAACGGCCGCGCCCGCAATGTCTCCGTGGTGCTGCAGGGTGCGGCCGAGGGGACGCGTGCCCGGGTGGTGGGCCGGTACGCCAAGGTGCACCTGTATGACGCCTACGGCGCCCGTGAGTCGGACCTGTTCGACGCCGGTGACCCCGCCGCGGACGGCGCACCGCTCGTGATCGAGGTGGCCGGGCCGGAGGGTGACCCGGTGCGGGTGGGCGTCCTGACCTGCTACGACCTGCGCTTCCCCGAGGCCGCGCGGGCGCTCACGGACGGCGCGGGCGGCTGCGACGTGATCGTGCTGGGTGCCGCGTGGGCCGCGGGCGAGGGCAAGGCCGACCAGTTGCGCACCCTGGTGCGGGCGCGGGCGATCGAGAACACCGCCTACGTGGCGCTCGCCAGCCAGGCCGGCCGCGGCCGGGTGGGCGGTTCCGCGGTGATCGATCCGCGGGGCGTGGTGCTGGCCGAGGTCGGACCCGGCAGCGACGCCGGGTGCGTCGGGGCGCCGGGGGACGACGTGGCGCCGGGTGCCGCGCGGATCGCGGTGGCCGACGTCGACCTCGCCGACCTCGCGCGGGTGCGGGAGGTCAGCCCGGTGCTCGCACACCGGCGCTACCGCGTGGTGGCGCGCGAGGCCTGAGGCGGGCCGGGAGGCCTGAGGCAGACCTGAGGCGTACGGCGGGATCGGCCGGTGGGATCAGCTGTAGTTCAACACCGTGATGAAGATCGCCACCGTGTGGCAGGTGTACCCGAGCAGGGTCCCGACGTGGAAGATCTCGTGGAAGCCGAACCAGCGCGGTGAGGGATTGGGTCGCTTCAGCGCGTACACCACGGCGCCGCCCGTGTAGGCCAGCCCGCCCGCGATCACCAGCCACATCACCGCCGCCCCGCCGGCGGCGTAGAACTGCGGCAGGAACCACACCGCCGCCCAGCCCAGGGCCACGTAGATGGGCACGTACAGCCAACGGGGCGCGCTGAGCCAGAACACCCGCATGAGGATCCCGACGATCGCGCCCGACCAGACGATCGTGAGCAGCGTCACCGCGGTGCGCTGCGGGAGCAGGAGCACCGCGAGCGGCGTGTAGGTGCCGGCGATCACGATGAAGATGTTCGAGTGATCGATGCGGCGCAGCACCGCCAGCGTGCGAGCCGACCAGTGCCCCCGGTGGTACAGCGCGCTCATGCCGAACAGCAGCGTGGTGGCCACGGCGAACACCACCGAGCTCCACCTCGCGGCCGGGGTGGGGGCGAGCGCGATCAGGGTGATACCGGCGGCCAGGACCAGCGGCGTCATGCCGAGGTGGATCCAGCCGCGCAGGTGCGGCTTCACCGCCGAGACCAGGTGCTCGACGGCCGACTCGACCGTCGGCTTCCCGCCTGGTGCGGCGCCCTCGTCGGGGCGGTTGGTGGTGCTGGATGCCATCGTCGTCCTCAAGTTACGTCACCGTAGGTTTCTCTTCCCAGCCTACGTCCGTGCGGGGCGTCGCGGCGACGACGGGATGAGGAATTGTGGTGAAGATGCCCACTCGGCCGTGGACTCCCCACGCGGGCCGGGGTCGCGGGGGAGTAGGTTGACCGGCGGATGCCGAGCGCCGAGGGAGAGGGAGTGGCTGGTGGAGTGGTCGATGCCGAGTCCGCTGTACGGGCTGTACGAGCGGCGCCTGCTGCGTCAGCTCGACTCCGGCAACCTGCCCCACCACATCGGGATCATCCTGGACGGCAACCGGCGCTGGGCGAAGGCTGTTGCGGCCCCGGCCGCGCACGGACACCGTGCGGGGGCGGAGAAGATCCTCGAGGTGCTCGGGTGGTCGGACGCGATCGGCGTGAAGTACGTGACGCTGTGGATGCTCTCCACCGACAACCTGCGCCGCGACCCGGAGGAGTTGCAGGCGCTGGTCGCGATCATCGAGGAGGCCGTCAGTGACCTGGCCGCCACCAGGCGCTGGCGCATCCAGGCGCTCGGGGCCTCGGGGCTGCTGCCGCCCAGCACCGCCAAGCGCTTGGAGGCCGCGCAGGAACTGACTCGCGACGTCGAGGGAATGACCGTGAACGTGGCGGTGGGCTACGGCGGCCGGCAGGAGATCGCCGATGCCGTGCGCGGGCTGCTGCGCGAGCGGGCCGAGGCGGGCGCGAGCCTGCAGGAGGTGGCCCGGGAGCTGACCGCCGAGCAGATCGCCGAGCACCTGTACACCAAGGGGCAACCCGATCCCGACCTGGTCATCCGCACCTCCGGGGAGCAGCGGCTCGGCGGGTTCCTGCTGTGGCAGAGCGTGCACAGCGAGTTCTACTTCTGCGAGGCCTACTGGCCGGACTTCCGCCGGGTGGACTTCCTGCGCGCGGTGCGCGAGTACTCCCACCGCGAGCGCCGCCTCGGGCGGTGATGTCACCTGCGACGCTTGGCGGGTGTTCGGGGCGGCTGGACGTGACGGCCGTGAAAACTCTGCGTGAAGTCTGGTCACGAAACGGCCAAACCCCGGCGCGGGGGCGCGTCGCACGCCCCGCGAGGCCCTAGCGTCACACCTGTAGGCGACGCCCGTCGCCTGCCGGGAGGCCACTGTGAGGCATTGCGCCACAGGCGGGGGCCGCCGGCCCTCCGGGCCGACCGTCCCCGACACACGCTGTTCCTCGCGGCGCGTGAGCGCCGTGAGCAGCTGACTCAGGCGCCCAGGCGCCGGAGGGAGCCACACGTGAGCGACGGCACCGAGCTTGACCCGACGACGGGACTCGAGGAGGTGTCCGGCACCACGTACGTGCTCGATACCTCCGTCCTCCTCTCGGACCCGCGAGCCCTCACCCGCTTCGCCGAGCACGACATCGTGCTCCCGGTGGTGGTGGTGACCGAGTTGGAGGGCAAACGCCACCACCCCGAACTGGGCTTCTTCGCCCGCTCGGCGTTGCGCACCCTGGACGACCTGCGGGTGGCCCACGGCCGCCTGGACCGCCCGGTGCCGGTGGGTCAGGGCACCCTGCGGGTGGAGCTGAACCATTCCGACCCCACGGTGCTGCCCTCCGGGATGCGGCTGGGTGACAACGACACCCGGATCCTCTCGGTCGCCGCGAACCTGCGCTCGGAGGGGCACCACGTGGTGGTGGTGTCCAAGGACCTGCCGATGCGCGTCAAGGCGTCAGCGGTGGGACTGGAGGCGCAGGAGTACCGGGCGCAGCAGGCGGTGGAGACCGGCTGGACCGGGATGGTGGAGACGGACCTTGCCGATGAGGAGATCGACCGCTTGTGGTCCTCCGACCGCCTGGAGGTCTCCGGCCTGGTGGACGCCTCACCGGTGCGGGACCTGCCGGTCCACACCGGATTGGTGCTGCACTCCACCCGCGGCAGCGCCCTGGGGCGCATCACGCCCGACAAGCAGATCCAGCTCGTGCGTGGGGACCGGGAGGTCTTCGGGGTGCACGGCCGCAGCGCGGAGCAGCGCATCGCGATCGACCTGCTGCTGGACCCGAGCATCGGGATCATGTCGCTGGGGGGTCGCGCCGGTACGGGGAAGTCCGCGCTGGCCCTGTGCGCCGGTCTCGAGGCCGTACTGGAGCGCCGGGAGCACCGGCGGATCATGGTCTTCCGCCCGCTGCACGCGGTGGGCGGGCAGGACCTGGGCTACCTGCCCGGCAGCGAGAGCGAGAAGATGAACCCCTGGGCGCAGGCGGTCTTCGACACCCTCGGCGCGATGGTCTCCCCCGAGGTGGTGGAGGAGGTGCTGGACCGCGGCATCCTCGAGGTCCTGCCCCTCACACACATCCGGGGCCGCTCGCTGCACGACGCGTTCGTGATCGTGGACGAGGCGCAGTCCCTGGAACGCAACGTGCTGCTGACCATGCTCTCGCGGATCGGGCAGAACTCCCGGGTGGTGCTCACCCACGACGTCGCGCAGCGCGACAACCTGCGGGTGGGGCGGCACGACGGCGTGGCGGCCGTGATCGAGGCGCTGAAGGGGCACCCGCTGTTCGCGCACGTCACCCTCACCCGCTCCGAGCGCTCCCCAGTGGCCGCGCTGGTCACCGAGCTGCTGGAGGGTGTGGACCTCAGCTAGCGGTCAGGCCGCACGAACCCCGTCCGGCAGCAGACCCAGCAGGGAGGTGCGCGCCGCGGCCGCCGCGGTGCGCACCTCCTCGGGGTCGGTGAGGGCGCCGAGCGCCCGGAGGTGCTCGACGGCGTCGGCCGGCAGGTCAGGGACCTCGCCACCGGCCAGGCGCACCCCGGCATAGCGGGCGACGGCGTCGCTCACCTGCTCGATCGCGGCCACGGCGGGGATCCAGGACAGGGCCTGGGTGCGGGTCCCGGCGGGTTCCCCGAGGCCGCGCTGCAGTTGCATCCGCAGGTCCGACAGGCCCCGGGTGGCCGCCTGCCGGGAGGAGACCAGGGCCTCGTGACGCGCTCGGCGGGCGGCGTCGTCCTGCGGGATCGGGGTGCCGGCGGCGCCCGCGTAGTCCGCGAGCGCGGCGGCCGCGGCCGCCAGTCGTGGCTGCAGCTGGACGCGGCGCGCGCTGCGCCAGGGCAGGTAGCCGAACAGGATCACCACGGCGCCACCGATCGCGGTGGCCGCGATGCGCTGCCAGGAGTAGTTCGCCGTGGCATCGGTGCTGATGATGTCCACCAGCAGGATGACCGCGGGGGCGATCGCCACCGCCTGCAGCGAGTAGGCGCGGGTCATGAACCACGGCACGAAGAACGCGAACACCCCGATGGCGATCGCAATGGCCAGGTGCGCGGGCAGGACCAGGATCACCAGGGTGGCCAGGGCGACGCCCACGATCGTGCCGATCACGCGCTGCACGGCACGGCCGAAGACGGACCCGAAGTCGGGCTTCATGACCAGGGCAACGGTCAGGGCGACCCAGAACCAGTGGCTGTAGGGGAAGTAGGCCTTCGCGGCCACCGCGATCCCGTAGCACAGCGCGAGTCGCGCGGCCGCCCCGAGCACGTCGTGACCGACCGCCAGGCGCGCCCACCCGGTCGGCGCGCCCGCGGTGGCAGGTGCCGCGGTGGCGGGGGTCGATCCGGACGTGGCCGATGCGGAGGTACCCGATGCGGAGGTGCCGTGGGGCCGGCCCGAGGTGCCGGGGGTGACGCCGAGGGCATCCAGGTCCGAGGCCAGGGTGCGCAGGCGTTCGGCCAGGGGCGCGGCCGCGTCACCGCTCGCCTGCCCGGCCGGGAGGGCGCCGGTGGCCAGTCCGCGTAGTTGCTCGGCCGCGTGCCGCGCCGTGGCCGCATCGGCGGCGGGGATCAGGGCGATGACGGATTCCGCGTCCGCCAGGACCCGGGCGAAGGCGTCCCAGTGGGCGGCGTGCCCGGCGGCGTCGCCACGCCCGGTGAGGTAGACGGTGCGGGCTTGGCCGAGGGCCGCGACGGCGCCGGCTCGCGCCCCGGGGAGTTGCGCCTGCTCGGGGGCAGCGGGCACCGGGGAGGGGTGGTCGGCGGTTGCCTTGTCAGCCGCGTCCTGGTCGGCGGCCCGGGCCTGGGCGAGGGTCGCCGTCGCCCGCAGCAGGGCCAGCACCGCGGTGCGCTCGGGACGGCGGCGGTCCAGCGCGAACTCCAGGAGCATGAAGGCGGCATAGAGGACGGCGCCCAGGAGGTACCACAGCATCGGCTGCCACCAGGTCTGGTAGCCGTCCACGCCGATCGCGATCGCCGCGACCAGCAGGAACTGCATCCCGCCCACCGAGTAGGCCGCGCCCCAACCGGCGATCACGCCGGCACCCATCGCGAGCAGCGCCATGACCGGCACGAGCGCCCACAGCGGCAGGCCCTGCAGGTACCCGGTCGCGTAGCCGGCGATCGCGATCGGGGTGGAGACGAGCAGGATCTGCAGGTTCAGTCGGTGGGAACCCTCGCGTTCACCCGCGGCGAGCAGCAGCGTGGCCAGCCCCACCCACATGCCCGCCATGACGTCCCCGGCGAGGACCCCGACGACGAACGGTCCCCCCACCGTCAGGGCGGAACGGATGCTGTGCCCCAGCGGGAACACCCCCCGGTTGGGGCGCAGCATGGGGCCTACCCATGCCAGCGGATGCGAGGGCTGCGGTGTGGTGGGGGACGTCATGGCTCCTCCGTGCCGAGGGTGGGCGGGTCCTCGTCACGTTACCGGCGGGCGCGCATCGGCGCGCGGCTCAGCGCAGCGGGTCCAGCGGTCGCAGCAGGTCCGGGGTCCGGCCCGTGACGATGTTCTCTGCCACGAGTTCGCCGGTGAGCGGCCCGAGGGTCACCCCCCACATGCCGTGGCCGCCGGCGATGTGCACGCGCGGGGAGCGCGAGGGCCCCACGAGCGGGAGCCCGTCGGTGGTGCAGGGTCGGGAACCGACCCACTCCTCGCGCTTGTCGGTGAAGTCGGCCCCGCGCAGCATCGGCGCGGCAGCGGCCTCGATGGCCGCGATGCGGCGCGGGTCGAGCGGTTCACCGGGGCGACGGAACTCCATCATCCCCGCCACCCGCAGTCGATCGCCCAGCGGGGTGCAGGCCACGCGCTGCGCCGGCAGGTAGTACGGCCCGTGCGGGAGGTCCTGCACCGGCACGGTGAAGGAGTAGCCACGGCCGGCCTGCACCACCCGCCGCACCCCGACGCCCCGGGCGAGGTCGCCCAGGCGCGCCCCGGTGGCGAGCACCACGACGTCGGCGCTGACCTGCTCGCCGCCAGCCAGGGTGAGGGTCGCGGCGCGGGCGGGGGCGCCGCCGTCGAGTGCGGTCACGGCCACCCCCTCGCGGATCGTGACGCCCTCGGCGCGCACGAGGTCGGCGAGGGAGGCGAGGAAGGCGGGCGGGTCGATGTAGCGGGTGTGGTGTAGGCGGATACCGGCCTCGACGGCGTCGGAGGCGGCGGGTACCTCGGCGCGCACCTGATCGCCGGTGAGGAGGTCATAGGGGGCGTCCTGGCCGCACTCGTCGATGATCGCGAGCTCGTGCTGCAGCGTGGCGCGGTCGGCCTCGCGGGAGTAGGCCGCGATGAACGGGGCCTCGGCGTGGGTCGGCTCGCTCATCCCGGCCTCGCGCAGGGCATCGAAGGAGTCGAACACGCGCGCGTTCAGCGGCACGAAGGAGGTCATCGTGCGGCGCCAGGTCCGCCAGCTGCAGTGGCGCAGGAACCCGAGCAGGAAGCGCAGCAGCGTGGGGTCGGCGCGCAGCGGGATGTACAGGGGTGAACTGGGGGAGGTGAGCGCGGACAGGCCGGTGCGCAGCACGGTGGGGTCCGGCAGCGGGATGGTCAGGCTCGGCGTGAGCCACCCCGCGTTGCCCCAGGAGGAGCCGGCGGCCACGTGTTCACGCTCCAGGACGGTGACGTCCAGGCCGCGGCGGCGCAACTGGTGGGCGGTGGCGAGGCCCACGATCCCGGCGCCGACGACGATCGCGGAGGTGGGCGTGGGAATGGTGCGTGTGGCCATGGTCCAGTCTTGCACCGGGAGCATGCGTGGTGGGCGAGGTGAGGGGCTGTGACGTGAGTCACGACGCGCCGTCTCCTGCCGTTGTGCGGCCGGACACCTCCCGCTGCGGTAGCGGGAAGGATCGGTTATTTCACGGCGTCGGCGCCCACGTCCCCCTGTACCGCCACCAGTTTCGCGTGACCCTCGGCGAGGGTGTACTCGACCCCGACGACGGCGAGCCGCCCCTCGGCCACCGCGGTCGCCAGCGCCTGGGAGTAGGCCGTCAGGGTGCGGGTGGTGTTGGTGACGTGCTCGCGCAGCAGCAGGTCGGCGGAGGACGCCAGGCCGGGGGCGTCGGTGCTGGTGGAGTCCAGCGAGCTGCGGGTGATGATGCTGGGGATCACGCGGTCCACGATGGCGCGAACGAACCCCGGAGGCATCTCGCCGGTGCTCAGGGCATCCACGGCGGCCTGCACGGCGCCGCAGCTGTCGTGACCGAGGACGACCACGAGCGGAGCGCCGAGGATCTCCACGCCGTACTCGATAGACCCGATGACCGTGGTGTCGATGACGTGGCCGGCGGTGCGGACCACGAAGGCGTCACCGAGGCCCTGGTCGAAGATGATCTCCGCGGCCAGTCGCGAGTCGGAGCATCCGAACACCACGGCGAACGGGTGCTGGGAGGTCGACAGGGAGCGGCGGTGGGCCACGTCCTGGTCCGGGTGCGCGGGAGTGCCGGCGACGAAACGCTCGTTCCCGGCCACCAGCGCCTGCCATGCCTCGGTGGGGGTGGTGGGACGGGGCGGGAGCGTCTGGGTCACGGTGAACCGTCCAGTTCGAGTCGGGTGGGTGGGTTGGCGCCGGGGCGCGAGACGGTGATGGCGGCGATCCGGGCGGCCGTGGTCAGCAGCGCCGCGAGCTCGTCGGCGCTCAGCGCCGCGATGGCCGCGTGGGTGCCGGAGCCCAGGAGGTTCGCGCTCCACAGCCAGTCGATGAGGCCGCCCATGAAGGAGTCGCCGGCGCCGACGGTGTCGGCCACCACCACGGCGGGTGCGGGGATGTGCACCTGCGCCCCCTGTGCGGAGACGGCGAGTGAACCCTGCGAACCGAGCGTGACGACGACGAGCGCCGGGCCCGTCGTCGCCCACTCCTGGGCGACCTCGAGCGGGTCCCGCCCGGGCTCGAGCCACGCGAGGTCCTCATCGGACACCTTCACGACGTCCGACAGCGCGGTGATCCGGGAGACCGTGGCGCGCACGTCGTCCGGCTCTCCCATGATGCTGGGGCGCAGGTTCGGGTCGTAGGTGAGGGTGCAGCGGTCCTTGGCGGCGGCGGCCAGGGCGACGGCCTTGGAGCCACCGGGTTCGAGCACCGCGCCGATGGAGCCGAGGTGGATCACGGCGGCTTCCTCGGCCAGGACGTGGCTGGGGTAGTCGATCTCGAGGTCGAACTCGTAGGTCGCGGACCCGTCCGGGGC
Organism: Serinibacter salmoneus; assembly: GCF_002563925.1. Taxonomy (NCBI): domain Bacteria; kingdom Bacillati; phylum Actinomycetota; class Actinomycetes; order Micrococcales; family Beutenbergiaceae; genus Serinibacter; species Serinibacter salmoneus. The sequence goes on along the minus strand of NZ_PDJD01000001.1, from coordinate 2,229,669 downwards.
AATGGTGGCGACGGCGGAGGAGGTCCTCGGGGCGCGCTGGGCGCCGTGCGCGAGCTGGACACGGCTGGCCTCGAGGTGCTCGCGCACCAGGTCGCCGTGCTCGTCCTCACCGAGCCAGGTCAGCAGTTGCACGGTGCGTCCGAGGCGGGCGAGGCCGATGGCGACGTTCGCGGGTGAGCCGCCCGGGTACACGGCGGTTTCCTGGCCGGGGCGCTGGACGATGTCGACGAGGGCCTCGCCGATGACGAGGGCCTGCATCAGCGCTCTCCCTGCGGGGTCGTGTCGCTCGCACCCGGGCCCGCGGACTCGCCCGCCGTGTCATTCGCGGAGCGTGCCTGCGCGGCGGCGAGCCGCTCCCGGGCGCCGTCCAGCCAGGTCTGACAACGGGCCGCGAGGGCCTCGCCCCGTTCCCACAGGGCGAGGGAGTCCTCAAGGGTGGCGGCGCCCTGTTCCAGGCGCTGCACCACCTCGACGAGCTCGGCGCGGGCCTGCTCGTAGGTGAGGGTGGAGACGTCGGTGTTCGACGGTGTGGTCACGGTGCTCACAGCCTTCAGTCAACCAGATCGGTGGGTGGGGTGTCCGCGGTGTCCACGGAGGCGCTCGCGTCGCTCGCGCGCGGTGTCGTGGCCGGTGTGGTGACGGGGGAGTCCGGTGCTCGGGTGAGCGTGAGGCGACTGTCGGCGAGGACGGCCTCCACGCTCGCGCCGGGCGGGACGTCGCTCGCCTCGCGCACGATCCCCCGGTCCGTGCGCAGCACGGCATAGCCGCGCTCCAGGGTGGCGGCGGGGGATAGGGCGCGGACCTGGGCGCCGAGGGAACGGATGTCGGCGGAGGCGGCGTCGATCCGGGTGCCGAAGCGCAGGCGGATGGTGCGTAGGTCGCGGGCGAGGTCGCTCTCGCGTGCGGTGACGATGACGCCCGGGTCCGCCAGCACGGGCCGGCTGCGTACGGCGTCGAGGGCACTCTGTTCGCTGCGCAGCCGATGGGTGATGGCGTGGCGCAGCCGGGAGCGGGCGTTGTCCACGCCGGCGCGTTCGGCGGCCATGTCCGGGACGATGCGCTTGGCGGCGGCGGTGGGGGTGGAGGCGCGGTGGTCCGCGACCAGGTCCAGCAGGGGCGCGTCCGTCTCGTGGCCGATGGCGGAGACGATCGGGGTGGTGGCCTTGGCGGCCTCGCGCACCAGGGTCTCGTTGGAGAAGGGCAGCAGGTCCTCCACGCTGCCGCCGCCGCGGGTGATGACGATGACGTCGATGCCCGGGTCGGCGTCGAGTTCCCGCAGCGCGGCGCTGACCTCCCGCACGGCGTTGACGCCCTGCACGGCGACCTGGCGCACCTCGAAGGCCACCTCGGGGAAGCGCTCGCGGGCGTTGACGAGTACGTCGTGCATCGCCTTGGCCTCGCGGCCGCAGATGAGGCCGATGCGGCGGGGGAGGAAGGGCAGGTCGCGCTTGCGGTCGGCGTCGAAGAGGCCTTCGGCGGCCAGGGTGCGACGGAGCTGGTCGATGCGGGCGAGGAGCTCCCCGATCCCGACCGCGCGGATGGTGCGGGCCTGCAGCGACAGGTCGCCCCGTTTGGCGTAGAAGGTGGGCTTGGCGTGCACCACCACGTGGGCGCCCGGGTCGAGCGGGGCGGTGACGCGGTCCAGCACCTGGGAGAAGGCGGTCATCCGCAGGGAGACGTCCGCCTCGGTGTCGCGCAGCGTGAAGAAGCTCATGCCGCGGCGGCGGTTGCCTTCCACGATCTGGCCCTCCACCCACACGGGTGCCATCCGGCCGATGTAGTCGGCCATCTTGGAGGAGAGCAGGCGCAGGGGCCAGGGGCGCTGCTCGGTGGTGTCGAGGGCCTTCTCGGGCAGGGGGAGGGGAGCGCCGGCGTCCTGCTGGTCGGCGGGGGCGCCGGCGTTCGCCTCATCGGGCTGTGGAGCACTCACGGGGTACAGCCTGCCTGGTGTGGAGCGCTGGTTCGACCCGCGTCCACAGCCGCGCCGTCCATCAGCCGTCGGTGCCGTTGCGCTTGCGGGTGGGGTGTGTTCCTTCGATCCCCGGGACCTCGAGAGCGTCCTCGAACAACGAGTCCTCGCCGCGCGGGCCCAGCACCCGGGTGCGCTCCTCGGCCGCGGCGGCCTCGCCCGGGTAGAGGTCGGCCTTGGCGGCGGGGGTGGCATGCACCTCCAGCGGCGGCGGCACCTGGACGTCGTCGTCCAGGCCCTGCAGGGCGCTGAACCGGCGGATCTGCGGCACCACCCGGGAGTCCAGGGACGCGGTCATCTTGTTGAAGGTCTCCACGGTGCCGTTCAGCCGCTTGGCGAGGTCCTCCAGGTGCTTACCGAAGGTCTGCAGGCGCTTGTGGAGTTCGCGGCCCACGGTGAAGACCTGCTTGGCCTCGGTCGCGAGCTGCTCCTGACGCCAGGTGTAGGCCACCGTGCGCAGCAGCGCCACCAGGGTGGCGGGTGTGGCGACGACGACGTTGTTGCTGAAGGCGTGCTCCTGCAGCGTGGGGTCCTGCTCCATGGCGGCGTTGAGGAACACCTCCGAGGGCACGAACATCACCGTGAACTCCGGTGTGGAGTCCAGGTGCGCCCAGTACTCCTTGCTGCTGAGCTGGTCCACGTGCTTGCGCATGTGGCGGGCGTGCGCGGCCAGGCGCTGGCGGCGGGTCTCGTCGTCGCGGGCCTCCATGGCCTCCAGGTACCCGTTGAAGGCGACCTTGGCGTCCACCACGATCTGCTTGCCGTCCGGCAGCGTGACCACGAGGTCGGGGCGCAGGGCGCCGCCCTCCACCTGGACCTGCTCCTCGAAGTCGACGTGCTCCACCATCCCGGCGATCTCCACGGTGCGACGCAACTGCATCTCGCCCCACGCGCCGCGCACCTGCGGCGCGCGCAGCGCGGTGACCAGCTGGTTGGTCTCGGCGCGCAACTGCTCGGAGGAGACCTGCATGCCCTTGACCTGCTCGGCGAGCGCCGTGTGCGCCGCCAGGCGCGCCTTCTCCGCCTCGGTCATCTCCGCCTTCACATCGCCCAGGGTGCGGGTCAGCGGCTCCACCAGCTGCTTGACCGCCTCCTCCCGCTTGGCCAGTTCCGCGGCGCTGGCCTGCTCGGTGCGCTTGAGGCGCTCCTCGGCCTGCTCGAGGAAGGACTTCGCGTTCGCCGCCAGGGCCTTGGCGGACAGCGCCTCGAACTCGTCCGACATCCGCTTGGTATCGGCTCGCAGGGACTCCAGGGCCTGGGCGTGGTCTGCCCGCATCCGCTCCTGTTCGGCCTGGTGACGACGCTCGGTCGCGGCTAGCTGATCGGCAGCGCGCTGCTGCTCGGCGCTCAACGCCTCCGCTGCCCGCGCCTGCTCCTCGGCGCGCGCCTGCTCGGCACGCTGCACCTCGGCGGCGATCTGACGCGCCCCGCGCTCCTGCTCGGCCTGCACGTCCGCCACGCGGCGACGCTCCGCTTCCTCGGCCTCCTGCCGGCGCCGTCGCTCGGCCTGGGCCGCGGCGTCCGCAGCCTCCTCCCGCACCTGGCCCAGCCGCTGCTCGGCGTCGGCAACGGCGCGCTCGTGCGCGGCCTCGGCGGCCTCCAGGCGGGTGCGCAGGGCCGCTGCCTCGCTCTCCCCGGCTCCTCGACGCGCGGCGGCGCGGTTGCCCGCCAGCAGGTAGCCCAGTCCGGCCCCGAGCGCCAGGGCGAGGATCGCGACGATCAGTGCGGTGCTGTCCATGGCCTAAGTCGACCACGGGGGACTGACATCCTCGGGCAGGACTGGCCGCACGCCGTCGTTCCTCCCTCGTGGCGGGCGGGCGCACAGGGGCCCGAACGCCGTAGTATCGACGCCCGTGGCACTCACTATCGGAATCGTCGGCCTGCCCAACGTCGGCAAGTCCACCCTCTTCAACGCCCTCACCCGCGCCGGCGCCCTCGCGGCGAACTACCCGTTCGCCACGATCGAGCCCAACGTCGGGGTCGTGCCGCTGCCGGACGAGCGCCTGAACACCCTCGCCGGGATCTTCGGTTCGGAGAAGATCGTGCCCGCCACGGTCTCCTTCGTGGACATCGCCGGCATCGTCAAGGGCGCCAGCGAGGGCGAGGGCCTCGGCAACCAGTTCCTCGCCAACATCCGCGAGGCCGACGCGATCTGCCTGGTCACGCGCGCCTTCGCCGACCCGGACGTGGTGCACGTGGACGGCCGCGTGGACGCCCTGGCGGACGTGGACGTGATCATCACCGAGCTGATCCTCGCCGACGTGCAGACCCTGGAGAAGGCCATCCCGCGGCTGGAGAAGGAGGTGCGTGGCAAGAAGACCGAGGCCGCCGTCCTCGCCACCGCCCAGCAGGCGCACGAGCTGCTCCTCACCGGCGAGACGATCGCGGCGCACCGCGGCGACTTCGACGCCGAGATCCTCAAGCAGTTCGGCCTGATGACCGCCAAGCCGTTCATCTACGCCGTCAACACCGATGATGCCGGACTGGCCGACACCGAGTTCCAGGCGACGGTGCGCGAGCAGTTCGCGCCGGCGGACGTGATCTTCCTGGACGCCAAGTTCGAGTCCGAGCTCGCGGAGTTGGACGAGGAGGACGCCGCGGAGATGCTCGCGGAGTCCGGCCAGGAGGAGTCCGGTCTGGACCAACTCGCCCGCGTGGGCTTCCACACCCTCGGCCTGCAGACCTACCTCACGGCCGGCCCGAAGGAGTCGCGCGCCTGGACGATCCGCCAGGGCTGGACGGCGCCGCAGGCCGCGGGGGTCATCCACACCGACTTCGAGAAGGGCTTCATCAAGGCCGAGGTCATCTCCTTCGCCGACCTGGTGGAGGCCGGGTCCGTCGCGAACGCCCGTGCCGCGGGCAAGGCGCGCGTGGAGGGCAAGGACTACGTGATGGTCGACGGCGACGTGGTGGAGTTCCGCTTCAACGTGTGAGCAGTGCCTTCGTGCCCTGAATGATGCCCCGCCCGAGCGCGTCGTGACGAGGTTGCCGGGGCGTCGTGCTGAGTCCACAGGTCTAGCATCGGTGCGCGCGCAAGCGCTAGCATCAGCGATAGCACTGGGAGGTGGTCGCCGATGTCATCCATCATCGTCCGCGGTCTTGACGACGCCGTGAAGCAGCAACTCGCCTCACAGGCGAAGGAGCACGGGCGCTCCATGGAGGCCGAGGTCCGTGACATCCTCACCAAGGCAGCTAGACGGCCGCACATCGGGATGGCGCTCCTCTCTGCTGCGCAGGACGTCGGCGGGGTGGAAGGCCTGCCCGTGCCGGCCCGCGACGACGTCGCCCGGGCGGTCGACTTCGAGTGATCATCCTCGACACGAACGTCATCTCGGAGATCTTCCGTCCGTCGCCGGAGCCGCTCGTGGTCGGTTGGCTTACGTCGCTGACGGGTGACGTCGCGATCACGTCCGTCACGCTCGCGGAACTGTTGGCGGGGGTGAGACGGCTGCCGGATGGTCGGCGCAGGGACGAACTGGCCCGGCGCATTGACGCAGCGCTCGCGCCGTACAGAGGCACCCGCGCGGTGTTGCCGTTCGATGAGGTGGCGGCCGACCGCTACGCCGACGTGCTCGTGACCCGTGAGAACAGGGGAGCGCCAATCAGTACAGCTGACGCGCAGATCGCCGCGATCTGCCTGGTGCACGGAGCGACCTGCGCGACGCGAAACGTGAAGGACTTCGTGCACACCGGTGTCGAACTGGTCGACCCGTGGAGCGCGGCCGGATGAGCCAGGTGCTCGACGCCGTCTCTGCCTCGTGAGGCCAGCACCCGGTTCCCGCGAGCGCGTCGTCCAAGCGCCGAGACCGCATCGAGGTCATGGTGCCGGTCCGGGGAGGCTGCCGCGGGCGGCCGGCCGCCGTCAGTACCCGGAGCGCTCGCCAGACTCCTCGCCCGGGATGAAGCGAGCGGCCAGCGCCTCCGAGCCGCGCGCCAGCAGCGCGACGTCCGCACCGACGATCACGAACTGCGCGCCCGCCGCGAGGTAGTCCTGGGCCACCTGGGGGTCGAACGCGTTGACGCCGACCGGCTTACCCGCCGAGCGCACCGCCTCGAACGTGGCGTGCACGGCGCGCAGCACCTCCGGGTGGGTCTGTGACCCCAGCAGTCCCATCGAGGCGGCCAGGTCACTAGGACCCACGAACACGCCGTCCACGCCGTCCACCGCCGCGATCTCCGCGGCCGCAGTCACGGCGTCGGCGGACTCGATCTGGACCATGAGCGAGACGTGATCCTCGGCCTGCGGAAGGTAGTGGGCCACGCGGTTCCAGCGCGCGGAGCGCCCGAGCGCCGAGCCGACGCCGCGGATGCCCCGGGGTGGGTAGCGCACCGCCCGCACGGCGGCCTCCGCCTCGGCGGCCGAGTTCACCATCGGCACCAGGATGGTCTGCGCCCCGAGATCGAGCACCTGCTTGAGCACCACGGGGTCGGCCGAGGGCACCCGCACCACCGGAGTGATCGGGTACGCGGCCACAGCCTGCAGCTGGGCGAGGACGGACTCCAGGCCGTTGGGTGCATGTTCCATGTCCAGCAGCAGCCAGTCCAGCCCCGATCCGGCGGCGATCTCGGCGACCAGTGGCGAGCCGGAACACACCCACATCCCGGCGAGCGCCCGTTTGCTCTCGGCCAGCGCCGCGCGGAACGTCGGCCTCAGACGAAGCGACATGTCACCACTCCCATCTCCGCGAAGTCGCAGCGCACCTCATCGCCGCGCGAGACCCACATTGGTCTGGTGAACGAGCCTGCCAGGATCACCTCGCCGGCTTCCAGGCGGGCGCCGTGCTGGTGGAACGTGTTCGCGAGCCACGCGACCCCGCGCGCCGGGTGCCCGAGGACCCCCGCGGCCACGCCGGTCTCCTCGATCTCGCCGTTGCGACTGAGGACACCGGGCACCCACGGCAGGTCCACCTCGTCCACCCGTCGGTGCACGTCACCGAGCACCATCGCCCCGTAGGCCGCGTTGTCGGCGATGGTGTCCACGATCGTGCGCCCCTCCAACTCGATGTGGGAGTTCAGGATCTCCAGCGCCGGCACGGCGTAGTCGATGGCCGCCAAGGCGTCCGCCAGCGTGCAGTCCGGGCCGGAGAGCGGCGTCGCCAGCACGAAGGCCAGTTCGACCTCGACGCGGACGTTGGAGAACTGCTCGAACGGGATCTCGGCGCCGCTAACGTGCACGGTGTCGTCGAACATCACGCCGTAGTCGGGTTCGGTGATCCCGGTGGCCTGCTGCATCGCCTTGGACGTCAGGCCGATCTTGCGGCCCACGAGGCGCCGACCGGCGGCGATGTTCGCATCGCGCCACACCCCCTGGATCGCGTAGGAGTCCTCGATCGTGGCCTGCGGGTAGCGGGCCGTGATCCGCGGGATCACGCCGTGGGTGCGCTCGGCCTCGGCCAGCTCCGCCGCGATCTGGGCGACCTGCTCGGGCGTGAGCATCACAGCTGGTGCCCGAGTTTGTACTCGCCCTGCTTCCAGGCGGGCATCTCGTCCTCGTCGGCCGGGCGGGTGTAACTGAACCCGTCCGCGCCGATCGTCACGGCCATCTCGTTGTCGTCGCTGCGGGCGACCAACGGTTGGGGATTGCCGTCCAGGTCGAGCACGAGGGAGGCGTCGGTGTACCAACTGGGGACCACGGGGTTGCCCCACCAGTCGCGCCGCTGGTTGTCGTGCACGTCCCAGGTGACCACCGGGTTGTCCGGGTCACCGGTGTAGTAGTCCTGGGTGTAGATCTCCACGCGGTGCCCGTCCGGGTCGCGCAGGTAGAGGTAGAAGGCGTTGGAGACGCCGTGGCGCCCGGGGCCGCGCTCGATGGCATCGGAGCGACGCAGCGCGCCGAGCTTGTCGCAGATCGCCAGGATGTTGTGCTTCTCGTGGGTGGCGAAGGCCACGTGGTGCATCCGCGGCCCGTCCCCTCCGGTCATGGCGGTGTCGTGCACGGTGGGCTTGCGGCGCATCCACGCCGCGTACAGGGTGCCCGCCTCGTCCTGGATGTCCTCGGTGACGCGGAACCCGAGGTCCTGCATGAACCGGGTGGCGCGGGCGACGTCCGGGGTGACCTGGTTGAAGTGGTCCAGGCGCACCAGCGCCCCGGGGGAGTACAGGTCGTAGCGCCACGCCAGGCGCTCCACATGCTCCACCTCGTAGAAGAACTCCAGCGGGAACCCCAGGGGGTCGGTGACGCGCACCGAGTCGCCGATCCCGTCGGTGAACCCGTCCGCTCGGCGCTCCACCCGGCACCCCAGCTCGGTGTAGAAGGCCACGGCCTTGTCCAGGTCCTCGGGGGTGCGCACCCGGTAGGAGAAGGCGGCCACCGCGGCCACCGGCCCCTTGCGCAGCACGAGGTTGTGGTGGATGAACTCCTCCATGGTGCGCAGGTAGACGGTGGTCTCGTCCTCCTGAGTGACCTGGAGGTCGAGCACGTCGACGTAGAACTGCCGGGAGGCGGCGAGGTCGGTGACCACGAGCTCCATGGAGGCGCAGCGCAGGATGTCCGGCGCGGGCGCGGAGGGGGTCGGGATCGGGTTGTCGGTGTGGATCGGCGCCTCGGCGGAGACGAAGAAGCCTGAGGAGGTGCGGGTCTTGTCAGTCATGTCGCGTCCTTGCGTCGTGCTGGATGGGTGGGCTGGGGCCCGGCGCTCGCCGGCCCGCCCTCAGCCCTTGCCGAAGGTAGGGTTGTGCACCGTGCCGAGGGTGATGTGGACGGCCTGCTGGTCGGTGTAGAAGTCGATCGAGCGGTAGCCGCCCTCGTGTCCGAGCCCGGAGGCCTTCACCCCGCCGAACGGGGTGCGCAGGTCACGGACGTTGTTGGAGTTCAGCCACACCATCCCCGCCTCCACGGCCTGGGAGAAGGTGTGCGCCCGCTTCAGGTCGTTCGTCCAGATGTAGGCGGCGAGGCCGTACTCGATCCCGTTCGCCAGGGCCAGGGCCTCCTCCTCGGTGTCGAAGGGCGTGATGGCCACGACGGGTCCGAAGATCTCCTCCTGGAAGATGCGGGCATCGGCCGGCACGTCGGCGAACACCGTCGGCGCCACGAAGTTGCCCGTCTCGAAGCCGGCTGGGCGACCACCGCCGGCGACCAGGCGCCCCTCGGTCTTGCCGATCTCCACGTAGCTCATCACCTTGGCGAAGTGCTCGGGGTGCACCAGCGCCCCGACCTCGGTGGCCGGGTCGTGGGGGTATCCGACCACCACACGCTCGGCCTGTGCGGCGTACCGCTGCACGAACTCGTCGTAGATCTCCCGCTGCACCAGGATGCGGCTCCCGGCGGTGCAGCGTTCCCCGTTGAGGGAGAACACCCCGAAGATCGTCGCGTCCACGGCGGCCTCGAGGTCCGCGTCGGCGAAGATCACGGCCGGGCTCTTGCCGCCGAGTTCCATCGACAGGCCCTTGAGGTGGGGTGCGGCGTTGGCGAAGATGAGCTGGCCGGTGCTGCTCTCCCCGGTGAAGGAGATCAGCGGCACCTCGGGGTGCTTGACTAGCGCATCGCCGGCGTCCTCGCCGAGCCCGTTGACCAGGTTGAACACGCCTCGCGGGAGACCGGCCTCCTCGAAGATGCCGGCCCACAGGGAGGCTGACAGCGGGGTGAACTCGGCGGGCTTGAGCACCACCGTGTTCCCGGTCGCCAGCGCCGGGGCGAGTTTCCAGGACTCCAGCATGAACGGCGTGTTCCACGGTGTGATGAGCCCCGCGACGCCGATGGGCTTGCGGTTGACGTAGTTGATCTGGCGCCCTGGCACCTTGTAGGTGTCATCGGTCTGCGCCACGATCAGGTCGGCGAAGAAGCGGAAGTTCTCCGCGGCGCGCCGCGCCTGACCGAGGGCCTGGGTGATCGGCAGCCCCGAGTCGAAGGACTCCAACTCCGCCAGGCGCGCATCGCGCGATTCCACGAGGTCCGCGATCCGGGTGAGCACCCGGGCGCGTTCCCGCGGCAGCATCCGCGGCCACGGGCCCTCGGTGAAGGCCCGTCGGGCGGCGGCGACGGCGCGGTCCACATCGGCCCTCTTGCCCGCCGCGGCCTGCACGTAGGTCTCGTTCGAGACGGGGTCGAGCACCTCGAAGGTGTCGCCGTCGAGGGAATCGACGAAGGCCCCGTCGATGTAGTGCTGGATGCGGGAGGGTAGGTCGCCCGGCACGTGTCGCTGCGGTGCGAGGGTCGCGTCGTGGGACATCGGTTCTCCTTGTATGCGTGCGGGTGCGGGCGGGTGGCGACCTAGAAGGCGGGGAGGCCGAGGGTCTCGTCCGGGTGTTCGTGGATCATGTAGGCGTCCAAGGTCGCCGACCGGTGGCGGCGGGCGGCCTTCTCGATCTCCCCCAGGGGGGCACCGTTCTCGATGAGGGTGAGGATGCTCTCGTGTTCGCGCACGGACTCCTGGGCGCGGCCGGGCACGAAACTGAACGTGGAATCGCGCAGGTGCCCCAGGCGGGCCCACTCGGCCTCCACGAGTTCCAGCAGGCGAGGGTTCGCGCACCGCGCGAACAGCAGGCCGTGGAACTCCTGGTTCAGCGCGGTGAAGGCGCGCGGGTCGAAATGGTCGAGGGTCTCGATCATCAGGTCGTTGACCTGCCGGGCCTTGCGCAGGTCGTCGGCGTTGAGCCGCCGCGCCGCCAGCGCCGTCGCGGAGCCCTCGAGGATGGACAGGGTCTGCATGCTGTAGCGGTACTGGGTGTCGTCCACCATGGACACCCGGGCGCCGACGTTGCGCTCGAAGGTGACCAGGCCCTCGGCCTCGAGCTGGCGGATGGCCTCTCGCACCGGCACCACGCTCATGTCCAGTTCGGTGGCGATGGCGCTGAGCACGAGGCGGTAGCCGGGCGTGAACGCCTGCTGGGCGATGCGCTCCTTGATCCAGTGGTAGGCCTGCTGGGACTTGCTGCCGCGATCGGTGAGGGTCATGCGCCCGATCCTTCCCCGGTCGTCTCGGCCTCGTTCGTCTCGGACTCAGTCGTCTCGGCCTCGTTCGTCTCGGACTCAGTCGTCTCGGCCTCGTAGCGGGTCCGCCAGGTGGCATCCATCGGGAACAGGCCGTCCAGCGGGTGCCCTTCCCGCACTCGCTCGGCGATCCAGGCGTCCTCCGTCTCCTGGGCGAGGGCGGCCTCGGCCACCTCCCGGGCCAGGTGCGGGGGGATGACGATCACGCCGTCGTTGTCCCCGACGACGATGTCGCCCGGCGCCACGGCCGTGCCCCCGCAGGCGATCGTCAGGTCGGTGTCCCAGGGCACGTGCCTGCGGCCCAGGACGGCGGGGTGGGCACCTCGTGTGTAGACGGGGATCCCGACCTCGGCCACCGCGTCGTAGTCCCGCACGCCCCCGTCGGTGACGATCCCGGCCGCGCCGTTGGTGTGGGCGCGCAGCGCGAGGATGTCACCCAGAGTGCCGGACCCGGCCTCGCCGCGGGCCTCGATGACGATGACCTCACCGGGTCCGACGGCGTCGAAGGTCCGCTTCTGGGCGTTGTACCCGCCGCCGTGGGTGGCGAACAGGTCCTCGCGGTGGGGCAGGAATCGCAGGGTGCGGGCCCGGCCGACGAGCTTGCGGCCGGGGTGCAGGGGACGGACGCCGTCGATCGTGACGTTCTGCAGCCCGCGCTTGCGCAGTTGCTGGGACAGGCCCGCCACGGGTGCGGCGGTGAGCGCGGCCAACAGATCCGCCTCCAGGCCCGGGGGAGTGGCGGGGGCCCGGCTCGGCTCCGGCAGACCCGCGGCCTCGCGGGAGCCCCACGCGTCGGCGCGCTGGGCGTCGTCGACGGCGGGGAGGGAACCCAGATCCGGGTCGAAGGCGCCTGGGCCCTCGACGACGGGGGTCACCAGTCGGCCCGTCGTGGGCGAGCCGGGCGCCTCGGGTGCGTCGACCTCGACCTCCACCACGTCACCGGGCGCCGCCACCGAGGCGCCGGCGGGGGTGCCGGTGAGGATGACGTCGCCCACCTCCAGGGTGGCGTGCTGGGCGAGGTCGGCCACGATCTGGGTGAGCCCGAAGAGCAGGGTCGCGGTGGTGTCCTCCTGCACGAGGCGACCGTTGAGCCAGGTGCGCACGCGCAGCGCGTGCGGGTCCACCGCGCGGGCGTCGATGAGCGCGGGGCCCAGCGGGGTGTAGCCGTCGCGACCCTTGGAGCGCACGTTGGAGCCCTTGTCCGCGGCACGCAGGTCGTAGAGGCCGACGTCGTTGGCGGCCGTCACCCAGGCCACGTGATCCCAGGCCTGGGCGGCGGAGATGCGGTGCGCCGTCGAGCCGATCACCAGGGCGATCTCCCCCTCGAAGGCCAGGAGCTCGGTGCCCACCGGGCGCTGGACTGGGGCGCCGGAGCCGGCCAGGGAACTGCTCGGCTTGTAGAAGTAGGAGGGGGCCGCGGGGCGACGGCCCCGCTGGTCGGCGCGTGAGGCGTAGCTCAGGTGCACGGCGATGATCTTTCCGGGGCGCTGCGGCAGCGGGCCGTACCGGCCGCTGGAGTGGCTGTCGGTCATCCGGAGCTCCTTCGCTCTTGCGTCGTATCGCGGATCGTATATGATCTGGTCCCATCGCGGCAACGGCTCGCACCGCGCCACCCGCACCCCGGTGTGGCTGATCGAGGAGCGAGCCACGCGTGCCACGCCCTGGACGAGGATGTCCTGAAGGGAGAGACCATGCAGTTCCATCACCACGGGTACGTCTCGGGGGACCCGCGGGTCCGCGACGCCGAGGGGACCGGCGTGGACCGACCCCTGGATCTGCCGGAGGAGATGGACCTCCTCATCGTGGGATCCGGGCCGGCGGGTATGTTGCTCGCCGCCCAGATGTCGCAGTTCCCCGCGGTCACCACCCGCATCATCGAGCGCCGCGAGGGGCGCCTCCGGCTCGGGCAGGCGGACGGGATCCAGCCGCGCAGCGTGGAGACCTTCCAGGCCTTCGGGTTCGCGGAACGGATCGTGGCGGAGGCCTACAACATCGCCTACATGAACTTCTGGGGCCCCGATCCGCAGGACCCGGCGCGGATCGTGCGCACGGCCCGCACCGAGGACTACGCGCTGAAGATCAGCGAGTTCCCCCACCTGATCGTCAACCAGGCGCGGGTCCTGGACTACTTCGCGGAGTCCGCGCGTCACGGCCCGGGTCGGATCGTGCCCGACTACGGCGTGGAGTTCCTCGGCCTGCAGGTGCACGAGGAGGGCGAGTATCCGGTCGAGGTCCGGGTGCGCCACCTGGTGGGGGAGCGCGCCGGCGAGGAGCGCACGGTGCGGGCCAAGTACGTGGCCGGCGGCGACGGCGCTCGCAGCGGGGTGCGCGACGCCATCGGGCGGGTGCACGTGGGTGGGGCCTCGCAGCACGCCTGGGGCGTGATGGACGTGCTGGTCAACACCGACTTCCCGGACTGGCGCACCAAGTGCGCCATCAACGCGCGGGCCGGGAACATCCTGCACATCCCCCGCGAGGGCGGGTACCTGAGCCGGATGTACATCGACCTCGGTGAGGTCGCCGAGGACGACAACCACCGGGTCCGTGCCACCTCGATCGAGGACATCATCGAGCGGGCGAACGCGATCCTGCACCCCTACACGATCGAGGTGAAGCAGGTCGCCTGGCACAGCGTCTACGAGGTCGGTCACCGGGTCACCGACAAGTTCGACGACGTGGCCGAGGGGGAGAGCAGGTCCCCGCGGGTGTTCCTCATGGGGGACGCCTGCCACACCCACAGCGCCAAGGCCGGCCAGGGGATGAACGTCTCCATGCAGGATGCCTTCAACCTCGGCTGGAAGCTGGGCTACGTGCTGGCCGGCCTGAGCCCCGAGTCCCTGCTGGCCACGTACTCGGCGGAGCGGCTACCGGTCGCCCAGCAACTGATCGACTTCGACCGCGAGTGGTCCAGCCTCATGGCCCGCAAACCCGAGGAGATCACCGACCCGAGCGACCTCGCCACGTTCTACCTCGGGACCGCCGAGTTCCCCTCGGGGTTCATGACCCAGTACGGCCCCTCGATGATCGAGGCGGATGGGAGGCACCAGGCCCTGGCCGACGGGTTCCCGATCGGCAAGCGGTTCAAGAGCGTGCAGGTGGTGCGGGTCTGCGACGGCAACGCGATCCACCTCGGTCACCACGCGCGCGCGGACGGCCGGTGGCGCCTGTACGCCTTCGCGGACGCCGCCCCGGCCGGTGCGGAGTCGGCACTGGCCGCCTGGGCGCGGGCGATGTCCCGTCCCGAGAGCGCGCTGCGCCGATTTACGCCGCAGGGCGCCGACGTCGATGCCATCCTCGACGTCAAGGTGATCTACCAGCAGGGCTACGAGGAGGTTGACCTGGGCGCCGTGCCGGAGCTCTTCCTGCCCCGCACCGGCCCGCTCGCGCTGACGGACTGGGAGAAGGTGTACGCCGCGGCACCGAATGCGTGGAGCCACGCGGACATCTTCGCCGAGCGCGGCATCGACCGTTCCGGGGTGGTCGTCGTGGTGCGCCCCGACCAGTACGTGGCCGCGATCCTGCCGCTGACCGCGACCGAGGAGCTCGAGGCGTTCCTCGGGCAGTTCCTCCGGGCCGGCGCCGCGGGCTAGCGTCGCCACGGCACCGGCCGAGACCATGGAGACCGTCGGGCTGCACCACGCCCGACCCACGACGAAGGGCTTGTGATGACCGAGAACCGGAGTGCCGTGCTGGAGTCCGTGCCGGAGGGCCTGTTCATCGGCGGTGCGTGGCGCCGGGCGCAGGAGGGCCGCACCCTGTCGGTGAACGACCCGGCCACCGGGCAGGAGATCAAACGCATCGCGGATGCCACCCCCGCCGACGGGATGGCCGCCCTGGACGCCGCGGTGGCCGCCGGGCCCGAATGGGCCGCCACGCCCGCGCGGCAACGGGGCGAACTGCTGCGGCGGGCCTTCGACCTGCTCACCGAGCGCTCGGAGGAGTTCGCCCTCCTCATGACCCTGGAGATGGGCAAACCCCTGGCCGAGGCGCGCGGCGAGGTGACCTACGGGGCCGAGTTCCTGCGCTGGTTCAGCGAGGAGGCGCCCCGGATCCAGGGTCGCTATGGTCCGAACCCCGAGGGCAGCGGACGGATCGTGGTCTCCCAGCACCCGGTGGGGCCGTGCTTCCTCATCACCCCGTGGAACTTCCCGCTCGCGATGGCCACCCGCAAGATCGCCCCCGCCCTCGCCGCGGGATGCACCGCCGTCATCAAGCCAGCCGCGCTCACCCCGCTGACCACGCTCGCGTTCGTGGCGCTGCTGGAGGAGGTGGGCCTGCCGGCCGGCGTGGTCAACGTGGTCACCACCTCGACCTCGGGGGAGGTCTCGGAACCGATCATCCGCGACCCCCGGTTGCGCAAGCTCTCCTTCACCGGCTCCACCCCGGTCGGGCGGAGCCTCCTGGAACAGGCGGCGCAGGGTGTGTTGCGCACCTCGATGGAGCTGGGCGGGAACGCGCCGTTCGTGGTGTTCGAGGACGCCGACCTCGACACGGCAGTCGAGGCCGCGATGCTGGCCAAGTTCCGCAACATCGGGCAGGCGTGCACGGCCGCCAACCGATTCATCGTGCACACGGCGGTGGCCGAGGAGTTCACGCGCCGGGTCACCGAGCGCGTGCAGGCGATGCGGATCGGTCCCGGCACCCAGGAGGGGGTGGCGATCGGGCCGCTCATCGATGACCGCGCCGTGGCCAAGGCCGAGGCCCTGGTGCAGGACGCCGTCGCGCGCGGTGCACACCTGACCACGGGCGGGCACCCGGTGCCCGGCCCCGGGACCTTCTATGAGCCGACCGTGCTCAGCGGGGTCGCCCACGGGAGCGACATCCTGCGGGAGGAGGTCTTCGGACCGGTGCTCGCCGTCGTCCCCTTCGAGGGGGAGGAGGAGGCGGTGCGCCTGGCGAACGACACCGAGTACGGCCTGGTGTCCTACGTGTTCACGCAGGACCTGGCACGCGGGCAGCGGATGATCGAGCGGCTGGAGACCGGGATGTTGGGCCTCAACGTCGGTGTCGTCTCGAACGCGGCCGCCCCGTTCGGCGGGTGGAAGTCCTCCGGGCTCGGGCGTGAGGGCGGCGCCGAGGGGATCGCGGAGTACCTGCAGACGAAGTACACCCTGACGCCGGATCCCTTCGCGGGCTGAGGAACAGGAAGGAGTCCTGCCATGGTCACGGTGTCAGCCCATGTCGCCACCACGCTCGCCCGCCACGTCGACCACATGTTCGGCGTGATGGGCAACGGGAACGCCTACGTGCTGGACGCGCTGGAGCGCACCACCGACGTGCTCTTCATCGCGGTCAGGCATGAGGCCGGGGGAGTGGTGGCGGCCGACGCCTACTACCGCGCCTCCGGCCGCCTGGCGGCCGCGACCGCCACGTACGGCGCCGGCTTCACCAACACCCTGACCGCGCTGGCCGAAGCCGTCCAGGCGCACGTGCCGCTCGTGCTGGTGGTGGGCGATGAACCCACCTCCGGTCCGCGCCCCTGGGACGTCGACCAGATCGGCATGGCCGCTGCCGTCGGGGCGCGCACCTACACCGTGGGCAGGACCGACGCCGCGGCCACGGTGGTGATCGCCGTCGAACATGCCCTGACCTACCGGGTGCCGACGGTGCTCGCGGTGCCCTACGACGTCGCCCGGCTCGACGCCGGAGTTGTCCCCACCGTGCCCGAACCGCGACTCCCGGCGCCCGTGGCCCCAGCCGGTGTGTTCGCCGAACGCATGCTGGAGGAGATCGCCGAGGCTCTCGCGGGCGCGGAGCGGCCGCTGCTGCTCGCCGGCCGTGGCGCCTGGCTCGCCGATGCCGGCCGCACGCTGGGCGAGATCGCCGACGCCGTCGGCGCGGTCACGGCCACGACCGCCCTGGGGCGCGGGGTCTTCCCCCGCCCCGAGTTCGACCTCGGGGTCACCGGCGGGTTCGGCGCACCCGGGGCGATGGACCTGGTCCGCGAGGCCGACGTCGCCGTCGTCTTCGGCGCCTCGCTGAACCAGTTCACGATGCGGTTCGGTGACCTGGTCGCCCCGGGCACCCGGATCTACCAGATCGACACGGCGCAGGCCGCCACGCACCCGCACGTGGGCGGGTTCGTCCGCGCCGACGCGGGCGTGGCCGCCCGCCGCATCCTCGCCGCACTGGGGGAGCCCGCGCCTCGGGCCGCGCCGTGGCGGGAGTCCGTGGCGATCGCGCCGCTGCGCGCGCAGGAACGCGGCGACGACCACGCCCCCGAGGGCGCCCTGGACCCCCGCGAGGTGGCGGCCCGCATCGGCGAGATGCTCCCCGCCGACCGCGTGGTCGTCTCCGACGGCGGCCACTTCATCGGCTGGGCCAACATGTACTGGCCGGTGGCCGCACCCGATCGCATGCTCATGGTCGGCACCGCCTTCCAGGCCATCGGGCTGGGCTGGCCGTCCGTCCCCGGTGCCGTGCTCGCGAAGCCCACCGCCACCGTGGTGCTGACCACCGGTGATGGTGGCGGGCTGATGGCGCTCGCCGACCTGGAGCCCGCGGTGCGGGTGGCCGGCGGCCGGGGCCTCGCGGTGGTCTGGAACGACGCCGCCTACAGCGCCGAGGTGCACGTGTACGGCCGCGCCGGGCTCGCGCGCGAGCCGATGCTCATCCCGCAGGTCGACTTCGCGGCGCTCGCCGCCGGGGTCGGCGCCGAGGGCGTGGTGGTCCGCAACCTCGGTGACCTCGAGCGGCTGCGCGCCTGGGCGCTGCAGGATCCGGAGCAGCGGCCGTTCCTCGTGCTGGACTGCCGGGTGTCCGGCGACGTGGTCGCGCCGTACCAGCACGAGATCATCCGGGCGAACACCCCGGCGGTCGCCGACCGCGAGTAGCGCACACGGCGGCGGGCGCCTGGTCTTCCACCAGGGCACCCCGCTGCCGGGGTAGGCGCTACTCGGGGCCGGGTCGGCGTCGGGTCTGCTTGAGCTGGGAGCGCTGGGTCTTCGCCGCGAGTCGACGGCGCTGGGAACCTCGGGTGGGCTTGGTGGCGCGGCGTTGTGGCTGCGGGATGAGCGATTCGCGCAGGAGTTCGGCCAGGCGCTGCCGCGCCGCGGCCCGATTGCGCCACTGTGAGCGGTGCTCGGAGGCCTCGATGACCAGTTCGGTGCCCACGAGTCGGGGCGCAAGGCGCTCCAGCGCTCGGCTGCGCTGCGCCTCGGTGAGCGACGCCGTCGTGCCCAGATCGAAACGTAGTTGCACCCGGGAGTCGGTGGTATTGACGGACTGACCACCGGGGCCGGGGGAGCGGGAGAACTGCTCGGTGAGCTCGGCGGCGGGGATGCGCAGGCCGTCCGGGATCCCCGGACCCGCCGCCACGATCACCTCGTCCACCCATCCAGTGTGCGCGCCGACGTCGACCCGGGTGTCGTGGCCAGGCCTCGCTACGGGCGGTGCACCCCTCGCTACGGGCGGTGGACCGGGTCGCGGCGCCCGATTCCTCCAGCCGGGTGTACGCACTTGACCTGCGGCGATGCGGGGAACCGCTTGCCTCCCGGTGGAATGCACCGCCCTCTGCGTGGGCGGCACCGCCAGGAGCGAGGGTGACGGCGGCGCCGATGCGTAAGGGCACGCTCGGCGGGGAGGTGGCATGCACAACCGCACGCTCGGCGGTGCTGCGGGGCGCAGGGTGCGCCGAGCGATGTGTTGCGCAGGGTTTGAGCGCCGCAGGTCAGCGTAATGGCACGCTCGGCGGGGGTGGGGGTGCACAACCGCACGGTCGGCGGGCGCGCAGCCTCAGGCCTGGCGGGCGCGGAACGCGGCCTGCGCCGCGCGGTTGGTGCAGGTGGTGGTGCAGTACTTGCGGGACCGGTTGCGGGAGAAGTCCAGGACCACACCCTCGCAGTCCTCCATGGCGCAGCGGCTGAAGCGGCTCATCTCGTCGCCGCGGATCACGTCGATCATGCCCATCGCGGTCTCCACCAGGATGCGCTCGTGCAACGGGCGGTCATCCGTGGTGGCGTGGACGTGCCAGTCCACCTCGCCGTGGCGCACCACCTGGGGCATGGCGTGGAACTCGGCGAGGACGTCGTTGATCAGGGGGACGGCGCCGTCCCGGGTGGCCGTGAACATCTGCCGCAGTCGCGTGCGGATCGCGCGCACCGGCTCCAGGTCGCTGGGGCCGGGCCGATCGCCGGTGTAGCCGAAGTCGTCGAAGAACGCCTCGAGCTCCGCCATCGAGGTGAGGGTGTCCGGCTCCAACTCGGAGTTCGCCAGGAAGACGCCGGACTCCAGCGCCTCCTGCGTGTCATGAGCGAAAACCATTTTGACACCTTACCAGGCGGGGGCGTAGCGTCAGGTGTCATGACGCAGTTGACTCATGACGCACCCGCCCGAGGGGGCGTGAACCCCAGCCGTACCCTGGCCGCCGGACTCGGTCTCGCCCTGCTCTCCGCGGCGGCGTTCGGCGCCTCCGGCTCGATCGGCCGAGGCCTGATGGACCTCGGGTGGACCGCCGGTAGCGCCACCCTGGTGCGCGTCACGATCGCTGCGCTCGTCCTGCTGATCCCTGGCCTGCGCGCGCTGCACGGGCGGTGGCACCTGCTGCGGCAGAATGCCGGCGCCCTGGTCGCCTTCTCCGTGCTGGCGATCGTCGGCGCGCAGCTGTGCTACTTCATGGCGGTGCAGTACATCGATGTGTCCGCGGCGATGCTCATCGAGTACCTCGCGCCGCTCATCGTGGTCCTGTGGCTATGGGTGCACGGCCGCAAGCCCACCCCGCTCACGTTCGCGGGCGCGCTCGTGGCCATGGCGGGCCTGGCGATGCTCGTGGGGCTGACCAGCGGTGTCTCGGTGAACCTCACCGGCGTCGCGTGGGCGCTGGGTGCGGCTACGGGCGCGGCCGGGTACTTCATCATCTCCGGTGACGATCGCATGACGCTGCCACCCATCACCCTGGCCGCGGGCGGGCTCGGCCTGGCGGCGGTGCTGCTGGGCCTGGCGGCCCTCGTCGGCATCCTGCCGATGGGGTTCGCCACCGGTGAGGTGCAGTTCGTGCCGTTCGCCATGCCGTGGTGGCTCGCGCTCGCGATCCTCGGCGTGGTCACCGCGGCGCTGTCCTACGTGGCCGGGATCGCCGCGGCCCGCAGGCTCGGTTCCCGGCTTGCCTCCTTCGTGGGGCTGCTCGAGGTCGTCGCCGCCGGGGGCATCGCCTGGGTGCTCCTCGGCCAGGCGATGGGGCCGGTCCAGCTCATGGGCGCCGCACTGGTGCTCGTGGGTGTCGTGTTGGTCAAGCTCGCCGAGCCGCGCGTCCCGGCCGGCGGTGACCCCACGCTGGAGGGGGTGCTCGACGGCGCCGCCGAGGAGGCCGTGATCGCCGAGCTGGTCGACTCCCGCCTCGCGGACGAGCGCCAGGACGAGCGCCAGGACGAGCGCGCCTGAGGTCGTGTAACGGCCGTGTTTCGCCGCGGTCACGCTCTCGCGGGAACGGCATCAATTCCGTAACGATGCCCCGGATTCGCGGCTGTGTGACCTGCGCCTCACCTGAGGCTGCCTATTCTGACTCCACCTACGTGTTCGTGGTGCCGTCCCGGGGGCCGACCAGGCAGCCGGTCCGGAGCCAGTCCGCCACCACCCATTGGGGCTGGTCCTGGTGCCACGGATGCCGATCCACATGGAGGAACATTGAAGATCCGCAAGATGACGGGGGGCGTCGCCGTGATGGCGGCCACCGCACTCGTCCTCAGCGCCTGCACGAGCGGCTCGTCGGACGACGAGGCGACGGACGCTGCGACGGACGAGACCTCGGAGGAGACCGACGAGACCGGCTCCGGCGAGGAGGTGATGTACGAGGGCACCGACAAGGAGGACCTCGGCGACATCACGACGAAGGACGACACGGTCTCCTTCTCCCTCGGTGAGGACGAGTGGCTCGGGTACAACGGCAACACGCCGGAGACCTACTCCACCTACAACTCCGTGGTGAACGACCGCTTCCAGAGCAGCTTCTACTACTACGGGACCGACGGCACGATCTACGTGAACGAGGAGTTCGGCAACATCGAGCTCGTCTCCGAGGACCCGATGACGGTCGAGTACACCATCGCGGACGACGCGGTGTGGTCCGACGGCACGCCGATCACCTACGAGGACGCGCTGTTCTCCTGGGCCACCCAGGCGTTCACGGTCGAGGGTGACGAGGGTGAGGTGCCCCTGTTCAACTACGTCGGTGGCACCGACCTGGGGGACCGCACCCCGGACGGTCCGCAGGGCGAGGCCGGCGGCAAGTCCTTCACGCTGGTCTACTCCGACCCGTACCCGGACTACATGCTCGCCACGATGATGCAGTTCCCGGCCCACGTGGCCGCGGAGCAGGCCGGCGTCTCCCTCGAGGACATGACGGCTGCCATCCAGGACGGCGACGTCGAGGCGCTGCAGCCGATCGCGGACTTCTACAACGAGGGCTGGCTCTCGCCGACCCCGGGTGAGCTGCCGTCCTCCGACATCGCGCTCTCCTCTGGTCCGTACCAGCTCGCCTCCTGGGAGGCCGGTCAGTCCATCACGCTGGAGCCGAACCCCGAGTGGTGGGGCACCCCGCCCGCGAGCAGCACGCTCGTCTACCGCTTCGCGGCGGCCGAGACGCAGGCGCAGGCGCTGCAGAACGGTGACCTCAACGTCATCGAGCCGCAGGCCACCGTCGACACCCTGACGCAGATCGAGGCCATGGGCGACTCCGTGGCGCTGCAGACCAACGACACCCTGACCTGGGAGCACCTCGACTTCAACTTCGGCGACACCTCCGCGTTCGCCGACAGCCTGGAGCTGCGTGAGGCGTTCGCGATGTGCGTGCCGCGTCAGCTGATCGTGGACAACCTGATCGCCCCGATCAACCCCGAGGCGCAGGTCATGAACGCCCGCGAGGTCTTCCCGTTCCAGCCGAACTACGAGTCGATCGTCTCGCAGTCCTACGACGGCCGGTACGACCAGGTCGACATCGAGGGCGCGATGGCCAAGATCGAGGAGGCCGGCGTCGAGACCCCGGTCACCATCCGCGTGGGCTACAACGCCCCGAACCAGCGCCGTACCGAAGAGGTCGCCCTGATCAAGGACTCCTGCGACCAGGCCGGCTTCGACGTGCAGGACAGCGGCTCCGGTGAGTTCTTCTCGGACGACCTGCCCAACGGTGACTACGAGGTCGCGCTGTTCGCGTGGGCCGGTTCCGGCCAGATCACCTCGGGTCAGAACATCTACGGCACCGACCGTGGCCAGAACTACGGTGGCTACTCCAACGAGACCGTGGACGCCGCCTGGGACACGCTGACCACCACGCTGGACACCGGTGAGCAGGAGGAGCAGCTCGTCATCATCGAGAAGACGCTCTGGGACACCCTGTTCGGCATCCCGCTGTTCGCTCACCCGGGCGTCGTCGCGTACGACTCCTCGCTGAGCAACGTCCGCGCCACCTCGACCCAGTCGACGGTCGCGTGGAACGCCGAGCAGTGGGTCCGCGCCGACTGAGGTAGTTCCTCCCTCAGTCCGCCAGCCAGATAGGCACGGATCACGCGATGGGGCAAGGGCCTCCGGGCTCTTGCCCCATCGCCGCGTCTCGCGACGCCTCGCTCCCGTCGCCAGCACCTCGAATGTCGCCCCACCATGCGGCGGTCGGTGCCCGCTAGAGTGAGCGAACGCCGTGGCGGCGTCCCGAGCCTCCACCGAAGGGCCCACACACCGTGACCAAGTTCATTCTCAAGCGCATGGGGATCTCCTTCCTCGTGCTGCTGGTCGGATCGCTGTTGATGTTCGTCCTGACCATCAACTCGGGCGATCCGCTGGCCGATCTCCGCGAATCGAACGCGGACAACCGCGACGAACTCATCGAGCGTCGCATCTCCTACATGGGGCTGGACCAGCCCTGGTACCAGCGCTACTGGGAGTGGCTGCGAGGCGTCTCCGGCTGCGTGGTCGGTGCCTGCGACTTCGGGACGAGCCGCAATGGTGTGGACGTTTCCAGCCTCGTGGCGAACGCCGCCAGCAGCACCCTGCGGTTGGTGACCCTCGCGACGCTGCTCGCGATCGTCATCGGCATCATCGTGGGTATCATCACCGCGATCCGGCAGTACTCGGGATTCGACTACGTCGTCACCTTCCTGACCTTCCTGTTCTTCTCCCTCCCGGTCTTCTGGGCGGCCGTGCTGCTGAAGGAGTTCGGCGCCATCCGGTTCAACGACTGGATAGCCGATCCACAGATCACGCTGCTGCAATCCGTCATCGCGGGTGTGGTGCTGGCGGTCATCCTCTCCTCGGTGCTCGGGGGTGGCTGGCGCCGCCGGGCACTCACCGCCGGGATCACGCTGGTGTTCGTGGTGTCCGCGCTGATGTACTTCACGGCCGTGGGGTGGTGGCGTCAGCCCGCGATGGGCATCGGGGTCGTCTTGCTCACCTCCCTGGGTGGCGCGGTCGGTCTGACCGCGATCTTCACCGGGCTGCGCAACCGCCGGGTGCTGTACTCGGTGCTCACCACCGTGGGCGCCGGCGTGATCGCCTACTATGCGGTGGGTGGCCTGCTGGCCGACCCGAGCTGGCCGATCCTGTTCGTGCTGCTGCTCGTGGCGATCGCCGTCGGCCTCGTATCCGGGTACTTCTGGGGCGGGGACTCCCGTCGCGCCGCGATGGGGCTGTCCGCTGTCATGGCCGTGATCATGTCGATGCTGGTGGCGCTGGACCGCATGGTCTACGCCTGGGCCGACTTCCTGCAGCTCAAGCCGCGACCGATCTCCACCATCGGCTCCAGCACCCCGAACTTCACCGGGGACTTCTGGGAGAACCTGCTCGACGTCAGCACGCAGCTGCTGCTGCCCACGATCCTGCTGACGCTGATCTCGGTGGCGAGCTACTCGCGTTACACCCGTGGCTCCATGTTGGAGACGATGAGCCAGGACTACGTGCGCACCGCCCGCAGCAAGGGGCTCTCCGAGCGCGTCGTCATCGTCAAGCACGCCTTCCGCAACGCCCTCATCCCCATCACCACGATCGTGGCGTTCGACTTCGCCGGGCTCATCGGCGGCGCGGTCATCACCGAGACGGTGTTCGGCTGGAAGGGCATGGGCGAGTTGTTCATCTCGGGAGTGCGGGACGTGGATCCGGCACCCGTGATGGCGTTCTTCCTGGTGGTCGGTATCGCTGCCATCGTCATGAACATGGTGGCCGACATCGCCTACGCGTTCCTCGACCCGCGGATCCGGAGGTGAGCGCCGTGCAGTTCATCGACGCCACCCCGACCCGGAACGGAGTTACCCATGTCTGACCGCAACCCAGGGGACAACGAGGGCCGTGAGGACCGGGAGGAGTCCCTCCACGCCGAGGAGATCATGCCCGGCAAGTCCCGGCACGCCCCCACCCCGCAGCCCGGCGGCATGGTCGGCCTGGAGATGGAGCCGGAGTCCCAGCAGAAGTCCTACAGCCAGGGCGCGCTCATCCGGCGCCGGTTCTTCCGGCACCGTGGCGCGATCGTGGCGATGGTGGTACTCGCCTTCATCACGGTGCTCGCCTTCACCTCCATCGGCTTCGGACCGATCCCCGGCTGGTGGGGCAAGGAGTTCACCACCACCGGTGCCACGGTCGACGGCGGTCGCCCCACGATCGGATGGTTCACCCTCGGGGAACACCCCTTCGGCCAGGACACGGTGGGCCGTGACTACTTCGCCCTCGTGATGCGCGGCACCCAGATCTCCCTGGTCATCGCGTTCGTGGTGGGGATCCTCTCCACTCTGATCGGTGCCATCATCGGTGGCCTGGCCGGGTACTACCGCGGCTGGGTGGAGTCGCTGCTGATGCGCATGACGGACCTGCTCATCATCATCCCGCTGCTCGTGCTCGCCGCCGTGCTGGCCCGCAGCTTCGGGGACTCCGGGATCATGGTGTTGGCGCTCGTGCTGGCCGCCGTCACCTGGACCTCCCTGGCCCGACTGGTGCGCGGTGAGGTCCTCTCGCTGCGCGAACGGGAGTTCGTCTCCGCAGCCCAGGCCATCGGCACGAGTTCCGGCCGGATCATCCGCAAGCACATCCTGCCCAACACGATCGGCGTGATCATCGTGAACACCACGTTCTCGATCTCCGCGGCGATCCTGCTGGAGACCTCGCTGAGCTTCCTCGGGTTCGGGGTGCAGCCGCCGGACGTCTCGCTCGGCTCGCTGATCAGCACCTATCAGAACGCCTTCACGGTTCGCCCCTGGCTGTTCTGGTTCCCCGGTCTGTTCATCGTGGCCATCGCCCTGTGCGTGAACTTCATCGGTGACGGTCTGCGCGATGCGTTCGACCCCCGCCAGAACAGGAACAAGGACTGATGCGTGCATTCAAGCGGCGCGGCGGCGCCGAGGAGACCGCGACCACGAGCGAGCACGCGGTCGTGAGCGACGACGACGTGGTGCTCGCCTTCAGTGGACTGGATGTGAAGTTCTCCACCGAGTTCGGTTCCGTGCACGCGGTGAAGGGCATCGACCTGGAACTGCGCGCCGGTGAGGTGCTCGCCCTGGTGGGGGAGTCCGGGTCCGGCAAGTCCGTCACGTCGATGACGGCGCTCGGCCTGCTGCCGAAGAACGCCACCATCACGGGCACCACCACGGTGGCCGGCCGCCAGATCGCCTCGCTGAGCGATGCCGCCCTGCGCCGGATGCGCGGCCGGGACGTGGCGATGGTGTTCCAGGAGCCGATGACGGCCCTGAACCCGGTGCTCACGGTGGGCGATCAGCTCACCGAGGCCCTGGAGCTGCACGGCATCGCCTACGGCAAGGCGGCGGATGCCCGCGCCGTGGAGTTGCTGCGCATGGTCGGCATCCCCGAGCCGGAGCGGCGCCTGAAGCAGTACCCGCACGAGTTCTCCGGCGGTCAGCGCCAACGCGTGGTCATCGCCATGGCGATCTCCTGCAACCCACGGGTGATCGTCGCGGACGAGCCCACCACCGCCCTGGACGTGACGGTGCAGGCCGAGATCCTCGACCTGCTGCGATCCCTGAAGGACGAGCTCAACACCGGCATCCTGCTCATCACGCACAACATGGGTGTGGTGGCGGACATGGCCGATCGGGTGGCCGTGATGTACAAGGGCGACCTGGTGGAGACCGGCAGTGTGGAGGAGGTGCTCACCCAGCCGCAGCACGATTACACCAAGCGGCTGCTGAACGCCGTGCCCCACCTCGGTGCCCGGGGCGAGGCCGTGACGCACGAGGTGGAGAAGGTCACCGCTCTCGATCTGCGCAACCTGGTCATCGAGTACCAGCGGACCGGTAAGCCTGTCTTCCGCGCCGTGGACGACGTCACCCTGCACGTGGACAAGGGCGAGATCGTCGGGCTCGTGGGGGAGTCGGGATCCGGGAAGTCGACGATCGCGCGCTGTGCGCTGGGGCTCATCCCCGCGGCCTCCGGGACGATCGAGATCCTCGGGCACGACATCGGCGCCACCAAGGGTGCCGCCCTCAAGGCGCTGCGCAAGCGGATCGGGGTGGTCTTCCAGGACCCGGCCAGCTCCCTGGACCCGCGCTTCCCGATCGGGGAGTGCATCAGCGAGCCGCTCGTGGTGCACAAGGTGGGGGACCGCAAGGCCCAGGAGCAGAAGGTCTACGAGCTCCTGGACGCGGTCGAGCTCCCGCGCAACGTCTACAACCGGTATCCGCACGAGCTCTCCGGTGGTCAGCGCCAGCGCGTGTCGATCGCGCGGGCGCTCGCCCTGGACCCGGAGCTGCTGGTGGCCGATGAGCCCACCTCCGCGCTGGACGTGTCCGTGCAGGCCAGCGTGCTGGAGATGTTCACCACGCTGCAGCGCGAGTTCGAGTTCGCCTGCCTGTTCGTCAGCCACGACCTCGCGGTGATCGACATGCTCGCCGACCGGGTGGTGGTGCTGGAGAACGGCCTCATCGTGGAGCAGGGTGAGCGCCAGGCGGTGCTGGCCCGGCCGCAGGAGGAGTACACACGCCGACTGCTGGCGGCGGCGCCGGTGCCCGACCCCGCCGAGCAGAAGGCCCGCCGCGAGGCGCGCTACGCGCTCATGGAGGAGTTGGGCGAGGAGTCCCACGCGCTGCGCGTCGGGAACACGCTCTAACGCCCGACCGTGAGGTTCCTCGCGCGGCGAGCGCGGGCCCAGGCCGCCCTGCTGGCGGTGTTGGCCGCGCTCGTCGCCCTGGTCACGGCCACGGCCGCGGCCGGCTCCGGCCTCGTGGTGCAGCGCTCCGACGCGATCACGACGACGGAGCTCGCCTCCCGGCAGGGCGCACCCGGGGCACTGGTGCTGCAGACCCGGGCCGGGCAGGATCCGCAGGCACAGGACGACGCGCTGGTCACCCTCCTGGGCGACCTCATCGCGGCGTCCGGCGGCACGCCGCAGGACGGCGCGGCCCTCGACGTCACCCGGGCGTGGGTGGGGGAGTCGCTCACCCTGCAGCGCGAGGACGCGGCGGCCGGGGCGGCGTTCCTGGCCACCGCAGCGGACCTGGCGGGGCGCGCGGACCTGATCGACGGTCGCTGGCTGAGCGAGCCGGGGGCGAGCGCCGACGAGCCGGGCGTCGTCCCGGCGCTCCTGCCGGTGAGCGCGGCCGACCGCGCGGGCCTGGGAGTGGGCGACGTGGTCGCCCTCGGGCGGGAGGGGGCCCTGCGCCTCCAGGTCGTCGGCACCTTCGCCGCGCGGGAACCCTCCGCCCCGCTCTGGACCGCCGCGGACTCGGCCCAGCTCACGGGTGAGCAGCAGGTGACCGGGCCGTTCGTCGTGGCCGAGGCGACCACCATCCCGGGCGATCCCTACCTGCGGTGGACGATCACGCCGTCGGGCGCCCCGCTGGTGTCCGACGGCGCAGCACCCCTGGCCGCGGCGCTCGCCGCGCTCCCCGCCGCGCTGGAGGCGACCGACGACTTCGCCCCCCGGGGGCTGACCGAGACCGGGACGCTCGCGGACACCCTGGCCGAGCTGGCGGCCGCCGCGGCCGACGCCCGCGCCGTCACCGGCGTGGCCCTGGTGATGCTCGCGATCCTCGGCCTGTTGTGCCTGTCCCAGGTGGCCCGGCTCCTGGCGCGGGCCCGCGCAGCCCACAGCAGGATCATGCTCGCGCGGGGCGCCGCACCCGGCCGCCTGGTCGCGATGGAGGTGGCCGAGACCGGCGTCCTCGCGGCACTCGCGGTGGCACTCGGAGCGGCGCTGGGGCTGGCGGTGGCCCCCGGCGGCGGCCTGGTCGCCCTGGTCGCGCTGCCGCTGGCGTGGGCGGCGATCGCGTTGCCGGCCGTGACGGGGATCCTGCGGCCGGAACAGGCCGGCCGCGGCACCACCCTGGTGCGGGGCGTGAGCGCCGGGCTGATCGTGCTGCTCGCGGCCCTCAGCACCTGGCGGCTGCTCTCACTGGTCGGCAGCAGCTCCTGGACGGCGCTGGAGGCCGCTCTCGCCCTCCCCGCTCCCGGGCTGGCCGTCCTCGCCTGCGCCCTCGTCCTGCTCGTGGCCCTCGCCCCGGTGTGGGCCGCGATGGACCGGATCGCGGTCCGGGCGCCGGTGACGCCCGCCCTCGGGTTGTTCTCGGTCGCCAGGACCAGCCGCTCCCAGGCAGTGCCCGTGCTGCTGCTCGCCGCCGCGGTCGGCACCACGGGTGTGGCGGCGACCTACGCGGCCTCCGCGGGCGCCGCCCGCGCCGATCTCCTCGCCGCCCAGTCCGGAGCGGACGCGCGGATCCAGCTCCCGCCGCGCGGCGCCGTCTCCGCGGCCTACCCGCCGCGGGACGTCGCGCCCCTGGCGGACGTTCCCGGTGTGACCGCGACGGCGCGCGTCAACCGGGTCACCGGCGACGTCGGGGGTGTGGAGGCCGAGCTGCTGGCCGTGCCGGCATCCCTGCTCCCCGACGTCATGGCGCTCCCCGACGGGACCGGGGCTGACCCGGACGCGCTCGCCGCGGCGATCACCCCCGCACCCCCGGCCGCGGGGGGCCTCGACGGCGCCCGCGAGGTCACGCTGTCGCTGCAGCAGTCCGGCGGTACGACCCTGCCCGCCCAGACCACCGCGCAGCTGAGCGTCCTGGCCTGGTTCGTGGACGCCGCGGGCGCCGTGCGCTGGCAGGAGTCCGCGCAGGAGGTCTCCTTCGGCGATAACCGGGTGAGCATCCCGCAGCCGGCGGCGGGCGAGTCCCTGCTCGCCCTGGACCTCACGGCGCGCGTGCCCGCGCCGGTGCAGGAGCTGAGCCTCGCGCTCGCCGCCGTTGGGAGCGGGGCCGAGCAAGGCGGCTCCCCCACGGGGTGGCGAGGCACCACCTGGTCGGCCCCGCCCGGCGACCCGGTCCTCACCGCCAGCTGGAGCACCACCGTGCACGGTCGTCTCCTCCCGCCGGCCCCCGAGGCGCTGCCGGCGGTGCTCTCACCGACCCTCGCCCAGGCGCTGGACGCCTCGGTGGGGGACGCCCTGGAGTTCAGCGGCGCGGGCTACCCGCTCGCCATCGAGGTCGCCGCCGTCGCCGAGGTCCCCGGCGTGCCGGGATTCGCCGTGCTGGTGGACCGGGACGGCTGGGTCGCGCAGACCGTGGCGTTCTCGCGTGGCGTCCCCGACGCCGACGAGATCTGGATCGCGCTCGCGGACCCGGTCACGGCGGCGGTCGGTGAGGACCCGGAGGGGGGCGGGCGCCCCGCGCTCGAACGCCAGGCGCGAGCGCTCGGCGGCACCGCGTTGTGGCCGGACCTCGCGGCGGCCGGCACCGCCGTGGGCACGCCAGCCTTCGCGCTGGTGGCCGGCGCCGCACTCGTCCTGGCGGTCGTCGGCCTGCTCGCCGCCGCGGCGGTCTCGGTGCGAGACCGGCGTGCGGAGGTCCTCACGTTGCGCGCCATCGGCATGTCCGCACGGGGTCAGGCCCGTGCCCGCGCGCTCGAACCGGCGGTCGTGACGCTGGCCGGGATCCTGTGCGGACTCGTGGTCGCGGCCGCCGTCAGCGCGCTGGTCACCCCCGCGCTGGTCCGGTTGTCCGTACCCGCGGTGGTCTCGGTCACGGTGCACGTCCACCCCTGGTGGCTCGCCACCGCCGTGGCGGTGCTGGGCGCCGGGGGAGTGGTCACGGCGCTGGTCGTCGCGCGGACCGTGACCCGTCAGGCGCGCGACACCGCGCACCGGGAGGAGACGCGATGAGGCGCCTGCTGCTGCGCTCGCTCCTGGCGCAACGCGCCCTCGTGGCGTGTGTGCTCCTGGTGCTCCTGGCCACGGCCACCGGCCTGGCCGCCTGGCCGCGCCTGGCGGAGGCGGCCAGGGGCACCGTGGTGAGCGACGCCGTCGCCCGGTCCTCACCCCTGGTCCGCGACGTCCAGGGCGTCACGACGCTCGCGGCGCCGACGACGGATCCCGCGACGGATCCCGCGGCGGGGGCCGCCGCGGGGACCGCCCCGGACAATGCGCCCTGGGACGGGGTGCTGAGCGCGCTGGAGGAGGGACGGGAGGCCGCCGACGAACCGCTGCGCGGGGTGCTGGCCCCAGCCCGCGTGGTGCTCTCCACCGAACCCGTGCCCATCCAGGCGCCCCCCGGGACGGACATCGCACAGGCCGCCCTCGGCCTGGGTGCCGGACCCGAGCTCACCGCCGAGGCGGACCTGGTGGAGGGGCAGTGGCCCACACCGGGTGCGCTCCCGACCCCCGAGGAGCTCGCGGCGCAGTCGCAGGCGCACCTGGAGGAGACCGGTGAGGACGCAACCCGGGCGGACCTCGGCATCCCGTGGTCGCTGCCGGTGGCGCTACCCGCCGCCAGCGCACAGGCGCTGGGATGGGAGGTCGGGCAGGAGCGCGAGGGGCCCTATGCCGAGTGGTTCACCCTGCACCTGGTCGGCACCTACGAGCTGACGGGGCCGATCAGCGAGCACGTGGCGCTGCTCGCCGGGCCGCGCGAGATCGACGACCTGAACACCGGGTTGTCCGTCACGGCGCTCGCGGCCCTCGACCCCGCCGACTGGCGGGCGGTCCAGCCCTGGACCGGGGAGGCCGACCTCACCGCCTGGTACGGCGTGGACGCCGACGCGGTGGCGGACACGGATCCCGACCTCCTTGCCGCGCAGCTGCGGCGCTTCACCGCGGCACCGATCACGATCACGGATGCCGGGAACCAGGCGCGGCTACCGCTGAACAGCGAACTGGCCGCGGTGCTGGACGATGCCGCCCGGCGCACCGCGGGCGCGAACGCGGCGGCCACCGCCACCGCGACGGGGCCGGTGGGCGTGGCCGGGGCGGTCGTCCTGCTGGCGCTCGGCCTCCTGCACCGGCGCCGCGCGCCGGTGTGGGCCCTCGTGCGCGCCCGCGGCGCTCACCCGGCGCGGATCCGCGCGGCGCTGGCGCGGGAGGGCCTCGCGCTCGGCGTGCCGGCGGCCGCGCTCGGCTGGGGCCTGGCGCTCGCCCTCACCGGATCCGGCGCGAGCGCCGGCGGCGTGGCCGGATGGGCCGGGCCCGCGGCCCTCGCGCTGCTCCCGGCCCTCGCGGCGCTCGTGGCGCCGGTCCCGGTGTCCCTGCGACCCCCGCGCCGGGACCTGCGCGCCGCGGGCTGGGTGCGCGACGGGGTCATCCTCGCGGTGGCGGCGCTCGCGGCCTCCCGGCTGCTGACCGAGGGTGCCGACAGTGCCGAGAGCGCCGGCGGGGCGGCCGGTGCGATGGTGGAGGGCGCGGACGTCCTGGTGGTCCTCGCGCCGCTGCTGCTCGCGCTCGCCGCCGTGGTCCTCCTCCTGCGTGTGGCCCCCTGGCTGCTGCGGCTGCCGGCCGCGCTCATCTCGCGGCGCGGATCGGTCGGTGACGTGGTGGGATCCGCCCGCGCCGCACGGGACCCCGCGCTCGGCCTCGCCTCCCTGCTGGCGGTCGTGGTGGCCGCCTCCACCGCCGTGCTGGCCACCAGCACGCTCGCGGCGCTGCGCGAGCAGGTCACCTCCGCGGCCTGGCAGGAGATCGGCGCCGAGGTGAGGATCTCCGGGCCGGAGCTGACGCCTGTGCTCACGGAGATGCGCGAGGTGGAGGGCGTGCGTGCGCTCACCCCGGTCGCCACGGTGCGGCCGGCCATCCTGGCGGGCGCGCAGTCCATGCGCACCACGCTGTACCTCGTGGACAGCGCCGCTCTCGCCGAGGGCTCGGCCGCGCAGCGCTCGGACGCGTGGCGCGGCGCCCTGGCGGACCTCACCCCGGCCGAGGCGGGGACCCCGCCCGTGCTGGTGGGCCCGGCCATGTCGCTGGGCAGCGCGATGGAGCTCACCTGGGCCACCGCAGGGACGACCGCGGTGCGGCCGGTGACCGGGCCGACGGCGCTGCCCGGGATCGACGCCACGGGCACCTGGGTGCTCGCGGACCTCGCCGCCGCGCCGCCGGGGATCGTCGAGGACGCCCGCACCACGCTCGCCCTGGTGGACCTCGAGGACGGCGCCGACGCCGCCGTGGTCGCCGAGCAACTGGCCGAGGTCAGCGGCGGCCTCGCGCAGGTGGCCGAGTCCGAGGTCGCCGCGGTCCTGGGGGCCGGGGAGGTGCGCCTGCTCGAGTCGGCGCTGGCAGTGGCGGTGGCGGCGGGCGGCCTGCTCGGCCTCGGGGCGCTGGTCCTCGTCGTACTCGCCGGGGCGCCGGCCCGTGCGCTGGTGGGGCGCCGCCTGCGGGTGCTGGGAGCCACGCGCGCGCAGGTGCGTCGCCTGGCGGCGTGGGACATCCTGCCGGTGAGCGTGCCCGCGGTCGTGGTGGGCGCGGGTCTGGGTGCCGTGCTGGCACCGGCGGTGTGGCGAGCGCTCGACCTCGGCGCGCTGGCCGGGGCGGCCCCGACCTGGCCGGGCGGGGTCGGCGGGTCGCTGCTGGTCGTCCTGGGGTGCGCGCTCGCGGTGCTCCTGGTGGTGGCGACCTTCGTCGGGCGGATCGGGACGGCGCCCTCATCGGCCGCGCCGAGGAACGAGGAGGAATGATGGGACACGTGAGCTCATCGGCGCCGTTCGTGTTGTGCCAGGACCTGGTGCGCATCTTCGCCGTCGACGGCATCGAGGTGCAGGCGCTGCAGGGCCTGAACCTGCGGGTCGAGGCCGGGGAACTGGTGGCGATCGTGGGTGCGTCCGGTTCCGGGAAGTCCACCCTGCTGCAGATCCTGTCCGGGCTGGACCGGCCCACCGGCGGGTCCGCGCGGGTGGGGGAGACGGACCTCATCGCGATGCGCGGGGCGGAGCGGGTGCGCTATCAGCGCCACGTCGTCGGGTTCATCTGGCAGCAGACCTCCCGCAACCTGTTGCCCTACCTGACGATCGCGCAGAACATCGAGCTCCCGCTGCAGTTGGCGGGCGTGCGCGCCGCGGCTCGCCGGCGCCGCGTCGGCGAGCTCGTGGACCTCTTCGACCTGGGCGACCTCACCGACCGGCTGCCGCTGGCACTGTCCGGCGGGCAGCAGCAGCGGGCGGCGATCGCCGTCGCGGGCGCCAACCAGCCGCGTCTGCTCCTCGCCGATGAACCCACCGGGGAGCTCGACGAGGAGGCCTCCGAGGGGGTGCTCGCGGCCATGGAGCGGGCCAACGCCGAGCTCGGTGTCACCGTGATCATCGTGACGCACGACCCCGCGGTGGCCACCCACGTGAACCGCACCATCCGGATCCGGGACGGGCGCACGGCCACCGAGGTGCTGCGCCGCACCGAGATCGGGGACGACGGGACCTCCTCCCGGGTGCACGAGGAGTACGCGGTGCTCGACCGCAGCGGGCGCCTGCAACTCCCGCAGGAGTACGTCGAGACGCTCGGCCTGGCAGACCGGGTGCGCCTCGACCTCGCGGCCGACCACGTGGAGGTCTACCCGGGGACGGAGGAACGATGAGGCTGGCCTGCGACGACGTCACGCGCGTGTTCGCGACACCGGCGGGTGAGGTCGCCGCCCTCCGGGGGGTGAGTCTCGCCGTCGAGCCCGGTGAGCTCCTGGTGGTGCGTGGCCCCTCCGGTGCGGGCAAGACCACCCTGCTGAACATCCTCGCGGGGATCGACCTGCCGACCTCCGGGAGCGTGACGATGGGCCAGGGGGAGGACCGGACGGTGATCTCCGCGCTGGGGGACGATGCGCGGGCCGCGCTGCGCGCGCAGCGGATCGGGTACGTGTTCCAGGCGTTCGGCCTGATCCCGGTGCTCTCCGCGCAGGAGAACGTGGAGATCCCGCTGCGGCTGGCCGGTATGTCGCCGACCCAGCGGCGCGAGCGAGCCCGCCAGGCGCTGGAGCAGGTGGGGCTCGCCGACCACGTGCGGCAACGGCCGGGGGAACTCTCCGGTGGCCAGCAGCAGCGCGTCGGGATCGCGCGGGCGCTCGCGGGACGCCCCGACGTGCTGATCGCCGATGAGCCCACCGGCCAGCTGGACTCCGAGACCGCGGCCCGGGTGATGGACCTCATCCACGACCTGGTGGCCTCCGCCAGCGTGGCGGCGGTGGTGGCCACACACGATCCGGAGGCCGCCGAGCGGGCCGATCGGGTGCTCACGCTGCGGGCCGGTACGGCACAGCCCGGTACAGCACAGCCCGGCGGCGAGGCTGTGCGCCGCGAGTAGGTCAAGAAATCCTCCCCAAAGCACAGGCGGAAGCAAAGGATCTGTCTCACTTCGGTCACATATTTGCCATCGATGCGCCGTCTGTGGTGACAGTGGAGGCATGACTAGTGACCAGAGATCGTCGGGGGCGACGAAACCGCCTGGCCGACTCCATACCCACCGCGCCCAGGTGTTCTACCCCTCGGTGCTGCTGATCGTGGCCTTCGTGGTCCTCGCGATGGCGTTCACGGACCAGTTCGAGAGCGTCGTGAACACCCTGCAGGCCGAGGTCATCGGCGTCTTCGGCTGGTACTACGTGCTCATCGTCGCGGCCTTCGTGGTCTTCGCACTGTGGATGGGCCTGAGCCGGTTCGGGAACATCGTGCTCGGCAAGGACGAGGAGGAGGCCACCTTCCGCCTCCCGGTCTGGTTCGCGATGCTGTTCGCCGCCGGCATGGGGATCGGCCTGGTGTACTTCGGGGTCGCCGAGCCGCTCTCGCACTTCATCTCCCCGAAACCGGGGGTGACCGGATCGCCGGAGTACCTCGCGCAGGCCGCGATGGGGCAGACCTACCTCCACTGGGGGCTGCACGCCTGGGCGATCTACGTCGTCGTCGGCCTCGCGCTGGCCTACGCCATCCACCGTAAGGGGCGCCCGGTGTCCATCAGGTGGGCACTGGAGCCCCTGCTCGGGGACCGCGTGAAGGGCTGGATCGGTGACGTGATCGACGTCATCGCCCTGCTCGGGACCGTCTTCGGTGTGGCCACCTCGCTCGGCTTCGGCGTGATGCAGGTCTCCGCCGGCCTCGGCTTCCTCGAGATCGCCGATGCGAGCGTCTCGCTCCAGATCGGGCTGATCGTCGGTATCACCGCCGTGGCCGCAGCCTCCGTGGTCTCGGGTGTGGGCAAGGGGATGAAGTGGCTCTCCAACGGCAACATGGTGCTCGCGGGCATCTTCGTGGCGGCCGTCCTGGCGCTCGGGCCCACGCTGTTCCTGCTGCGGGACTGGGTGCAGTCCATGGGGTTCTACCTGCAGAACGTGCTGCGAATGACCTTCGACACCACCGCGTTCCAGGGTGACGCCGGCCTGGCGTGGCAGAGCGGCTGGACGATCTTCTACTGGGGCTGGTGGATCTCGTGGGCACCCTTCGTGGGAGTGTTCATCGCCCGCATCTCCCGCGGGCGCACCGTGCGCGAGTTCGTGCTCGGGGTGCTGCTGGTCCCGACCATCGTGTCCTTCTTCTGGTTCTCCGTGCTCGGCGGCACCGCCCTGCAGCGCGAGCTCGCGGACCCGGGCTCGCTGACCCCGGACGGCGCGGTGGACTCCAACACGGCGCTGTTCCAGATGTTGCAGACCCTGCCGGGTGCGCAGATCCTCGCCGGGATCGCGATCGTGCTGGTCGTGGTGTTCTTCGTGACGTCCTCCGACTCCGGGTCCTTCGTGGTGGACATGCTCGCCACCGGCGGTAATGCCAACCCGCCCGCGTGGTCCCGCCTGATGTGGGCGGTCCTGGAGGGGCTCGTGGCGATCGCGCTGCTGGTGGCCGGTGGACTGCAGGCGCTGCAGACCACCGCGATCCTCATCGGGCTGCCGTTCTCGGTGATCATGATCGCGATGGCTGTTGCCACCGTGAAGGCACTGAGCGAGGAGCACCGGGCGATCCTGCGCGCCGAGCGAGCTGCGGCTCGTGCCGCCCTGACCGACCACATCGAGACCCGGGTGAAGTCCTCCCTGACCGAGGAGTACTCGGAGATCTTCGGGGAGGACGCCGAGAACGCAGGGACCTCCAACGGGAACGCCACGGGCGCCGGGGGCCGGATCTCGGCCTGGTGGCGCCGGGTGCGCTCCGCCCCGGGCGCCGACGTGGGCGGCGGCACCATCGAGCACACGCGGCCCGCGGCCCCAGGGGCGGGCGCGGCATCGACGGCGGCCTCGACGGCGGCGGCCGGCACCGCGACCGCGGTGCTGGAGGCCGAGGCCCCGTCAGCGGCGCCGGACTCAGCGGCGTCGGGGACCGAGCGCGCCACTGCCGAGGGGGAGTCCGCCTCGAGCGAGCTCACGCCCCCGGCGGGGACGCCGGAGGACCTCGCCCTCGGGGCGGCGAGCGACGACGCCGACGGGTCCGGGCAGTCCGACGCGGCCGGATCCGTGGAGCAGGAGCCCAGGGGCGACTAGGGCGAATCGGTCTCCTCGGCTGATGTGAGCAGTACCCGTGTGCCCCGTCCACGTGACGGGGCACACGTGTATCCGCGCCGCGTGGCCGGGAACGGGACGGTACGATGGCCCGGGTCCTGGCCGTCGGTGGCGCGCATCCGCGTGCCCGGCATCCTGGCCGGACCGTCCCCACCGCGCGAGAGATGAGACCCTCATGGCAGTGCGCCCTGACCTGCGCAACGTCGCAATCGTGGCCCACGTCGACCACGGCAAGACGACCCTTGTGGACGCCATGCTGTGGCAGTCCGGAGCCTTCGGCGAACACTCCCACGTGGACGAACGCGCCATGGACTCCGGCGACCTGGAGCGCGAGAAGGGGATCACGATCCTCGCGAAGAACACCGCGGTGCGCTATGGCGGCCCCGCGGCGGCAGCCGCCGGTGTCCCCGACGGCGTGACCATCAACGTGATCGACACCCCCGGCCACGCCGACTTCGGCGGCGAGGTCGAGCGCGGCCTGTCGATGGTGGACGGCGTGGTGCTGCTCGTGGACGCCTCCGAGGGCCCGTTGCCGCAGACCCGGTTCGTGCTGCGCAAGGCGCTCGCCGCACACCTGCCGGTGATCCTCGTGGTCAACAAGGTCGACCGCCCGGATGCGCGCATCGGCGAGGTGGTCCAGGAGACCACCGACCTGCTGCTCGCCCTGGCCGGTGACCTGGAGGACGAGACCGAGATCGACCTGGACGCGATCCTGGACCTGCCGGTGCTGTACGCCTCGGCGAAGGCCGGCCGCGCCAGCACGCAGCAGCCGGGCGACGGCGAGCTGCCGGACTCTCCCGACCTCGAGCCGCTCTTCGCCACGATCCTGGAGCGCATCCCCGCGCCCACCTACGACGACGGCGCCCCGCTGCAGGCGCACGTCACCAACCTGGACGCCTCCCCGTTCCTGGGCCGTCTCGCCCTGCTGCGCGTGTTCAACGGCACCCTGCGCAAGGGCCAGACGGTGGGCTGGGCCCGCAAGGACGGCACCCTGACCACCGTGCGCATCTCCGAACTGCTGCGCACCGAGGCCCTGGAGCGGGTGCCCGCCGAGAGCGCCGGACCGGGCGACATCGTGGCCGTGGCCGGGATCGAGGAGATCACCATCGGGGAGTCCCTGGTGGACGCCGAGGACCCCCGCCCGCTCCCGCTGATCACAGTGGACGACCCCGCGATCTCCATGACCATCGGGATCAATACCTCCCCGCTGGCCGGCAAGGGCGGCAAAGGCCACAAGGTCACCGCACGCCAGGTCAAGGCGCGCCTGGACGTCGAGCTCATCGGCAACGTCTCCCTGCGCGTGCTGCCCACCGAACGGCCCGACGCCTGGGAGGTGCAGGGCCGTGGCGAACTGGCCCTGGCGATCCTCGTGGAGCAGATGCGCCGCGAGGGCTTCGAGCTGACCGTCGGCAAGCCGCAGGTGGTCACCCGCGAGATCGACGGCAAACTGCACGAGCCGATGGAGCGGATGACCATCGACGTGCCCGAGGAGTTCCTCGGCTCGGTCACCCAGCTCCTCGCCGCCCGCAAGGGCCGCATGGAGACCATGAGCAACCACGGCACCGGGTGGGTGCGGATGGAGTTCGTGGTGCCCGCCCGCGGCCTGATCGGGTTCCGCACCCAGTTCCTCACCGACACCCGCGGCACGGGGATCGCCTCCTCCATCGCGGAGGGCTACGCCCCGTGGGCCGGCGCGATCGAGTTCCGCACCGCCGGCTCCCTGGTGGCCGACCGCGCCGGTGTGGTCACCAGCCACGCCCTGATGAACCTGTCCGACCGCGGCACGTTCTTCGTGCTCCCGGGCGCCGACGTCTACGAGGGCATGGTGGTGGGGGAGAACGCCCGCGCCGACGACATGGACGTCAACATCACGCGTGAGAAGAAGCTGAACAACATCCGCTCCTCCACGGGCGAGGAGCTGGAGCGGTTGACGCCGCCGCGCCTGCTCACGCTCGAGGAGTCCCTGGAGTGGGCCAACGACGACGAGTGCGTCGAGGTGACCCCCGAGATCGTGCGGATCCGCAAGGTCGAGCTGGACCAGACCGCGCGCGGCCGCGCCGCCTCCCGCGCCAAGCGGGCGGGGGCCTGAGCACCAGCATGAGCATGACGACGCAGCACCCCGACCACGGCCGCACCGCCGAGGGCGGGGTGCTCGCCGTCTATGCCCATCCCGACGACGAGACCCTCACGGCCGGGGGCCTGCTCGCGCTGGCGGCCGCGCAGGGTCGCCGGGTCGCGGTGGTGACCGCCACCCGGGGCGAACGGGGCGAGATGATCGGCACCCCCGACCTCGAGGGGACGGACGGCGTGGCGCCGGCACGGGAGGCCGAACTCGTCCAGGCCCTGGAGATGCTGGGCGTCACCGAGCGGTACTGGCTCGACGACCTCCCCGGGGCGGCCGCGGTCACCGACTCCGGGATGTCTTGGGTCCGCCCGGGTCTGGCCGGCCCCGCGCCGGACGCCGGCCCCGACGCCCTGACCGCGGTGGACCCCGAGGTCCAGGCCGCGGCATTGGCGCGGCTCATCCGCCAGATGCGACCGGCACTGGTGGTCTGCGACGAACCCGGCGGCAGTTACGGCCACCCCGACCACGTGCGCACCCACCTCATCACCGTGCGGGCGGTGGCCCTCGCGCGCACGGCCGGTCCCGGCACGGCGGGCGAGGAACTCGAGGGTGTGGACGCGGTGCTGGCCTGGGTGGTGGTGGCCGAGAGTCGGATGCGGGCCGCCCGCGCCGAGGTGACGCTCGCCGCCGCTGACCTGCACGCGACCGACTGGCGCGGGGAGTCGCTCCAGCCGCCACCGGCTGAGCTGCCGGCCCTGGTGGTGGCCGACGATGCGGTGAGCGTGGAGTGGGATACCTCCGGCGTGGTGCCGTTCCAGGCCGCCGCGCTGCGCTGCTACACCTCGCAGGTGCAGTCGGTGGCGGTGCCGGTGGTGGACGGCGGCGGCCGACCGAGTGCGCTCAGCCCGCACCAGTCGGCCGTGGGCTGGTACGCCCTGAGCAACGGCGTGGTGGCGCCCCTGCTCCCCACGGTCGCCCTCGTCGCCCACCGGGATGCCGCGGCGCTGCGTGACCTCGCGCTCGGTGTCCCCGTCACGGCGACGCCGGCAGCCGGGACGCGCTCGACCGCTCAGGCTGACGCCGCGGGCACCGCGCACCCGGCGACTCCCGGTCTCCTGGCGCGCGTGGCCCAGCCGCTGCTGGGCCTGGGCTGGTTCCTGCTCGGGACCGGGCTGGGCACCATCGGCACCCTCGTGCACCGCGCCCGCGTCGAGGGCATCCCCTACGGCATCGTGTTGGCCTTCGCACTCGTGTTGTCCGGGGCCCTCCTGGCGCGGGCGGTGAGCCGCTGGACCGGGCTGGTGGGGTTCGCGCTCGGGCTGGTGGTGATCGTGCAGGTGCTGGCGCTGGCCACCACCAGCAGCGCGGGCGTCCTCATCGGGGACACTTACGGCAACGCATGGCTGGTCGTCTCGGTCCTGGCGGTCGGTGTGGCCGCGTTCGTACCCGAGCGGGTCCTGCGCGAGTCCCCTGCGGCGGGCGGTGAGCGGTGACGCCCGCCGATGCACCCGACGCGGCCGCGGTCCCACAGGAGGACTACCGAGCGGCGCTCGCGCACCTGCCCGGTGGAGTCGTGGTGCTCGCCACGCGCGCACACGGCCGGGACCACGCGATGGTCGTGACCTCCCTGGTCTCCTTCTCCCTCGAGCCACCCACCGTGCTGGTGAGCCTGCACCTGGACTCCCGGCTCGCGCCGCTGATCGGCGAGGGCCGCACGTGGGCCGCCTCGATCGTCGCACCGGGCGCCGAGGGCGCCGTGGCCTGGCTGACCGAGCCCGGACGGCCCGACCTCGGGCAACTGCAGGGGGTGGCGCACGTGCGCGGGGAACGCACCGGTGCGGCGATCGTGACGCCGAGCGCCGCCTGGGTGGAGTGCGAGACGGAACGCGTGATCGAGCATCACGATCACGCGGTGGTCCTGGGGCGCGTCCTGGCGGCCGGGCGCGGACAGGGCACGGGGGCGCTCCTGCATCGGCTGGGGCGGGTGCGCGCCATCGGCGAGGCCACCCGGGGGACGGCAACCTAGAATGGGCAGGATCGGCGCACAAGCGCTTCAGGAGGGCATCAGGTGAGGGATTCGGACGAGACACGCAGCGACCTGACGACGGCGGACTCCGCCGGGGTCGGCCCCGAGTCGACCAGCGACGGCGGCTCGCAGGGCCCGGCGCCGGACACGCTGGAGGACCTCGAGTCTCGACCTCGCTCGCGCCGGGGGCTCATCACGGGTGTCGTGGCCGGCGTGCTCGTCCTCGCGGTCGGCGGTGCCTACCTGGGCTCGGTGTTCTACACACAGGACCGGATCGCGCCGGAGGCGTCCGTGGGTGCCGTGGATGTGGGCGGCATGACGCGTGAAGACGCCGTGGCGGCCGTTGAGGCGGGCTACGCGGAGCGCACCGGCGAACCGATCCCCATCGAGGTCGGGACCGTCGAGGCCACCCTGGACCCCGCGCGCTCCGGACTCGCCCTGGACGCCGACGCGAGTGTGGACCCGCTGGTGGGCCGCACCTGGAACCCGGTGGAACTCTGGCAGCGACTCTTCGGTGAGCAGAGCACGCAGCCCGTCTCCACGGTGGATGTGGACCAGCTCACGCAGGCGCTCGCGGATGCGGAGTCCATCGTCCGCGTGGATCCGGTGGATGCCACCATCGCCCTCACCGGCACCGAGGCGATCGTCACCGACGCGGAACCCGGCTCCGGACTGGACCTGGAGAACGCCGTCGGGACCGTGCAGCGCGAGTGGCTCACGGCGCAGGACACGATCTCGCTGCCCGTGGTCGAACTGGAGCCTGCGATCGGGCAGTCCCAGGTGGAGGCTGCGATGGCCGACCTGGTGGATCCGCTGCTGTCCGGCCCCGTGACTATCGTCGCGGGGGAGGACTCCGCACAGCTCAGCGTCGAGACGCTGTCCGCTGCCTCGCGGATCGTCGTCCAGGACGGCGCCTTCGCTCTCGAGATGGACGGCGAGGCCGTGGCCGAGGCGATCTCCCAGGCCCTGCCCGAGGTGGGTGACGCGGCCGCGGACGCCCGCATCGAGTTGCAGGGCGGCTCCCCGACGGTGGTGCCCTCGCGCGAGGGCACGGGCCTGGACGCCGATCAGGCCCTGGCCGCGGTCGAGGGTGCGGCGCTGAACCCGACCGAGCGCGAGGCGGTGCTCGAACTGTCCACCACCGAGGCGGAGTTCACCACCGCGGACGCCGAGGCGCTCGGGGTCACGGAGGTCATCGCCGAGTTCTCCACCCCGCTGCCCTCCTATCCGGACCCCGAGCGCACGGAGAACCTCCGTGTCGGCTCCGCCGCCGTCACCGGCACCCTCGTGCTCCCGGGGGAGGAGTTCAGCCTGCTCGATGCGCTCGGCCCGATCAACGCCTCCTCCGGCTACAACCAGTCCGGGGTGGTCATCAACGGTATGGAGGCCCGCGCCTACGGCGGAGGGCTCTCCCAGTTGAGCACCACTCTGTTCAACGTCGGCTTCGAGGCCGGACTCGAGGACGTGGAGCACAAGCCGCACTCCCGATGGTTCGAGCGTTACCCCGCCGGGCGTGAGGCCACCCTGTACGAGGGCTCGATCGACATGCGGTGGCGCAACACCACCGATCACGGGGTGCTCGTGCAGGCGTGGGTCGGGGACGACGACCGCCAGTGGGCACGGTTGTGGGGCACCGAGACGTATCAGACGACGATCACCAGCGGTCAGCACTACGACTTCACCGACCCGACCACCCTGTACAACCCCGCGCCGGAGTGCATCCCCGAGAGCGGTGGCGCCCAGGGCTTCACCATCGACGTGAACCGCGTGGTTCGCACGCTGGAGGGTGAGCTCGTGTCGGATGACACCTACAGCTGGAAGTACGCGCCTTGGAACCGGGTCGTGTGCGGGGAGAACCCCGACGCGTGAGCGCGGTGCCCGGATCGCTCAGCCTCGCGGTGCCGGTGGCACCCGCTTGGCGGCGACCACGGCAGCTAGGGGGATCGCCCGGATCCCCGTGCGGGTCTCGAGGCGGACGTTCTCCGCGTCGATGGCGACGATCTCCCCGACCGCATCGCTGAGCGGCGGCTCACCGGGACGAACGTCCGCGCGGCGGTATCGCACCACCACCCGGTCGCCGATCGTTAGCCTGGGGTGGGTCGGCGGTTGGTGCGACTGGCTCATCCGGCGATACTAGGAGTGTGGGCCGTAGCCGGGCCCCCGAGCGGCCTTCCCACGAGGTGTGGGACTGGTCCGACCGAGCGGAGGAGAGGTTCCCGTGACCTATGTGATCGCGCAGCCGTGCGTCGACGTGAAGGACAAGGCGTGCATCGACGAGTGCCCGGTGGACTGCATCTATGAGGGTGAACGCTCGCTGTACATCCACCCGGACGAGTGCGTGGACTGCGGGGCGTGCGAGCCGGTGTGCCCGGTCGAGGCCATCTACTACGAGGACGACGTCCCTGCGCAGTGGTCGGCCTTCTACAACGCCA
Source organism: Serinibacter salmoneus (assembly GCF_002563925.1). NCBI lineage: Bacteria > Bacillati > Actinomycetota > Actinomycetes > Micrococcales > Beutenbergiaceae > Serinibacter > Serinibacter salmoneus. The sequence continues at coordinate 2,186,620 of NZ_PDJD01000001.1, read as the reverse complement.
ACGTGGAGTTCTTCGACACGATCGGATCGCCGGGCGGTGCCGCCAAACTCGGCATGATCCCGACCGATCACCCGCTGGTGGCTGCCCTCCCGCCGCAGGTCGAGGACTGATGGGCTTCGCCCCTCTGGGCGTCGCCTACCCCTGGGATGCGGTGGAGCCGCTGCGGGATCGTGCACGGCGCCACCCCGACGGCCTGATCGACCTGTCCATCGGCACGCCGGTGGACCCCACGCCGGCGCTCGTGCAGGCAGCGCTCGCCGAGGCCTCCGACGCCCACGGCTACCCCACGGTCGCGGGCCCGGCGGCGCTGCGCGAGGCCATCGCCGATTTCTACGCGCGACGGCGGGGTGTGCCCGGTCTGACCACCTCCCAGGTGCTGCCCACGGTGGGGTCGAAGGAACTGGTGGCGCACCTGCCCAGCGAGCTCGGGTTGGGGCCGGGTGACGTCGTCGTGATCCCCTCGGTGGCCTACCCCACCTACGAGGTCGGGGCGCGGCTCGCGGGGGCCGAGGTGCTCGTGAGCGATGACGTCCAGGCGTGGCGCGGCAACCGCGCGGTGCGCCTGGTGTGGGTGAACTCACCGGCGAACCCGAGCGGCCGGGTGCTCGGTGTCGATCACCTGCGAGAGGTGGTGGTCGCCGCCCGCGAGATCGGCGCCGTCGTGGCCGGGGACGAGTGCTACGCGCTGCTGCCGTGGACCCAGCCGTGGGCAGGCGCGGGGGTGCCGAGCATCCTGGATCCCCGGGTCTGCGACGGCGACCTCACGGGCCTGCTCGCGGTGTACTCCCTGTCCAAGCAGTCCAACCTTGCGGGCTACCGGGCGGCGTTCGTGGCGGGTGATGAGGGGATCATCGACCCGCTCCTGCAGCTGCGCCGGCACCGCGGCATGATGCTGCCGGCACCCGTGCAGCACGCGATGGCCCGGGCGCTGGCAGACGATGCGCACGTGACCGAGCAGGTCGCGCGGTACGCCGAGCGGCGCAGCATGCTCACCGAGGCCCTACCCGCCGCGGGATTCGAGATCGAGGCCTCCGAGGCGGGCCTGTACCTCTGGATCCGCGCCGGTGACGGGATGCCGCTGCCGGAGCCCGCCCCGGGCCTCGGGCCCGAGGCATGCTGGTCGATCATGACGCTGTTGGCGGACGAGGGGATCCTTGCGGGTCCCGGCATCTTCTACGGCCCCGCGGGGGCCGAGCATGTGCGGGTGTCCCTGACCGCGCCCACGCAGGATGTGGCGCGGGCCGCGGCACGGCTGCGCGCCCGCCGCTCGTGACCTACCCAGCGGCTGCGGTCGCCGCCTCACGAGAACATGAGACAATCGCGACAGGTTTTTGGGCTCGGCATGAGAAACTCATAAGGACTCTCATGTCCGGCCCTACCCGCTATCAGGCATACCTCTGACTGTCCGCGACGACCGAAACGGAGACCCAATGTCGGGAACGAGCGACGCCACCCTGAGCGTCGGCGAGACCACGCTCACCCTGGAGCGCGTCAGCGCGGTGGAGGGCAATGACGGCCTGTCGATCCAGCGGTTGCTGGGTACGACTGGTGACGTGACCTACGACCCGGGTTTCGGGAACACGGCCAACTGCCAGTCGGGCATCACCTTCATCGACGGCGCCGAAGGCATCCTGCGCTATCGCGGCTACCCGATCGAGGAACTCGCCCAGCATTCCGGTTACCTGGAGACCTCCTACCTGCTCGGCAAGGGCGAACTGCCCAGCACGGAGCAGTTCGAGGCCTTCGAGACCCGGGTGCTGCGGCACACGCACGTGCACGAGGACTTCCGCCGCCTCATCGCCTCCTTCCCCCGCAGTGCCCACCCGATGGCGATCATCTCCTCCGCGGTCTCCGCGCTCCCGGGGTTCTACCCCGAGGTGTTCGAGGTGGCCGGTGAGGACGTCGAGGAGCTCGCGACCGTCCTGCTGCTCGCCAAACTGCCGACCATCGTGGCCTACGTGCTGCGGCACACGCGTGGGCAGCGCATGCCAGACGCGGAGCCGGAGAACGGGTTCGTGCGCGACTTCCTGCGGATGGCGCTGCACGAGGTGCGCGACCCGGAGGTCCCCGACGAGGTCGTCTCCGCGATGGACAAGCTGCTGCTGCTGCACGCCGACCACGAGCAGAACTGCTCCACCGCCACGGTGCGCAACGTGGGCTCGGCTCACGCGAACCTCTTCCTCTCGGTGGCTGCCGGCATCAACGCCCTGTCCGGCCCGCTGCACGGCGGCGCGAACGAGGCCGTGCTGACCATGCTGGAGGAGATCCGGGACACGCACGGCGACGTGAACACCTTCGTGAACAAGGTGAAGGACAAGAGCAGCGACGTGCGGCTGATGGGCTTCGGCCACCGCGTGTACAAGAACTACGACCCGCGCGCGGCGATCGTGAAGTCGGCCGCGGACGAGGTGCTCGGATCGCTCGGGATGAGCGATGACCTCCTGGACCTGGCGCGTGAACTCGAGGACGTGGCGCTCAACGACGACTACTTCGTGCAGCGCAAGCTCTACCCGAACGTCGACTTCTACACGGGTCTGATCTACCGCGCCATCGGGTTCCCGACCTCGATGTTCACACCACTGTTCGCGCTGGGGCGGATGCCGGGATGGATCGCGCAGTGGCGCGAGATGATGCACGACCCCTCCACCCGGATCGCCCGTCCGCGCCAGGTGTACACCGGGCCTGCCATGCGCGGCTACGTGCCCATGGCCGAGCGGTAGGCCCACCCCGCCACCGCGAGATCGTGGCTCCCGCGCCGAGCACGTGGCCGTAGGCCACGGGTTGGGCGCGGGGGCCACGGGTCGGGCGCGGGCCCCTCAGGCCCCGATCCTGACCGTGCCCGCCGGCACCGGCTCACCGGGCACCTCCTGCCAGCCTTCCTCACCGCGGTGCCAGGCCCGATCGGCGACCTGGACGGTCCCCACGGCGGTGACCGGAGCCGTGGCCACCGCCCACGCGGCCACCGCCCATGCGGCGCGCCCGGCGTCCCCATCGGCGCCCGGCAGACTCGTGGCGTCCACCCGTAGGAGGTCCGCCGTCACCTGACCCTCCAGGCCGAGGTCTCGCGCCAGGAGCGTGGCGGCCTCCTGCGCCACCGACTCGGTGGCCTCCTCGTCCTGGTGCGACACGGGGTCCAGGTCGCAGGTGAGAGCGGCGGGGGACCATCCGGTCAGCGCCGAGGCGAACGCGCGGGCCAGGTCCTCGTGCTGGGCGTAGGCGTCGGGGAAGGCGCTGCGTTGCACCGCCTGCGCGGCGACCGTGACCTCGAGCTCGGTGTAGTCGGGCACCCGCACCAGGTGGTCGAAGAACGTCTCCGTGGCGTACACCGGGTCCTGCACCTGCTCCGGGGTCCCCCAGCCCTGCGAGGGCCGCTGCTGGAACATCCCCAGGGAGTCCCGATCGCCGTAGTCGATCGGCCGCATCCTGGACTCCTGCATCGCTGTGGCGATGCCGATCGTGCCCGCGCGTGCGGGCAGGTCACGCCTGAGGGTGGTCCCCACGATCAGCGCGGCATTCGCGGTCTGGTCCGCCTCCAGCCAGTGGCCGCCGGCGCTGCACCGGCCGCTCGCGATGTGGGCGTCCCCCCACCGCAGCGCCGCCACGATGCCGGTGATCACGACGGCGCCGATCACGAGCAGGACCACGACCACGCTCACGGTGGCGCCGAGGCGAGCGCCCCGTCGCCCGCGGGCCTGGTTCATCCGGCGTGTGCCTTCAAGGATCGAGCGAGCGGGTCAGTGCGCGTGCAGCGCGGCGTTCAGCTCCACGGTCCGCTCGCCCCGCGGGAGGGCCTCGACCGCGCCCGTGACGGAGTGGCGGCGGAAGAGCAGGAAGGTGGCACCGGACAGGGCGCGCGCCGAGAGCAGGGGGGTACCGTCGTCGTCCCGCTTCGCGTGGGAGACGTCCACGCCCAGGTCGCCCAGCACCCGCACCTTGGTACCCGCGGTGAGGTACAGGCCGGCCTCGACGACGCAGCCGTCGCCGAGGCTGATGCCCAGGCCCGCGTTCGCGCCGAGCAGGCAGTTGCGACCGATGACGACGCGCTCCTTGCCGCCGCCCGAGAGCGTGCCCATGATCGAGGCGCCGCCGCCGATGTCCGAGCCGTCGCCCACGACCACGCCCTGGGAGACCCGGCCCTCGATCATCGACGTGCCCAGCGATCCGGCGTTGAAGTTGACGAAGCCCTCGTGCATCACGGTGGTGCCGGGCGCCAGGTGAGCGCCCAGGCGCACGCGGGAGGCATCCCCGATGCGCACCCCGGTGGGGGTGACGTAGTCGACCATCCGCGGGAACTTGTCGATGCTCTCGACGGTCAGGCCGGGGTGACGCGCCAGCAGGCGCATCCGGGTGGCCTCGAAGTCGGTCACATCGCAGGGACCGGCGGAGGTCCACACCACGTTGGTGAGCACCCCGAACAACCCGTCGAGGTTGATCGAGTTCGGCTCCACGAGGCGGTGGGAGAGCAGGTGCAGCCGCAGGTAGGCGTCGCTCGCGTCCGCGGGCGGCGCGTCCAGGTCGATGACCACCCGCCGGATGCGGCGGCGCACCCGGCGGTCGGGGTCGGAGGTCTCCAGCGCCTGCAGGTCCGCCGGGGTGTCCCACGGGCCGCCGCCCGGGTCCTGCCCGAGCTGCGGGGAGGGGAACCAGGTGTCCAGGATGGTGTCGGAGATCTCCGAGATGGTCGCAAGGCCGATGCCCCAGGCGTGTCGAGTCATCCCTCTAGGGTACGCAGCGCGGAGCGGAATGTGCCCGGCCCGAGGTGTCTCGTTCCTGCGGTGCGCGCGCGCAGTCCCCGGTCCGCGGTGACCAGCGCCGCGTGCTCCCGCTCGAGGGGCGGTAGGCCGCCGAGCAGATCGGCCACCGCCGTGTCGCCGTCCCGCTCGGCTCGTAGTACCTGCGGCGTGCGGAAGGCTGGCCGGTGCGTCGGGGCCGTGTCATCGGTGGCGGGTTCGCAGGCACCGCGCGCCGCCCCTTCCAGGACCACCACGATGCGCGGCCAGGCGAGCACGGCACCCTCGAGGGCGAACCACGCGGCGGGGAACCCGCCCCGGGAGGCCGAGCGGATCGAGGCCAGGAGGCGCGTGGCGGCTCCCGCGCGATCGCGCCACCAGCCGTCGGGCACGGACCCGACCACGTTGGCGGCATCCACCACCAGGAGCGGGCGTGCCTGGAGCAACCGCCGGATCGTGGGCCACGCATCCGCGAACGCAGGCAGGAGCTCGCGCTCGGCGATCTCCTCCTGTGCGACCCACGCCACGTCGTCGGACTCCCAGTCCACCGGGCGCACCCGGGGCCGCGGCACGCTCGCATGGGCGAGCACGGTCGTGTACCGCCAAGTGCCGTGATCCAGCACGATCGTGGCATGGGGACGGGCGGCGCTCGGTGGGAGGGAGGTCTCCTCCTGCGCCTCCCGCAGGGCGGCAGCGAGTGAGGACTCGCCGTGCTGGACGGCGCCACCCGGTAGGCCCCAGGTGCCGCCGTGGTGGCTTCGCGCGCTGCGATGCTGCAGGACGAGCGCGCCCTCGTCCGCCAGCGCCAGACCGGCCGCGCCCTGGCGGCCCCAGTGCCGGGCGCCGCAGGCGCACTCCACCCAGGCGTCGTTCACATCGCGGGTCACGTCCCCATCGTGCCAGGCGCGCGGCTCGGGGCCGAGGCCGGGCGCGGAGAGTCCGCGGGCGGGGTGCTCAGGCGGTGATCTCGCAGATCACGGCCCCGGCGGAGACCCCGCCGCCGACGGTGGCGCTCAGGGAGGTGACGGTCCCGGCTCGGTGGGCCAGGAGGGGCTGCTCCATCTTCATGGCCTCGAGGACCACCACGAGGTCGCCCTGCGCCACCGTGTCCCCCTCGGCCACGGCCACCTTCACGATCGTGCCCTGCATGGGCGCCGTCATGGCCGCTGCGTTGCTGGCACCGCCGCCCGAGCGACCCATGGCGCGGGGACGACCCGGCCTGGTGCGGGCGCGCGCGGCACCGGAGGCGCCGAAGCCGCCCAACGAGGCGGGCAGCACCACCTCCAGGCGCTTGCCACCCACCTCCACGACCACACGCTCGACGGCATCCTCCTCCGGCTCCTCGGCGGCGGCGGGCGCCGAGGGCGCCAAGTGCGCCAGGCGCGGTGCCATCTCGGACTCGATCCACGTGGTCCACACCCCGAGGGTGTCGTAACCGGAATCGGGATCGGCCACGAACGCCTCCTCCCGCAGCACGGCGCGGTGGAACGGCAGCACGGTGGGGATGCCGATGATCTCGGTCTCGGCCAGCGCGCGCCGAGCACGTTCGATGACCTGACGCCGGGTGGCGCCGGTGACGATGATCTTGGCGATCATCGAGTCGTAGTTGCCGGTGACCGGCTGGCCGGGCGCGATGCCGGCATCCACCCGGACGCCGGGGCCTCCCGGCCAGGTGATCGTGGTGGGCGTGCCGGGCCGCGGCAGGAACCCTGCCGCGGGGTCCTCACCGTTAATCCGGAACTCCATGCTGTGCCCGCGGGAGGTCACGGTGTCGTAGCCCAGCGGTTCACCGGCGGCGATCCGCAACTGCTCGCGCACCAGGTCGATCCCGGTGATCTCCTCGGAGACGCAGTGCTCCACCTGCAGGCGGGTGTTGACCTCCAGGAAGGACAGCGTGCCGTCCGCGCCGATGAGGAACTCGCACGTGCCCGCGCCGGAGTACCCGGCCTCGCGCAGGATGGCGCGTGAGGCACGGTCGAGTTCGACCTGCTGCGCTGGGGTGAGGAACGGCGCGGGGGCTTCCTCGACGAGCTTCTGGTGACGCCGCTGCAGCGAGCAGTCGCGGGTGGAGACCACGACCACCTGGCCGTAGTCATCGGCCAGGCACTGGGTCTCCACGTGACGGGGGCGGTCGAGGAAGCGCTCCACGAAGCACTCACCGCGCCCGAACGCGGCGACCGCCTCGCGCGTGGCGGAGGCGAAGAGCTCGGGGATCTCCTCCAGCGTACGTGCGACCTTCAGCCCGCGACCGCCGCCGCCGAAGGCGGCCTTGATGGCGACCGGCAGGCCGTACTCGCGGGCGAACGCCACGACCTCCTGGGCGTCGGCCACGGGGTCGGGTGTGCCGGCCACCAGCGGCGCGCCGGCGCGTTCGGCGATGTGACGGGCCGAGACCTTGTCCCCGAGGGCCGTGATCGCCTCGGGGGAGGGGCCGATCCACGTCAGGCCCGCGTCCAGGACCGCCGCGGCGAACTCGGCGTTCTCCGAGAGGAAGCCGTACCCGGGGTGGATGGCCTCCGCGCCGGATCGGCGTGCGGCATCGAGCACCTTGGCGACGTCGAGGTAGGTCTCCGCGGCGCGCACCCCGCCGAGGGCGTAGGCCTCGTCGGCGAGCCGGACGAACGGCGCGTCACGGTCAGGGTCGGAGTAGACCGCGATGGAGACGCCACCGGCGTCGCGCACCGCGCGCACCACCCGCAGGGCGATCTCCCCGCGGTTGGCGATCAACACCCGGTTGACCGGCCGACGTGCCGCCTGCTCGGTGATGGCCGACTCGGTATCCGTGGCCCGGGCCGGGGGGCTCACCTGCTGCGACATGCACTCTCCTGAACTCGCGGATCGGCTCACGGTATCGGAGTCCGACGGCGCGCTGCCCACCGCATCGGGGTGCGTCGCCAAGTCTGTGGTGCGCCGCAAGCCACGGGCAGCACCATTGTGTGATTCCTACAACGGACCGGGGCTCAACCGTCGTTCGTTGCCCCGTGGATTGTCCCGGTCCACAGGGCAGGGTACGGGATGCCGAGACGTGAGACCAGCGTCCGCAGCAGCGGGAGCGAGAGGCCCACCACCCCGTGATGATCACCCTCGATCCGTTCGATGAACGCACCACCCAGGCCGTCGATCGTGAAGGCGCCGGCCACCTGCAGCGGTTCACCGGTCGCGACGTAGGCGTCGACCTCCTCCGGGCCGAGCTCGGCGAAGTGCACGGTGGTGGAACTGACGGCCTCGGCGCGGTGGTCGCCCAGGCACAGGTGGTGGCCGGTGTGCAGCACACCGCTGCGCCCGGACACGGTGCGCCACCACTCCCGAGCGCGTTCGGGAGTGTGCGGCTTCCCCCGGGCCACGCCGTCGACCTCCAACAGCGAGTCGCAGCCCAGGACCAGCGGCGCCTGCGCTGCGGTCCCGGCCACGGGGTGCCCGAGACGCGTGGCGACATCCTGCGCCTTGGCGCGAGCCAGCAGCAGCACCTGCTCCGCCACGCCCGGATCGGTGCCGGCTGCGCGCCGGGCGGCGATCACGGCGTCCTCCTGCACGGCGGAGACCTCGATGATCGGCTCGATTCCTGCGGCGCGCAGCAGCGCCGCGCGAGCAGGGGAGGCCGAGGCGAGGACCAGCCTCACCTGCGCATGCCCTCGGCCAGCACGGACAGCCCCACCGAGCCGAGGTCGAGAGCGCGGCGATGGAAGGCGCGTAGGTCGAAGGCGGCGCCCTCCCGGGCCGCGGTCTCCTCACGGATCTCCTCCCACAGCCGCTGGCCGACCTTGTAGGAGGGCGCCTGCCCGGGCCACCCCAGGTAGCGGTCGAGTTCGAAGTCCAGGAAGCCGGGTGCCATGTTCGCGTTCGCGTACAGGAACGTGCGCGCCTTCTCCGCGTCCCAGGTCCCGCCCCCCAACTCCCGGGGGGCCGGCTTGCCCAGGTGCACACCGATGTCCAGCACCACGCGGGCCGAGCGCAGGCGCTGGGCGTCCAGCATGCCCATCCGATCGCCCGGGTCGTCCAGGAAACCCAGGTCGGCCATCAGACGCTCGGCGTACAGGGCCCAGCCCTCGCCGTGCCCGCTGACCCAGGAGATCAGGCGGCGCCAGGAGTTCAGGTCCTCGCGTCGGTAGACGGTCTGCGCGATCTGCAGGTGGTGGCCGGGGACACCCTCGTGGTAGACCGTGGTCTTCTCCCGCCAGGTGCCGAACTCCTCCACGCCCGCCGGCACCGACCACCACATCCGCCCGGGTCGGGAGAAGTCGTCCGTGGGGCCCGTGTAGTAGATGCCGCCCGTCTGCGTCGGCGCGATGCAGCACTCCAGCGCCCGCACCGGACCGGGGATGTCGAACTGGCTCCCGGCGAGGGCCTCGATGGCCTCGTCCGCGGTGCGCTGCATCCACTCCCGCAGTGCCTCGGTGCCGTGAAGCACCCGGACGGGTTCGGCATCCAGTCGCTTCATCGCCTCCTCGGGCGTGGTGCCCGCGCCGTACAGGTCCGCGGCCACAGCCTCCTGCTCGGCGACCACCCGGGCCAGTTCCTCGCGGCCCCACTCGTACGTCTCATCCAGGTCCACCTCGGCGCCCAGGAAGGAGCGTGAGTGCAGGGCGTAGCGCTCCCGGCCCACGCCATCGGCTCCGGGTGCCACCGGTGCGAGTTCGCGCCGCAGCACGGCGGCGAGGGCGCCGTAGGCGCCGCGCGCGGACTCGGCGCCCGCGCGCAGGGCGTTCGCCGATGCGCGCCCCTCGGCGGCCGCGCCACGTTCGGCGAGCGAGACGAAGAACGAGGAGTCCCCGGCGAGCGCGTCGCACTGGGCGGCCACGGCGTCGATCTGACGTTCAGCCGCGATCAGCCCACGGTCGGCCGCCTCCCGCAGCGAGCGGGCGTACCCCTGCAGGGCGGAGGGGACGGCGTGCAGTCGCTCGGCGATCACGGCCCAGTCCTCGGGTGAGTCGCTCGGCATCAGGTCGAACAGGTCGCGGGTGATCTGGGCCGGGGAGTGGATGACGTTCAGCGAGGCGTGCAGCTCACCGGTCTCGTACAGATCGCTCTCCACGCCCAGACGCTCGCGCATGGCCGAGACCGTGATGCGGTCGACCTCGTCGACAGGGTCGGTGCCCTCGAGGGCCGCGAGCACCCGCCCGCGTTCCTCCTGGTCGGCGGCGAGACCGGCGGGGGAGTAGTCCGGGAGCTCGGCGGGGTCCCCCGGCAATCCCAGGGCGGTGCGGGCGGCGGGATTCAGCCGCGCGATCGCGGCGACGTGGTCCTCGGCGATGGCATCGATAGCGCTCGGCGTGCGTGTCACGCAGGCGATCCTACGCACGCCTCCCGCCCGGTCCGCACCCGGTGCGCCGAGCGTGTGGTTGCGCGGCCCCAGGTGCGCCGAGCGTGTGGTTGCGCGGGCTGAGCGCGCGGGAAGTGTGCGCAGGCACCCGCTCGGCGGAAGGGTGGTGCGCCGAGCGTGTGGTTGCGCGGGCGCTACGGGTGCAGCGACCAGCGCCACGCGTTGTGGCCCGGGCGGGGCAGCAGCCCGCGGTCGCCGCCGCGCAGGGCGTGGGAGCGGTCGCTCCAGCGCTGCCGGATCCGGCGCTCCTCCTCCTCGTCCGGGATCGACGCCGCAGCCGCGGTCAACCCGGCGATGAGGGCGGCCAACTCGATGGGGTCCGGGTCGCCGCGCACCACCCGCACCGCAGGGGCCGGGGCGCCGCTGTCGCGGTCGGACCGCTCCACGCTGGGCGTGGCGCCCGGCACCGCTCCCGGGTCCTCGCCGTACAGCTCGCCCAGGCGGGTGCGTTCGGACGCGCCCGGTTCTCCCGCGCCGGCGGCGCCGCCCAGATCACCGGCGTCCGCGCCGTCGACCTGCCCTGCGCCGCCGCGCTCGGACTCGCTCACAGCGGGATGTTCCCGTGCTTCTTGGCCGGCAGCGCGGCTCGCTTGGTCCGCAGCGCCCGGAGCGCCCGCGTGACCTCCCCGCGGGTCTCGCTCGGTGCGATCACCGCGTCCACGTAGCCGCGATCCGCCGCCCCCCAGGGGTTCACGATCGCGTCGGTGTACTCCTGCACGAGCCGCTCACGTTCGGCCGCGACGTCGCCGCCGTCCGCCTCCACCTGCTTCAGCGCGCCGCGCTGCAGGATGTTGACCGCGCCCGCGGCCCCCATCACCGCGATCTGCGCCGTCGGCCACGCGAGGTTCACGTCCGCGCCGAGCTGCTTGGAGCCCATCACGATGTACGCACCGCCGTAGGCCTTGCGGGTGATGACCGTGACCAGCGGCACGGTCGCCTCGGCGTAGGCGTAGATGAGCTTTGCGCCCCGGCGGATGATGCCGTTCCACTCCTGGTCCGTACCCGGTAGGAACCCGGGCACGTCCACGAAGGTCAGCACCGGGATGTTGAACGCGTCGCACGTGCGCACGAACCGCGCGGCCTTCTCCGAGGCGGCGATGTCCAGCGTGCCGGCGGAGACCAACGGCTGGTTGGCCACGATGCCCACCGAGTGACCCTCCACGTGCCCGAAGCCCACGAGCACGTTGCGCGCGTACAGCGGCTGGACCTCCAGGAAGATCCCCTCGTCCAGCACGGCCTCGATGACCGCGCGCATGTCGTAGGGCTGGTTGTCGGAGTCCGGCACGAGGGCGTCCAGGGCCTCATCGGTCTCGGTGACCTCGAGGGAGAGCTCGTCCTCGTAGGTGGGTGCCTCGTCCAGGTTGTTCGAGGGCAGGTAGGCCAGCAGCGCCCGCACGTACTCGAACGCCTCCTCCTCATCGGAGGCGAGGTAGTGCGCCACACCCGAGCGCTCGTTGTGCGTCTGGCCACCGCCGAGTTCCTCGAATCCGACGTCCTCCCCGGTCACGGCGCGGATCACGTCCGGGCCGGTGATGAACATGTTCGAGGTGCCGTCGGTCATCACGATGAAGTCGGTCAGCGCGGGGGAGTAGACCGCGCCGCCCGCCGAGGGGCCCAGGATCAGGGAGATCTGCGGGATGACGCCGGAGGCCGCGACGTTGCGGCGGAAGATCTCGGCGAACTGCGTCAGCGCGGCCACGCCCTCCTGGATGCGGGCGCCGCCGCCGTCGCTGATCCCGATCAGCGGCACGCCGGTGCGCAGCGCGAAGTCCTGGATCTTCGCGATCTTCTCGCCGTGCACCTCCCCGAGGGAGCCGCCGAAGGTGGCGAAGTCCTGGGAGTAGATGCACACCCGGCGCCCGTCGATGGTGCCGTGCCCGATCACCACGCCGTCCCCGGCCGGCCGCCGCTTCTCCAGCCCGAAGGCGGTGGAGCGGTGCCGGGTGAAGGCGTCGATCTCGGTGAAGGAGCCCTCGTCCAGCAGGGCGTCGATCCGGCCACGCGCCGAGCCCTTGCCGCGGGCCTCCTGCTTGCGCGCGGCGGCCTCGGCCGGCGCCTGGATGTCCTCGGCCCGGCGCCGGTGCAGGTCCGCCAGTTTCGCGGCGGTCGTGGTGGGTGGGTTCTCGCTCACCCACGCGAGGCTACCGCCCGCGGTGAGAGGCTGTGATGGTGACACCGCCATCATCTCGCGATCGGGCCGGGGGAGCGGGAGGCGCGACGGCGCACCGCCCCTTCTCGCGGGTGGTCACGTTGGCCTCCTGCGGCTCCACCAACACCGAACTGCTGGAGCGGCGACGCGCCCAGCCGCAGCAGTGGCCGCACCTGAGCGTGCTGCGGGCGGAGGATCAGCGTGCGGGCCGGGGCCGACTCGATCGGGAGTGGGTGACCCCTCCCGGGCAGGCGCTGACGGCCTCGCTGCTGCTGGAACCCGACCGGCCACTCCCGCAGTGGCCCACCCTCTCGCTGGTGGCGGCGCTCGCGGTGGTGCGCGCGCTGCGCGGCCGGGGGCTGGATGCCGCCGTGAAGTGGCCCAACGACGTGATCGTGCGCTCGCAGGCACGGCTCGAGGTGCCAGGCTGGGGCAGGGCGCGCAAGGTGGCCGGCATCCTTGCGCAGGTGGTCCCCGCTCCCACCGCAGGCAACGGCGCCCAAGCCCTGGTGCTGGGAATCGGAGTGAACTGCGAGCAGCGTGAGTTCCCCGTGCCGTGGGCCACCTCGCTGGCCGCCTGCGGAGCGCCGATACGCCCCGCCACGATGCTCGGGCTGATCGGGATCGAACTCACCGCGCTCCTCGGACGCTGGCGATCGCGGGGATTCGTGGATCTGCGCGCCGCGGTGACCGAGGCGCTGGACACCCTCGGTCAGCGAGTGGAGGTGCAGGAGGCGGGAGCGCGGGTCGTGGGGGACGTGGTGGGCCTGGAGGAGTCCGGGTCCCTCGTGCTGCGGCGCCTGGACGGGCGCCGACACTCCCTGACGTCGGGGGACGTCAGCCGGGTGCGGCGCGCCGAACGGGAGGCGCCGGGGTCCGACGGCGAATCCTGAGGCACCCTCGATACAGTGGTGACGTGGATCACGCGTCGGCATCGGGCACCGGGCTGCCTCGGCGCTCCCCGGCGCCGCCCGCACCGACCGACCACGCCTCCCCGACGCTGGCGCGCCAGGCGCGTGCGCTCCTGGGTGACCTGCCCACGATGGACGCCTACGACGTCGCCCGCGAGATCGGGACCACGGCTGCCCGGGTGCTGCAGTTCTGGCGCGGCCTCGGCTTCCCCGGCGTCCCCGCCTCGCAGCGGGTGTTCACCCCGGCGGACGCCGAGGCGCTGCGACGATCGCTGCGCCTGGTGGAGGAGGCCGGGCTCTCGGAGGGGGCATGGCGCACCCTGGTGCGCGCCGCCGCGCACTCGGCCGACCGCCTCGCGCTGTGGCAGATGGAGACCCTGGTCCGCGATGCGGAGCGGCGCTGGTCCCTGGACGACGTGTCCGCGCGTCTGGTGGTGCTGGACACGATCGGGGAGTCGATCGGTGACCTGGACGCCCTCGCGGCCCACGCCTGGCGCCGTCATCTCCTGGCGCTGCTCACCCGCACCGAACGCGCGGTCGGGGAAGCGGGCCTGACGCCGGAGACCGATGACCTGCCCCTGGAGCGGGCCGTCGCGTTTGTGGACGTGACGTCCTACACCCAGCGCACCGCGCACCTGGGAGCCTCGGCGCTCGCGGACCTCGTGGAGGCGTTCGAGGAGCGGGCCAGGGACGTGGTGACCGACGCCGGGGCGCGGGTGGTCAAGACGATGGGCGACGGCGTGCTGGTGGTGGCCGACGACCTGGCCACGGGCGTGGACGTTGCCCTGCGGCTGTCGGCGGCCTATGCCGACTCGCCGGTGGACCTGGAGGTGCACGGTGCGGTCACCTGGGGTCGGGTGTTGTCCCGCTCCGGTGACATCTTCGGTCCGACCGTCAATCTCGCCTCCCGACTCGCGGACATCGCCGAGGCGCGGCAGATCCTCACCGATGAGGTGACGTGGGCGGTGCTGCAGGCCGAGACCTCGGCCGGCACCGCAGGGTCGCCACCCGCTCAGGCCGCGGCCGTGGGCGTCTCCCCCGGTGTGGCGGGCACGACACTGCCCGAACGTGAGGTGCCCGGGATCGGCGCGGTGGTGCCCGTGTTGCTGGAACGGCTCGCCACGCGGACCCCCTGACGGGCTTATGCCATGCCTTGGGCCTGCGATGGGCTTAGCATGGGGGTGTGACCAAGGTGCTGCTCGCAGAAGACGACCCCGCCATCGCTGAGCCTCTCGCGCGTGCGCTGACCCGCGAGGGGTACGACGTCGAGGTCCACGGCACCGGCCGTGGTGCCATCGACGGCGCCCCCGCCGCGGATCTGTTCGTGCTCGATCTCGGCCTTCCGGACATGGACGGCCTCGACGTCGCGCGCTGGATCCGCAGTCAGGGGATGGCGACCCCCATCCTCGTGCTGACGGCACGCGCGGACGAGGTCGACCTCGTGGTCGGCCTCGACGCCGGTGCCGACGACTACGTCACCAAGCCGTTCCGGCTCGCGGAACTGCTCGCCCGGGTCCGGGCGCTGCTGCGCCGCGCCGGCGTGGAGGGTGAGGAGGTCGACGAGATCAGCGCCCAGAACGTGCGGGTGGACGTCTCGGCGCACCGCGCCTTCCAGGGCGATCGCGAGTTGCAACTCACGGCGAAGGAGTTCGACCTCCTGCGCGTCCTCGTGCGCGAGGCCGGCAGCGTGGTCTCCCGTGAGGCGCTCATGCGTGAGGTGTGGGCCTCGGACCCGACCGGCTCCACCAAGACCCTCGATATGCACGTCTCGTGGCTGCGCCGGAAGCTGGGCGATGACGCGGGAGCCCCGCGCTACATCTCCACGGTCCGTGGCATGGGCTTCCGTTTCGAGGCCGCCGCCACCACGTAGCGCTCGACCGCGCAGGCGCGGTCATCGCTCGTGGACTCGCGGCCCATCACTGAGGGGGGTCGATGCAGCGCCGACTTCTGCAGGCCACCGTCGCCGCCGTCGTGGTGGCGGTGGTGCTCATCGGCGTGCCTGCCGCGATCCTGAGTGCGCTCACCGTGCGCAGCGGGATCGAGGACAACCTGGCCGTGCGCACCCAGGCGATCGCGCGCGCCGTGGAGCGCCGTGCCGCGATCAACGAGCCGATCACGGCCGATCTGCTCAGCCCGTGGCTCGACGAGGGCAATCAGGTCCCGCTGTTCATCCAGGTGACACCGGAGGGCGGCGAGACCGTCGAGGTCGGGACGTCGATCCCCGCCGAGCGCGCGGTGGTGCGGGAGGTCAACACCGCCTCGGGCGCTCAGGTGGTGGTGTCGATCTCGGGAACGATCGTGGCCTGGCGGATGGCGCAGGTCGTGATCCTGGTCGGCGCCGCGTCCGTGATCGCCACCGCTGCGGCCGT
Source organism: Serinibacter salmoneus (assembly GCF_002563925.1). Lineage (NCBI taxonomy): Bacteria > Bacillati > Actinomycetota > Actinomycetes > Micrococcales > Beutenbergiaceae > Serinibacter > Serinibacter salmoneus. The sequence continues at coordinate 2,171,141 of NZ_PDJD01000001.1, read as the reverse complement.
CGCACTCGCGCGCTACCAGGCACGCCGACTGGCGGCGCCGCTGATCTACCTGGCCGCCAGTGCGGAGCAGCTCGGCTCCGGGCAGGTGCGGCCACGCATCGCCGAGTCCGGCATCGAGGAGATCGATCTGGTCGCAGCGGAACTCGCACGGACCTCCGACCGGCTCGCCGCCCGCCTCGCCGCGGAGCGTCAGTTCTCTGCCGACGCCTCGCACCAGTTGCGCACCCCGCTCGCGGCATTGTCGATGCGGCTGGAGGAGATCCAGCTGATGTCCACCGACGAGGAGGTCGGTGAGGAGGCGCGCATCGCACTGGAACAGGTCGAGCGCCTGGTGGGTGTGGTGGACGACCTCCTTTCCAGCGCCCGTCGTCAGGCGGGGGGAACCACGGAGGTGGTGTCCCTCCCGGAGATCTTCCACCAGCAGGAGGACGAGTGGGGCCCGACCTACGCTCAGGCCGGCCGGCTGCTGGAGTTCGAGGTCTCCGGGCCGCAATCGGTCCTGGCCACCCCCGGCGCGTTGGCGCAGGTCCTGGCGACCCTGCTGGAGAACTCCCTGAAGTACGGCGACGGGGACACCCGGGTGGTCGCGCGCGCCGCGACCAGTCGCCAGTCGGTCGTGATCGAGGTGAGTGACCAGGGCGAGGGTGTGGACGCCGATATCGCGCCGCGGATCTTCGAGCGTGAGGTCACCTCGGGCAAGGGCACCGGGCTCGGCCTGGCGCTCGCGCGTGACCTGGTCGCCTCCGACGGTGGCAAGCTCGAACTGAAGCAGCGCGTCCCCGCCGTCTTCCAGATCTTCCTCTCGGCGGTGCCGAGCCAGCTCGACCCCGACAACATCCTGCCCCCGGGCTCCCTGGTGGCGGTGGGGCGTCGGCGGCGTCGCCCGTGATGCCCCTCTCCCCGTCGGCGGCGGACGGGAGCGGTCCTGGGTCGCAGGACGCACCGACCCGGAGGGTCTCGAGCCGGCTGCGTGGCGTGGCGCTCCAGTTCGTGCGCTTCGCCGTGGTGGGCGGCGCCGGGGTCCTGGTCAACATGGCGGTGGCCGTGGCGCTCAACGGCGCCAACGGCGGCGCCGGCAACGCGCGCGAGATCCTGTTCGCGATCCCGTGGACGGTCTACAACGTCCGGTTCACCGCCCTGGTGTGGGTGGTCTCCTTCCTGGTGGCCGCCGTCTTCAACTATCAGCTCAACCGCGTCTGGACCTTCCGCAACCGAGCGCGCCCGCCGTGGTGGTCCGGCCTGTGGCGCTTTGTCCTGGTGGGCAGCGTGGCGGCAGCGGTCGGCCTGGGTCTCAAGGTGGCGCTCACCCACCCCGACGCCGCCGTGTACCTCGCCCACCCCTGGTTCGAGGACGACCAGGTCCTGCGCTCGCGTGAGTACTGGGCGCAACTCATCGCGATCCTCCTCACGCTCCCGATCAACTTCCTGGTCAACCGGTACTGGACGTTCGCGCGGGAACGCTGAGGCGGCCCGCGGCGGTACTCAGCCGGCGCTGAAGCCCGTGGTGCGCGTACGCGAGGCGCGCAGCCGTTCGCCCTTCGCGTGCGCGACCTCGGCGAGGTCCGCCTGGAAGGAGAGCATGCGCTCGCGCAGGTCCCGCGCGGCATCGTCGGTGCCAGCGGCCAGGATCCGGGCGGCGAGGAGGCCGGCGTTGCGGGCGCCACCGATCGAGACGGTGGCCACTGGCACGCCGGCGGGCATCTGCACGATCGAGAGGAGGGAGTCCATGCCGTCCAGGTGGCGCAACGGCACCGGCACCCCGATCACGGGCAGGGGGGTGACGGCGGCGAGCATGCCGGGCAGGTGGGCGGCGCCACCGGCGCCGGCGATGATGGTGCGCAGGCCTCGTTCGTGCGCCGTGCGTCCGTAGGTGATCATCTCCGTCGGCATGCGGTGCGCGGAGACCACATCCACCTCGACCGGCACGTCGAACTCCGCAAGCGCTTGTGCGGCGGCCTCCATGGTGGGCCAGTCCGAGTCCGAGCCCATGACGATGCCGACCTGCGGGTCCTGGTGCGCGCTCATGCGTTCCTCCTGTCAGTCCGATCGGCCTGGTGTGCCGGTGCCGTGGAGTCCTCCCGGCCGCTGAGGAGCGCGACGGCGCCGCGCGCCGCGGTGCGCACGGCGGCCAGGTCCTCGCCGGCCACCGTGACGTGCCCGAGCTTGCGGCCGGGGCGTACCTCCTTGCCGTACAGGTGGATCTTGGCCTCCGGGAATCGGCGCATGACCTCGTCGTACGCCTCGGTCGGCTCATCCAGTTCGCTGCCCAGCAGGTTGACCATCACGCCCCACGGCGCCCGTTGCCGGGTCGATCCCAGGGGCAGGTCGAGGACGGCGCGCAGGTGCTGCTCGAACTGGCTGGTCACGTGCGCGTCGATCGTCACGTGGCCGGAGTTGTGCGGACGCATCGCCAGTTCGTTGACCAGGAGATCGCCGTCGATCTCGAACAGTTCCACGGCGAGCACCCCGGTGACGCCGAGACCCTCGGCGACCATCCGGGCGATGCCCTCCGCGGCGCGGGCCTCGCTGGGACGCAGGTCCGGCGCGGGGGAGGTGACCTCGGCGCACACGCCGCCGCGCTGCACCGTCTCGACCACTGGCCAGGTGCGGATCTCCCCGCGAGGGCTGCGCGCCAGGAGCGCGGCCAACTCCCGCTGGAAGGGGACGTGCTGCTCCAGAAGGATCGGGTGCTCAGGATCCAGCGGCCAGGTGAGCGCCGCGGCATCCTGCGCGTCGGTCAGGACCGCCACGCCCTTGCCGTCGTACCCGCCCCGCGGTGTCTTCGCCACGATCGGCCACCCGTACTCAGCGGCGAACTCGAGCAGGTGCTCGGGCGCGGTGGCCTCGCGCCAGGCGGGGACCGGCACACCCAGTTCGCTCAGCCGTCGACGCATCACGATCTTGTCCTGCGCGGCGATCAGGGCCTCGGGCCCGGGCTCGACGGCGTGACCGCTCTCCCGAAGGTCGTGCAGGACCTCGTTCGGTACGTGCTCGTGCTCGAAGGTGAGGACGTCACTGCGCGCGGCCAGGGCGCGCAGCGCAGCGGGGTCGCCGGCCGCTCCCACGGTCGCGTCCGGCACCACCTGGGCGGTGGCGCCGTCGGCGGACTCCACCAGGGCGTGCAGGTCGACCTGCAGGCCGATCGCGGCCTGCTGCATCATCCGGGCGAGCTGGCCGCCACCGACGACGGCAATGGAGGGGCGTGGCATATCCCGAGCCTATAGGCTCGTCCTCGTTCACCGTCGCCCGTCTCAGGAGGCCCCGTGCACCGCATCTCCCCGGCCGTTCAGCGCTACGCGTGGGGATCCCCCACCGCCATCCCGGAGTTCGCGGGCTGGGAGAGCGACGATCGACCGGTCGCCGAGGCGTGGTACGGGGCGCACCCCGGCGGTGACACCACGGTGCACGGCGGTGGCACGCTGCGCGACCTGGTCGCGACCGACCCGGTCGGGGTGATGGGTCAGGACGTGGTGGACAGGTTCGGGCATGAACTGCCCTACCTGCTGAAGATCATCGCGCCGGACGAACCGCTCTCCCTGCAGGTCCATCCCTCGGCGCAGCAGGCGGCGCTCGGCTGGGTCACTGAGCAACGCGCAGGCGTTCCCCTCGACGCCTGGGACCGCACCTACAAGGACGCCAACCACAAGCCCGAGATGGTCTACGCCCTGACCACCTTCACGGCGTTGAGCGGGTTCCGCGCCCGCCGCCGCGCACTGGAGATCCTGCACGGGCTCGATGGTCACATCATGCGGGGCGCCACCGACAGGCTGCGGCACGGCAGCTCGGCCCAGGGGGTGCGCTCGGCCTTCGAGTACATCCTGCTCGGCGCGCGCGACCGCGACGAGGAGGTGCCCGATGTGGTGGACCAGGTGCGCCGCCGGTTGGAGGACGGCAGCACGCCCTCGGAGCAGACCGACGCACTGGTCCTCGACGTGGCGCGGGCTCACCCGGGGGATCGCGGCATCCTGGCTGCGCTGCTGCTCAACCCGGTCACCCTCAACCCGGGCGAGGCGATGTTCGTGCCGGCCGGGGCGGTGCACGCCTACCTGTCGGGTCTCGGGGTGGAGATCATGGCGGCCTCGGACAACGTGATCCGGGCGGGGATGACACGCAAGCACGTGGACGCGCGCGCGTTGGTGGACGTGGTGGACGTCAACCCGGCGCCGCCCATCCGGGTGGCGCCGGAGCACGTCGCCTCCGGGACCCGGGTGTACTACGCCCCCGTGGAGGACTTCGAGCTCGCCGTCATCGATCTCGGCGCCAGGCCGGTGGAGATCCGCGGCTACGGCCCGCGGATCGTGCTGTGCGTCGAGGGGTCGGCCACCGTCGTGACCGAGCGGGAGAGTGAGTCCTTGCGCACGGGCGAGGCCGTGTTCGTGCCGGACGGGCATCACGCGCAGGTGCGGGGTGCGGGGCGCGTGGTGCGCGCCTCGGTTCCCTAGCGCAGCCTGCGCGACTACGCCCGCTCGAGGCCCGCGAGATAGTCCGCCAGCCGCGGTGCGGCCGCGTCCTTCGCGGAGACCTGCGCGCGGTCCTCGGGGTCCAGCGGGATCGGCCAGTCGATCCCCAGCGCGGGGTCCAGCGGCGTCAGCGCCGTCCCGGGCATACCGGGGCGCCACTCCTGGTCGAAGCAGTACAGGTACTGGCTCGTCCCCGGGCTCACGGACTGGAAGCCGTTGCAGACGCCGCTGGGCACCAGGACCTGGGTGCCGACCGTGATGGGCACCGTGACCACCGCCCCGAGGGTGGGGGAGGCGGGCCGGGTGTCCACATAGACGCCGAAGACCTCCCCGGAGACCACCGAGACGAGTTTCGTCATCGCCTCACCGTGCAGTCCGCGCACGGCGCCGTGCCCGGTCTCGGTCAGGTTGAGCTGTTGCCACGGGCCGTCGCTCAGGCCGGCCTCCCGCATCGCGCTGGCCCGGAAGAACTCCCGGATGGTGCCCCGTTCGTCATGGATGTGCTTCATCCGCAGCACGGTCAAGCCGTGGATGGCCGTGGAGTGGGTCTCGAAGTCCTCGATGCGAACGCTCACGGTGGCGAGTCTAAGGTCCCTCCCGCTGGCCGACCACACGGGAGTCGCGGATTACCGGGTGGTCTGGGACTCCGCTGCCGTCGGCAGCGTCCCGTCCACCACATCGCGCCAGAACTGCGCGTTGCGTGCCTCGTCGAGCAGCACCGAACTGCCCAGCCCGGCCCCGCGGTAGTCGGCATCGGCGATGTACGGGGTCCCGCGGAAGCCGCCCTCACCGGTGGCGGCGCGGAAGGCGAGTGCCATCTGGCCGAGCGAGAGGATGCCGGTGCCGGGGTCGGTCACCAGGGCATCGGTGCCGGCGCGGATCAGGGAGACCTGCCGTGTGGGCAGCAGCAGCGAGGGACTCTGCAGGGCGCTGACGACAGCCTGGACGACCTGTTGCTGGCGCAGGCCCCGCCCGATGTCGCCCGTGGGGTCGGACTTGCGCATCCGGGCGAAGGCGAGCGCCTGGGTGCCGTCGACCTCGTGGCAGCCGGCAACCCACTCCATGCCCGAGTCGCGATCGCTCACGTCCGCGTCCCAGCACAGCTCGATCCCCCCGACCGCATCGACGATCTCCTCCACGCCCCCCATGCCGATCTCCACGTAGTGGTCGATCCCGATCCCGGTGAGACCCTCCACCGTGGCCACCAGGGAGGTGGGGCCGCCGTAGGCGTAGGCGGCGTTGATCTTGGCCAGCCCGTGACCGGGGACCTCCACCACGCTGTCGCGTGGGATCGAGACCAGGGAGGCCACGCCGTCGGCGGGCTTGGTGAGCAGCATGATCGTGTCGGTGCGGGCGCCCTCGGTGGGGTCGTCCACGGCACCGTCGGCTCTGGAGTCCGAGCCGGCGATGAGGTACGTGGTCCCGGTGGTGTCCAGGGCACCGGTGAGGGCCTCTACGTGCTGGATGCGGCCGTTGGCCCACAGCACCAGGCCGACCGGCCAGGCGAGCAGGAGCACCAGGACCAGCGCGAGCACGGTCAGGCGGCGGCGCCGGTAGGTCGCGCGGGAGGGGCGGCGCGGCGGTCGAGTCGAACCCGGCGGTCCTGCCGGGCGCGGCGGTTGCGAGCCGGGGTGCACCGACCGGCCGGAGGCCGCCGCGCCGGAGGTCCCCGTCACGGGGACTCGGGCTGGGGTGACGGGCATCGCGCGGGTCGGGTCGAGGCGGCCGTCCTGCGGCACGGGCGTGGCCTCGGGCCCAGCGGCGGGCCTGGCGCTGGTTCGGCGGGGCGGTCGCACCGGGTCGGAGGGAGGCAGCCGCCGGCCGGTGCCGGGCTGGAAGGACGGCGGGGCCTCGCCGTCGTACGGGTCGTTGCCGCTCATCGATCCTCCCCCTCCTGGCACACCGTGCTCGTCCGCTCGCGCATCCCGCGGGTCAGCAGGTCGCACCCTCGTCGCCGGAGAGGACCTCCCAGGGATCGCTGACCTCATCGGGCGTGCTCTCGCCGTCCTCGCTGGGCTCGCTGTCCTCGCTGGTGTCCTCCTGCGGCGCCGCACTCGGGGAGGACGACGGCGTGCTGTCGCTGCTCGTGGTCTCCTCGGGCTGGGCGCTCGCAGAGTTCAGGGGCTCGTCGTTGCGCAGCCGCTCCCACAACTCCTCGCTCTGGGCATTGGCCACCACGCGTGCGCCCGCCGGGTCGAAGGGCAGCGTGACGAAGGCCACGCCCTCGGCGCCGATCGGTGCCAGTTCGAGCGCCAGGCCCGCCAGTGAGATCGGGTTGCCAAGGCCCTGGCTGGTGGTCAAGGAGGAGGTGACGGCATCGAGGAACTGGATGAGCGCGTAGGAGTCGGTGACCAGGTTGAGTGAGAGCACCTGGCGCACCATCGCGGCGAGCAACTCCTGCTGACGGTCGATGCGCTGGATGTCGCTGCCGTCTCCCAGGCTCTTGCGGGCGCGCGCGAGGGCGAGCGCCTGGACGCCGTCCAGCGTCTGCTCCCCGGCCGCGATGTCGAGGCCGGCGAGGTCGTCGTGCAGGGCCTCGGGGAAGCACATGGGCACCCCGCCGATCGTGTCGACCATGCGCTCGAACCCGGCGAAGTCGACCACGGCGTAGTCGTCGATCGTCAGACCGCTCATCTCCTCGACCGTGAGGGCCGTGCAGATCGCGCCGAGTCCGACATCGCCGTTGATGCCGCCGGTGGCGAAGGCGGAGTTGAACATGGCGCTGTCCTGCGCCCAACTCGTGGACCCGTCCGAGTCCGTCACGCACGAGGGAACGGCGGTGAGCAGGTCGCGGGGGATGGACACGGCCTCGGCCCGGGAGCGGTCGGCCGGGAGGTGGAGCAGGATCGTCGTATCGGCGCGGGCGCCCTCGAACAGGTCCCCGTCACCGCTGACGTCGCCGTTCTCCCCGTCACGGGAGTCGGAGCCGATGAGCAGGATGTTCCAGTCCTGTCCCGCCATCGGGTCGGTGGGATTCTCGCCCTCGGTCGCGACGGCCTCCTCGACCTCGGGCGTGGGGCGGAAGTCCTCCAGCGCGTAATTGGAGGAGATGTTGTGCGTCAGGGTGTAGTACATCGCGGCCACGGCGGTACCGGAGAAGGCGAGCACGGCCACGAGGGCCGTGGCGAGGGCACGCAGCCAGCGGCGGTCGATGAGTCGACGGGCATGCCTCGTCGGACGGGGGCTTGATGGCATCCGCACGATCGTACGGTCTCACGCCCTCGCGCCGCCCCTCGGGGGGTATGGGTGGTGTGAAGGCTTCGTGTGAATACCAGGACCCGTTCGCTGGCGTATGGTGGCGCGGTGACCAGCGAGCGCGAGAACCTCGCCGTCGTCATCGTGACGTTCAACCGGCCGGAGTTGCTGCGTGAGCTCCTGGTGAGCGCAGCGCGGATGACACGGGCACCCAGGTGGGTGGTCGTCGTCGACAACGCCAGCGAACCTGCCACCCAGGACGTGCTGACGGCGGCTGCCGCGGCTTTCCCCGAGGGCACCTTGGTCAACCACCGCCTGGAGCGGAACACCGGGGGCGCCGGGGGCTTCCACGAGGGAGCCCGGGTCGCGCTCGACCTGGGCGCCGACTGGCTGTGGTTCATGGACGACGACGTCGAGATCATCCCCGAGGCCCTCGACCTCTTCGCGCCGTGGATGGAGCGATTCGGCTGCATCCACGGCCGCCGCTACGACGTGGACGGCACCCCGTTCTACTGGCAGGCGAAGTTCAACCAGTTCCTCGGGGTGCCGTTGCCCTACACCGTGGGGAGTTTCTCCAGCGATGGGTACGCCGTGACCAACTCCGGCACCTTCGAGGGCATGCTGATCCACGCGGGCGTGGTCCGCCGGATCGGGCTGCCGGACTCCCGGTTCTTCATCTCCTGGGATGATGCGATCTATGCCTGGCTGGCGGCCCAGGTCACCACGGTCGTCTACGTGGACATCTTCGTGTTGCACCGCAAGCGGGTGCAACGTCAGGTCAACCTGGGGATCCGCCACCTCAACGACGCAAGCGATCTCACGCGGTACCACATGATGCGCAACCGTGCCTACGTGGGGCGCTACTTCGACGTCCACGGTCAGTTGCACCGGGTCGGGTTCGCGATCGGGACGGCCCTGACCTTCGCCAAGGAGATCGTGCGGCTGCTGCTGGTGGAGCGGACCCTGCGGGGCACCCGCGTGCTGGTGACGGGGTGGCGGGATGGCCGGCGGATCTGGCGGGACCGGGCCTGGGAGCCGATGCCACCGCTGGCAGGGGCCCCGACGATCGAGGGTGGGCCGTGGCAGGAGGTTTGACGCAGGAGAGGCTTCGCCACGAGCCGTCGTTCGCAGCATCAGGCCAGCGTGTCTGGCGAGAGGACCTGCAGGGATTGCGCGTCGTTGCCATCCTGCTCGTCGGGGTCTACCACGTCTGGGCCGGGAGGGTGTCAGGCGGCGTCGACGTCTTCCTGATGCTGTCCGGGTTCTTCGTTGGAGGGTCGCTCTGGCGTCGGGTGAGTACTGACCGGCCGATCGGGATGCGGAAGTACCTGCTCCGCCATGTACGGCGATTGGTCCCGGCAGCAGCGACCGTGCTGGTAGCGACGGCGATCGCCACAGTCGTTCTTCTTCCAGTCACGCGATGGGCGGACGCGGCGGGGCAGACCCTGGCCTCGCTCCTCTACGCAGAGAACTGGCGCCTCGTCATCGCGGGTTCGCAGTACGGTGCGGTCGGCGCTGATCAGAGCCCCTGGCAGCACTTTTGGTCCCTGTCGGTGCAAGGACAGTTGTTCGTTGCGGTGCCGACTCTCATGGTGATCGTCGGCCTGGTCATGCGCGGGGCGGGGCGGCGGGCACGTCGGCTCTCGTACCTCTGGTTGTTGATCGTCTCGACCGTGGTCTCCTTCGTATACGCGATGGTGCTGGTCCGTGTGGATCAGCCGCTCGCCTACCTGCACACGGGTGCGCGGGCATGGGAGTTCCTGCTCGGATTGCTGCTGGCCGTCTTGCTCGAGGTCTGGCGGCCGCGTGCACGGTCGTGGTGGATAGCAGGCTGGATCGGCCTTGGAGCGATCGTGTCCACGGGCCTGATCATCGACGGCGGTGCGAGTTTCCCCGGACCTGCCACGCTCGTGCCTCTCGGTGGTGCCGCTTTGGTGGTCATCGCGGGTGCTGCGCGGACCACGGGAGCCTCCCGCGTTCTCGCGTGGCGGCCGATGGCCACCGCAGGCCGGTACGCGTACTCCTTCTACCTGTGGCATTGGCCGATCCTGGTGTTCGCCGTGGTGGTACTCGAGCGCAACGTCACGATCGCTGAGGGCGCAATGATCCTGCTGAGTTCTGCCACCCTCGCGGTTCTCACCTACCACCTCATCGAGGAGCCAGTGCACCACGGCACAGCGGGTTCCCTCAGCCGCACGCTTGCGTCCGGGTGGACCGTGGTAGCCGGTGTAGCCCTGGTCGCTGCGCCGATGGTGTGGTTCGAGCACGTCGACCGCGCACGGGAGATCGCCGCCGCAACGATGGAAGGGGCGGACCTCGAGGTGTACCCCGGCGCCCTCGCGGTGTGGAATCCGGAGGCGTTCGGTGTGTTCCCCGAGGTCGAGCCGATCCCGGGTCTGGAGGCCGCGGAGCAGGACTGGCCGTCGGTCGTGGGAGATTCCTGCACCGGCAATTTCACGGACAGCACGCTGGTGCGATGCGACTACGGTGACCTGGATAGCGACATCACTGTGGTCTTGGTCGGGGGATCGCACTCGGAGCAGTGGTTCTCGCCGCTTGCAGCGATCGCATCAGATCGTGGTTGGCGGCTGACGACGATGCTGAAACCAGGCTGTCCACTGACGATGCCGGCGGACGGCGAGTCCGAGTCGTGTCAGGAGTGGCTCGAGACGGTGCTCTCCACCCTCGAGGACGAAGCTCCCGACTTGGTGGTGGCGCTCTCGACCAGACGTACTGAGCAGGGCGACGCGGTCCCCCAGACCTACCTGGATGTCTTCGAACGTCTCACAACGCACTCCGATGTGGTAGCGATCCGAGACAACCCATGGGTGGTTGACCCGACCATGCCTGACTGCCTAGCGCAGGGCGGCGAGTGCGCGGTGCCACTGTATGAGGTGATCTCGCGCGATGATCCGACCGATGCGTTCCCCATGGACCGACTCTCCTATATCGATCTGAACGACGTGATCTGCCCGGACGATATGTGTCGACCGGTTGTGGGCAACCGATTGGTCTACCGGGACGGGCACCACCTCACCGATACCTTCATGGTGACGATGCAACCCGCGTTGGATGCGCGGCTCGCCGATGCCCTGACGCAGCTCGGTTGGGCGGAGTCGACCCCGCCCGCGGCGTAGCCGTGTGTGCCCGGCGATGAGGTCCCACCGCGGTGGGATAGCCTGACGCTCGTGAAGCTTGTGGTGCAGGTTCCGTGTCTGAACGAAGAGGCCACGTTGGCCACCGTGCTGGGGGGAGTCCCACGCAGTCTGCCGGGGGTCGACGAGATCCAACTGCTCGTCATTGACGACGGATCGACGGACCGCACGGGGGAGATTGCACGGGCACACGGCGCACACGTGGTACGTCACACGCGCCCGATGGGCCTCGCGAAGTCCTTCCGAGACGGTATCGACTGGGCTCTTGCCAACGGTGCGGACATCGTGGTGAATACCGATGGGGACAATCAGTACCCGCAGGAGCGGATCGGCGACCTGGTGGCACCCGTCGTCGCGGGTGAGGCTGACATCGTCATTGGTGATCGCCAGACACACAAGATCGCGCACTTCTCCCCTTTCAAGAAGCTGATGCAGCGCTTTGGCTCGTGGGTGGTGAACAAGGCGGCCGGAACTCGACTCCCGGACGCCGCCTCGGGCTTTCGCGCCTATTCCCGTCGTTCGTTGTACGAACTCAATGTGGTGACGCAGTTCTCCTATTGCATGGAGACTATCATCCAGGCAGGGAACAAGCGCCTGGCGATCGTGTCCGTCCCTGTCGAAACTAACCCCAAGACGCGGGAATCTCGCCTCTTCTCCAACATCTTCGAGCATATGTTGAAGTCAGGCGGCGCCATCCTGCGTTCGTACTTCCTCTTCAAGCCCTGGACTCTATTCGGCTCGTTTGCCCTTGTCCTGGGGCTGGCGGGCCTCATTCCGTTTGTCCGCTATGCCGTGCTCACAGCTCTCGGGGAGGCGGGAGATCATTTCCAGTCCCTGATACTGGGCGTGCTGCTCATGGTTGGAGCCTTGCTGTCGGTTGCGCTCGGCGTACTGTCGGACCTCATGAAGAGTGCCCGCGTGCTGCAGGAGCAGGCACTGGAGCACCTCAAGCGACTCGAGTACGACGGGGTGCGGCCGCCTCATCCGTGAGCGCGCCTCTAATGCGGCCTGGTTCTACCCGAGGTCCGCGTCGGCTGTCACGCGATCCAAGAGGTCGCCAGGAAGTAGCCACAGGGAGGTCCCGAGTGTTTCGCTCTCTGGTACCTCGACCGCGTTGAAGCGTTCCGCCTGCGACCACCCAGGACAGGCCACGACAAGTTCTGTTCCAGGCGGTAGCGGCTTATTCCGGCTGTCGACGATCTCGGGTGCGGTCGGCGATACCCACCACCCGAAGTAGTTCTCCGCCGCAGCGTTCTGGCTCGGGTCTCGATCGCACGCAAGATCGTGGGCAACCACGGTGTCTGGGTTCGCCTGGAGAAGAGGTGCGATTGTTGCCACGCCGGGCGGCGTCGCGCCTTCTGCCGCGCGGTAGGAGTCGACGAACGGCCGTGCTGCTAGCGAACCAGTTGCTGCCCCGACAAGCGCCAGCATCATCCAGATGTCGCTGAGTCGTCGCACGAAGACGAGGAGGACGGGGATCACGAGACTGGCAAGCGAAGACCAGAGCCAGAAGCGGTTCTCGTTCGTGAACGACGGATACAGAAAGGTCCCTTCCGGGAACGGCTCATCAGGCAGGAGTCCGTGGAACGGCAGGATCCCCGGGATGTGCGCGGGCGTCACGTATCCCCAGGTCGCTGCGATAGGTGCGACCTCCAGAAGAACCGCCGCGATGACTGCCACCTGCAGCCCGAGCGCCCACACCATGATCGACCGCCTTACCCGAACCAGGATCAGGCCGATCGCTAGCGCGACCAGAACTGCCGCAATAGGGTCGATGTAGCGACCGTAGATCCATGCATCGAGACGGCGCCACGGGTTGTAGAACAGGTTGTAGTCGGACGACCACGCGATGACGGACACACCGACAGTCGCGGCGGACACACCGAAGAGCCAGATGACGGGGGCCGGCCGCAGGACTCTCAAGGCGTTCCAGCAAGCGAGCACGACGGCGACTGCGGCGATCGTGATCAACCCGAGTGACGAGATCACCTGGGTCCATGTCTGAGCTGCCGCGATCTTGGCAACGAGGAATGGGCCGGTCGACTCCAGGTTCTCCAGGAATCCCTCGCTCTGGGTCGCAGCGCCACCCCGTAGCGCGCTGTTCACGGCGTTCCCGGCCCAGTCGGATGCAAGATAGCCCAAGACGAGGAAGGCCAGGCCCACGAGTGCCGCGCGCCAGCGTTGCCGGATGAACAGCAGGAGCCACACTGCTGTGGCGATCACGATGACCAGGGCGCGCAGATGAGTGAAGTAGGTCGCCGCGGCGAGGAGGCCGACGATTGCTGCACTCAGAAGATCTCCGCGCTCCGCGAGACGCCAGACAGCGACGGCGAGGCAGGAGAGGACGAACAGGAGCAACTGTTCGGAGAGCGTGAAGGCCGCTTGCACGGCGTGAGCGGGGAGCGTGAGGACGACAAACGCAGCGAATGTTGATTGGGCGGCACTCGCGCCGGTACGACGCACCAACTGCGCCAATGGCCATGCGGTGGCCATGGCCAGAATCACGCCGAGGACGAGTGAGAACTGGTAGAACATGGCGGGGTCGGATGTGATCCATGCCAGCGGGATCATGGCGACGGACCACCCTGGGAAGTAACCCCCACCCCGTAGTTCAGGGACGTCTTCCCCGGCCATGAACCGAGCCATTTGGAGCATGCTGACCTCGTCGTACGGGAAGGTCGGGTGGCGACCGTTCCATACGAGCGCGATCTGAACCGCGAGGGCGGCAAGGCCCGCGATCACAGCCAGGCCGGTCCAAGGCGTGCGACCTTGGGTGCGAGTTTCGTGAGTCGCCAAGGAGGCTAGATCTGGGTCGCGCGGCGGGCTCGTTCGCCGCGTGCCGGCGCGACTGGGGGGGAGGGAATCCACGGCGGTCATGGCGCGATCCTACGTGGGGGAGTGCAGGGGGCTGGGCTCGCTGTGGCTGGCGTGAGGCATCGCCGTCGTCATGCTCGGCCGCGCGCGCTACGCCTGGCGCGGCGCCGCGCTGCCAGCCCCGCCCACCCGCCGAGTCCGAGATCCGCAAGCGTGAGTAGGACGCGACTCAGGAGAACGACGGCGACGATTGCCCCCTCGGGCAGTGCACCCGCGAGGACGAGACCGAGGGCAGCCTCGCGCACACCGACACCGGCGGGCGCGACGATGAACAAGAACCCGACGACCCACGCCAGGGCGTAACCGCCGAGGCAGAGGAGGTAGTTCGGGGCGTCCGCCTGCAGACCCATTGAGGTTGCCAAGAGGTACAACTGGGAGCCGGCCAACGTCCACGAGAGAATTGTCAACAGTCCAGCGGTGATGACCGTTCCCAGGCGCACGCGCATTGCCGGGCCTTCGCTTCCCTGACCAACGACTGCGAGGACGCGGTTGAGGGCCCAGGGGCTGAGGGTGAGGAGTAGCAGGGGGAGCAACACGACGATCCAGCCGTAGCGCTCACGTAACTCGGACGGTCCCCAGAGCACGACAGCACACGCGAGCATCAGGCCCGTGATCACTGTGAGGAGGAGCGAGATGGCCATGGCAGAGACTGATCGGCGTCGGCTGATCTCGTGGTCGGCGCCCATCTCCGCGGCCGCAACGATGTTCCAGACGCCGCCGGGCAGGTACTTCGCGACCTGGGAGACGAAGAATATGGTGCGGGTGACGGTATTCGGCACCGGTGCTCCGAGTGCGAGGAGCACCACTCGCCATGCAGCCATGGTGACCCAGACGTAGGCGACGCCGAGGGTGAAGGCCAGTGCCAACACTGCGGGAGTCACCTCGCGCAGACCTGCGATCACGCCATCCCATTGGGCAGCGATCGCCCAGACAGCGGTTGCCAGCGCAAGAGCCAGGAAGCTGGCACGCACTCCGCGGGAGCGCGCGGCGCGTGTGGCGGCCGCCATGGCGCGACGAAGTGTCGTACGCATGGCGATCAGCCCTCGGTTGGGCGTGGGAGTAGCCGAGCGAGGAGGGGTTGCACGACCATCGCGGGTTGGAAGGCCTCCATGGCGCGTGTGGATGCAGCGACCCGGAGCGTGCGCAGCGCCGAGGCGTCCTGATTGAGGCGGTGCAACTCTGACGCCAGCGAGGCCGCGTCACCCGGTGCGACGAAGATGGCGGCGGCCTTGAGTGCGCGCCGCTGTGGCGGTGTGTCGGATGTCACGATCGCGCACCCCGCGGCCGCGCCCTGATACACCTTGTTCGGGACTACACGTTGCGCCTTCTCGCCGGTGCCGAAGATGCCAAGCGCGACATCGCTCGCGACGACCAAGTCCCGCAATGCTGACTCTTCGAGCCAGTCGTGCCATGTCACGGTGTCGATTCCGGCGACCTGCCGCTTGACCTCCGAGGCGTCCTGCCCGGTGCCCACGAGTGTGAATCGCGCACGGCATCCAGTGCGGTGCAGGATGCGGATGGCTTCGCCGATGACGGGTGCGCCTTGTAGCGGCGTGAAGAGCCCGTAGAAGACTACGGTCAGATTCTCGAGGCCTGCCTCGGTTGCGCCGTGCGCCGCGGAGAACCACTCCTGCGGCGCCCCGACGGGCACGACCACGGTCCGTGAGCGCAGGGAGGAGGGCACCATGGTGCGATGCTCCTCGGTATCGAGCACGATCACCGATGCGCAGCGCATCGCCACAGCGTCCAGGAGACTTAGGAGTCGAAGAGCCACCCTGCTCGAGGTGCCCCGGTCTCGCGCTGTGTCCGCAGCGAATATGAGGTGATCGAGCACAATGGTGGTGCGGGGGAAGAGGAGCCGTGCCAGAACAACATCGAAATGGCCCAGGTACCCGACGACGACGACGTCCGGCCGTTGTGATCGGCGGGCCCGCCAGGCGCCTCGGGCAATGTGCACCCACAACCGAAGCACGTTCAGTCCGAGTTGTGGCAGACGCCAAGGCCTCCGCAGTGCCTCGACCCGCGCTGCGGTCGGAAGGTCCAGAGGAGCGTTGACTTCTTGCACTCGATGGCCGGCCTCAGCCAGCCCGTCGAGCAGGATTCGCACGCGAGGATGCTTGGCCGCGTTGTAGGTGCCCAGTCCGAGGATCTGTAGGGTGCGCTTGGGCACACTCACCTCCGTGTTGTTCGTTGCGCCTGGCGCTGCGCCGAGCGGGGTTCACTGTACCGGCGACCCGCCGGGTGAGGGGCATGCTCGGGGATGCGGCTCGGGTACGCTGGCGGACTGTGTCGACGGCCGTGGATTGGTGGACTGGGCGTCGCAGAGCCGAGCCAAGGAGAGACGAATGACTGATCTGGTGGTGGTGGGTTCGGGGTTCTACGGACTCACGGTGGCGGAGCGACTGGCGAACGAGACGGGTGCGAAGGTGCTGGTCATCGACCGGCGCAGTCACATCGGTGGGAACGCCTACTCCGCGGCGGAGCCCCGCACGGGGATCGAGGTCCACCAGTACGGTGCGCATCTGTTCCACACCTCCAACGAGCGGGTGTGGGAGTACGTGAACCGGTTCACGGCGTTCACGAACTACGTGCACCGGGTCTACACCACCCATAAGGGCGAGGTGTACCCGATGCCGATCAACCTCGGCACGATCAACCAGTTCTTCCGCAGCGCGCTGGGGCCGCAGGCCGCGCGTGACCTGATCAAGGAGCAGGCTGCCGAGCTCGGGGGTAAGGAGCCGGAGAACCTGGACGAGAAGGGGGTCTCGCTGATCGGGCGCCCCCTGTACGAGGCGTTCATCCGGCACTACACCGCCAAGCAGTGGCAGACCGATCCGCGTGAACTGTCCGCGTCGATCATCTCCCGGCTCCCGGTGCGCTACACCTACGACAACCGCTACTTCAACGACACCCACGAGGGCCTGCCGGTGGACGGGTACACGGCCTGGTTGGAGCGGATGGCCGACCACCCCAACATCGAGGTCCGGTTGGACACCGACTTCTTCGACGCCACGCAGCCGATCAACAAGGGCGCCGTGGTGGGTCAGGTGCCCGTCGTCTACACCGGGCCGGTGGACCGCTACTTCGACTACGCCGAGGGCGAGCTGTCCTGGCGCACGCTGGACTTCGAGCAGGAGGTCCTGGATGTCGCCGACTTCCAGGGCACGAGCGTGATGAACTACCCGGACGAGGACGTGCCGTTCACCCGGATCCACGAGTTCCGCCACTTCCACCCGGAGCGGGACTACCCGAGTGACGCCACCGTGATCATGCGGGAGTACTCCCGGTTCGCGCGACGTGAGGACGAGCCGTACTACCCGGTCAACACCGCCGCCGACCGCGCCGGCCTGTTGAAGTACCGCGAACTCACCGAGGGGGAGCCGCATGTGCACTTCGGTGGCCGCCTCGGCACCTACCAGTACCTCGACATGCACATGGCCATCGGCTCGGCCCTGTCCGCCGTCGACAACAAGCTGCTGCCCATGCTGGGCGCGAGGGGGAACTGATGAGCACCATCGCCGCGAGCCACGTCGTCGACGGCAGCGAGTCCGCGGACGAGGCCGCCTACACCACCGTGCACAGGGTGGTCTTCCCTGTTGACAACGATCCGGACCTTCAATCGCTCTACGTCGATCTCAGTCGAGGCCCTGCGGTTGTGCCCCCGGGAGGGGGCGGGGAGCACGGTACGCACGTCTTGGCCGCAAGCGATGCCTCGATGACGTTCGAGGACCGGCGTGCGCTGGAGCTCGGCGAGGGCGAGCGGGTCTCCTTCGCGACCTACTTCAATGCCTTCCCGGCGAGTTACTGGCGCCGGTGGACCGATGTGACGTCCGTGCGGCTCCAGGTCGAACTCGATGCGCCGGCACGGGTCGCGGTGTACAAGTCCAACGCTCGTGGTGAGTCGCAGCGCGTGGACTTCGTCCGTGGCGAGTCCGGGGTGCTCACCTTCGACCTGCCGCTGACGAGTTTCGGTGACGGGGGGTGGTACTGGTTCGACCTGCATGCCACCGACGGGGACACCAGGATGGCGTGGGCGCAGTGGAGCGTGCCGAGCACGCACGCACGCGCACACGGCACCGCCTCGATCGGGATCACGACCTTCAACCGTCCCGACTACTGCGTCGCCCAGCTGCAGAAGCTGGGGGAGGACGAGGGTCTGCGGGACGTCATCGACCGCGTCTACGTGGTCGACCAGGGCAACCAGTTGGTGACGAACGATCCCGGGTACGCCACCGCGTCCGCCGGTCTCGGTGATCGCCTCCGCGTCATCCGGCAGGGGAACCTCGGCGGCTCCGGTGGCTTCTCCCGCGGGATGGCCGAGACCATCGCCGCCGGTGACTCGCAGTACGTGCTCCTGCTGGACGACGACGTGGTCTCCGAACCGGAGGGGATCCGCCGGTCGGTCGAGTTCGCGAACTTCTGCCGCACACCCACCATCGTGGGTGGCCACATGTTCTCGATGTACGCCAAGCAGGTCCTGCACAGCTTCGGAGAGCGAGTCAACCAGTACCGCTTCTTCTGGGGCTCCGCTCCGCAGGTGAAGCCCTCGCACGACTTCTCCGCCGGAACCCTGCGCGCGACGCCCTGGCTGCACCAACGCATCGACGTGGACTACAACGGGTGGTGGATGTGCCTCATCCCCGTGCAGGCGTTGCAGGAGATCGGCCTTTCCCTGCCCCTGTTCATCAAGTGGGACGACGCCGAGTACGGGCTTCGTGCCAAGGAGCACGGCTTCCCCGTGGTCTCCTTCCCGGGGGCCGCGGTCTGGCACGTGCCGTGGACCGACAAGGACGACGCCGTGGACTGGCAGGCGTACTACCACCAGCGCAACCGGTGGGTGGCGGCCCTGCTGCACTCCCCCTACCGCAATGGCGGTTCCCTGCCGCAGGAGAGCTTCGCGGCCGATGTGAAGCACCTGCTCAGCCTGCAGTACTCCGCGGTGGAACTGCGCTTGAAGGCCCTGGAGGACATCCTCTCGGGTGCCGGTCACCTGCACGACGACCTCGGGTCGGGCCTGGCCACCGTGCGCTCCATGCGCGCCCACCACACCGATGCCAAGGTCAGCAAGGAACCCTCGGACTTCCCGGAGCCCCGGCGCAACCGACCGCCTCGCAAGGGCAAGGACCCCGAGCGGCCCTCGAACCCGATCGCGTTCGGCCTGTCCGCGATCGCCGGCGCGCTGCGTCAGGTGCGCCCGGTGCGCGAACGGGCCAAGGCCGTCCCCGAGGAACGCGTGGCGACCATGGCGGCGAAGTGGTGGCGCCTGTCGCACCTCGACTCCGCCATCGTCACCTCCGCCGACGGCGCCGGCGCCTCGATGTACATCCGTGACCCCGAGCTCTTCCGCAGCTACCTGATGCGCAGCGTGCGGTTGCACCGCCAACTTCTTGCCCGCTGGTCGCGGCTCTCCGCGGACTATCAGCAGGCGCAGGCGGAGCTCACCTCGGTGGAGGCATGGCGGCGGACGTTCGAGGCCAACGCCGTGGACGAGCGTGACTGAGCGGCAGCTCCCGGCGATCCCGCCCGGTATGCACCGGCCGGGAATCGCCCGCGGCCTGGTCAGCATCACCGGGCAGCGTTACCTCCTCGAACTCCTGGTCCGCAAGGAGTTGCGCGTCCGGTACCAGGCCTCCTTCCTCGGCCTGGCCTGGAGCTACGTCAAGCCCGGCGTCCAGTTCGTCGTCTTCTACTTCGTCATGGGCCAGTTCCTGCAGATGGACCGCGCCCTCCCGCCGTTCGCGGTGTACCTGTTCAGCGGGATCGTGCTGATCAACCTCTTCTCCGAGGTTCTCGGCAACGCCACCCGCTCGGTGGTGCAGAACGGCGCGCTGGTGAACAAGATCTTCCTGCCGCGCCAGTTGTTCCCGGTCTCGATGGTCTGGGTGGCGCTCGTGCACTTCGTGCCGCAGTTGCTGGTGCTCCTGGTCGGGTCGCTCATCGTGGGTTGGCGCCCGGACGTGATGGGCATCGTGGCGGCCGTCCTGGCGATCCTGATCGTTCTGACTCTCGCGCTCGGCCTGGGGCTGGCCTTCGGCGCAGTGAACGTCGCCTACCGCGACATCGAGAACATCGTGGATCTGATCCTCATGGTCGCGATCTGGTTCTCCCCGGTGCTGTACTCCCTGGACATGGTCCGGCAAACCTTCGGTGAGGGCAGCATCATGCTCGCCCTCTACCAGGCCAATCCCCTCACGATCGCCGTGGAGTTGTTCCACCGCGCGTTCTGGTATCCCGCCGCCAACCCGGCGGACCGGGCCGATGCCCTGATGACCAATGTGATGGATCGCGGCGTGATCGCTCTCGTGGTCTGCGCGATCGTCCTGGTCCTCGGTGACCGCCTGTTCACCCGCCTGTCCCGCAACTTCGCCCAGGAGCTCTGAGGTGTCCGAGGCCATCATCGTCCAGGACCTGACCAAGCGGTTCCGACTCAAGCATGTGCACTCGCTCAAGGAGATGGCCGCGCGCGCGGTGCGACGGGCGCAGCCGGAGGTCGACGAGTTCACCGCCCTGACGGACGTGAGCCTCACGGTCACGGAGGGGGAGACGCTCGCGCTGTTGGGATTCAACGGGTCCGGTAAGTCGACCCTCCTGAAGTGCATCTCCGGTGTGCTCACCCCCGATGCCGGGCAGATCGCCGTCCGCGGTCGCATCGCCGGGCTCATCGAGGTCGGTGCCGGTTTCCACCCTGACCTGACGGGTCGGGAGAACGTCTACCTCAACGGTGCGATCCTCGGGATGAGCCGGGAGCAGATCGAGGAGCGCTTCGATGAGATCGTGGCCTTCTCCGAGATCGAGACGTTCATCGACACCGAGGTGAAGTTCTACTCCTCCGGGATGTTCCTGCGGCTCGCGTTCAGCGTGGCCGTGCACACCGATCCGGACGTCTTCCTCGTGGACGAGATCCTGGCCGTGGGGGACGAGCCGTTCCAGCACAAGTGCCTGGAGCGGATCCGTCGGTTGCGCGAGGAGGGCAAGACCCTTGTGATCGTCAGCCACGACCTGAACATGGTGGCGGACCTGTGTGAGCGTGGCGTGCTCCTGGAGCGCGGGCACGTGGTGGCCGACGGCGATGCTCACGCGATCGTGGAGCGGATGCGCGCGTAGCGCTCACCCTGCCGCAGCCCCCGCCACGTGGAAAGATGTGGCCATGAGAGGAATCATCCTTGCCGGCGGGTCCGGGACCCGGCTCCACCCGATCACCATGGGCGTGAGCAAGCAGTTGGTGCCCGTGTACGACAAGCCCATGATCTACTACCCGCTCTCCACGCTGATCCTCGCGGGCATCCGCGATGTCCTCATCATCACCACCCCGCACGACGCCGAGCAGTTCGAACGACTTCTGGGCGACGGGTCGCAGTTCGGTATCTCCATCTCCTACGCCGTGCAGCCCAGCCCCGATGGGCTGGCCCAGGCGTTCGTCATCGGCGCCGACTTCATCGGCCAGGACGACGTCGCGCTCGTGCTGGGGGACAACATCTTCTACGGCCCGGGTCTGGGAAGTCAGCTCAGCCGCTTCCATGGAATGCACGGCGCGGCAGTGTTCGCTTACAAGGTGGCGGATGCCAGTGCCTACGGCGTGGTCGAGTTCGATGAGACGGGCAAGGCGCTCTCCCTCGAGGAGAAGCCTGCTAAGCCCCGGTCGCCGTATGCGATCCCTGGCCTGTACTTCTACGACAACGACGTCGTCGAGATCGCTCGGGACCTGCAACCGTCGGCGCGCGGGGAGTACGAGATCACGGATGTGAACCGGAGGTACCTGGAGCGCGGACAGTTGCACGTGGAGGTCCTGCCACGAGGCACGGCGTGGCTGGACACCGGCACGTTCGACTCCCTGCTCGATGCGGGCACCTACGTGCGCACCATCGAGAAGCGGCAGGAACTGAAGATCGGGGCGCCCGAGGAGGTCGCCTGGCGCCGGGGGTTCCTCACTGATGACCAACTGCGTGAGCGCGGCGAGGCGCTGCGCAAGTCCGGGTACGGGGCCTATCTCCTGGGTCTGCTCGAGCGCTGACGGACCGGTCGGGAGCCGCGTTTCTGGTGACGAAAGTCGGACCCCTCCGGTAGGTTTCTCGCGTCGGGAAACAACGTGAGAGACGTGGGGTCAGCATGCGTGTTATGTGGAGAAGGCTTGCGGTGGCGATGGGTTTGGCGGTGGGCGCGTCTGCGCTGGTGGCGCCGTCCTCGATCGCCGCGGGCGGCGAAGTTGGTGGATCGGGCCAACAGTACTTCCTGAACGATCAGTGGGGCGGGGAGGCGAATCACGCCTTCAACTACGGACGTGTCTCCGACCAGGTGTATGTCGGGGATTGGGACGGCGACGGACGTGACACGCTCGCCGTCCGGCGCGGCCAGACGTACTACTTCAGCAATGGCCTGGGTGCGGGTGCAGCCGATGTCGTGGTGAATTACGGGCGAGCTAGCGACGTTGTGTACGTGGGGGACTGGGACGGCGACGGCCGCGACACGCTCGCGGTGCGTAGGGGCCGGGACTACCACATCAAGAACTCCCTCAATGGTGGCGGTGCTGACGCGGTGGTGCCCTATGGGCGCAGTTCCGATGTGGTCCTGGTGGGAGACTGGGACGGGGATGGCGACGACACTCTCGCAGTGCGCCGAGGCCAGACCTACCACGTCAAGAACACGCTCACTGCGGGGGCCGCTGACCGGGTCTTCAACTACGGCCGCACTACCGACCGGGTGTACGTGGGTGACTGGAACCGTGACTCGCGTGACACGTTCGGTGTGCGGCGCGGCCGGACCTACTATCTGGCCAACTCGTTGAGCGGCGGCTCGGCAGACAGGGTGGTCACCTACGGACGCGACGCGGACACCACGATTGTGGGTGATTGGAACGGAGACGGCTCCTCCACACTTGGCGTGCGACGCCCGCCTGCCGCGCCGATCAAGTTCGGGGACGGTACACACCTCGTGGGAGCGGACATTCCGGCGGGCGTCTACCGGTCCCAGGGCGCTGAATATGGCTGCTACTGGGAGCGGCTTGGTGGAGTCTCGGGAGAATGGGACGAGTTGCTGGCTAACGAGTGGGGGAGTCCTCGGCCTATCGTGGAGGTGAAGAGTTCCGACTTCGCTCTCTACGTCGATGATTGTGGAACGTGGACGTCGTTGTCCTCGACGTTCCCTGCTCATCCGGCAGAGCGAATTGGGAATGGCAGCTATGTTGTCAACCGAGACTTCCGGCCTGGCACCTACCATGTTGCTGATCCGGGTGAGTACTGCTCGTGGGAGCGCGTCAGCAGTTTCGATGGTGAGTCCGCGAGTACGATCGGCTGGGGATTCACCAGCACGGTGTCTATCCGGAGTTCTGACGTCGGCTTCATCTCTGACGGCTGTGGGAATTGGCACCGCATCGGAGACTGAAATCCGGCGGGTCGGTCGGCGTGCCTCGGCGCTGACCGACCCGCTCGCCGTGAGGCGCGCCACACTCGACTGGCCACACTGATATCGAATCGTTACCGTGTCTGGGTCCGTCCCCCTGTGAGAGGTCCCCATGACGACACGAACGATGAGAGTGCTGGCAGCGTCTGCTGCCGCAACGATCCTGGCAATCGGTGGCACCGCTCTGCCGGCGATGGCCGGAGGCGACGAAGTAGGAGGCGAGGGCAGCTCATACCACCTGGACTACGGTTGGGACGGCGGCGCAGACCTCGTCTTCGAGTACGGAGACGACGGCGACAAGGTGTACCACGGCGACTGGGACGGCGACGGTGACGACACCCTCATGGTGCGTCGGGGACGCACCTATTACGTCACCAACAGCCGTACCGGCGGTCAGGCCTCCGTCGTGTTCAACTACGGACTAGCCTCGGACGAGGTGCTGGTCGGCGACTGGAACGGTGACGGTCGCGACACCCTGGCGGTACGCAGAGGGCAGACCTACTACATCTCAAACGCATTGCGCGGAGGGGCCGCCGAGAAGGTGGTGAACTACGGCCGCTCATCGGACGACGTGCTCACGGGTGACTGGGACGGAGACGGCCGCGACACCATTGCCGTGCGGCGCCAGCGCACTTACTTCGTGGTGAACGCCATCCGCCCCGGCCTTGCCGACACGGTGTTCGATTACGGACTCACCGCGGATACGGTGCACGTCGGTGACTGGAACGGCGACGGCGCCGACACCCTCTCCGTGCAGCGAGGCTCCGCGTTCTACCTCTCGAACTCGCTGCGCTCCAGCGCAGCCTCCCGCATCGAGTACTTCGGCCGTGCCGACGACGTTGCGCTCGTCGGCGATTGGAACGGTGACGGTCGCGACACGATTGGCGTGCGCCGTGCCCCGGACGAGCCCCAGGTCCCGGACGGTGTCACCGGCAACCGGGCCATCGGCTACACGATGATGATCGAGTACGGGTACTCCTCCTCGCAGTGGTCCTGCCTGGACAACCTGTGGCAGCGCGAGAGCGGGTGGAACCACCTCGCCGCCAACCCCTACTCCAGCGCCTACGGCATCCCGCAGTCGTTGCCCGGCTCCAAGATGGCCTCCCACGGCTCGGACTGGCGCACCAACCCGCGCACCCAGATCGCCTGGGGACTGGACTACATCAACGGTCGCTACGGCAGCCCGTGCGGGGCGTGGAACGCCTTCCTGTCCAAGGGCTGGTACGCCGATCCGCCCGCGGAGCTCGCTGATGAACTCGCCAAGGAACCCTCCGTGATGGAGCATGCGGATGTGGCCACGGACGAGCCGGCCACCGAGGCAACCACGCCCGAGGAGACGGCGGCCCCCGAGCCGTCCGGGCAGGAGACCGTTGAGGAGCAGGTGGAGGAGTCCGCGAGCCAGAGCCCGGCTCCCACCCAGGACGCCACGGCGGACGCCACCCAGGAGCCGACGCAGGAGGCAACGCAGTCCGGCACGGAGGAGTGAGCACACCCCTGTCCGCGGGCCGCATCGCAGGCCAGTAGACAAGGGGCGGGCCCCGGGAGCGTGTGCTCCCGGGGCCCGCGCTGGTGTGGGGGTCGAGGTGGGGGTCAGTCCTCCAGGTGGTCGTAGCGGTAGAGGAAGGCGGCCATGGCGTCGCGGGCGACGTCGGTCAGGGGCTGGTAGAGGCTGGTGCCGTTGTTGCCCTCCCAGCCGGTGGAGATGCCGCTGGTCTGCATCCAGGCGATCTCGGTGTAGAACTGGTTGCTCGTGGCCACGTCGGTGAAGGGTGAGGTGGTGGGGGCGGTGTAGTCCTCCACCTCGGCCATCCGGTACAGGAAGGCGGCCATGGCGTCACGGGCGATGGGCTCCAGGGGTCGGTACTCCTGGCCCTGCGGGGTGCTCCAGCCGGTGGAGATGCCCTGCTCGGCCAGCCAGGCGATCTCGGTGTAGAACTGGTCGCTCGTGTCCACGTCGGTGAAGGGTGAGGTGGTGGGGGGTGTGTAGTCCTCCACCTCGGCCATCCGGTACAGGAAGGCGGCCATGGCGTCACGGGCGATGGGCTGCAGGGGTCGGTACTCCTGGCCCTGCGGGGTGCTCCAACCGGTGGAGATGCCCTCCTCGGCCAGCCAGGCGATCTCGGTGAAGAACATGTCCTCCACCGACACATCCACGAACGGCGAGGTGCTCTCACCCACGTAGGTCAGCGCCGGAGCGAAGGTCGTGTGCTGCTGACCCTGGATCTCCTGCTCGAGCGCATAGCCCATGCCGAGCACGGTCGCGTCGTCCCACGCCCTGCCGACGATCTGCAGCGAGGTGCTGTACCCGTTCGGGTTGGTGCCGGCGGGCACCACCACGGTCGGCAGTCCCACGCTGGAGGTGAGCACGCCGGTGGAGCGGTCCGAGGTCAGCCGCGAGGTCTGGGCGTCGTTGTTGTACATGTCGCTGATGAACCCGGGATAGACGACAGCATCGACGTCGTACTCATCCATCCACTCCGCGATGAGCTCCTTGTAGCCGTCGCGGTACTCCACCCACGCCTCGACCTCTTCCTCCGTCAGCCGCGGCGTGTCACCGAGGCTGCGCTGGTTGTAGGGGAGCACCGCGTCGGAGGCGTACACCTCGTTGCCGTTCTCGTACGGGAAGTTCTCGTGCAGCTCGATGTAGCGGGCCCATCCCTCCATGCCACGGGACCCGCTCGGGGAACGCCCGTTGCTCGGGGGATCCGACATCTGCACCACGTTGGCGCCGGCGTCCTCGAACATGCTCAGCTGGGTCTCCAGGAACTCACCGGTCCCGTTGGTGGCGTAGTTGGAGTCGAAGGAGTCGGGCAGGTAGCCCAGGCGCATGCCCTCCAGGGCGGAGGCGTCGAGGCTGTCCGACCAGTCCTCGGGTCGATGCTCGTCGGCCTCGGCGGTCAGCGGATCGAGCGGATCGGTCCCCGTGGTGGCGTTCAGCATGGTCGCCAGGTCCGTCACCGTCCGGGCGATCGGCCCGGCGTAGTCCTGGTACCAGGTCAGCGGGATGACGCCGGTCCCGCTGGACATGCCGTCCGTACCGCGGAACATCGTCAGGGACGCCCCGGTGGTGGGGGCGTAGAGCGAGACACCGGTCTGAGTTCCCATCGCCCCGGCGGCCATGCTCGTCGCCACACTCACGGCGGAGCCGCCGGAGGAGCCGAACGAGGTCTTCGAGGGGTACAGGGCGTTCCAGGTCTGCATCCAGCCGGACTCACTGAACCCGCCGGAGAAAGCGAACTCGGAGGTGTTGGCCTTCCCGATGATGATCGCACCCGCCTCGCGCAGCTGCGCCACCTGGAAGGCGTCCTGCTCGGGCTGGAAGCCCTCCAGGGCACGTGAACCTCCGGTGGTGGGCATGTCGAAGGTGTCGTAGAGGTCCTTCACCGCGATCGGGATCCCGAGGAGTTCACCGTCCTCACCCGCTGCGCGCGCCTCGTCCGCTGCGCGGGCCTGCTCCAGTGCGTCGTCGGCCACGGTGATGAACGCGTGGAAGCCCTGCGGGCCGCCGTCGTAAACGGCGATCCGGTCGAGGTAGGCCTGGGTGATCTCCTCCGAGGTCACCACTCCCGCAGCCATGTCCGCCTTGAGCTCCTCGATGGTCTTGCCGACCACGTCGTAGGCCACGCTGGTGACTGGCGCGGGGGCGTCGGGCGCCGCGGGCGTGGGCAACGCCGTCACGTCCTCGCAGACGGCGGCGTCGTAGCCGGGCAGGGCGCTGATGTCCCAGTTCACGATGGTGCAGACCTCGGGAACGGTCAGACCGGCCAGGTCCGGGGCGGCAGCGAGCTCGGCGACGCTCTGCGCGGCGGTCTCGAGGCGCTCGCTCCCGGTCTCACCCAGTGTCACGAACCGAGCGAAGGACGCCGTGGTGCCGGGTTCGATCTCGATCTCGTTCACGAAGCCGTAGAACGAGGCCTCCCCGCCCTCCACCGCGAGCGGGGTCTCGAACGGGTCACGCTGCTGGTTACCCATCCGGTCCACCTCGCCGAACGCGATGCCGACGGGTCGGGTGTCCTCATCCGGCGTGGCCACGAGCGCCCAACTGTCATCGGTCCCGATGCGCGCGTCGCCGCTCGTGGTGGACTTGACCAGGCCCTGGGTCTCGCCCTCGCCGTAGCCGAGCGAGCCACCGAAGGAGACCGAGACGGTGATGGGCTCGGATGTGGTGTTGGTGAGGGAGTCCAGGAACCGGATCGAACTGCCCGAGGTCTCCACGTCGACGCCGCGCGTCACCAGGACGCCGGCGAAGTCCACCGACTGGGTGCTCTCGTAGGAGGCGTCGCCGTCGAAGGTCAGGCCGAAGCCGCGGACCATCTCGCCGTTCAGTCGTGGCTCCGCGACACCCTCGGGGGCTTCCACCTCGACGAAGATGTTCCCGAAACCTTGGATGGGGGAGTCGCTTGCGGTACGGATGCTGCCGGTGTCGAGCGAGGGCGGGGCAGCATCGTGGATCTCCCAGGTGATGCCCTCGTCGGACTCGACGGAGGTGATTGCCTGGGCGGGGAGGGCTGCCAGCGACGTGGCCAGCACTGTGCCGAGAGCCGCGAGCAGAGCGGGTGCCCGGCGAGCGGCAGATGGGTGGTGCCCACGTGGTGAGCGCATGGGGGAATTCATGAGGTCCTTTCGGGAGGCTGCACCCTGCCTACCGATCTGATCAGCGTGACGTGACGTTTTGACAGCGTGGGTGTAACGACCGTGTGAACCGGTCGGAGGCGACGACACGGCGACCATGGTCCGGTGGCGTCCGCCTCGCGGAGGCGCGGTGGGGACCTACTCGGCGCGCGCGAAGCGGTACAGGAAAGCCGCCATCGCATCGCGCGCGATCGGGAGCAGGGGTCGGAACTCGGCGGATCCGTCCGCGCGCGGCCACCCGGTGCTGACCCCGGTGGCGGCGAGCCACGTGATCTCGTCGTAGTACAGGTTCGAGGTGGCCACATCCGTGAAGGGCGAGGTGCTCGGGGCCTCGAACCCCGGCTCACCGGCGAACCGGTAGAGGAAGGCGGCCATCGCGTCGCGGGCGATGGGTTCCAGGGGCCGGAACTCCGCGCCGCGTGGGGTGGACCACCCGGTGGAGATCTCCTGGTCGGCGAGCCACGCGATCTCGGTGTAGTACATGTTGCGGGTGCTCACGTCCACGAACGGCGAGACCGCGGGCGGGGTGTACTGGGGTTCTCCGGCGTAGCGGTAGAGGAAGGCGGCCATCGCGTCGCGGGCGACCGGCGCCAGCCGGCGGTACTCCGGGCCCTGCGGGGTGGGCCAGCCGGTGGTGACGCCGGTGGCGGCGAGCCACCCGATCTCCTCGGCGTAGAGGTCCTCGGCGGGGACATCGATGAAGACGTCCTGCACCGCCGGCGCGCACGGATCGGCCTGCGGACCCGGGTAGGGCAGCATCTCGCCGGGTGTCCCGTCGGAGCGCACCACGGCGTCGTCCTCCCGCACCGTCAGGACCCCCACGGGATCCGAGGTGACCGCGCCGGTGACCGCTGCCGCCGTCACGCGGACCGAGGCCTGCGGTGCGAAGGAGGCGGCAACGTCGCCGCGGATGGGGATCCGCACCACGGCGCAGGTCTCGCCGGCCGGAAGGGAGACGCGGGTGGCCGCCGGCTGCGCGCCCGTGCCGCCGGTGCCCACCGCCTCCACCCAGGCGGTGACCTCGTGGTCGGCCGCTCGGGAGAGCCTCACTCCCACCAGGGCCTCGGAGTCGGTGTCGCCCTCGCTCACCAGGGAGTCCTCGATCCTCAGGGAGGGCAGAGCGAGTCCGAGCGTGCCACCGGCCGAGTGGGAGGTGAGGGCCACATCGGCGAGGTAGATGCTGCCCGCCGTGGTGCCGAGCAGGTCGATGCGGGCCAGGGCCGTGAGGTCCACCCCGAGGTCGGCCAGCGGCACGGTGACCGTGCGCAGCATCGTCTTGTCCAGCGGTGAGGCGGAACCGGGCAACGGGTGCAGGGCCTCGCTGAGGCTCGAGAGCGCGACATCCGCACTCCGCCCGGTGCGGTCGGACACCCGGACGGTCAGGTCCTGCGGTGGTGCGGAGCCGGGTGCGAGCCGGAACGTGAGCGACTCGTGCCCGACCGCCGAGACCTGGGGGCCGATCCCGATCGCGACGCCGCCGCCGGCCCGCGGCCAGGTCACCGCGAGCGCGGCCCCGGCGGGTACCGAGGGGGCGAACCGGGCCGGGGTCCAGTGCGGGGCCTGCGCGGGAGTGATGGTGGCGAGCGTGCCGCAGGGCGTGAGGCCGGGGAGGTGGACGGGGCGCTGGTCGAGGGACGCGCACACCTCGGTGGTCGCGCCGCCGACCTCCGCGACCTGCTCACCCGGGAGCGTGCCGCTGCTCACGGTCAGCAGGTCGATGCGCTCGGGAAGGTGCGCCACGGTCTCGGTGGCCGGGAACCCGGCAGGCAGCGCCCCGGAACCGTCGAACATTGCGAGGAGGTCGTCCTCACCGCCGAGCGTGAGCCGCGCCCAGCCGGCGAGGAGTCCCGTTCCCGCGTCCTGCTGGTCCGGCGCGGTCAGGCGGCCCGGCGCCGCGGTCCCGCAGTCCGGATCGCTGAGGTCGGCGTCCTGGAACGCCCAGTCGTCGCGGGCATCTGGCCCCTCGGCCCAGACGGCGTTGAAGTAGTTGTGGTTCGCGCCCAGGAGGACCGCGGTGGTGCGCAGGGAGTAGTCGGGCACGGCGTCGCGCGAGTCCTCGAAGTAGTGCTGTCCCTGCAGGTCCGGGAGGTCGCCGTCGCAGTAGGGGAGCACGGTGAGGAGGGGCAGGTCCGGCACGCTGAGCCGGGCGAAGTCGGTCGGCGCGAACTGGGCGATGGAGACGATCCCGAACGGCGCTGCGCGTTGGCTGTTCAGGGCGGCGGCGCGCACGACCCCCTCCCCGCCGCGGGAGTGTCCCATGAGGCTCACCCGGTCCAGGTCGAGGCGGCCGGTGAGTTCAGGCGGCAGGCCGATGTCCTCGCCCGCGTTCGCCCGCTCCAGCAGGTCCAGGTGGCTGAGGACCAGCGCACCCCGCGCGGTGGCGCCGTAGTCCACCGAGTCCACATTGTCGTGCGCGTTGATCGCGTTCGCGCTGACGGAGACGACGACGTAGCCCTGGGAGGCGAGAGTCTCGGCCGACTGGCCGAACCCCAGGTGGCTGGGCACCTCGACCTGGTCGTCGAGGCAGGGATAGCGCGCGGGGTTCCACCCGCCCGTGCAGACCTCGTGCCGGCCGTGCAGCAGCATCACGACAGGTCGCTCACCCGCGGCCTGCGCGGGGTAGTACACGGCCGCCCGCAGCTCACCGCGGCGATCCCCGAGCCCGACCAGGTCGACGGCCTGCGTGCCCAGGTCGTAGTCCGCGCGAGCGACGGTGAACGCACCGCGCTCCCGGGGGTCCGGCGCCAGGACCTCCCGCGGCACGGGCGCCGGACCGGTGGTGCTGGTGTGCTCGTCCTCACTGGGCTCGGAGGTGTCGTGGTGGTCCACGAGGCCGCCCAGGGCGCCGGTGGGTTCCCCCGACCACCCGGTGCTGACGTCGTGCGTGGTCGCGAGATCGAGCGTGGTCGTCGCCGTGAGCGAGAGCCCATCGGGTGACTCCGTCGCGGGGAGTTCGATGCCGTCCACCAGCAGGGTGGGCGCCGCAGCGCGCACCGGCAGCCGCTCAGGGAGCGAGACGGTCAGTTCCCAGCGATCCGCGATCGGCCTGGCCTGCCAGCCCTGCCCTGCGGTGGCGACGCCGACACGCATCCCCGTGGGCGAGTCGGGTGATGCCGACGCCGGCGCGGCGCCGGCCACGAGGCTCAGCAGCAGCCCCGCCGCGAGCGCGCGTGCACGTCGCCCGGGTCCTGGAAAGCGCGGACCCCGGCCACGGTGCCGGTTCTCGCGGGGCGCCATCGGCTACTCGCCGCTGCGGGAGCGAGGGAGCCGGGAGCGCATCTCGCGAGCCACGCGACGCAGGACCCGCTCC
The DNA here is from genome assembly GCF_002563925.1 of Serinibacter salmoneus. NCBI lineage: Bacteria > Bacillati > Actinomycetota > Actinomycetes > Micrococcales > Beutenbergiaceae > Serinibacter > Serinibacter salmoneus. The sequence goes on along the minus strand of NZ_PDJD01000001.1, from coordinate 2,140,119 downwards.
GCGAGGGATCGGCGCTGCACGAGGGCATCGACGCTGGCCTGCAGACTCTCGACGCGCGTCGCCAGGTGATCGGCCTTCTCCTCCAGGCGCGTATTGCGCTCGGACATGATCGCGGTGAGGTGCAGGAGGGCGCCGTCCCCGTGCTCGTCCAGGTAGGCGCGCAATCGGCGTTCGCGCACCCGCCGGTCGAACCGGGCGTGGGCGTCCTGGTGACCGAGCACACTGTTGGACTCCGTGCCGTCGGCGGTGGGTCGCTGGCGCCACTCGGCCAGTGTTTGCCCGCCGATCACGGGCACCGGGCCGAGCCGAGTCAGGCGCAGGTGGAACTCCCAGTCCCCGACCGCGGCGAGTTCCTCGTCGAACGGGCCGATCTGCTCGTGCAGGGCGCGTCGGTAGACGAGGGAGATCGGCACCATGTGGTTGCTGGCGAGCAGGTCGGACACCGTGACCTCGGCGAGGTGTTGGTAGAAGGGGCGCCTGCCCTCGACGACGGCAACCGGCGCGCTCTGCGGCCAGGACTCGTACACGATGTCGGTGCGTCCAGTCACGGCGGCCAGGGCAGGTTCCGCGCGCAGTCGTGCCACCGCGTGCGCGAGGAACGTGGGATCCCAGGTGTCGTCGTCGTCATGGATCACCGCGAACTCGCCGCGGGCAGCGGCGATGCCGGCGTTCGAGGCGGCCTCCATGCCCGTGGAGCGGGCGCGGTGCAGGACGCGGATCGCGATGTCGTCCAGGCCCACGGCTGCGGCCACCGCCGAGTCGACGGGACCGGGGTCGCCGCCGTCGTTGACCACGATCAGCTCGAGATCCCGGAAGTGCTGCTGTGCCACGTCGTCGAGCGCGCGGATGAGCATGCGGTCACGATCGCGGGTGCGCATCACGACGCTCACGCAGGGCGTGTGCTCACCGGAGCCGGGCTGTGCACCGATCGGCTCAGCGCCGGTCGGAGCGGGGAGGGCCAGCGCGGGGACGGGCGGCACGTCGACCAGGGGAGTGGGCGCGCCCTGGAGTCGCGCGAACACGGCGTCCCAGAATCCCGCCGCGTGCTCGCGCAGCGTAGGAGCGGTCGAACGCAGGTGCTCGGCGATGGTCTCCCGCTCACGCCACACCGCCTCCGCCCGCTCGATCCAGGCAGCTGGGCTCTCCCGCCAGGGATCGATGACGAGGTCGGCCGGCATCCCCCACCGGGCCAGCGCTCCCACCACGCGCGTGCGGGTGAAGCCCGATGCGGCGATCGCGACCGTCGGCACCGACCCCTCCGCCGCGAAGACCACCGGGTGGTAGCGACTCGTCAGGACCAGGCCGGCCGCGCGGGCGCGCTGCGCAGCCACGAGCGGGTGCTCGAGTGGCAGCGCCTCCACGGGCGCCGTCATCGCCGCCGCGAGGAGACGATGCGAACGCTGGTCTCCGTCGTCCTGGCCCGCCACCCCCATGTGGGGCACGAGCTGGACCGGACGATCGGCACGCTGTGCGAGTGCGTCCAGCATCGCGGCGATCGCGGGCAGCCACACGGACTCAGGGCCGAGCGCGTCGGGGGAGATCGTGGCGACGATCGCCCCGGGCGAGACCGGGACCGCGGGGCGGTGCCCCGCCGGGAGCGGCACATGGGCGAGGAACGAGGCATCGTCCAGCACCGAGACCACGTGGGCGGGGTCGGTCAGGGTACGCAACAGCCGGGCGCTCGCGTCCTCCCGTGCGGCCACGAGGTCGACGGCGCGCAGCGCGTGGGCGAGGTCGTCACGGTCGTGGTGGGTCAGGGCCGGGCCGATCGTCTGACCCGTGACCACCGCAGGCCTGCCCAGCGCGGCCGCGACCTCCAGCGCCGCGATCCGCTCGGCCAGCAGCCAGCCGTACCACGAGCTCATGTTCCCGCCGCCGGCGATCACGAGCGCGTCGACCCCACGGATCGCCTCGATGAAGGCGAAGATCTGGTCGTGCGACGGGAGCGCGTCGCGGCGGCCCGCGAGCACCGCGCGGATCTCCGTGAGATAGCGCACCCGGTCGTGCGGGGGCCAGGGGAACTCCAGGCTGCGCGCCGTGGCCACCGGCCCCCGAGCCTCCCGGGTGAGGGCGGCGTCGCGCGTCAGGTAGAGCACATCGTGTCCGCGGGCTGCGGCTTCGTGAGCGACGGCCCACGTCATCGCCTCATCCCCCACGTGGTCCGCGCGCTGGCCGATGTCACCGAGAACGGCGATGCGCATGGAGTCGTCCTCTGTTCTCACGGGCCGGGTCGGCGCTCATCCTATCGGTCGGAGCGCGTCGGCGGGATGGCCTCGCTAGCATGGCCACCATGCGTCTACTCGTGACCGGTGGAGCCGGTTTCATCGGAGCGAACTTCGTGCACCACGTGGTCAGCGAGCATCCCGATACCGCCGTGGTGGTGCTCGATGCGCTGACCTATGCGGGGGATGAGGCCTCGCTGGCTCCGGTGGCCGGGTCCATCGAGTTCGTGCAGGGGGACGTGGCGGATGCCGACCTGGTGGACTCCCTGGTGGCGCGGTGCGATGCGGTGGTGCACTTCGCTGCGGAGTCCCACAACGACAACTCCCTGGCCAACCCCTGGCCGTTCGTGCAGACGAACGTCATCGGCACCTACACGCTGCTGGAGGCGGTGCGTCGGCACGGCGTGCGCTACCACCACATCTCCACCGACGAGGTGTACGGCGACCTGGAACTGGACGACCCCGAACGATTCGCCGAGACCACCCCGTACAACCCCTCCAGCCCCTACTCCTCGACCAAGGCCGCCAGTGACATGCTGGTGCGGGCCTGGGGTCGGTCCTTCGGGGTGGCGGCCACGATCTCGAACTGCTCCAACAACTACGGGCCGTATCAGCACGTGGAGAAGTTCATCCCCCGCCAGATCACGAACCTGATCGACGGCGTGCGGCCCCGGCTGTACGGCCAGGGGTTGAACGTGCGCGACTGGATCCACGTGGAGGATCACAACCGTGCCGTCTGGGAGATCCTGATGCGCGGTCGGGTGGGGGAGACCTATCTGATCGGGGCGGACGGCGAGGAGAACAACCGCACGGTGGTCGAGACGCTCCTGGAGGTCTTCGGGCGGCCGCGCGAGGACTACGACCTCGTCACCGACCGCCCCGGTCACGACCTGCGGTACGCGATCGACTCCACGAAACTGCGCGAGGAACTCGGCTGGTCGCCGCGCTACTCCGACTTCGCCACCGGGCTGGCCGACACCGTGGCGTGGTACCGCGACAACGAGGCGTGGTGGCGTCCCCGCAAGGCCGCGACCGAGGCGAAGTACGCCAGGACCGGCCAGTAGCCAGTAGCCAGGGCCTCCGCCTGGCGTGCTCGGCGTTCTGCTCTCGCTGCTCGGCGGGCGCCCCGCTCCGCCGGCTAGGAGCCGCCCTCGCGCAGGACCACCAGGTCGCCGGCGGCCAGGGCCGGCCACCAACCCAGCAGCGCTGGCAGTGCGTCGGCTGTCGTGCGGGTCAGGTCCCGCACGCTCAGGCTTCCGCCGGGGTGCTCGACGGCCGGCGTGTCGAGCGGGACCACCGCGACCGGTTGCAGGTCGTCGGCGTACCCGGCCACGTCGATGCCGCCGTCCAGCACGCCCGGTGGCAGCGGGTCGGGCCAGCGCAGGGCGAAGGACTCCGTGCTGACGGCGACCACGACCTCGGGCGCTGCGGCACGGTCCCACGCCTCGGGGCGCGTGGTGGCCACGACATCGGCCGCCGGAGTCCCCGAGACCGGTGTCGCCCCGGGTGCCGGGAGCACCACGAGCGCGCCCGTCACCCAGGCCCCGAGCGCCCAGGTGGCGCTTCGCCAGTGCTCGGGGGTGTCCAGGAGCACGCGGGTCCCGGGCCCGGCGTCGCACTCCTCGAGCAGGAGATTGCCGATCTTCGATGTCCACGTGGCCAGCACGTGGCCGGAGAGTTCCAGGCGTCCCTGGGTGCAGTGCCACTCCAGGCGGGGCCGGGGCCCGGATGCGTACAGGTCGCGGTGGACCCGCTGCGGCGTGAACATGCCTCCCACCGTAGGTGACCCGGCGGCACCGCCGCAGGCCAGGGCTGTATTACCACCTCCCGGCTTGACGGATGCGGCATGACACGCGTGTAATTTACCCACGCCGCCGGTCCAGGGGGCTGACCACGAGCAAGGGGAGACGAGGCGGATGTGGAACATCCTGGGTGAAGGACCATTGTCCTCACCGAGCGCGTGGAGTGCCATCAACGCCGGCCCGTTCCAGGGCGAGGAGGCCCTGGAGTGGCAGGAGCGGGCGCTGTGCGCGCAGACCGATCCGGAGGCATTCTTCCCGGAGAAGGGCGGTTCCACGCGCGAGGCCAAGCGTGTCTGCGTGTCGTGCGAGGTGCGGTCGGAGTGCTTGGAGTACGCCCTCGAACACGATGAGCGGTTCGGGATCTGGGGCGGTATGTCCGAGCGTGAGCGGCGTAAGCTCAAGCGTCGTGCCGTGTAGCCCCACCCCGACCCTGTGACCGTCCTGAACCGGGTGGAGGCCGCCCGGCCGCGCGTGCTCGGAGTCGTGGTGTCCCGCGGGGACAGTGGCTGGCTGCCGGAGACCTTGCGCGCTGTAGCCGGCGGCACGCATCAGCCCGATCGCCTGCTCGTGGTGCTCTGGGGCGGGCGAGACCACGAGAGAGTGCGACACGTCGTTGCCGACGCCGGGCTCATCAATGCCGACGTGGTGTCCGTCTCGGGCGCCGCTACCTTCGGGGACGCGGTCCGCAAGGGCCTGGCTCACTTCCCACCGGTTGCCGGGGAGTGGCTCTGGTTGCTGCACGACGACAGCGCCCCCGCGCCCGCGGCACTGGCCGCGCAACTGCGCGCCGTGGCGAACGCGCCGAGCGTGGTTCTTGCCGGAGCCAAGCAGACCGAGTGGGAGCGGCCCGATGAGCTGATCTCGGTGGGAGTCGGTCAGACTCGCTCCGGTCGGCGCTTCACAGCTCTCGAGGAGGGCGAGATCGACCAGGGCCAGCACGACGCTCGTGCCGACGTCATCGCCGTCGGCACTGCCGGGGCACTCATCCGCCGCGACGTGTGGGAGGAACTCGGGGGCACCGACCCTGCTCTCGGGCCCTTCGGCGACGGTGCGGATCTCGCACGCCGCGCCCGCCTCGCCGGGCACCGCGTGGTGGTGGTGCCCGGCGCCGTGGTGCGGCACGCGCGGGCGGCCTACCAGGGGCAACGTCGAGCCCCACACGGAGGCGGTCCCGCCGAGCAGCCCGACCCCGCCGCCTCCTGGGCGGCCCGACGGGAGGCGCTGCTCTACTCACGCCTGGCAGGCTCCAGTCTGCCGGTGGCCTGCCTGGCATTCGTGTGGATGTTCCTGGCAGCGCCGTTGCGTGTCCTGCTGGCACTCATGGCGAAGGACTTCTCCACGATCCCGAGCGAGGTACGTGCGCCGTTCGTCGTCGCCGGCCGACTCGGCGCCGTGGCACGTTCCCGCGCCGCGGCGCGGGGGACCCGAACCCTCTCCCGTCGAGTGCTGCGGCCCCTGCAGACGGGATGGGGAACCCGGCTGGCCGCTTGGCGTGACCGACGCCTGGCCCGTGCGGCCGCACGTCGTGCCGCCCGTGCGCGCAGCGAGCTCGAGATCGCCGAGGCGGCCGCGCTCTCCCGTCGTCGCAGGTGGGCGCTGGCGGGGGTCCTGACCGCGACCCTCGTCGTCACCCTCGTCACCACGGCGCCGCTGGCCTTCACGGGGCCGCTGGTGGGTGGCGCGTTGCTGCCGGTGGACAGCTCGGCCGAGCAGCTGTGGACGCAGGTCACCAGTCCGTGGCTGCTCGTGGGCGACGGCCACGCGCAGGCGGCGCCGCCGTTCCTCGGGCTGCTGGCAGCGGGGACGGTGCTGCTCGGTGGATGGTGGGGCACCCCGGTCTCCACGACCATCGCGGTGGTGATCCTCGGCTCGCTCCCGTTCGCGGCCATCGGCGGATGGTTCGCAGCCGGTGCAGCGACTCGCCGCATCGCCGTGCGGGCCTGGGCCGCGCTGGTCTGGGCCCTCGCGCCGACCCTCCTCCTCGCTCTGGCGCAGGGACGGATCGCAGCCGTGGTCGCACACCTCGTGCTGCCCTGGGTCGCACTCGGCGTGGTCCGGGCGCTCGGGGTGCAGCGACGCGACGTCATCCGCTCCGGACTGTGGGATGTCCCCGACGGCGCCCCGCAGGAGCCTGCCCGGCGGCGCCGCCCGGTGGCCTCCCCGGGCGCAGCAGCGGGCGCCGCGCTCGCGTTGGGGATCGCGTGTCTTGCGGCCCCGGTGCTGCTCCCGGTCTCGATCCTGGTGCTCGCGGTCATCGCCGCCACCCTGCCCCGGCTGCGTGCCGGGTCGCGCGGCCGCGCGACCTCGCTGCTGCTCCTGCCGTTGCCCGCACTGGTGCTGGTCGGCCCGTGGCTGACGACCGCCTTCACCGATGCCGAGGGGATCGCCAGCGACGCGGTGGATTCCGCCGCCCGGATGCTGCTGACCGGCCCGGGCGCGGCCTACGCGGTCGAACTACCCGCCGGCTGGGAGATGCTCCTGGGGTGGCCGGACGTCGCGGCGCTCGCCACGGGTGAGTCCGCCGCCTGGGTGCTGCCGGTCCTGCTCGTCGGGGCCCCCGTCCTCCTGGCCGCGCTCCTTGCCCTGCTGGCCGGCGGCGGCCTCGCCGCGGGCGTGCGGACGCTGTGGCTGATCGCCGTCGTCGTCCTGGCCACGGCGATCCTCGCGGCGCGCGTGCAGGTGGCACCGACCGCCTCCGCGGCCGGGTCCGGGGCCGAGCCGGGGACGCTCGCAGCGACCGCCTGGACCGGCCCGGTGCTCTCGGTCACGCTGCTGGGCCTGCTCGGCGCTGCGGCCTTGGGTGCGGGCGGACTGCCGCGGCTGCGCAACCACGCCTGGGGGTGGCGTCACCTCGCCACCGGCGCGCTGGGTGTGGTGGCCTTCCTGGCTCCGCTGGCGGCTGCCGGGTCCTGGATCGCCGGTGTCGCGGCCACGGAGGTCCTCGTGGTCACGGCACGTGGCGCGGACCCCGTGCCCGCCCTGGGGCGGCAACTGCAGACCTCCGTCGCCTCAGCCCGTGTTCTCGCGCTCACACCCACCGAGGGCGGCACGGTGGTGGCGCTGTGGCGCGGCGACGGTCCTCAGCTCCTGGACGCGGCGACGACCTCGAGCAGCCTGTCCGGCGCGCTCCTGGACCCCATCGCCGACCTACCCGACGAGGCGGAGCAGGACCTCGCCCGCGTGGTCGCCCTGGCGGAGTCCTCCTCCGATGACGCAGCACCCGGGCTGGTCACTCACGCCGTAGGTCTCGTGGTGGTGCCGCCGACGGACTCCGCGGTCGCCCCCGGCGGGGATGAGGCGGCGCGCGCCCGCCTCGTGGCGGCGCTCAACGCGACCGCCGGACTCGAACTCGTCACCACGAACGAGTCGGGCACCATCTACCGCGTGCTCAGCACGGGCGGCGCCGCGCGGCTGCGGGTCACCACGCCGGACGGTCACACCCCGGCAGACGGTGTGTTGACCGAGCACCGGGACCTGCCGGCGTCCGCGCTCGTCTCAGGGCAGTTGCTCGGCGGTGGGGAACTCGCTGCGAGTGACACCGAGCGCCTGGTCGTGCTTGCCGAACGTGCGGATCCGCGCTGGCACCTCACGGTCGCAGGCAGCGAAATGGCGAGCACCGACCTCGACTGGCGGCAGGCGTTCGTGGTGCCCGCGGGCCTCGAGGGTGAGGTGCGCCTGACGTTCCATGATCCGGCCCGGACCGCATGGGTGGTGGCGCAGATCGTGGTGGTCGGCGTGGTGGCACTGCTCGCGGTGCCGATGCGCCGCCGCGACGTGGAGGAGGACTCCTGATGGCCCGTACCGGCGAGAACGCAGACCAGACGCCGGCCGACGGCGCAGGGCGAGGGCGCACCAGAGCGGTCCGGATCGTCTCCGGCGCCGGCGTGGTGCTTCTCGGCGCGGCCGTCGTGCTCGGCGCCCGTGACCTGCCGGCCACCGATGCGGTGGCACAGGACTTCCTCGATGTCGCCGTGCCCGCGGCCCCCACCGTGCTGACGTGCCCGGCGCAACCGAGCACACCGGAGGCGGTCGGTGACGGAGAGTTCTCAGGGACCTCCGACGTGACCATGGTCACTGACGCGTTGGCACTGCCGCGCGATGGCGACGAGGAGATCTCCGTCGTCATGGAGCCGGGTGGGAGCGTCGCCCAGGAGCAGGCTCTGGTGATCTCGAGTGACCAGGCCCCCTCGGTGGTACGCGTCACCTCCGACGGCGAGGCCTCGCCCCTGGCGGCGGGTGCCGGCGTGGCGCGCGCCGATGACGGTGATCTACGTGGGCTGAGCGCGTCGTCCTGCCAGTTGCCAGGGTCGGACGCATGGCTGGTCGGTGGGCAGACCGGGGTCGGCAGCAGCGCGGAGTTGACGCTCACCAACCCGGGTGCGACAGCGGCGACCGTCGCGGTGCGGGCATGGGGACCGACGGGTGAGGTCCCGCTGGCGGGCGCCGCCGAGGTCCTGGTGCCGGCGGGGGAGAGCCAGACCCTCCTGATGGAGGCCGTGGCCGCTGACCAGGAGCGGCTCGCCCTGCACGTGGAAGCCAGCGGCGGTCAGGTGACGGCGTCCCTGCGGGTGAATCAGCTCGACGGGCTCACCGCCGCGGGCACGGACCTCCTCGTCGCCTCCACCGAGCCGGCCTCCGACAGCATCATCCCCGGGGTGGTCCTCGGCTCCTCGACCAGCGGCGACGAGATCGCCTCGCTGGTGCGCATCCTGAACCCGGGGACCGAGCCTGCCACCGTGCACCTCGATCTGCTCTCGGGCACGGGCGCGCAACGCATCTCGGGCGAGGCCGGGTACGTGGTGGAGCCCGGCACCGTGTGGGACGCGTCGCTCGCCGGGACCCCGCCCGGGACCTACGCGGTGCGGGTGAGCGCCGACGAGCCCGTCGTCAGCGCGGTCGAGCTCATCCGACGCGGTGACCCGACGCCGCAGGACCCGGACGTCCCGGTCCTGGACCGCGCGTGGCTGCCGAGTGTGCGGCCGGCCACCGACCTCGTGGTGATGACCCCCGGCCTGGGGGACCTCGTCGAGGGGGTGGAACTCGTGATCGCGGATACGACCGCTAGCGGGGCCGAGGTCACGCTGCGACCGGTGACTGCGGCGGGCACATTCGGTGTCGACCTCGAGGCGCAGATCCCGCCCGACGGCGCAGTGGCGGTCTCGCAGGAGGACCTGAGCGCGCTCGTGGCCGGGGACGAGCGGATCGTGGGTGTGCTGGTCACCTCGCAGGACCCCCTGGCCGCTGCGGCGCTGCTGACCGCCACCGACGACCTCGGAGAGCAGGTCAGTGCCGTCCCCGGTCAGCCCGATCCGCAGGTCGCGCGGAGCGTGTCACTGCGGTTCTCGATCAGCTGAGTCAGCGCCCGCGGTCCACCGGAGACGGCGCCGGCCCGGGTGCCTCAGCCCGGTGCCCTCAGCCGGTGGCCGCGAGGACCGAGGGTGCTGCCTCGAGCCACCTCTCGTGCCACTCGCCGATCGGTTGCACGCCGATGGCGCGCAGCGCTTCGTGACCGAGCACGGAGTATGCGGGTCGCGCCGCAGGGCGCGGGAACGCCTCGCTGGTCACCGGGTGCACGATGCCGGCGTCCAGTCCTGCGGCCGTGACGGTGGCGCGCGCGAAGTCGTACCACGTGGTCTCCCCGCCGGCGGTGGCGTGGTAGATGCCCCGCGGCGCCCCGCCCTCCACCAGCCGCGCGATCAGATCCGCGACGTCCACGGTCCAGGTCGGTGCGCCGTGCTGATCGGCGACCACGTCCAGGTGGTCACGCGCCGCGGCGACGCGCGCGATCGTGCGGGGGAAGCAGCCGCCGCCCGCGCCGTAGAGCCAGGCCGTGCGCAGGATGAGGTGGTCGCCTCCCGCGGCCTGGATCGCCCATTCCCCGGCCAGTTTGGTGCGGCCGTAGGCGGAGCGTGGCCGAGGAGTCGCGTCGTGCGGGTAGGGGGCGGTGGCGGCGCCGTCGAAGACGTAGTCGGTGGAGATGTGCACCAGCCGGACCCCGGCGGCCGCGCAGGCCCGCGCCAGTACGCCGGGGCCGAGCGCGTTGATGGCGAACGCCTCGCCCTCGTGGGTCTCGGCGTCGTCGACCGCGGTGTATGCGGCGCAGTTCACCACGACGTCGGCACCCTCGATCGCGGGACCGACCTCATCGGGCACCGTGATGTCGACCTGCGCGCGGTCCACCGCGCTGATGTCATGGCGGGTGGACAGGCGTGAGGTGACGTCCTGGCCGAGCATGCCGGCCGCTCCGGTGACCACGATGCGCATGGGTTCTCCTGGGGGTCTTGATCGACTGGGTCGGTGACGGGACTCGTCGGCTAGGGGTCGATGATCTCGGGCGGGCGTCCGAGCAGTTCGGCCACGTGTTCCACGATGACCTCGCGCAGTAGATCGCGCAGCGCCTGCCGCCCCTCGGCGCGGGCTTCGACCGGCCGGCGGTAGATGACCACACGTGCCGGGAGGCCGGCCACCCGATCCGCCGCGAAGCAGCGTCCGAGGGCCACCTCGTGTTCCCACGGGGCAGGGTCGGACGGCGGCACGTCCTCGATCCCGAACTCCACGCCGCGCAGTTCCTTGGCCCATCGGCGTTCCAGATGCTCCACCACGCCGAGCACCTCCTCGTCGAACAGCTCGGCGCGCGTGCGCTGCGCCGGGGTCCCGGGCGCGAGCAGGGGGCCGCGTGTGCCACGACCTCGTCGGTCCCGACGGCGACCGCGAACCCGGGCGGGGATCTGCACGGGTCCGAGGGCGGCCCACGGCTGCGGCACGTCGTGGTCGCGGTGGCGTTGGTCGTGGGGCACGGAACCACGCTATCGGACCCGCCTGCCGGGGGTGAGGTATCCGAGCGGGTAGCGTGGGGCGGTGTGAGAGCCACCCGCCAGTGCACGCGCGCGACGTGCGTCAACCCGGCCGTTGCCACCTTGACGTACGTGTACGCGGACTCCACGGCGGTGTTGGGGCCGTTGGCCACCCACGCCGAGCCCCACTCCTACGACCTGTGCGCAGAGCACGCCGAGCGGCTCACGGTGCCCCGCGGGTGGGACGTGGTGCGGCTCGCGGTGGATCTGACGCCGTCGCCGCCGAGTACCGACGACCTCGTGGCCCTGGCAGAAGCGGTCCGGGAGGCCTCGCGTGCGCCCGTGGCGCAACCCCCGCGGCCCGCCGCGGACCCGCGGGGAGCGCGTGAGGCGAGGGCTCGGCGCAGTGCCGCGGAACCGATGCCGAACCCCGACCCCGAACGGCGCCGACACCTGCGGGTGCTCGGACCAGGAGAGTGAGAACCGTGACCGACCCCGCTGCTGCCCCCCGCGTGCTCCCGGAGGCCCCCTGGGCGCGCGAGGCCCTGCGCTGCCCGATCACCGGCACACCGCTGGTCGAGGTGGTCGGCCAGGACGGCGCCCTCGCTTTGGAGAACACCTCCACCGAGCGAGTGCTGCGCTACCCGGTGCGTGACGGCGTGCCGGTCCTCCTCCCGCACGAGGCGATCGAGCGTCCCTGATCGAGCGTCCCTGAACGCTCCGGCACCACGAGAGACGACGAGGCCCCGGTCACCACAGCGGTGACCGGGGCCTCGCCTCGTGCGGGGCGGATCAGCCCTTCAGGCCCTCGGCGAAGTCGGGGTTCGCCTCGAGCCACGCGGCGGCCGCGGCGTCGTAGTCCTCGCCGAACTCGTCGCTGTTGAACATCATGTTCTCGATCTCGAACAGCTGGTCGTCGGCGAGGGTGAAGCTCTCGATCCAGCTCACCAGCGTGGGGTGGGTCTCGGCGATGTCGCCGGAGCCGAAGGTGTGGATCTCCTCGGCCTCACCCAGGGTGCCCTCCGGGTCCTCCAGGTCGCGGATCGGGTAGGCGTCGTAGGCCCAGTGCGGGCGCCACAGGGTGACGACGACGTTCTCCCCGGCCGAGGTCCGGGAGTCCAGCTCGGCGAGCATGGCGGGCGTGGAGGAGGTCACGTACTCCATGCCCTCCAGGCCGTAGGTGGGGATGACGGCGTCCTGGGTGGTGGCGGTGAGACCGGCGCCCGGCTCGATGCCGACCAGGCGGTTGTCGTACTCGTCGGCCATCTCCGCGAGGTCCGCCAGGGACTGCGCGGGGGAGTCCTCGTTCACGGCGATGGTGAGCTTGGCGTTGTCGTACCAGACGCCGAGGTCGGTGAGGTCGTCGCCGTACTCCTCCCAGTAGGAGGCGTGGGTGAGCGGGAGCCAGCCGTCGAACATGAGGTCGAAGTCGCCGCCGGCGAGGCCGGTGAACAGCACGCCGATGTCGGCCGTGGTGGTCTCGACGGTGTAGCCCTCGTCCTCGAGCATGGACTTCCACAGGTGGGAGACGGCGATGCCCTCGTCCCAGCCGGACGGGATGCCGATGTGCACCTCCATCTCGTCCTCGTTCGCGGCGCCTGCCTCGGCGTCGGTCGTCTCCTCGGTGGTCTCGTCCGCGCCGTCCTCGGTGCTGTCACCGGAGTCGGTGGAGCAGGCGGCAAGGGTCAGACCGAGGGCCAGCACGGCGGAGCCGGCGGCGAACGTGCGTCGTGTGGAGCGGGTCATACGTGATCCTTCCTTCGGCCGGCACGACGGCCGGCTGTGGGGTGGTGTCGGTGCGGCGGGAGGCTCCCGCCGCGGATGGCGGACGTCCTCAGACGGCCGCCGCAGCCTGGGCCTTGGCAACCGCGGACCGGGCGCCGAGGGCGCTGGAGACGCGGTCGAGGTAGACGGCGAGGATGACCACGCCGATACCGGCTTCGAACCCGAGGCCGACGTTGATGCTCGCGAGGGCCTGGTACACCGCGGAGCCGAGCCCCGCGGCGCCGACCATGCCGGCGATGACGACCATGGACAGCGAGAGCATGATGACCTGGTTGACGCCCGCCATGATGGTGGGCATCGCCAGGGGGATCTGGATCTGGCGCAGGATGCGCCGCGAGCCGGCGCCGAAGGACTCCCCGGCCTCGACGACCTCCTTGTCCACCTGGCGGATACCGAGCTCGGTGAAGCGGACACCCGGGGCCATGGCGAACACGATGGTGGCGATCAGGCCAGGCACGGCGCCCGTCAGGAAGATCACCACGGTGGGGATCAGGTAGACGAACGCGGGCAGCGTCTGCATGAGGTCCAGCACCGGCCGGATCATCGCCGAGGCGGTGTCGTTCCGGGCGGCGAGGATGCCCAGGGGGATCGCGAACAGCAGCGCGATGGCGGTGGCGATCAGCACGAGCGCCAGGGTGTGCATCGCGTTCTCCCACTGATCCATGGTGTAGATCAGCAGCATCCCGACCACGGTGCCCATGCCCAGACGCCAGCCCTTGGCCCACCACGCCAGCGCGGCGAGCGCGGCGATCCAGACGAAGAACGGCGGCGTGGTCAGCACCCAGTCCAGGGCGTCGTAGGCGGACTCCAGCACGACCTCGATGAGGTCGAACAGCAACGCGAAGGTGTCGGTGATCCAGTCGATGAGGGCCTCGGCCCAATCGCCGACCGGTATGCGCACGATGGGATCGTTCACGGCTGCTCCTCCCGGATCTGGGCGCCTGCGGCGGGTACGGCGTCGGTGGCGGGTACCGCATCGGGTACCGGCTCCTGCGAGACCGCGGAGGCGGGCAGACGGTCCTCCGCACCGCTGCCGGGCTCGGCGTTGTTCGCCATCGCCTCCAGCAGCCGCACCCGGGGGACGACCCCGGCGAACTTGCCCTCCTCGTCGACCACCGGCACCGGCAGGATCGACTCCGCGGCGGGGGCGAAGATCTCGGCGATCGCGGTGTCGGGTGCTACGGCACGCGGATCCGGCTGGGTGATCCGGGCCAGGTCGGTGTGCCCCTCGCGCTGGGCGCGCAGCAGGTCCTCGTCGGTCACGGTGCCGCGGAAGGTCCGGGTCCGGTCGGTGACGAAGGCCGCGGAGGTCGTGTTCTCCATGAGGGTGTGCAGGGCCTGGCGGGGACCGCCGCCGAACGGCACGACCACCCGGGCGGGCCGCATCACCGAGGATGCGGTCAGCACCCGGGTGCGGTCCACATCGGCCACGAACTGTGCGACGTAGTCGTCCGCGGGCCGCTCCAGGATCTCCTCGGCGGTGCCGATCTGCACGATCCGGCCGTCGCGCATCATCGCGACCCGGTCCCCGAGGAACATGGCCTCGTTCAGGTCGTGGGTGATGAACACGATGGTCTTGCCCAGCGTGGTCTGCAGCTCCAGGAGCTGCTCCTGCATCTCCCGCCGGATCAGCGGGTCCAGGGCGGAGAAGGCCTCGTCCATGAGCAGGATGTCGGTGTCGGCCGCCAGGGCGCGGGCCAGGCCCACACGCTGACGCATGCCTCCGGAGAGGTTGCCCGGCAGGGAGTTCTCCCACCCGTCCAGGCCGACCATGCGCAGCGACTCCATCGCCTTCTCCCGGCGCTCCTCCAGGCCCAGGCCCTTGATCTCCAGGGGGTAGGCCGCGTTCTCGAGCACCGTGCGGTGCGGCAGCAGCGCGAAGTGCTGGAAGACCATCGAGATCTTCTCGCGGCGGATCTCCCGGAGCCGGGCGGGGGAGACGGCGGACAGTTCGTCCTCGTCCAGGTGGATCGTGCCGGCCGTGGGTCGCCACAGGCCGTTCAGCATCCGGATCAGGGTGGACTTGCCGGAGCCCGACAGCCCCATCACCACGAAGATCTCCCCGCTGCGCACCTCGAAGGAGGCGTCGATGACGGCGGCGGTCCCGAGGTTCTTGACCTCCTCGCGCGTGGCGCCCTCACGGATGCGGCGCACGACCTCCTCGCCACGTCTCCCGAAGACCTTGTACACGCCTTCAGCGCGTATCTCTGACATGAAGCACATCCCCTCGTGCATGGCGGGGCGCGAGGCGCTCCCGCGGTGAGTGGGCAGGACAGATCCGCCCCGCTACGAGGGGCGGGGTTATGTCCGATCGAATGCCTCCACCGTGCGGGAGGACGGGGGTCCCGTGCAACGTGGGGTTGCCCCGGATCCGGACTCCTGGCTATGACCCACGCCACGCGCGGCGCCATGACCTGCAGGGACGAGCCGGCAGAATCGTTACCCAGTCGTGACCAACGGCGGGTGATCGCGGGTGGCGTGCGCCGGGTGCTCGGCACCTCGCCGCTCCCGGCTCGATACGCTGAGTCCCATGTCCGACTCCGCACCCGTGCCGCGTACCGACCCCTTCGACCACCGCGTGCGTGACCTCGCGCTCGCGACCGCCGGCCGGCACCAGATCCGGCTCGCAGAGCACGAGATGCCGGGGCTGATGGCCCTGCGGCGCGAGCTCGGCGACGCCCAGCCGCTCGCGGGCGCCCGGATTGCCGGTTCCCTGCACATGACCGTGCAGACCGCCGTGCTCATCGAGACCCTCACGGCGCTGGGCGCGCAGGTGCGCTGGGCCAGTTGCAACATCTTCTCCACCCAGGATGAGGCGGCGGCCGCTGTCGTGGTCGGGCGACCGGAGAGCGGCGGCAGCCCCGAGGAACCCGCCGGGGTGCCGGTGTTCGCGTGGAAGGGGGAGTCGCTGGCCGACTACTGGTGGTGCACCGAGCAGATCCTGCGCTGGCCGGCCCCGGAGGGTGCCGGCCAGCAGGGGCCGAACCTGATCCTGGACGACGGCGGCGACGTCACCATGCTCGTGCACGAGGGCCTCGCGGCCGAGAACCGCGGCGCCGTGCCCGGCGACCCGAAGCCGGGGGAGCGGGGCTACTCCGAGGAGAAGCTCGTGGTCCTGGACACGCTGCGCCGGATCATCGCTGCCGAGCCGACCTTCTTCTCCCGCGTGGCTGCCGGCATCGGCGGCGTGAGCGAGGAGACCACCACCGGGGTGCACCGCCTCGAGCAGCTCGCCGCATCCGGGGACCTGCTGTTCCCGGCGATCAACGTCAACGACTCCGTCACCAAGTCCAAGTTCGACAACCGCTACGGCATCCGCCACTCCCTGCCGGACGGACTGAATCGCGCCACCGATGTGCTCATGGGCGGCAAGACCGCCTTCGTGGCCGGGTACGGCGACGTGGGCAAGGGCGCCGCGGAGGCGCTGCGCGGCCAGGGTGCCCGCGTCATCGTCTCCGAGATCGACCCGATCTGCGCGCTCCAGGCGGCGATGGACGGGTACCGGGTGGCGCGCCTGGAGGACGTGGTCGGCGAGGTGGACTTCGTCATCACCACCACCGGGAACGTGGACGTGGTGCGCGCCGAGCACATCCTCGCGATGAAGGACAAGGCGGTGCTGGGCAACATCGGGCACTTCGACAACGAGCTGGACATCGCCGGCCTTGCCGCGACCCCCGGAGTGGAGAAGGTCGAGATCAAGCCGCAGGTGCACGAGTGGCTGCTGCCCGCGGACACGGCCCCCGATGGCGCCGCGCGTCCCGAACGCAGCGTCATCGTGCTGTCCGAGGGTCGTCTGCTGAACCTCGGCAACGCCACCGGGCATCCCTCGTTCGTGATGAGCACCTCCTTCGCCAACCAGGTGCTGGCGCAGGTCGAACTGCACCGCGGGGCCGACTACCTGGAGGTGGCCGACGGCGAGACCCCCCGGGTGCACCGCCTGCCCAAGGTGCTGGACGAGAAGGTGGCACGCGACCACCTGGCTGCCCTGGGCGCGCAGCTGACGGAGTTGACCAAGGACCAGGCGGAATACATCGGCGTGGACGTCGCCGGACCGTACAAGAGCGAGCACTACCGCTACTGACCTCCTGACCTCCTGATCGCCCGGGAGCCCGCCGCAGGAGACCAACCGCACATCCCGGTCAGGCACCGAACCCACCAGGATCGCTAGAGTGGTCACCTGGTGTGCCGGGAAGTCTGGTCGGCGTGGATCGACCCGACCCCTCCCTCGACCCTCTGGAGAGCCATGCCCCTGCGGACCGTGTTCCAAGCCCTGACACCCGGCGGTGAGCGCAACCTCGCCGACACCCTGCGGGGTGAGCGGACCGGCGGCATCCTGCTGCTCGCCGGTGCGGTGATCGGGCTCATCCTGGCCAACGGGCCGACGAGTGAGTGGTTCGAGGAACTCAAGTACACCTACCTCGGCGTCGGCGAGCTCCAACTCACCGTGGAGCACTGGGCGGCCGACGGGCTGCTCGCGATCTTCTTCTTCGTGGTCGGCCTCGAACTGACACGCGAGATCCAGGTCGGTGAGTTGCGACGGATGCGCACCGCGATCGTGCCCATGGTCGGCGCCGTGGGCGGCATGGCGGTCCCGGCGCTCATCTACGTGGCCATCAACGCCTCCGCCGGCAACGGCGACCTCAGCGGCTGGGCCATCCCGACCGCGACCGATATCGCCTTCGCCATCGCGGTGCTCGGACTCGTGGCACCCAACCTTCCGCTGAGCGTGCGCGCCTTCCTGCTCACCCTGGCCGTGGTGGACGACCTGCTCGCGATCATCGTCATCGCGGTCTTCTACTCCGACGGCGTCACCTTCACCTGGCTGGCCCTGTCCATCCTCGGTGTGGCGCTGTTCG
Source organism: Serinibacter salmoneus (assembly GCF_002563925.1). Taxonomy (NCBI): domain Bacteria; kingdom Bacillati; phylum Actinomycetota; class Actinomycetes; order Micrococcales; family Beutenbergiaceae; genus Serinibacter; species Serinibacter salmoneus. Next base: position 2,122,660 of record NZ_PDJD01000001.1, on the reverse strand, counting down.
CCGTGCTGGTGCGCACCCCCGCGATGAAGTCACGCTGGCTCTCCGTGGTCCTCATCCCGCTGGCCTTCGCCAGCTGGTTCGCGATGTACGAGGCCGGTGTGCACGCCACGATCGCCGGTGTGCTGCTCGGGCTCGTGGTCCCGGCACGCGCCAGCAAGGGCGACACCGATGACGGTCACGACAGCGTCGCCGAGCGACTCGAGCACCGGTGGCGCCCGATCTCGGCCGGTGTCGCCGTGCCGATCTTCGCGCTGTTCACCGCCGGCGTGACCATCGAGGGCGGTCTGATCGCCGACGCCGTGTCCGACCCGGTGGTCTGGGGCGTGATGCTCGGTCTCGTGCTCGGCAAGCCGATCGGTATCACCATGGCCACGTGGCTGCTGGTCCGCTTCTCCCACGCGTCCCTGGCCGACGGCGTGAAGTGGCGTGACATCGGCGCGGTGTCCTTCCTCGCGGGTATCGGGTTCACCGTCTCCCTGCTGATCGGTTCGTTGGCCTTCGGGGAGGAGTCCGAGCGCACCAACGAGGTGGTGCTCGCTGTGCTCGTCGCCTCGCTGGTCGCGGCGATCCTGGGCGCGATCGCCCTGCGGGTCACCGGAGCGAAGGACGCGACGCAGCCCTCCGGACAGGCCGCCACGCCGAGCGAGTAGGTCGCTCAGGGAGCCGCCGGCGTGCCCGGCCGTGCGGGAGAGGCGAGCCGGGCGTGGGCCGCGAGCAGGACGACGCCCGCCACCGGCACCGTGGTGATCGAGCCGGCGAGCGAACCGAGGGCGGCCACCACTGGCACGCCCTGCTCGCCCAGGGCCGTGCCCAGCAGCGCGATCGGGGCCGAGATCGCCGCGGAGACCACCGAGAGCGCAATGCCTGCGAGCAGGGCGACGCCCACGCCCCACCACCGGTGACCGTGGGCGAGGGTCCACCCCACGCGTAGGCTGCCGGCCGGCACGGCGAGTGCCAGGGCCGGGAGCAGCACGACGGCCCCGGCCACGGCGAGCACGGACAACACGAGGCCTAGCGCCGCGGCGGCAGCCCACCCGGTCCTCCCGGCCAGTGCGAGCGGCATCGCGGCGGGGACGGTGAGCAGGGTCAGCGAGGTCAGCGAGGCAAGCACGGCCAGTCCGATCCGCGTGCGCAGGCGACCGGCGGGATGCTCCCGTGGGGGCACCGGCCACCCCGTCCTGGTTCCGAGCGGACGGGCGATGGCGACGGTCACCAGCGTGAGCGAGACGATCGCCGTGGTCGCGGTGAGTGCCCACCCGAGAGCCGGAGCGAGAACGGCCCCGGCGTTCGTGGCGAGGTCGCCCCCGAGGGCCGTGCGCAGCCGGCCCAGCGGTGCGCCGGCGAGGCGGAGAGCGAGCACGGTCTCGACCACCAGCAGCCCCGCCACCAGCGCGGCTCCGCGGCCCCACACGATGCCCGGGGCGGCTCGCAGGGCGGCGATGACCTCCTCGACCAGGCCGGGCTGCGCCGTCGGCACCGGGTCGCAGGGCAGTGAGGGGCCGGTGGGCGCCCCGTTCGCCGACTCGCGACGGGGACGCGCCGCCTCACCCCAGCCGCCGGATTCGCTCACGAGTGTCACCATAGAGGCATGAGCACCAGCATCCTTGTGGTCGACGACGACCCTGCGATCTCCGAGATGATCGGCATCGTGCTGGCCTCCGAGGGCTTCTCCGCGGAGTTCTGCGCCGACGGTGAGCGGGCCCTGGAGGTCTTCGCCGAGATGGATCCCGATCTCGTGCTGCTCGACCTGATGTTGCCCGGTCGGGACGGTATCGAGGTGTGCCGGGAGATCCGGCGGGAATCCGACACGCCCGTGGTCATGCTCACCGCGCGTTCGGACACGGTCGATGTGGTCGCGGGACTCGAAGCCGGGGCCGACGACTACATGGTGAAGCCGTTCAAGCCGCAGGAACTCGTGGCACGGGTCCGTGCCCGGCTGCGGCGGACCGATCACGACAGCGCCGAGCGGCTGCGCATCGGCGACCTCGTGATCGACGTGGCGGGTCACCGTGTGCTGCGAGGCGAGGAACCGATCGCCCTGACCCCGTTGGAGTTCGACCTCGTGGTGGCCCTCGCGCGCAAGCCGTGGCAGGTCTTCAGCCGGGAGGCGCTCCTGGAGCAGGTCTGGGGTTACCGGCACCAGGCAGACACGCGCCTGGTGAATGTCCACGTGCAGCGTCTGCGTGCGAAGGTGGAGCGGGACCCGGAACGGCCGGAGGTGGTGGTGACGGTGCGCGGGGTCGGCTACCGGGCCGGCACCCCGATCGGGGCGTGACTCGCTCGGGGGTGCCGAGGTGAGCGGATGGTGGGGCCGCACGGCCTCCCTCGCTCGCCGGTTGCGCATCGCGTGGACGTCCTCCATGCGGCTGCGGGTGCTGGCCGTGACGACCGTCGTGGGAGTCGTGGCGCTCGCCTTGATCGGCACCTACCTCTCGGATCGGGTGCGTGACGCGCTGTACGACCAGCGCGTGACCGAGGCGCTGGCGGATGCGGCGACCCGCACCGGCGGGGTCCAGATCCAGTTCGACGGGTCCACGGCGACCACACCCGCGCAGGTGCAGGGAGTCGCCGATCAGATCCTGCGGGCGGAGCAGTCGGCCGGGGCGAGTTCGATCGGCGCGTTGCTGCGGCGCAGTCCCGTGGACCCGCCGACCACCGCGATCCTCGACCTGTCGGTGGGACGTATCGTCGAACCGTCCGCGCCGCTGCGCACAGCCGTGCAGGAGTCGGGGTCACAGCAGTGGCAGGCCGTCGAGGTGACCACCGCCGGTGGGTCGGGTCCGGGCATCATCGTGGGGGCTCCGGTCGCACTGCCGGAGGTGGGTGCGTACGAGTTGTACTTCGTCTACAGCCTCATTACGGAGCAGGACACCCTGGTGCTGATCCAGCAGACGCTCGGGCTCGGTGCGCTCGCCCTGGTCGGGCTGCTGGCCGCGATGGCGCTCTACCTCACCAAGCAGGTGCTCGGGCCCGTGCAGCAGGCCGCGCGCACGGCGGAGCGCCTGGCTGCGGGGCACCTGGACGAGCGGATGACCGAGCGGGGCGGCGACGAGTTGGCGTTGCTCGGACGCAGTTTCAACCACATGGCGGCGTCCCTTCAGGAGCAGATCGAACGCCTCGCGAACCTCTCGCGGGTACAGCAGCAGTTCGTCTCGGACGTCTCCCACGAACTGCGCACGCCGCTGACGACCATTCGCATGGCCACCGAGTTGATCTTTGACGAGCGCAGTGCCTTCACGCCGACGACGCGTCGCTCCGCCGAGCTGCTGCACACCCAGGTGGACCGCTTCGAGGCCTTGCTCGGGGACCTCCTGGAGATCTCCAGGTTCGATGCCGGTGCTGCGGTGCTGGACGCCGAGAACCTGGATGTCCGCTCCGTGGTGCGCCGAGCCGTGGACCTCGCGGCACCCCTCGCCGAGCGTATGGGCACCTCCCTCGGGCTGCAGCAGCCGGACCGCCCCTGTACGGCGGACCTGGATCCACGCCGCATCGAACGGGTGCTGCGCAACCTGCTCGCGAACGCGATCGAGCACTCCGAGGGAACCCCGATCGAGGTGGTGGTCGCGGCGAACGACTCGGCCGTCTCCGTCAGCGTGATCGACCATGGCGTGGGGATGACCGCCGCGCAGTCGGAGCAGGTCTTCGACCGGTTCTGGCGCGCGGACCCCTCGCGCACGCGCACCCTTGGCGGGTCCGGGCTGGGTCTGGCGATCTCATCGGAGGATGCCAGGTTGCACGGTGGGCGTCTGGAGGCGTGGGGACGGCCCGGTGCCGGGGCCACCTTCCGGCTGACGATCCCGAGGCGCGCAGGAGTCACCATCTCCGATGCGCCGGGCCCTCTGGAGCGTGAGACCGGCCCGACCGCACCCCCGCCACAGCGGGAGGGGCCATCGCCCGCCTCCCTGCCGAGTTTCGAGGACCTGACCGGACCGACCCAGGGACCCCACCGATGAGAACCCGCCTCGCCCGCCTCGCCCCGGCCGCGGCCGCCCTGTGCCTCGCGGCGTGCGCATCCCTGCCGACCGAGGGTCCGGTGGAGGCCGGGCGCACCGAGGCACCCGCGGTCGGGTCCATCCAGTACGACGCGACGGCACCAGGGGTCGGGGACTCCCCGGTCGAGATCGTGCAGGGCTTCCTGCAGGCCGGCGCCGCCGGCCTGACCGGCGAGGGTGACTTCGAGGTGGCGCGCACCTATCTCACACCCGAGGCGAGCGCCACCTGGTCGCCGCTCGCCGAGGTGGTCGTCACCGCGGCCGACCGGGCGCAGGAGTTCAGCCTCACCCGCACCGACGATCCCACGCAGGAGACCGGCGAGCCGGTCGGGGAGGATGCCGAGGCGGACCGGGAGGACACGTCCGGCGCCGACCCCGGGTCCACGGCCGGACCGAGCCAGGAGGGGGCGGGTGCCGCCCAGGAGGAGACGGATCCTGCCGCGGGGGCTGGCGCGCCCCTGGACGCCCAGGACATCGCCGAGGCCTCCGCGGTCACCGTGACACTGAGCGCGACCGCCGTGGCCGATGTGGACGAGTGGGGCGCCTACACCGGCACCGCCGGCGTGGTCAGCGAGATCGCCTACGACCTCGTGCGGCTGGACGGTGAATGGCGTCTGGCCACGTTGCCTGACGGCCTGGTGCTCAGCGAGGTGACCTTCGCCTCGGCGTTTCGCCCGGTCTCGCTGGCCTTCCTGAGCGCTGACCTCGACACGGTTGTCCCGGACCTGCGCTACGTCCCGATCCGCAACTCCACGCAGTACGCGGTGGAACTGCTGCTCGCCGGCCCCGTGGCCTGGCTCGCGCCGGCCGTGGCGACCAGGGTCCCCGACGGGCTCACCCTGGACCCCGCGGCCGGAGTGGTCTACGACGAGACCACGGGCGAGGTGAGCGTCCGCTTCACCACCCCGGCGAGCGCGGTGGAAAGCGACCAGGCCCGCGAACTCATGGTGCGCCAGGTCGCCCGGACCCTTCTGAGCATCTCCGGCGTGCGCACGGTGTCGATCTGGATGGCAGGCACGCCGTACGAGCCGACCGGGGATGGTGAACTCACGACGGCGCGGGTCACCGGGAGCGATCTCGTGGCGGTCCAGGAGGGCAGGCTGGTGACGCTGACCCGCTCGGGTGAGGTCAGCGAGTACGCGCCCGCCGGCACGGCGGGCGGGGACCTTGCTGATCTGGCGGCACCGGCGCCGAGTCCGGGCGGTGCGGGTGGGGTCGCGGTGGCCGTGCCTGAGGGGATCGCCCGGGTGCTGCCGTCGGGAGCGGTGGACACCCTCCTGGGTGGGGAGGACCTCCTGGCTCCCGCGGCTGACTCCTCCGGGTGGGTGTGGAGCGGGAGCGGCGAGGAGATCGTGGCCGTCTCGCCCGGTGGGTACGTCACGGTGGTCGCCGCGCGGGACCTCGTGGGGCGCCTGACCCGCATCGAGCTCGCCCCGGACGGCACCCGCGCCATCCTGGCGCTGCAGGGCGAGCAGGGTGAGGTGGTGCAGGTCGCCTCCGTGGTGAGAGGGGAGGACGGAGAGCCGATCGCCCTGCAGGGGGGTCCGGTGATCGTCCCGGCGGTCACGCGGGTGCTGGACCTCGCGTGGAGCGATGCGGTGACGGCCGCCGCGCTCCTGGTGCCTGCGGAGTCGGCGAGCGTCCTGCGCTCGGTCGTCATCACCGGGCCGACGTCCTCGATCGCGACCCCGGCGCAGGCCGTGGGGCTCACGGCGGGATCGGGTGCGTTGGTGGTGTCGACCGAGGAGGGCAGGGTGCTGGAGCAGGTGGGGTCGCGCTGGGAGGAGTTCGCCTCCGACGTCAGCGATCCCGCCTTCGTGCCCTAGCGCGCCTGCGGCACTCCCTCCACAGCGGCCTCGGGCGGGCGCCCGGGATCCACCTCGGCCTGGCACACTCGCGGCATGTCACAGCGTTGGGGTGCCACCCGGCGGGGACTGCGGGGGTTGCGCGGGCTGGCCCACGCCGGGCTCGACGTCGTGGTGCCGGTCGCCTGCGCCGGCTGCGGCGCGGCCGAGGAGGTGCTGTGCCCGCGGTGTCGCGCCGTGCTGGAGGCCGCGCCGATCCGGGTCTCGCCGCCGGTGACCCGGGGGACCCCGGTCCTCGCGCTCGGCACCCACACGAGTCATCTGCGCCATCTCGTGCTGGCGTGGAAACTCGCCGGACGCCGCGACCTGGAGCCGCACCTGGCACATGCCCTGACGAGGTTGGGGAGCGACCTCTCGGGAACCCCCGAGGTCCCGCTCGCGCGGGGGGAACCGGTCTGGGTGGTCCCGGCGCCCTCGGGAATCACCCGTGCCGTGCGTGGCCGTCCAGCCGTGGCGACGCTGGGCTGCGCACTCGCCCGGGGACTCGCCGCGGCGGGTCATGACGCCGTCGTCGTGACGGCGTTGCGGCGCGGGATCGGGTCAGCGCAGCACGGTGGGAGCTCCCGCCAGCGCCGGGACGGCGACCTGCGGGTGCGCCCGCGGCTCGCGCTGCCGGGCACGGCGGTGGTGCTGGTCGACGACGTGGTCACGACCGGTGCCACGCTGGCCGCGTGCACGGATGCGATCGAGGGCGCGGGCGGCCGGGTCCTCGCGGCCGCGGTGTTGAGCGCCGCCCCCGGGCCACTGAGCGGCCGGTGACCGTCTCGTGGGGTGGATCGGCTGTCACCGGGGCCGAAGGTGTACTAGCGTCGTGACATGGAACACAGTCGCACCCTTGGCAGCGGGTCAAGGTCCGATGCCGCGACGAGCGCGAGGGTGCGCACCCGGGAGGTGGTACGGCCCTGTTCCGCCCGCTAGTGGCGGTTCCCCTCACTTCTCCCGGCCGTTGCGCCGGACAAATCATGGAGGTATTCACCATGGAGATCGTTGTGGTCGGACGGAAGACCGAGGTTGCCCCCCGCTTCCGTCGGCACGTGGAGGAGAAGCTGTCGAAGGTGACACAGCTCGCCCCCTACGCCCAGCGGGTCGACGTCGAGGTCTCGCACGAGCCGAACCCGAGGCAGGCCGCCTCGAGCGAACGGATCGAGTTGACCGTCCGCGACCGTGGGCCCGTGATCCGGGCCGAGGCCAGTGCCTCCGACCAGTACGCGGCGCTGGACGTCGCGACGACGAAGCTGCTGGAACGGCTGCGGCGCTCCCACGACCGCCGCAAGGCCAAGTCGGCCCGCCGCGACCAGCGCGCCATGCCGTTCCCCGCCTCACCGATCGACCCCGTCCCCGCTGAGACCGTCGACCTGCCCAACGAGCGCGTCATCGCTCCCGACGAGGTGGACGTCGCGGTGGAGTCCCAGTTGGGCGACTCGCCGGTGGTCGTGCGTCAGAAGTTGCACCGCACGGCGCCGATGAGCGTGGAGGACGCGATCGACGAGATGGAACTCGCCGGGCACCCCTTCTACCTCTTCGTCGAGGCCGAGTCCCACCAGCCCGCGGTGGTCTACCACCGCCACGGATGGACCTACGGCGTGATCCGCCTCGACGCCGAGGCGACATCCTCCGAGGTCGAGGCCTCCTAGGCCGACCGCCACGCGGGGTGCTGCGGCCGGTGGCCGCGGCACCCCGCGTGCTGTGAGCACACCGCCCCTGGCGGGTGGACCCGGAACGCCGGGGACCCGTGCGAGCGCTGGCAGGATGACGGGATGGTCGAGACCCTCACGCCCTCGCAAGCCCGCAGGATCGCCGTCGCGGCACAGGGGCTGGACCGGGACCGTCCCCGCCGGGTCGACCTGGGAACGCTGACCCGACTCACCGACCGTCTCGGTCTGCTGCAGATCGACTCGGTCAACGTGCTCGCGCGGGCCCACGTGCTCCCGGTGTTCGCCCGCCTCGGGCCCTACGACACGGCCCTGCTCACCCGGATGAGTTCGTCGCCGCCCCGGCGACTTGTGGAGACCTGGGCACACGAGGCATCGCTGGTCCCGCCGGCGGTCTACGGCGACCTGGCGTGGTGGCGGGAGGGCCAGCGATCCGGCCGGCACGTCGCCCCGTTCCTCGACGCCCATCGGGACCTGGTGGACCGGGTGCGCGGGGTGCTGCGTGTGCAGGGCCCGCGCACATCCCGGCAGGTGCAGGACGAACTGGGGACCGGCGCGTCCCGTTCGGGGTGGTGGGAGTGGGGCGAGACCAAGCGGGCACTGGAGGTGCTGCTGCGTGTGGGCGAGGTGGCCTGCGCGAGCCGCACGCCGCAGTTCGAGCGGCGCTACGACCTCGCCGAGCGTGTGGTCCCGTCGGTCCCGACCCCACCGCGCGAGGAGGCCGTGCGCTCCCTGGTGCGGCGGTCGGTCCAGGCGCTGGGTATCGGCACCGCGCGGTGCGTGAGCGACTACTACCGCCTGCCCGCCGCGCTGGTCCGGCCCGCCCTGACCCAGTTGGTCGATTCCGGTGAGGTGACCCGGGCGCACGTGCCGGACTGGGGTGAGGTCTATGTGCATGCGAAGGCCCGCCGTCCGCGCCGCGTCGCCGCACGCGCACTTCTTGCCCCTTTCGACCCGTTGGTCTTCGAGCGCAACCGCCTGCTGGCGCTCTACGGGATGCACTACCGCATCGGGATCTACACGCCCCGGCACCTGCGATCCCACGGGTACTACGTGCTGCCCTTCCTGCTGGGCGAGCACCTGGTGGCCCGGGTGGACCTCAAGGCCGATCGCCGCGGCCGACACCTGGTGGTGCAGCATGCGCATCTGGAGCGACCGGGGCAGGCCCCCGGCGCCACCCGATGGCCCGAGTCCGGCGAGGTGGTCGAGGCCCTCGCCCGCTCGCTGACGGAGATGGCCCAGTGGCTCGGGTTGCAGGCGGTCGCTGCCAGCACGCACGGCCGGGGTGACCTCCTGCCCGCGCTGCGCGGCGCCGTGGGGTGAGTCCGTCCCGCCGTGGGTGCACGGCGTGCGACCCTGTACCCAGGCGAACTGCGGCGAGCTTTGCCACGCTAGGGGAGTGAGCCACGCAGAGGACCCCAGGGACCGCCCGCGCGAGGGTGCCCTCGGCGCGCCGCCCGACTCCGACCTCGCTGACGAACTCGACCTGGTCAGACGCTCCGGGTTGGTGCTGCGGGTGGGGCGGATGAGCCTGGCCTCGGGCACCGGAAGCTACCGCGTCAAGCACTCGATGGCACGGATCGCCCACGCGCTCGGGATCGAGCGCCACCAGGCGCTGGTGACCCTCACCGAGATCACCACCACGTCCCACCGCGGCCGCTCCTTCCGCACCGAGGTCGCGGAGATCCGCGACGTCGGCGTGAACGCGGAGCGGCTCTCGCTCCTGCAGCGACTGGTGGACGATGTCGGAGCCGGACCCATCGGCCCCGACGACCTCGAACGCCGGCTGGACGAGATCGAGCGTCGCCACCACCGCTACCCGCCGGTGCTGTCCGGGCTGTGGGCCGGCCTTGCGTGCGCGGCGTTCGCCTACCTCCTCGGCGAGGGCTGGGTCGAGATGCTGGGTGCACTGGTCGGGGCCTTCGGCGGTCAGCTGCTGCGGCGCATCATGATGGCCCGGCGCTACAACCAGATCGGTGTGACCATGTCCGCGGCCACGCTCGCCTGCATGCTCTACCTCGGGGTGGTCTCGCTCGTCGGCCTCGTGGCGCCGGCGGGCCCCGCGGTCGCGGCCGGGTTCATCGCCGCCGTGCTCTTCCTCGTGCCGGGATTCCCGCTCGTGACCGCCTCGCTGGATCTTGCACGCCTGGACATCTCCGCGGGCCTGTCGCGGCTGACCTACGGGATGGTGATCGTCTCCTCCGCGGCCCTGGTGGTGTGGGTGATCGCCCACACGCTGGCCGTTCCCGCGCCGGTGGCCGCCCCGGATCCGAGCCTCTCGCGAGCCGCCTGGCAGTTGGTGGCGAGTTTCTGCGGGGTGCTCGGGTTCGCCCTCATGTTCAATTCCCCGCCCGCGATGGCGGTGGTGGCTGCAGCGATCGGGTGCGTTCCCAACACCGCCCGTCTGCTCGCGGTCGAGAACGGCGTCGCGCCGGCGCTCGCCGCGGCGGGCGGCGCCCTCGTGGTCGGCCTGGTCGCCGCCGTGATCGCGCCGCGCATGCGCGTGCCACGGGTCACGGTCTCCGTGCCCGCGGTCGTCATCATGGTGCCGGGGAGCACCGCCTACCTGGCCATGGTGGGGCTCGGCGACGGGGACACCCTGACCGCCCTCGCCTTCGGGGTCCAGGCGTGCCTGAGCGTGCTCGGCATCGCCGTCGGCCTGGCCCTGGCGCGGATGCTCAGTGACGCGGAGTGGGCCTTCGAGCGCTGACGGGGCGGGATCTGCCTCCCGGTGCGCCTACGATGGACGGGCACCACGGCAACGTGGTGCCTGGCCGGCACACCCGCCGGTGTCCTCCTGGGCCTGGCGGTGGCGTGACTCGGCCGTGCCCTGACGTCGACCTGGGAGCAGACTGTGGCCTCGATCCTCGATCGGATCCTTCGCATGGGCGAGGGGCGCCAGATCAAGAAGTTGCACGGGATCGCCGCGCAGGTGAACGCCCTCGAGGACGTCATGGCGGACTTCACCGACGCCGAGCTCGCCGAGGAGACCGAGCGGTTCCGGCAGCGTCACGACGGCGGGGCGGGGGAGAGCCTCGATGCCCTCCTCCCGGAGGCCTTCGCCGTCGTGCGGGAGGCCGGTAAGCGCACGCTCGGTCAGCGGCTCTACGACGTGCAGCTCATGGGCGGAGCAGCCCTGCACTTCGGGAACATCGCCGAGATGAAGACCGGTGAGGGAAAGACCATCACCGCGACGCTCGCCGCCTACCTGAACTCGCTGTCGGGCAAGGGTGTGCACGTGGTGACCGTGAACGACTACCTGGCCCGCTACCAGAGTGAGCTGATGGGCCGCGTCTACCGGTTCCTCGGCGTCTCCTCCGGGGTGATCCTCTCGGGTCAGAAGAGCGCCGAGCGCCGCGAGCACTACGCAGCGGACATCACCTACGGCACCAACAACGAACTCGGTTTCGACTACCTGCGCGACAACATGGCGTGGAGCACCAAGGAACTCGTGCAACGCGGCCACAATTTCGTGATCGTGGACGAGGTCGACTCCATTCTCATCGACGAGGCGCGAACGCCACTGATCATCTCCGGCCCCGCATCCGGTGACTCGAACCGGTGGTTCGCGGAGTTCGCCCGGGTGGTGCGCCGTCTGGAACTGGATGTCGACTACGAGGTCGACGAGAAGAAGCGCACGGTGGGAGTGCTCGAACCCGGTATCGAGAAGGTCGAGGACCACCTCGGTATCCACAACCTGTACGAGTCCCTCAACACCCCGTTGATCGGTTTCCTGAACAACGCGATCAAGGCGAAGGAACTCTTCACCCGCGACAAGGACTACGTGGTCATCAAGGGTGAGGTGCTGATCGTCGACGAGCACACCGGGCGTGTCCTGGCCGGCCGACGCTACAACGACGGCATGCACCAGGCGATCGAGGCGAAGGAAGGGGTGACGATCAAGGCCGAGAACCAGACCCAGGCCACGATCACCCTGCAGAACTACTTCCGCCTCTACGACCGCATCTCCGGGATGACCGGTACCGCGATGACCGAGGCGGCGGAGTTCCAGAACACCTACGAGATGGGTGTGGTGCCGATCCCGACCAACCGGCCGATGCAGCGGATCGACCAACCGGACCTCGTGTTCACCACGGCCGAGGCGAAGATGCGAGCCGTCGCACAGGACATCGTGGAGCGTCACGCAACGGGCCAGCCGGTGCTCGTGGGGACCACGAGCGTGGAGAAGTCCGAGGCGCTCGCTACCCTCCTGAAGCGTCAGGGCGTGCCGCACGAGGTGCTCAACGCCAAGAACCACGCTCGTGAGGCCGCCATCATCGCGATGGCCGGACGCAAGGGAGCGGTGACCGTGGCCACCAACATGGCCGGCCGCGGTACCGACATCATGCTCGGCGGGAACGCCGAACACCTCGCGCAGGCCACCCTGAAGGATCGGGGCCTGAGCCCCGTCGAGACCCCGGAGGAGTACGAGGCGGCGTGGCCCGCGGCCCTGGCCGAGGCGCAGGAGTCGGTGGCCGCCGAGCACGAGGAGGTCCTGGAACTCGGGGGCCTGTACGTGCTGGGCACGGAGCGGCACGAGTCACGACGCATCGACAACCAGTTGCGCGGCCGCTCCGGGCGTCAGGGGGATCCCGGCGAATCGCGCTTCTACCTCTCGATGCAGGACGACCTCATGCGGTTGTTCAATGCCGGACTCGCGGAGCGGTTCATGGCCTCGACCGCCTACCCCGAGGACACCCCGCTGGAGTCCAAGATGGTCTCCCGCGGTATCGCCAGCGCCCAGGGCCAGGTCGAGGCCCGCAACTTCGAGATCCGCAAGAACGTGCTGAAGTACGACGACGTGCTCTCGCGGCAGCGTGAGGCCGTCTATGGAACACGACACCGGGTGCTGGAGGGGGAGAACCTCAGCGAGCAGGTGCAGGAGTTCGTCCGCAGCGTGCTGACCGACGCGGTCACGGCGGCGACCATGGCGCCGGACCCGGCGGACTGGGACCTGGAAGAGCTGTGGGAGTTGCTCAAGCCGCTGTACCCGGTGGACCTGGAGATCGCCGATCTCGAGCGGGAGGTGGGCGGCCGCGCTCAGCTGACGCGGGAGGTGCTGCTGCGGGAGGTGCTCTCGGACGCCGAGGAGGCGTACAAGCGCCGCGAGGAGGAGATCACCCCGGACCTCATGCGGCAGTTGGAGCGACGGGTCGTGCTCTCGGTGATGGACCGGAAGTGGCGCGAGCACCTGTACGAGATGGACTACCTCAAGGAGGGCATCGGTCTGCGTGCCATGGCGCAGCGCGATCCGTTGGTGGAGTACCAACGCGAGGGCTTCCAGATGTTCCAGGCGATGAACGAGGCGATCCGCGAGGAGGTCGTCGGGTACATCTTCCACCTCGAGGTCAAGCGCCCCGAGCCGGCCGCAGCGGACCAGGCGAGCGACGCCGCCGTCCCCGCATCCGACGCCGCTGGCGAGTCCGCTGAGAGCGGAGCGGGTGAGGGCCTGCCGGCCGCGGACGAGGACGTCCTCGGGGACGCCGACCTCGGTCTGGACGCACCGGTTCGGCCTGAACGGCTGCAGTACTCGGCACCGAGCGAGGACGGCACGGCCACCAGGGTCACCGGGAGCGCCGCCACCGGCGCGACAGGGACGAACGCACGCGAGGGGGCGGGTGCCGCTGCACCCGGGAACCGGCAGGAGCGGCGCCGCGCCGCCAAGGAGGCCAAGAAGCCCCAGTAGTCGGCCTCACCCCACGTCCAGTTCCACCGCTTCCCACCGGTGGCCGAGGAGGTGGAACCGACCGGACAGTGCCCGGACCCGCCGACCGTCGTCGACCACGGCACACAGGTGGTAGTCGCCGCGCGGGGTCCGGGTGAGGTGGACGGAGAGCGGGCGGGCATGGGTCCGGCGTGCCGGTCGACCATGCAGCCGTACGTAGAGGCCGCCGCGGCGGGCGAGACCCTCGTACACCTCCGGCTCGACCCAGCGCCGCAGGTGTGCCGCGTCCCGGTTTCCGGTGATGACCTCGGCGACCAGTCGTACCAGCGACCCGGCCCACACCCGCGGGTCGGGGGGCTCCTGGTGTCTGCGCGGGGCCGGCGCCAGGGGAGCACTCCCGCCTCCGGCTGGACGCAACTGAAGCGGTGGTGGCGGCGCCGGGCGGTGGGAGCGGGCGTCGGCGTCGGGTACTGGGAGCGCGGACATGTCACGACGCCGTCTCAGGTGAGGGGGGCGTCAGCCGCATCCCGGGGTGAATGAGGTCCGGATCGGGGCCGATCTGGGGGTTCGCGGCGTACCACGCCCGCCACGACCGGTCGATCTCGGCGACGGTACCGGCGCCGTACTGCTGCGCAATGCGCCAGAGGCTGTCCCCCGGACGCACGGTGTAGCTCCCGGCATCGCCCGCATCGCCGATATCGCCCGCATCGCCGATGTCGCCCGCAGTGATGACGTCACCCACGTGCCCCGATTCGTCCCCGACGCCTGCAGCGCTCGGCGTGAGCGCCCACCCTGGCAGTTGCGCACTCCGGAGGGGATCCAACGAGCCACCTGGCCCACCGGAGCCGATGCCGTCGTCCCCTCGCGTGCCGGTGCTCGAGGAGGCGGTGTCCGGCTCGGCGGTCTTCTCGCCCCACCCGAGACTGGCGGGTTCGGCGGCTCCCGCCGGCGCCAGGAGCGTCGCGACGCCGATACCCGTTGCGGCTCCGATCCCGGCAATGCGCGCGACCGACGGCGCGAGCATGGGCGGCCGCCACGAGGATCGAGCAAGGATGACCAGGAGCGCCGCGGCTGCGCTGATCGCGTACCACCCGCAGGTGAGCGCTCCGAGACCCGCCAGGACTCGGGTGATCAGGCCGTCGACACCGTGGTGGTCGGCGAGGGCCGGCGCCAGGAAGAGCAGGCCACCGGCGCTCGCGAGCGCGGACAGGCCCGTGAGCGCCGCGGCGCGGCGGATGAGGGGTCGCACCGGCTCGGCACTCGTGCCGCAGCCGTCGAACTCGCGGCCGGTCGAGGAGCCAGTTGGGACCGAGTCAGGTACAGAAAGAGATATTTGAGGTGGTTTGACGATGTATGGCATGTCGTCATGGTGGACCTAGTTCCCCACCCGCGTCAAGAGGTGTGCAACGGTGAGGCCATGCGGTGGGATGACCTGTTCGCCGACCTCTCGGGTCAGGCCGAGGCGTTGGAGGAGGATGCGCTCACCGAGGATGCGCTGGCGTTGACCCGGGACGAGGAGTCGGCGATCGTCCTCGGTGACCGAGTCCGTGCGCTCATCGGGTGCGAGATCTCCCTCGCTGTCGAGGGAGGGGAGCGGCACGGGGGCGTCCTACTCGATGCCACGCGCTCCTGGCTCGTGCTGCGCGAGGGTACTCAGCGCCGGCTCGTCCCGGTGCACGCGATCACCTGGCTGGAGGGCATTCAACGGGTGGCGCCGGCGCCACCCGCGAGCGAGGTCGGGCTCGGCATCGGGCACGCGCTGCGGGAGTGGTCGCGTTCCGACGGCATCACGGGAGTCGAGGTGACCGGCCGCCGACTCGATGGCGCACTGGTGCGTATCGGGGCCGACCACCTCGAGCTCGTGCTGCAGGAGGGTGAACGGACTGTGGCTGTGCCGTTCACGGCGATCCGGTCAGTTCTCGTGTAGGGCCTCGCGGCGCGCAGTGGCCGCAGCCTTTTCCCGCTCGATGTAGGCATCGAGTTCCTTGGACTCGACTCGCCACATTCCGCGGCCCCCGACCTGGAATCCCTTGATCTCCCCTTGTCGCACCAGTGCGCGGGCGGTGGGGACGGTGATGTCGAGTACCTCGGCGACGTCCGCGAGGGTCAGCATTCGTTCTGGCATGTGGACAAGTGTTGCACCTTGAAGGGTCTTCCCGCGCGCCGAGCGCGCGATCTGTGGATGAATTCCCCACAGTGCGCGGCGCCCGTGCCAGCATCACCTCATCGACCGATCAGGAAATGGGGGACCGGATGATCGGGGAGGAACAGCCGCAGGTGGCGGCGACACATCGCAGCAGGCCGTGGTGGCGGCGGCCCCGGCTGGGCATCGGCGTGCTCCTGGTCGCGGGATCGGTGGCCGTGGGCACGTGGGCGGTCCGTTCTGCGGCGGCCGGCGAACCGGCCTGGGTCGCGGTGCGAGATCTCGCCCCCGGCGCCGCGGTGAGCGCACAGGACCTACGCGAGGTCACCCTGCGGTGGGACGGCGCCTCGGGAACCTACCTGGCGCCGGCCGACCTGACGGCGGACTCCGTGGTGACCTCGTTCGTGGGCGAGGGTGAGCTGGTGCCCACGAGCGCGCTCGGGACCACCGGCGACGTCGCCGGTCGGCCGATGGCGGTGGCCGTGCCCGTCGGGGGGAGCCCCCGGCCGGGCAGCCTGGTCGACCTCTGGTTCGTGCCCTCAGCGGGATCGCTGGAATCGGCCGAGGCGGTCGCGGCCGACGTGGAGGTCCTCGAGATCACCGCTGCCAGCGGGGTGCTGGGATCCTCCTCCGGGCAGGTGGCGACCGTGCTCGTTCCCGAGGAGTCCGTGGCCGACGTGCTCGGTGCGCAGGCGCGACGCGGTGAGGTCACGCTCGTGGAGCACCCGGGTGGTTGACCATGGCTGATCGTGGCGTCCTGCTGTGGCTGTCCGGTACCAGCGAACCCGACGTCGTGGCATCACTGGACGCCGCGGCGGATCTCCAGGTGGTGCGGCGCTGCGCCGACCTGGCGGAGCTCCTCGCGGCCGCAGCCGCGGGCCTCGGGAGCGCCGCTGTGCTCGGACTCGGACGTGGTGTGGACCGTAACCGGATCGCGGATCTGCGGCGCGAGGGCGTGGCGGTCGTCCTTGTCGCTGCGAGGGCCGATGCCGCTCGCGCGACCTCCCTGGGCGCGGACGCCGTCCTGGTCGAGGCCGAGGGCCTGGACCAGGACGTGGTCCGCGCGGTGCGCGCTGTGCTTCAGGCGCGCGCGTCGGAGGGGCACGCGGTGAGCGAGGGTGGGCGCGATCCGCGTGAGGAGGTGCGGGCGGAGCCGGATCTCACGGTGGAGGGTGCCGCCCCGGTACGCCCGCGCGAGGCCGCGGTGGCGCTGGAGGGTGGGGCGGTCTCGGGCGTGGGTGCCGGGGGCCGGGTGATCGTGGTGTGGAGCGCGCCGGGCTCCCCGGGGCGCTCCACGGTGGCCTGGAACCTTGCCGCAGAGTGCGCCTCGCTGCTCTCGGCCCAGGTGGCCGAGCGCCCGAGCGTGCCCGAGCGGCGCGGCACCGCCACCGCCCCGGACCCCGAGACGGCGCCCGATGCTGCCGTCGGCGCGGTGGCCCTGGTGGATGCGGACACATTCGCTCCCTCGCTCGCCCAAGCGGCAGCGCTCGTGGAGGACTCCTCCGCCATCGCAGCCCTGTGCCGTGCCGCGGCGCAGGGCGTGCTCGACCCGAGTACCATCCGGCGGCGGCGAGCGCGGCTCCCGGAGGGGGTCGACCTGTTCTCCGGGCTCACCCGGGCGGATCGATGGCGGGAGGTGGGCGGGGAGTCCTTCGGTGAGGTCATCGAGGCGTTGCGCGCCCGCTATCGGGTGACCGTGATCGACGTGGCGGCTGGCCTGGAACAGCCCGGGCTTCGCGGTGTGGACCGGTGGCAGGCGACCCGCGCTGCACTCGGGCGCGCTGACGACATCGTGGTGCTCGTGGCGGCCGACCCGATCGGGGTGCGCCGCGGCGTGCACGCACTGGCGGACCTCCACGAGACGGGTGCGCCGGGCACGCGACACGTCGTCGTCTCCAAGGTGCGCCAGTCCTCGGCGGGCCGTGCCCCCGGCGAGGCGGTCGCGGGTGCGCTGCGGCGGTTCGCGCACGTCGAACCGGCGGCCGAGATCCCCCTCGGGTCGCAGGTCGACGAGGCCCTGCTGCGCGGGATCCCGCTGCTGTCCGTGGCGCCGCGCGGAGCGGTCAGGCTCGCGGTGCGCGGGCTCGCCGCCTCGCTCCTGGGCGTGCCGGAGGCGCTCCCCGGCCGCCGTGGGGCGCGTCGCCGGATCGCGAACCGACGCGTCGGGTGAGGTACTCCGGTGGGCACCATGGGCCAGGACCGGTCACCGGTGGGAGACTGACTGCATGCGTCTGTACCTTCCGGCTGTCGTGGCCGACCTCGCCGCCCCCGAGATCTCCCCACGTGTCGCCTCCGGTGTCACCACGGCGCTGACCGGAGCGTTGCCGGAGGAGGACGAGGAAGGCCTCGAGCACTCCGCCTTCCTCACGGCGGCCGATCTGAGTGCGCTCCTGCTCACGGCCGTGGACACCGGCCGCCCGGCGCGCCGCTGTGTCCTGGCGGTGGACGTCGCTGCGCCGTCGTGGCAGGCGCCGCCGGACGACCTGGCCCACCTGCCCAGCGTGCTCGGCATCCTGGGTCCGCTGCCGTGGCAGGCCCTGGTCGCGATCCACCTCGACGAGGCGGATGTGCGCGATGCCCTGGACCTGATGGGTCACAACGAGGAGGCCGCGTGGCGGGAACTCGGGGAACGGGACCTGCTGTGGTTCGACGCCTCGGAGCGCACGGTGCTCGCGGCGCGGACGGCTGCCGCCGGCGGATGAGGGCCGGCGGGCCCTCACAGGCCCAGGACGCTCAGCGCCTCGGCGTGCAGGTGCGGGTTCGCCGCCACGGCGCTACCGCCGTAGGGTCCGGGTTCACCCGCGCGTGAGGTGAACACGCCCCCGGCCTCCTGGACGATCGGGACCAGCGCGGCCATGTCGTACAGCGCCAGCTCGGGCTCCGCGGCGAGGTCCACCGCACCCTCGGCGAGCAGCATGTAGGACCAGAAGTCCCCGTACCCGCGGGTGCGCCACACCCGACGCGAGAGGTCCAGGAGCGCGTCCAGGCGTCCCACCTCCCGCCATCCCTCCAGGCTCGAGTAGGACAGGGAGGCATCCTCCATCTGCCACACCCCCGACACCTGCAGCCGGCGGGGGTCGGCGCCGTCCACGAGCCACGCTCCCGTGCCGCGGGCGGCGTACCAACGCCGCCCGAGGGCCGGTGCGCTGACCACCCCGAGCCGGATCTCACCGTCCACCGCCAGCGCGAGCAGGCTCGCCCACACCGGCACCCCGCGCACGAAGTTCTTCGTGCCGTCGATCGGGTCGATGATCCACTGTCGGCCTGCCATCCGGGGACTGCCGCCGTACTCCTCGCCCAGGACGACGTCGGCGGGGCGGTGACGGGCGATGATGTCCCGAGCGAGGCGTTCCGCAGCCGTGTCCGCGTCCGAGACCGGTGTGGTGTCCGGCTTCGCGGTCACGGTCAGGTCGCTCGCCCGGAACCGCGACATCGTCAGGGTGTCGAGCTCGTCCGCGATCTGCAGTGCGAGCGTGAGGTCGTGCGCACTCGCGCCGGGGTCCGTCTGGTGCATGGTCACGCGGTGCCTTCCGGTGGGGTCCCCGCGCCGGGGATCGGGGCGTGGGGCATGGCCGGAGTGTCGCTCACGCTCTCTCCCGACCTGGAAGCGAGCAGTCGACGGAGCGAGGCGACACGGTCCGCGCCCAGGGGCGTGGCCGTGCGCAGGTAGACCGTCAGCGCGCACCCCGGGGCATCGCTGAGGTGGGTGCACCCGGGCGGGCACGCCGTCGTGATCTCGGCGAGGTCCCCGAAGGCGCCGACGACGTCGGCCACCTCCACGTGCGCCAAGCCGAAGGAGCGGACCCCGGGGGTGTCGATCACCCACCCGCCGCCCGGGAGCTCGAGCAGCAGCGCCGAGGTGGAGGTGTGACGACCCCGGCCGGTGACGGCGTTGACGTCGCCCACGCGGCGAGAAGCGTTGGGGACCAGGGCATTGACGAGCGTGGACTTTCCGACCCCGGAGTGACCGACCAGCACGGAGGTGCGGTCCGCGAGCGCCTCGCGCAGGGCAGTCAGCCCGGTGATCTCGCCGTCCGTGCGTGCGCTGGAGACCCACCGCACCCCCAGCGGTTCGTAGTTCGCCAGGAAGTCCGCGGGAGGAGCGAGGTCGGCCTTGGTCAGGCACAGCAGCGCATCCATCCCGGCGTCGTAGGCCGCGACGAGGCAGCGATCCACCATGCGCGTGCGGGGTGTGGGATCGGCCAGCGCGGTGACGATCACCATCTGGTCCGCGTTCGCGACCAGGGCCCGTTCCACGCCCCCGGTGTCCTCCGAGGTCCGGCGCAGCAGGCTGGTGCGCTCGGCCACGCGCACGATACGCGCGAGGGTGCCCGCCCGGCCGGAGGTGTCCCCGACCACGGCGACCCGGTCGCCCACGACCACGGCCCCGCGCCCGAGTTCGCGGGCGGTGACGGCGCGCACCCCACCCTGTGGTAGCAGCACGTCGTAGCGCCCGCGGTCGATCGTGGTGACCGTGCCCCACTGCGCCTCGGCGTGCTCCGGGCGTCGCTTGGACCGCGGCTTCGTGCCGCCACGTCGGGGCCTGATGCGGACGTCGGACTCGTCGAACTCGCGCATGCTCACCCCCGCAGCATGGCGTGCCACATGCCGGGGAAGTCGGGCAGTGTCTTGGCTGTGGTGGCGATGTCGGCGACCTCGACCCCGTCGACGGCCAGGCCGAGGATCGCGCCGAACGTTGCCATCCGGTGGTCGGCGTAGGTCTGCACCCGGCCGCCGTGCAATTCGGCCGGATCGATCTCGAGACCGTCCGGTGTCTCACGTGCGTTCCCGCCGAGACGGGTGATCTCGGTGACCAGTGCGCGCAGGCGGTCCGTCTCGTGCCCGCGCAGATGGGCGATGCCGCGCAATCGGGAGGGGGTCCGGGCCAGGGCCGCGAGCGCCGCGACGGTCGGGGCGAGCTCGCCCGCCCGCGAGAGGTCGAGATCGAGTCCCTGCAGCGCCGTGGTCCCGCGGACCTCCAGCACCTCGCCCTGCAGGTGTGCGTGCGCGCCCATGCGGGTGAGGATCTCGAGGATGTCGGCGCCCGGTTGTGTGGTGTGCGAGGGCCAGCGCGGGATCCTGACCCGACCACCGGTCACGGCGGCGGCCGCGAGGAAGGGGGTCGCATTGGACAGGTCGGGCTCGATCACCACCTCTCCACCTGCGACCGGACCGGGATCGACCCGCCACGAGGTCGCCCCGGTGGCCTCGGCAGCGACGCCGCGCTCGGCCAGGACCGCCAGCGTCATCTCGATGTGGGGCATGCTCGGCAGGCTGGCACCGGTGTGGACCACCTCGAGTCCTTCGCGCAGGCGCGGGGCGGTCAGCAGGAGGGCGGAGACGAACTGGCTCGAGGCCGAGGCATCGATCTCGACGCGTCCGCCGGCCAGTCCGTCGCGGCCGTGGACCACGAACGGCAGCCGGTCGGTGGCCTCGCCCTCGTGATCCACTCCTACCCCCAGCGCTGCGAGGCCCTCGATGACGCCCGCCATCGGGCGCTCGCGGGCGCGGGGGTCGCCGTCGAACGCGACCTCGCCCGGTGCCTGAGCCGCCAACGGCGGGACGAACCGCATGACGGTTCCCGCGAGGCCGCAGTCGATGCGACCGCCGGCCCGCAGCGGCCCTGGGGTCAACAGCAGGTCGCCGGTGGTCGCCTCGTGGTCGATGCGTGCACCCAGCACCCTCAGGGCACCGATCATCAGGTCGGAGTCCCGTGAGCGCAGGGCACCTCGGATCCGCGTCGGCTCCTGCGCGATGGCGCCCAACAGGAGGTAGCGATTGGTGAGCGACTTCGATCCGGGCACGTCGACGACGGCGTCGATGCGGCGGGAGGGGCGGGGTGCGGGCCAGGCTTCACTCACCCCGGCAGCGTATCGCCGCCGCGGCCGAGCGCGCGTGCGAGATGCCCGGGCGGGACTAGGAGAGGGTGGCTGCGGCCTTCCTGGCCTCCTTGCGGGCAGCAGCCAGGGCCTTGGCCGCCTTCTTCTCCGCCGCGTCCGTGGCGGTGCGGGCGGCGTCCTGGGCTGCCTCGGTCACCGCGTCCTTGATCTCGGCGGCGTGGTCACGGGACTGCTCCAGGCGCCACGCGAGCGAGGGCTTGCCGGCGGTGTCGACCGTTGCCAGCAGGAGTCCACCCAGAACGGCGGACTCCCGCAGGACCGCGGCCGCGGCGTCCTTGCGTGCCTGCCCCTTCAGGGTCCATACCGGGTTGGTCAGCAGCGTGGTGGGCAGGTGCGCCGCGGCCAGCACGCCCGCGTTCACCCGCGGCAGGATCCCGAGCGCGAGCATCGCACCGGAGGCCACCTTGACCGCGCCGAGCGTACGCACGAGCGTGGCGGGCGAGACGTCCCGTCCGGTGCGGGCGGCGGCGTTGCGCATCAGGTTCTCGCCGGTGGAGTCGGGCCGGACCACCTGGTGCGGGTGGCGCACCGCGTGGACGCCATCGGCGATGACCGAGGCTGCGAGCAGGGGACGAGCGATCCGACGAAGCATCATGTCTCATGCCTACCGCACCACGGGTGCCCTTGGCGAGAGGACGGCCCGCCTCGTGCGGTCCGGGCGCGGAATGCCGGTGCGCCGTCGCGTGTTGCACAGGGCGTGACAGTGAGTGTGATGAGTGCCCCCCGGCGTGCCCGGTCGACCCGAGGTGGCCGCGAGCTCGGGCTGCGGGCGCCCGAACGCCGCCGCCGGGTCGTAGGCTGTGGAGCGATGAGTGCGACCAGCGAGCCTGACGCCGTGCCTCCCAGCGAGCAGGCAGGCGAGATCGACGTGCGCGAGAGCGAGACCGACGCGCAGCGCGATGCGCGGTTCGAGGCGGAGGCGTTGCCCCTGCTCGATCAGCTCTACAGCGCGGCGATGCGGATGACGCGCAACCCCTCCGACGCGGAGGACCTGGTCCAGGAAACCTACGCCAAGGCGTACGGCTCCTTTCATCAGTACCGGCCGGGTACCAACCTCAAGGCGTGGCTGTACCGGATCCTGACCAACACCTACATCAACAGTTACCGCAAGAAGCAGCGTGAGCCGCTGCAGTCGGATGCCGACGGCGTGGAGGACTGGGAGATCGCGCGTGCGGCCTCGCACACCTCCACGGGTTTGCGCAGCGCCGAGGTGGAGGCGCTGGACCGGCTCGGCGACAGCGTGGTGCGCGACGCGATGGCCGAGCTCTCCGACGACTTCCGCCTCGTGGTCTTCCTGGCTGACGTCGAGGGGTTCGCGTA
This sequence comes from Serinibacter salmoneus, assembly GCF_002563925.1. Taxonomy (NCBI): domain Bacteria; kingdom Bacillati; phylum Actinomycetota; class Actinomycetes; order Micrococcales; family Beutenbergiaceae; genus Serinibacter; species Serinibacter salmoneus. Next base: position 2,100,123 of record NZ_PDJD01000001.1, on the reverse strand, counting down.
CAAGGAGATCGCCGAGATCATGGGCACTCCGATCGGAACGGTGATGTCGCGGCTGCACCGGGGCCGGGCGCAGTTGCGCTCGCTGCTGGCCGATCACGCGCGGTCCCTGGGAATGCAGGTGTCCTCATGAGTGCGTGCGAGTCGGCCTCGGGTGGGGTCAACGACGACTGCCGGGCGGCGCTCGCCCAACTCGAGGATTTGCTCGATCACGCGCTGTCCGAGCCGGATGCCGATCTGGTGCGGGCACATCTGGAGAGCTGCGAGCCCTGCATGGAGGCGGCCGACGTCGAGGAGCACGTGCGGCTGCTGATCCGTAAGGCGTGTATCGAGCGCGCGCCGTCCACGCTGCGGGCGCGGATCGTGACCCAGGTCGCGATGATCCGTCGGGGCTGAGCGCGCCATTTCGTGCTGCTGGCGCGATGTGGAACGATGGGTCGGTTCACCCACCTGGAGGAGTCACGATGAGCAAGCGCGGACGCAAGCGCAAGGCACGTCGGGGAAACGCCGCCAACCACGGCAAGCGCCCCAACGCCTGAGTGCGATGAGGAAACGGTCACCCGCTCGGGTGGCCGTTTTCGCCTCTGTGGGTAGGACCGCTGCCGGGCCGGCGAGGCACGCGCGGGTGGGCCCGTTCGCGTTACGGTGGCGGTATGCGCGCCGTCACCGCCGACCGTTTCCAACCCGAGGACCCCGCCGCCGCGGTGGTGATCCGTGACGTGCCCGACGAGGCACCGCGTCCCGGTTGGGTCCGCGTGGCTGTGCAGTGCGCGGCGCTGAACCACCACGACGTGTGGAGCCTGCGCGGGGTGGGCCTGCGGGAGGGCGCCCTGCCGATGGTGCTGGGCACCGACGCCACCGGCACCCTGCCGGACGGGACCCCGGTGATCGTGCACGGGGTGATCAACGATCCCGCCTGGCGCGGCGACGACACGCTGGACCCCGGTCGCAGCCTCCTCTCGGAGCGTTACCCGGGCACACTCGCCGAGGCCGTCTGGGTGCCCGCGGGCAACGTGGTGCCGCGTCACGAGGACCTCGCGCCGCAGCACGCGGCCTGCCTGCCGACGTCCTACCTCACGGCCTACCGGCTGCTCTTCACGGCCGCACAGGTGCGACCGGGGCAGACCGTGCTGGTGCAGGGCGCCGGCGGCGGGGTCTCGACGGCGTGCATCCTGCTGGGTCGAGCAGCGGGCCTTCGGGTGTGGGTCACCTCGCGCACGGAGGAGGGGCGCCGGCGCGCGTTGGAGCTCGGGGCGCACGACGCGTTCGAGAGCGGGGCACGCCTGCCCCGGCAGGTGGATGCGGTGATCGAGACCGTGGGGAAGGCGACGTGGGGACACTCCCTGAGGTCGCTGCTGCCCGGCGGTGTCGTCGCGGTGGCGGGGTCGACCACCGGTCCCGACGCCGATGCGGAGTTGAACCGGGTCTTCTTCCGCTCGATCCGTGTGGTCGGCGCCACGATGGGGACCCGTGACGAGCTCGCGCTCCTGCAGGAGATGCTCCTCGCGACCGGGGTGCGACCTCTCCTGGACCGGATGGTCGCGATGGAGGAAGCGCCCGCAGCCCTGGCGGACATGGCCCGTGGCGTCGTGCACGGCAAGATGGTCATCGACGTGGCGGGCAGCGTGCGCTGACCTGGGAGCCGGTGCGCGCGCCGCCTACTCCGCGAGGTCGATGCCCAACCAGTTCGCCCAGCCGTGGTGGTCCACGAGCCAGGCCAGCAGTGAGTACCCGGCCTGCCCGGGGTGGATCCCGTCGCCGGCGGCGAGGTCAGCGTGCCACTGGTCGTGGTCGTGCAGCGCCGCGTGGCTGTCCACATAGGTCACCCCGCGGCGTACACAGACATCCGCGAAAGCAGCGGAGAGCGCGGCCAGCCCCGCGGGGTCGAGGTCCGAGCGCGGGGGCGGGCCGACGACGAGCACGGGGATGTGTGCGCTGGTCGCCGCGTCCAGCATGTTGGCGAGGTTCAAGCGGCTGCGTGCCATCGAGAGGCCGGCGGCGAGGTCGTGAGCGCCGGGGGCGAGCACGAGATAGGTCCCCGCCCCACCCTGCCGCAGGGCGGCCTCCCGCTCCCACCGAGCGGCCAGGTCCGTCGTGGTCTCACCGGGCACCGCGAGAGCAGTGGTGAGAACCTCCAACGGGGGAGTGCGGGCGGCCAGCCGCCCCACCCAACCGAGCGCGCGGGGGTCGCCGAATCCCGTGATCAGTTCGTCCCCGAGGATCACCAGGCGGCGCGCCCCACGCGCGCGATCGGTCGAGCCGGTGCTCACGTCAGCGCGCGAACGCGTCGATCACGAGCTGGCGCTGCTCCGCCTGGCTCACCTTCGCCGAACCCGTCGAGGGAGCGGCCGAGGAGGGCCGGGAGACCCGACGCACCCGCACCCCGTCCATGTACCGGGAGGTGATCCCGGCCAGGTACGGCCACACACCCTGGTTCGCGGGCTCGTCCTGCACCCACACCAGCTCGGCACCGGCGTAGGGCGCCAGCACCGCGCGCAGCGTGGTGGAGTCCAGCGGGTAGAGCTGCTCCAGTCGCACGATCGCGGTCCGGTCGTCCGCGCCGTGCTCGCCCTTGGTCCGTGCCGCGAGGAGGTCGTAGTAGACCCGGCCGGAGCACATCAGGACCCGGTCCACGCGTGCCGGATCGATGGTGTCACCGATCGCGGTCTGGAACGTGCCGGTCGTGAAGTCCTCGACCTGGGAGGTCGCGGCACGCAACCGCAGCAACTGCTTGGGCGTGAACACCACCAGCGGACGGCGCGGGCGGTCGTAGGCCTGGCGGCGCAGCAGGTGGAAGTAGTTCGCCGGGGTCGAGGGCTGCGCAACGACCATGTTCTGCTCGGCGCACAGTTGCAGGAAGCGCTCGATGCGGGCCGAGGAGTGGTCCGGACCCTGGTGCTCGTAGCCGTGCGGCAGGAGCAGGACCACCGAGGAACGCTGGCCCCACTTCTGCTCGGAGGAGGAGATGAACTCGTCCACGATCGTCTGTGCACCGTTGACGAAGTCACCGAACTGCGCCTCCCACAGCACCAGGGCGTCCGGGCGCTCCACCGAGTAGCCGTACTCGAAGCCGAGGGCGGCGAACTCCGACAGGGAGGAGTCGTAGACCCAGAACTTCGCCTGGTCGTCGGAGAGGTACTGCAGCGGCGTCCACTCGGCGCCGGTGCGGTAGTCGTGCAGCACGGAGTGACGCTGCACGAACGTGCCGCGGCGGGAGTCCTGCCCGGCCAGGCGCACCGGGGTGCCCTCGAGCACGAGGGAACCGAAGGCGAGCAGTTCGCCGAAGCCCCAGTCGATGCCGCCCTCGCGGGAGGCGGTGGCCCGTCGCTCCAGCAACTTGGCGAGCTTGGGGTGGACCTCGAAGCCCTCCGGCGGCGCGAGGTGCGCCTCGCCGATGCGGTGCAGCACGCTCTCGGGCACGGCGGTGGACCAGCCGACCATGATGCCGGCGTCCTCGTGCTGGGATTCGGGGACCTCGAGTCCGCCGTCGGTGGTGTTCTCCCGGCGGTCGCCCTCCTTCGTCTCCCGGAAGGCGCGCTCGAGCTCACCCTGGTAGTCCGCGAGTGCCTGCTCGGCCTCCTCCGCCGAGAGGTCGCCACGGCCGATGAGGGACTCGGTGTACAGGGTGCGGACGCTGCGCTTGCCCTCGATGAGGCCGTACATCACCGGCTGGGTCATCGAGGGGTCGTCGCCCTCGTTGTGCCCGCGCCGGCGGTAGCAGACCATGTCGATGACGACGTCCTTGTGGAACTCCTCGCGGAACTCGAAGGCGAGCTGGGCCACGCGGGCCACGGCCTCGGGGTCGTCCCCGTTGACGTGGAAGACCGGGACCTGCAGACCCTTGGCGACGTCGGTGGGGTAGAGGGTGGAGCGGGAGGCGGAGGCCCCCGTGGTGAACCCGACCTGGTTGTTGATGAGGATGTGCACGGTGCCGCCGGTGCGGTACCCACGCAGCTGGGAGAGGTTGAGCGTCTCGGTCACCACGCCCTGGCCGGCGAACGCGGAGTCACCGTGCACGAGGATCGGGAGCCAGGAGAAGCCGTCACCCCCGAGGTCGATGCGGTCCTGCTTGGCGCGGACCACGCCCTCCAGCACGCCGTCCACCGCCTCCAGGTGGGAGGGGTTGGCGGCGAGGTAGACCTGCGCGGTCGAGCCGCTGGGAGCGGTGTAGGTGCCCACGGTGCCGAGGTGGTACTTCACGTCGCCGCTGCCCTGCACCGTCTTCGGGTCGACGTTGCCCTCGAACTCGTTGAAGATCTGCCCGTAGGACTTCCCGGCGATGTTCGCGAGCACGTTCAGGCGCCCGCGGTGCGCCATCCCGATGCCCACACCCTCCAGGCCGTGGTCGGCGGCGGCGCCCAGAAGCACGTCCAGGAGCGGGATGAGGGACTCCCCGCCCTCGAGGCTGAAGCGCTTCTGCCCGACGAACTTGGTCTGCAGGAAGGTCTCGAAGGCCTCGGCCTGGTTGAGCTTGTGGATGATCCGTCGGATCACGCCGGCGTCGGGCTTGGCCCAGCCGGACTCCAGCCGCTCCTGCACCCAGCGCCGCTGCGCAGGATCGTGCAGGTGCATGAACTCCGACCCGATGGTGCGGCAGTAGGCATCCCGCAGCACCGAGAGCACGTCGCGCAGCTTCGCCTGCGCGGTCCCGGCGAATCCGCCGGTGGGGAAGGTGCGGTCGAGGTCCCACAGGGACAGGGAGTGCGTCGCGACGTCGAGGTCGGGGTGTCGGCGCTGGCGGTAGGCCAGCGGGTCGATGTCCGCCATGAGGTGACCACGGCTGCGGTAGGCGTGGATGAGCTCGGCGACGCGCGCCGCCTTGCCGAGGGCCGTGGTGGGGTCCTCCACGATGTCCGTGCCCCAGCGCACCGGCTCGTAGGGCACCCGCAGCGCCGCGAACACCCGGTCGTAGAAACCGTCCTCGCCGAGCAGCTTGGTGTGGATGATGCGCAGGAAGTCGCCGCTCTGCGCGCCCTGGATGATCCGGTGGTCGTAGGTGGAGGTCAGCGTGAGGATCTTGGAGATGCCGAGGTTCGCCAGGGTCTCCGGGGAGGCCCCCTGGAACTCGGCGGGGTACTCCATGGCGCCGACGCCCACGATCGTGCCCTGGCCCTGCATGAGCCGCGGCACCGAGTGCACGGTGCCGATCGTGCCCGGGTTGGTCAGCGAGATCGTGATCCCGGCGAAGTCGTCCGCGGTCAACTTGTTGCCGCGGGCCTTCTTCACGATCTGCTCGTAGGCGGACCAGAACTGCGCGAAGTCCATGCTCTCGGCCGACTTGATCGCCGGGACCAGGAGCTGGCGGGTGCCGTCCGGCTTCGCGAGGTCGATCGCGAGGCCGAGGTTGACGTGCTCGGGTCGCTCGATGGCGGGCTTACCGTCCACCTCGCGGTACCCGGCGTTCATCGCGGGCATGTCCGCGAGCGCCTCGACGAGGGCGAAACCGATGAGGTGGGTGAAGGAGACCTTGCCGCCACGGGTGCGGCGCAGGTGGTTGTTGATGACGATGCGGTTGTCGACCAGGAGCTTGGCCGGGATGGCCCGCACACTGGTCGCGGTCGGCACGGCCAGCGAGGACTCCATGTTCGTGACCACGCGCGCGGCGGGGCCGCGCAACTTCTGCACGCCCGATTCCTGGCCGGAGGTGGAGCGCTGCTGCGTGGTGGAACGGGCGTAGTCCGCCGTCGCCGGCTGCGGCACGGCAGGCGGCAGGTCGGGACGTGTCTGGGGGTCGGTGACCTGCTGGCGCGGGTCGGTGTGCGGCGAGGCGTCGGTCGCGGGAGCCGTCTTCCTGGTCGGCTCGGCGGCCTTCTTGGGTGCGGGAGCGGGCGGTGTGGTGGCGCCCCCGCCCGGCTCGGACGGGCGCTCCGCCTGCGTGCCGGCCGACGAGGTCGCCGCGCGACCGTTCGTGCCCGCGCTGGTGTCGCCCTCGAAGAATGCGCGCCACTGCGGCGTCACCGAGGTCGGGTCCGCCTTCCATGCCTCGCGCTGCTCCTCGATGAGCCAATCGTTGGCCCCGAGTGCCTCGGTGTGGGATGCCGCCCCTGATTCCGTGCTCACGCTCGTCAACTCCATCGCCGTCGTCTGCCTAGAGCATCCTCAAGCCTAGGGCCTCGGCGGGGTCCAGCGGTGCGAATTCGACCTGTTTCGCACCCCGAATCTCGCCATGACCAGGGTCGATGTCGCGGGTTGGGCAAGCGTGCGCCACGGCATGGCAAATCTCCCACATGCCATGGTCAGGAGTCGGTCCGCTGGCCTCCGGCCCGCCCTATCGCGCGGCGGCCGCGGCCCGCCCGCCCGGCGTCGGTCCCTCGATGGGCAGCCGTAGCCGCAGCACCGCACCGGTGGTGCCGGCCGGAGGGGCGACGGCGCGCAGGGTGCCCCCGTGCAGGCCGGTCGCCCACCGGGCGATCGCGAGCCCGAGCCCCGTGCCGCCCGATCCCGCCGGCAGGGTCGGCGCGGTGCCGCGCTCGAAACGCTCGAAGATCCGCTCCCGCGACTCCGCGGGGATCCCGGGGCCCTGGTCGATCACGTCGATCTCGACCTCGCGGTCCGTGGAGCGTGCCCGCACGAGCACCGTGCCGTGCTGCGGGGAGTGGCGAGAGGCGTTGGCCAGGAGATTGAGGAGGATCTGGTGCACCCGCTCGACGTCGACCACGAACTGCAGCGACCCCGGGACATCGACCTCCCATCGCACCTCGCGCCCGCCCGCGCGCGAGGCGTGGGAGGCGGCATCCACCACCTCCTCGATCACGTCCACCACCCTCACCTCCTGCAGGTGCAGGCCGGCTGCGCCGGCCTCCAGGCGCGAGAGGTCCAGGAGGTAGGTGACCAGGTTGGTGAGGCGCTCGGTCTGCACCAGGGCGGATCCGAGGGCCTCCTCGTCGGGTTCGACCACGCCGTCGACCATGTTCTCCAGCTGGGCACGGAGCGCGGCGATCGGGGTGCGCAGTTCGTGGGAGACGTTCGCGACGATGGCGCGCTGTGCCTGCGCGAGCGAGGCGAGGTCGGCCGCCATCGCGTTGAAGGCGTGACCCAGTTGCCCGACCTCGTCACGGCTGGTGGTGCGCACCCGGATCGAGTAGTCGCCGGCCGACATCGCGCGGGCGGCGCGGGTCATCTCCCGCAGCGGCGAGGTCATGCCCCGGGCCAGGATCTGCGTGACCACGAGGGAGAGCATGATCGCCAGCGGGAAGGTCATGTACCACCGGGCGTCGTAGCTGCGTCCGGTCCAGACCAGGATCGAGGAGACCGAGACCGAGGCCGCCACGAGCACACCCAACTTCATCCGGATGGACGTGAGCGGATCCAGCGGACGGACCTCGACGGCGTAGCGCAGGGAGGAGGGCGGCCGCGGGCGCCCGTGGCGCGGCTTCGCGCCGAACATCACGCCGGCGGCTCCAGGGAGTACCCGACGCCGTGCACGGTGCGGATCAGGTCCGCCCCGAGCTTGCGTCGCAGTGCCTTGACGTGGGAGTCCACCGTGCGGGTGCCGCTCGCATCGACCCAGTCCCAGACCTCCTCGAGCAGGCGCTCGCGGGTGAGGACCTCGCGGGGCGAGGAGGCCAGGCACACCAGCAGGTCGAACTCGGTGGGGGTCAGGTGTGCCTCGGTGCCATCGCGCATGACGCGGCGTTGCGCCCGGTCGATCGAGAGGTCGCCGAGCACGATCGGCGCGGTCGAGGTGGCGCTCGCGGTGCGTTCGGGTGCGGTCAGTCGCGCGACCCGTTCGTGGCGGCGCAGGAGGGCCTTGACCCGGGCCACGAGCTCGCGCATCGAGAACGGTTTCGTCATGTAGTCGTCCGCACCGACCCCGAGGCCCACGAGGAGGTCGGTCTCGTCGTCGCGCGCCGTCAGCATGAGGATCGGGATCACGTGGGGGTCCTCCGCCTGGATACGGCGGCACACCTCGAGCCCGTCGAATCCCGGGAGCATGACGTCCAGGACGATCGCGTGCGGTGCGCCGGTGAGTGCGGCGGTGACGGCGGAGGGACCGTCTGCCGCGACGCTGACCTCCCAACCCTCGGCGGTGAAGCGTCGCGAGATCTGCGTGGCAATCTCCGGGGAGTCCTCGACCACGAGCACCCGGGTCGCGCCCTCGGCGCCACTCGTCGGCGTGGAAACGGTCGGTGCGCTCATGGCACTACAGTGGCACACGCGGCACGTCGTGGCGCTGCGATGCAACGTGGCGGCCGGTCGGGTGACGGATGGAGAGATCTCCGGGGCCGATCGGCTGCGCAGCGAGGGCAACGTCACACCCTCGGTGTCACACGAGGTGGCCGCGAGCCGTTATAGTTCTGTGACATTACCCCGCTGCTCGTGCGCCGGACCTGCGTCCGGAGGTGAACGGCGCGGGGGCGTGCAGGTCAGCGAGTATCGGAGGTAGTGCGTGGAGACGGAGCGTCGCGAGCAGGTGACGACCCGACGCGCACTGCGTGCTGCACGGGAACGCGCGGGCCAGGACACCTCGATCGGATCACTCCAGGTCGAGGCCGGCCCCGCACCGCTGACCCGGCGCGAACTGCGTGCGCTGCGTGAACGGCAGGAGGGGACAGTCCGTCAGGCTGCCGAGGTGGCCCGGGAGGCCGCGCCGTCGCGCACGGTCCCGGTCGAGCAGCCTGCGCTGGACGAGCAGCCTGCGCTGGACGAGGAGTCCTACGCACTCGCGCAGATGGCCGATTCCCTCGATTCCCTCGAGTTCACGATCGCACCCGAGGCACCGCTCCTCGAGGTCGCATCGCAATCCGATCAGGACTCCGCGGCCGCGCAGGAGGCGCCTGGGCCACGTCAGGTGGCATCGGCGGCCATGACCGATCGCCCGCTGACGCGCCGGGAGTTGCGAGGCGCAGGTGCGGCCCGCGTGACCTCGACGGCCAAGCGGACCGTCTCGCCGGCTCGCCTCGGTGGGTCCGCGGCTTCCGGCGACATCGCCGTGGATGTGCCGCGCACCGCACCCAAGGCTCAGTCCGTGCGCACGAGCGTGCAGTGGGTGCCGCGACTGGCGGTGCTCGGCGTGCTCGGTGCCGTGAGCGTGGCCATCCCCACGAAGGTCTGGGCCGACTCCTCCAGTCAGGACCTCGCTGCACCGCCGCAGCTCGCGGCCGACAGCGCCCTCGACACCCTGGTGGCCACGGAGCCCGTGGTCGCCGCGGCCGTGGCCGAGGCGAGCGGGGATGGCCAGGCGGCCGCCGCGGCAATCCTCGGTGAGTCGCAGGCCTCGGACGCCAGCGACACCGCCGCGCAGGATGAAGCGACGAGCGAGTCCGGCGCGGGTGAGCAGTCGCTCGACTCGACCGCTTCCTCCCTGCTCGCCGGCGATCCGCTGGCGGCCTCGCGTAGTTCCGTGGCCAGCCGTAGCGAGGAGCGCGAGGCGCTGCCCGCGTGCGACGTGCCGGAGACCTCCACCGCCAACGGGTCCCTCGCCGCGCTCGAGACCAGTGACTACGTGCAGTTGGTCTACCCCATCCAGGACGGCACCTACACCAAGAGCTCGGACTTCGGGCCGCGCTGGGGCACCGTGCACTACGGCACGGACTTCTCCGCGCCGCTGGGCACCGAGATCCGCGCCGTGGCCTCCGGTGTGGTCACGAACGCGGGCGGAAGCCTGGGTGGACGCAGCCCGAACCTCATCGCGGTGCGCAGTGAGATCAACGGCCAGCAGGTCGAGATCTGGTACAACCACATGTACGACAACGGCGTGCTGGTCTCCGTGGGGGACGAGGTGACCGTGGGGGACACGATCGGTCTCGTGGGGAGCAACGGCTACTCGACCGGTCCGCACCTGCACCTGGAGGTCCACGTGGGTGACGTCGAGGACTACAACGGCAGCGCCGTGGACCCCTGGGCCTGGCTCGCCGCCAACGGCGCGCAGCCCATCACGACCTCGGGGCCGGTCTGCCAGTAGGCGCGAGCAGTCGCCGCCCGTGCTCGACCGTGAGTACCGAGGGCCCCTGAGTACCGAGGGCCTGAGGGCCCCGGGCGAGGTCTCAGGCGAGGCGGATTCCCCATCGCACGCTGTGCGTGGCGCCAGGGGACAGTCGCACCAGGAAGTCGCCGGAGTTGAAGGCGTCCGCGATGCAGCTCATGGGCTCGGCCGCCAGGCCACGACGACGAATCGACTCGGGCTGGATGTGGTCGCCGGAACACACCTGCCACGCGGACATCGATTCGTCCATCCACAGTTCGGCGGTGCGGCCGTCGCTTCCCCTCAGGGTCACCCACGAGAGCCCGTCGGCGTCGCGGATCGGCTCGAGGAATGCGTCGTCGAGGTCGGTGGCCCCCAGACGCCGCGCGGTGCGGAAGTCGAACGCCGCGGGGAGTTCCTGCGTGCCGGTGGGCAGCAGCCGCTCGTTCGTGCGCACCCAGGCGTTCGCGTCCAGGCGCAGGGAGGCCTCGTCCAAGGATCCGGGGCCGGGGGAGAGCCACGGGTGGAAGCCGATGCCGTACGGCGCATCGGAGTCACTCAGGTTCGTTGCCGCGACCTCGACGGTCAGCGCCGGTCCCGCAAGCGTGTAGGTGGCGCGGTATGCCAGCTGCCACGGGTAGCCACGCACCGGAACCGAGGTGAGGCCGAGGACCACGCGATCGGGTGCCGACTCCAGCAGGGACCACCGCTCGGTGTGCACGAGACCGTGCAGAGCCGTGACACGGTCGGGTTCGGTGATCGGCACCTGGTAGGTCTCGCCGTCCCATGTGTAGCGACCGTCCCCGAGGCGATTGGGCCAGGGTGCCAGGATGTTGCCGTGTCCCGCGGGCGCGATCTCCTCGATCCCGTAGGGATCGATCACATCGCGGCCGCCGACGGAGAACTGGCGCAGCGAGGCGCCCACCTGCGTCACCACCGCGACGGAGGCGGCGGCGGGATCAACAAGGACGTGCTGCAGACCGGACGGGGGAGTGAGCGGCATCGGTTCTCCTTGGCTGGATGTCAGTACCCCCGACTGGATTCGAACCAGCGACCTTCTGCTCCGGAGGCAGACGCTCTATCCACTGAGCTACGGGGGCGAGTGCCTCGTGAAGCGAGGCGGGATGCCGACGTGAAAGACTACCAGCGAATCCGTGAGGGCTGTAACCGATGACCGAGGGAGTGAGACGTGGCTGACGAACCGCCGAGCGAGGGCACCCCGACCGGCGTCACGCGCCGACAGCTGCGCGAGGCGCGGCGTCAGCGCGAGTTGCTGGGGGAGAGCGCGCAGATCGATCCCGCACTCGATCAGTTCATCTCCCCGGGTGCGGCCGAGTCCCGGACCACCCCGGCGATCCCGGCTGGGAACGTGGACGCATCCGCTCCCCGCCTTCCGCGGCCGCGGGCGGAGTCCTCGCAGCCGACCCACCGCACCGATACGACCGGCGGCTACGGCGCCGCGCCACCGCCCGGGCGCGCCGCGGGCGTGGGGATGCCCCTCGGTCTGGGGCAGGCGGGGGTCGACGCCTCCGAGGACACCTCGCAGGACGACGCCACCGCCTCACCCGAGGCGCTCACCCGACGCGCCCTCATGGGAGCGACCCCGGACGTGGTGGCGTCCCCGCAGACGCAGCCCGAGGACCATCCTCCCGCGTGGTGGCGACGTTTCCTGCCGGCGTTGCTCGCCGTCCTCGCGCTCGGCCTGCTCGCCGTGGTGCTGTGGTTCCTCTCCGACCGGCTCGGCGCCGGGGAGTCGCAAGAACCCGGGACGAGCGCTACCCAGACGGACGGGGGGATCGGTGACCCCACGGTCGAGGGTCCGTTGAACGGCGTCCTCCCGGCCGAGGTGCGTGGCGGTGAGTACAGCACCGAGGGTGCGAGCGGATCGCTCTACACGCTGCCGCCCTCCGGGTACCAGGTCGACACCGGCGCCCCGGATGAGGCCACGAGCGCCTACCAGGCGCAGTTCCTGGGCGGGGCGCTGCCCGTCACGCTGACGGCGTGGTCGTTCGAGGACGCCGACGCCGCGTCGGCCGCCGCCGACGCCGTGGTGGCAGATCTGGGCGAGCCGGCAGACACCGGGGTGGTGTTCCCCGACCTGGAGCAGGGCACCTACTGGATCTTCAACAGCGACGGTCTGGTGCAGATCATCTGGCACGACGGCGCGGCCCACGTCTACAGCGTGACCAGCGAGGACGCCGAGGTCGCCCTCGACTTCTACAACGGACTGGAGTTCTAGTGCCCGCAGCCGCCCCCTGGCCGAGCAGCACGAGGCGCACCGCGACGGGTGAGATGAGCATCGGGGGCGTTGCCGTGACCGACCTCGCCGCGACGGTGGGCACCCCGGTGTACCTGGTGGACGAGGACGACATGCGCGCCCGCGCCAGGCGGATGCGGGAGGCGTTCACCGATGCCGCGGGCCGGGTGGGCACGGACGCCGAGGTCTACTACGCGGGCAAGGCGTTCCTCTCCCGTGCGGTGGCGAGGTGGATGGTGGCCGAGGGCCTGCGGATCGACACCGCCAGCCTGGGCGAGCTCACCACAGCCCTCGAGGCCGGTGTCGAGGGTGCGCTCATCGGTCTGCACGGCAACAACAAGTCCGACGCGGAACTCGACCTCGCGATCGAGCGTGGCGTCGGGCGCATCGTGGTGGATTCCCTGCCGGAAGTCGACCGCGTCGCCCGGGTGGCGGCGGTGGCCGGGGTCGTGGCGCCCGTGATGCTGCGGGTGACCACCGGGGTGCACGCCGGTGGGCACGAGTTCATCTCCACCGCGCACGAGGACCAGAAGTTCGGCCTCTCGATCCATGCGGAGGATGAGCGCGGCCAGTCGCCGGCGATGCGTGCGCTGCACGCGATCCTCTCGCGACCGGAACTCGACCTCATCGGGATCCACTCCCACATCGGCTCCCAGATCCTGGATGCCACGGGCTTCACCGCGGCCGCTGCGGCGCTGGTGGAGCTGCGGGCGGCACTGGAGCGCGAGACCGGACACCTCGTGGGCGAGCTGGACCTCGGCGGCGGTATCGGCGTCGCCTACCTGCCGGGTGAGGACGAGCCGGACGTGGCCGCCTTCGCCCGCTCGATCGTCGACGCCGTCGCGCAGGCCTGCCGGGACACGGACACACCCGTGCCGCACCTCTCCTTCGAACCGGGCCGCTCGATCGCCGCACCCGCCGGGATCACGCTGTACACGGTGGGGACGATCAAGGATGTCCGTCTCGAGGACGGCGGCCATCGGCGCTACGTCGCGGTCGACGGTGGGATGGGCGATCACATCCGCACCGCGCTGTACGGCGCGGAGTACCACGCCGAGCTGGTCTCGCGCGCCAGTGCCGCTGCCCCGGTGCTCTGCCGCGTGGTGGGCAAGCACTGTGAGAGCGGCGACATCGTGGTGCGCGATGTGATGCTCCCCGGGGACATCGCCGCGGGCGACCTCCTCGCCGTCGCGGCAACGGGTGCCTACGGCCGATCCATGGCCAGTACCTACAACCTTGTGCCCCGGCCCGGCGTCGTAGCGGTCCGGGAGGGCACGGCCACGACGATCGTGCGCCGCGAGAGTGTGGCGGATCTTCTGGCGCTCGACCTGGGATGAGGTCGACGCCCGGTGAGACGGGGATCGGGCGCACGTGCGCCGTCCCCTATCGTGGGGGGCGTCCACCGCTGCAGATCTCGGAGTACCGCCGTGCCTAGTGCCGCCCCATCCCTCTCCATCGCCGTCCTCGGATGCGGCACGGTCGGCACCCAGGTGGTGCGGCTCTTGCTCGAGCAGGGCGAGGAGCTCTCGGCGCGGGCGGGCACCCGCCTGGAACTCGCCGGGATCGCGGTGCGTTCCCTGGAGACCGAACGCGACCCGGTGGTGCCGCGTGACCTGCTGACCACCGACGCCGAGTCCCTGGTGGAGCGCGCCGACGTGGTGGTGGAGCTCATGGGCGGCACCGAGCGGGCCCGTGACCTGATCCTGCGCGGCATCGAGGCCGGTGCCAGCGTGGTGACCGCGAACAAGGCGCTGCTTGCCTCCCAGTACGGCGAGTTGTTCTCCCGCGCCGATGCCGCGGGGGTCGACCTGTTGTTCGAGGCCGCGGTCGCCGGTGCCGTGCCCGTGGTGCGCGGGGTGCGCGAGTCCCTCGCGGGCGACCGCATCGAACGGGTCATCGGGATCATGAACGGCACCACGAACTACGTGCTGGACGCGATGACCACCGCGGGATGGGACGTGGATGCCGCCGTCACCCGAGCCCAGGAACTCGGGTACGCCGAGGCCGACCCGACGGCCGACGTGGACGGGCACGACGCCGCGGCCAAGGCCGCCATCCTCGCCGCCCTGGCCTTCCACACCCGCGTGGACCTGCGCGACGTCACCCGGGAGGGCATCCGCGGTGTGACGCCCGAGGACATCGAGGCCGCCCGCGAGGCGGGCGGCGTCATCAAGCTCCTCGGGATCGCCGAGCGGGTCGCCACCCCGCAGGGCGAGCGCGTCGCCGTCCAGGTGCACCCTGCAGTCCTGCCGCTGGAGCACCCGCTGGCCTCGGTGCGCGGGGCCTTCAACGCGGTCGTCCTCGAGGCGCAGGCCGCCGGCCGACTGATGTTCTACGGCGCGGGTGCGGGTGGCCCCGAGACCGCGAGCGCCGTGCTGGGTGACGTGGTCGCCGCCGCGCGGCACCGTGTGACCGGCGGTCGCGCACCCGCCGAGTCCACCCACGCCACCCTGGCTCCCGCCCGCCCCGCCGACCTGGGCGCGCGCATGCAGATCCGCCTGCGGGTCGCCGACCGCCCGGGCGTGCTCGCTCACGTCTCCACCGCGCTGGCACAGCACGGCGTGTCCATCGAGTCGGTGCGGCAACGACCCGGCGACGACGGGAGCGCTACGCTCACCGTGGTCACCCACGAGGCGCGCCTGGACGCGCTGCTGCGCACCACCGCAGCGCTGCAGGCCACGACCGGGGTCGAGGAACTGCTCTCGGCCTACCGGGTCGAGCAGGCCTGACCCACCACCCCAGATCCGCCGCACCAGCGCCGGACCGACCCAGAAGGGATACCCGATGGCCCACCCGTGGCAGGGGATCATCGCCGAGTACGCCGAGCACCTCCCGATCGCCCCTGGCGATCCGGTGGTCACCCTGGGGGAGGGCGGCACCCCGCTGGTCGAGGCTCCGGCGCTGTCCGAGCGCGTGGGGGGCACGGTCTACCTGAAGGTCGAGGGTGCCAACCCGACCGGCTCCTTCAAGGACCGCGGGATGACGATGGCGGTCTCCAAGGTCGCTGCCGAGGGCGGGGCCACCCTGGTGTGCGCCTCCACCGGCAACACCTCCGCCAGTGCGGCCGCCTACGCTGCCAAGGCCGGGATGCCGTGCGCCGTGGTGCTGCCCGCCGGGAAGATCGCGGCCGGCAAGCTCGCGCAGGCGATCGTGCACGGCGCCACGCTGGTCTCCCTGGAGGGCAACTTCGATGACGGGCTGCGGGTGGTGCGCGAGCTCGCCTCCCGCCCCGATGTCGCCCTGGTGAACTCGGTGAACCCGTACCGACTGCAGGGGCAGAAGACTGCCGCGTTCGAGGTGGTCGACACCCTCGGGGACGCCCCGACCATCCACTGCCTTCCCGTGGGCAACGCCGGGAACATCTCCGCGTACTGGATGGGCTACCGGGAGTACGCGGCGCTGGGCAAGGCGAGCCGCACCCCGATCATGTGGGGCGTGCAGGCCGAGGGCGCGGCGCCGTTCGTCAAGGGCGAGCCGGTGGAGAACCCCGAGACGATCGCGACGGCGATCCGGATCGGCAACCCCGCGTCCTGGGACCTGGCGGTGGCGGCGCGCGAGGAGTCCGGCGGCCGGATCGACAGCGTCAGCGATGCGCAGATCCTGGATGCCCAGGCGCTGATCGCCCGCGAGGTGGGCGTGTTCGTCGAGCCCGCCTCCGCGGCCTCCGTGGCGGGGCTGCTGGCTCGGGCCCAGCACGGACAGGTGCCTCCCGGCGCCACGATCGTGTGCACGGTCACCGGCAACGGCCTGAAGGACACCGCCACGGCGCTGGGCGACACCGTGATCGACCCGGTCACCGTGCCGCCCACAGCGCCGGCTGTGGCCGAGGCGATCGGCCTGGCCTGAGCACATGCGGATCGTCACCGACAGCGTGCGGGTCCGGGTCCCCGCCACCAGCGCGAACCTCGGGCCCGGTTTCGATGCCTTCGGGCTCGCGCTGGAGTTGCACGACGTGGTGCGGGTGCGCGCCACCGCCTCCGCCACCCGCACGCATGTGACCGGCGAGGGTGCCGAGACGGTGCCCGACGGCGAGGACCACCTGGTGGTGCGCGCCGTGCGGGCAGGCCTGGAACACGTGGGCGCCCCGCAGGTGGGCCTGGAGCTGAGTGCGCACAATCAGATCCCGCACGGCCGGGGACTGGGGTCCTCGGCGGCCGCCGTGGTGGCCGGCCTCATGGCCGCGCGCGGCATGATCTCCGAGCCCGAGGCGCTGGACGACGCGGTGATCCTCGACCTGGCCACCGCCTGGGAAGGGCATCCCGACAACGCCGCGGCCACGATCCTCGGGGGCGCGACTCTGACCTGGTTGCCCCAGGGCGCTGGTGACCACGGGGTCGTGGGTCCGCAGGACCTCGCCGCGGGCGCCCCGCCGGTGCGGGTCGGTGTCACACCCGTGGCTGTGGCGGCGGACCTGGTCACCACCGTGTTCATCCCGGCCCACCCCGTGGCGACCCGAGTGGCGCGCTCCGTGTTGCCGCCGGCGGTGCCGCATGCGGATGCGGCCTTCAACGCGGCCCGTGCGGCGCTCCTGCTGCTGGCCCTGGGTGGACGCAGCGATCTCGCGCTGGAGGCCACCGCGGATCGGCTGCACCAGCCCTACCGCGGTGAGGTGCTGCCCGAGAGCATGGAGTTGGTCCACTGGCTCC
Source organism: Serinibacter salmoneus (assembly GCF_002563925.1). Lineage (NCBI taxonomy): Bacteria > Bacillati > Actinomycetota > Actinomycetes > Micrococcales > Beutenbergiaceae > Serinibacter > Serinibacter salmoneus. The sequence goes on along the minus strand of NZ_PDJD01000001.1, from coordinate 2,083,319 downwards.
GCGAGCAGGGACTCCCGGCGGTCATCTCCGGTGCCGGTCCCACGGTGCTGGTCCTCGGTACCGTGCCGCCCACGCTGCGGCGCGCCGCGGAACGCGGGGGATGGGATGCCCGCGCGCTCGGGGTGGACCGCGTGGGTGCCACGCTCGGTCAGGCCGACACGCGCTGATCTGATCTGCCATGAGCATGCCGCCAGGCGTGTAAACTGAACCCGCACCCGCATTCGACGGAAGCGTGCACCGCGTCAAAGACACCCCAGTGCTGCCGTGGTGACTGCAACGCCATTCCATTCGACGATGCGACCGCAGGTGCGATTCCCCCGGGCGCAGTAATGCTGGGGGTCTCCCCGGGGATCTCACCGCTTCACATCCGGCGCCCATCGTGGCGCGTGCACGACGGAGTAAGGAACCTCGTGACCGAAACTACCGACACCGCTGCTCGAAGCGGCGGGTCCCTCTCCACCCTTCGCCTCGCGGAGCTGCAGAAGCTTGCGGGCGAGATGGGGATCTCAGGCACCGGCAAGATGCGCAAGAGCGACCTCGTCACGGCCATCCGTGAGGCCCGCGGCGGCAGCGCTCCACGTCGTCGCTCCGCCACCAGCGGCAACGAGGCCGCCGGTCAGGCATCCGAGACCGCGCCGCAGGCCTCCGAGCGGCCGGTGGCCGCGGAACAATCCGCCGCCACGGACCGCGGTCAGTCGGGCTCGCGTCGCACGCGCGCCGAGCGAGCCCAGGCGAGCGAGGCGGGTGGGAACGCAGCCTCCAACGAGGACTCCTCCCCCCGCTCCGAGCGCCGCGGCGCTCACCAGGGCGAGTCCGCGCCGGCCGCGCAGGAGCGCAGTTCCGGCCAGGGCGAAGGGCGGCGCCGCCCCGCGCTGGAGGACATCAAACTCCCCGATCGATCAGGTGACGCAGACGCCGGCCAGGGTGGTCAGGGCAGCTCCCAGGGCGGCCAGGGTGGTCAGGGTAGCGGCCAGGGCGGCCAGGGCGGTCAGGGCAGCTCCCAGGGCGGTCAGGGTTCGCAGCGCAACCGTGACGACGAGGGCGGCTCCCGCCGTCGCCGGGGACGAGACCGTCACCGTGATCGGGACCGGAAGCGACGTGGCGGCCGGGGCGGCAACGAGCCCATGGTCGAGGACGGCGGTGAGGTCGGTCCCGACGACGTCCTCGTCTCCGTGGCCGGGGTGCTGGACGTGCTGGACAACTACGCCTTCGTCCGCACCAGTGGATACCTGCCCGGTCCGGATGACGTCTACGTCCCGCTCGGCCAGGTCAAGAAGCACGGCCTGCGCCGCGGTGACGCGATCACCGGGGCGGTGCGCGCGCCCAAGGACGGCGAACCCGCCGGCGGTAACACCAACCGGCAGAAGTACAACGCCATCGTGCGGATCGACACCGTCAACGGCGCCCCGCTGGAGCGCGCCAGGCAGCGTCCCGACTTCTCTCGGCTGACCCCGCTCTACCCGCAGCAGCGGCTGCGTCTGGAGACGGCGCCGCAGGCGGTCACGGCCCGGATCATCGACCTGGTCTCCCCGATCGGGAAGGGTCAGCGCGGTCTGATCGTCGCGCCGCCGAAGGCGGGCAAGACGATCGTCATGCAGCAGTTGGCGAACGCCATCACGACCAACAACCCCGAGGTCCACCTCATGGTCGTCCTGGCGGACGAGCGCCCCGAGGAGGTCACCGACTGGGAGCGCACCGTCAAGGGCGAGGTCATCGCCTCCACCTTCGACCGACCGCCGTCGGACCACACCATCGTGGCCGAGCTCGCCATCGAGCGCGCCAAGCGGCTGGTGGAACTGGGCCAGGACGTCGTGGTGCTGCTGGACTCCCTGACCCGGCTCTCTCGTGCCTACAACCTTGCGGCGCCGGCCTCGGGCCGGATCCTGTCCGGTGGGGTGGACGCCTCGGCGCTCTACCCGCCGAAGAAGTTCTTCGGGGCGGCCCGCAACATCGAGAACGGCGGCTCCCTGACGATCCTGGCCTCCGCGCTGGTGGAGACCGGCTCGAAGATGGACGAGGTGATCTTCGAGGAGTTCAAGGGCACGGGCAACATGGAACTGCGCCTGTCGCGCCAGCTCGCCGACAAGCGCATCTTCCCCGCCATCGACGTCAATGCCTCGGGTACCCGCCGCGAGGAGATCCTGGTGGCGGGCGAGGAGCTCAAGATCATCTGGAAGCTGCGCCGGGTGATGGGTGCGCTCGAGCAGCAGCCGGCGCTGGAACTCCTGCTCAGCCGGGTGCGCGAGATGAAGACCAACGCCGAGTTCCTCATGACCGTGCAGAAGACGACGCCGAAGGCGCCGGACCAGGCGAACGAACTCGTCGGCTGACGCGGTCGGCGCGGCCCGCTCATCGCGTGGCGGGCCGGGACGTCCACGCGGCACAGGTTCGAACTTGACAGGTCTGGCAGAATAGACCGTTGGTCACCGGTTCACGCCCGCCCACCGGCGAGCGACCCGGCGGCACCCCAACACAGGAGGACACCATGAAGAGCGGGATCCACCCCGAGTACGTCGTGACCGAGGTCACCTGCACCTGCGGCAACACGTTCACCACGCGCAGCACCGCGACGTCCGGCGCCATCAGCGCCGACGTGTGCAGCGCCTGCCACCCGTTCTACACGGGCAAGCAGAAGATCCTCGACACCGGCGGCCGCGTCGCTGCGTTCGAGAAGCGGTACGGCAAGAAGCCCGCGAACTAGCGACCTCACCGAGCGCCGGTACCCCGAGGGGTGCCGGCGCTCGGTCGTTGCGCCCCGGGCGGCATCATCGACCCGGATCCCACGAGAACGGGCAGCCACGCGCGGCCGCCCGAGAAGGTAGAGCACACGGTGAGCGAGGAGATCGGGGCGGTCGAGGGACTGCTGCAGGAATACGCCCAGCTCGAGCGCGACCTCGCCGATCCGGCGCTGCACTCCGACGCCGGGCGCGCCCGGCGGGTGGGGCGGCGCTACGCCGAGCTGGGCCGTGTGGTTCGCGCCCATCGCGCGTGGCGTGAGGCGGCCGACGACGCCGCTGCCGCCGCCGAACTGGCCGCCGAGGACCCGGAGTTCGCCGCGGAACTCGAGAGTCTGCGGGAGGCGGAGACCGCGGCGGCGGACCACCTGCGAGAGGTGCTCCTCCCGCGGGATCCCGACGACGGCCGCGACGTGATCCTGGAGATCAAAGCGGGCGAAGGCGGGGAGGAATCGGCGCTGTTCGCCGGCGACCTGCTGCGGATGTACCTGCGGTACGCCGAACGCCAGGGCTGGTCGACCCAGGTGCTGGAGTCCACCGACTCCGCCCTCGGGGGCTACAAGGACGTGCAGCTCGCGGTGAAGGCGCGTTCCGCGGGGGAGCCGCAGGACGGTGTCTGGGCGCACCTGAAGTACGAGGGCGGGGTGCACCGGGTCCAGCGCGTGCCCGTCACGGAGTCCCAGGGCCGGATCCACACCTCCGCCGCAGGCGTTCTCGTGCTGCCGGAGGCCGACGACGAGGGCGAGGTGGAGATCGCCACCGGCGACCTGCGGATCGACGTCTACCGGTCCTCGGGTCCTGGCGGGCAGAGCGTGAACACCACCGACTCAGCCGTGCGGATCACCCACCTGCCGACCGGGATCGTCGTGTCGATGCAGAACGAGAAGTCCCAGTTGCAGAACAAGGAAGCCGCCATGCGCGTGCTGCGCGCCCGCCTGCTTGCCGCTCGGCAGGAGGAGGCTGCCGCGGCCGCCAGCGAGGCGCGCAGGTCCCAGGTGCGCACCGTGGACCGGTCCGAGCGCATCCGTACCTACAACTTCCCCGAGAACCGGATCGCGGACCACCGCACCGGCTTCAAGGCCTACAACCTGGACGCGGTGCTGGACGGCGACCTCGGCCCCGTCATCGCCTCCGCCGTGGAGATGGACGAGGCCGCACGCCTGGCCGCCGCGACCGGAGCGTGACGCCCGTGAGCCGCTCAGCGGCCGGTGCCGACCCCGAACCCCCCGCTGGTCCCGTTTTCGACTCGGCGACGGGCGCGGCCACACCCGCGGTGCTGCCGCTGCGGGAGTACCTCACCGGGGCCACGCGTCTGCTCGCCGAGGCCGGGGTGCCGGCCGCGGCACACGACGCGCGCGCCCTGGCGGTGCACGCCCTCGGCCTCCCCGGCCCGAGCGCGCTCCTGCTCGCCGTTCCCGACCCCGGGTTCCCCCCGCGGTACGCCGCCCTCGTGGAGCGACGCCGCCGGCGTGAACCGCTGCAGCACATCGTGGGGGAGACGGGTTTCCGCTACCTCACCCTCACCGTGCGGCCGGGCGTCTTCGTCCCGCGGCCGGAGACCGAGGTGGTGGCGCAGGCGGCGATCGACGCCGCGCGCGAGGTGGTCCGTTCCGGACGCCCGGCCCCAGTGGTGGTGGACCTGTGCTGCGGTGCGGGTCCGCTCGCACTGTCGGTGGCCAGCGAGGTGGAGGGTGCGCGCGTCACCGCCGTGGACGCCTCCTTTGACGCCGTCGATCTCACCCGTCAGAACGCTGTGCGCACGGGACACCGCGTCACGGTGCAGCAGGGGGACGTGCGATCTCCCGCGCTCCTGGCGGACCTGGCGGGTGCGGTCGACGTGGTGGTCTCCAACCCGCCATACATCCCACCGGATGCGGTGCCCACCGAGATCGAGGTCCGGGATCACGATCCCGATCTGGCCCTCTACGGCGGGGGAGCGGACGGCCTCGCGCTGCCACGCGCCGTCGTGCAGGCCGCCCATCGGCTGCTACGGCCGGGGGGAGTCCTGGTGATGGAGCATGCCGAGGTCCAGGCCGAGGCGACTCGCGACCTGGCGCGGGCCGGATTCACCCAGGTCCGCACCATCGACGACCTCACCGCTCGACCCCGGGCGCTGATCGCTCGCCGGAATTGACCCATCCGCGCCCGCTCAACCACCACCCGGCCACCAGACCCAGCCCGATGCCGACGAGATCCGCGGCCACATCGACCGGGTCCCCCGAACGGCCGGGCAGCCAGATGTGCTGGACCACCTCGCTGATCACAGCGTTCGCCGCCAGCGCTACGGCGAGCCTCCCGGGGCGCAGAGCGCAGGCCAGCCCCGTCACCGTGCTCAGCGCGAAGACCGCGGCGTGCACCACCAGGTCGGCACGGAAGGCGATCGCGGGTCCGGGCACGGCCGGGGCGTAGAGCGTCCAGGCCATGGCCACAAGGCTCAGGCCGAAAGCGCTGCGTGCCAGAGCGCGGTGGATACGGGGCGTCACGCCACCAGGGTGCCAGGCCCGTGGCAGGATCGTGGCCGTGACGATTCTCCCCTGTACGCCGCACGAGCGCTCGGCGAGCCTCGAGCAGGCATCCCGGGCGCTGCGTGAGGGTGGGCTGGTGGTGCTCCCGACGGACACCGTCTACGGCATCGCGGCCGACGCCTTCGACCCCGACTCGGTGCGTGCGCTGCTCGCGGCCAAGGGACGCGGGCGTCAGATGCCGCCCCCGGTCCTCGTGGGATCCGTGGCGATGCTGGACGTGCTCGGCACCGAAGTGACCGACGTCGCCCGAGCGCTCGCCGAGGCATTCTGGCCGGGTGCGTTGACCCTGATCGTGCGCGCACAGCCGTCCCTGGTGTGGGACCTGGGCGAGACGCGCGGGACCGTGGCGCTGCGCATGCCCGACAACGAGGTGACGTTGGAGCTCCTGGGGACCACGGGTCCTCTCGCGGTGTCCTCGGCGAACCGGACCGGACTGCCCGCGGCGACGACCGCTCAGGGTGCGCGGGAACAACTCGGTGCCCGCGTCGGGCTCTACCTCGACGACGGGACCTCGCCGGGTGGCGTGGCCTCCACCATCGTGGATGTCACCACCACCGGGTACCGGATCCTGCGCGCGGGTGGCATCACCGAGGAGCAGGTGGCCCAGGCGGTGGCTCATCTCGTGCCGGCCGCCGTGCCGCAGGGGGAGGGTGAGGCCGGTGACGGCGTGACACCCACCGATCAGGACCCGCAGGTCGCGGGGGAGCCCCAGCCGGAGCCGGAGCCCGTCGCGCAGCCCGATGGGGGAACCCGCGAGGGCGACGGCGGGTGAGGGTCTACCTCCTGCTGATGGCCCTGGCCGCCGCTGTCACCCTCCTGGTGATACCGCTGGTGCGGGCCCTGGCCAGGCGCGTCAACGCCGTCACCCCGCTGCGTGATCGTGATGTCCACACCGAACCCACGCCCCGCCTGGGTGGCCTCGGCATGGTGCTCGGCTTCGCCGTCGCCCTCCTCGTGGCCTCCCGGACCGACTTCCTCGGCGGCGTCTTCACCTCTTCCCACCAGGCCTGGGCGATCCTGGGGGCCGCGGTGTTCGTGGCGCTCCTGGGGGCGGCGGACGACGTGTTCGACCTGGACTGGTTCACCAAGCTCGTCGGGCAGACGCTGGCCGCCGGGATCATGGTGTGGCAGGGCGTCCAGATGGTCACGATCCCCCTGTTCGGCCTGACGATCCTGTCCTCCGGGATGTCACTCGCGCTCACGGTGCTCGTGGTGCTGGTGGCGATCAACGCCGTGAACTTCGTGGACGGGCTGGACGGCCTGGCGGCGGGGATGATCGCTATCGGCGGCACCGCGATGTTCGTGTACACCTACCTGCTCACCCGCCAGAGCGCCACCGACTACGCCGACCTCGCCACCCTGGTGGTCGCGGCAGTGGTCGGCAGTTGCCTGGGCTTCCTGCCCTACAACTTCCACCGGGCCTCGATCTTCATGGGGGACTCCGGGGCGATGTTCCTCGGGCTGACCATGGCCGCCGCCTCCATCGTGGTCACGGGGAACATCGACCCGGGCGCGACGGCCTCGCAGGCCTTCCCGGCCTTCCTGCCGATCCTGCTGCCCGTGGCCGTGGTGCTGGTGCCGCTCATCGACCTCCTCCTGGCCGTCGTCCGGCGGCTGGCCGCCGGCCGCTCGCCGTTCGCGGCCGATGGGCAGCATCTGCACCACCGGCTGCTGGCGCGGGGTCACTCCCATCGCCGCGCGGTCCTGATCCTGTACGGCTGGACGGCGATCTTCAGCTTCGGCGCCGTGGCACTGGCCTTCCTGCCGATCACCACCGTGGCGATCGCGCTCGGCGTGGTGGTGGCGATCGGGGTGGTGCTGACCGTGGTCCCGATCCAGGTGCGGCGTGGGAGAGTGGGCCCGTGAACTCGACCTCCTCGGCGTCCGGCTCCGCGCCGCCCACCACGCTGCGCGGCGCGCTGCGCCGCATGCTCACCCTCATCGCCCTCACCACGGCTGTCACCACGCTCCTGGCGGTGATCCTCGGCCTCCTGGTCGACGGTACGGCCGGGCTCTGGGGGGCACTGCTCGGCGGAGCCATCGGGGTGTTCTTCTGCCTGACGACCGTGGTGACGATGCTGGTCTCCGAGGGCCGGTCCCCGCAGTTCCTCGCGATCGCGGTGCTCGGTGGGTGGTTGGCCAAGATGGCGGTCATCATCGCGCTGCTCGCGGTCCTGGCGAACTTCACCTTCTACAACCGGTACGTGTTCGTGGCCACGATGATGGTGATCGTGCTCGCCTCCCTGGTGATCGAGATGCAGGTGGTCCGTGGGGCGCGGATCCCGGTGACGCAGGACGTCCCGAAGGCGCAGGGCCCGCAGGGAAGCGCCGAGGGCGAGTGAGGACTCGTGAGGTACCGTCCGCGGGCGTCTCGATGCGTGCGGCGTGCAAGGTATCGGGTAGGGTGACCTCAGACCTTCTGCACCAGCGTCTGCATGCCTGCCATGACGCCGCTGCTGCGCCCTGCGCCGACCAGATGACACGGGGAGAGCATTGAACGTGGCTGGAACCCTCATGGCCGAGACTGCCGACTCCGGATTCCATGTACCGGGGATCGGTGAGTTCTTCCCCCCGGCGATCTTCTTCGAAGGGACACCCTTCGAGTTCAACCGGATCATGCTGGTACGGGTCGTCGTCACGATCCTGCTGCTGCTGTGGCTGTGGCTCGCCACCCGGCACGCCAAGCTGGTCCCGACCCGCGCGCAGAGCGTGGTGGAGCTGATGCTCGACTTCGTGCGCGTCCAGATCGCCGAGTCGGTCCTCGGCAAGGTGGAGGGACGGCGCTTCCTGCCGATGCTCACCACCCTGTTCTTCCTGATCCTGGCGATGAACCTGGCCGGCGTGGTCCCGTTCCTGAACATCGCGGGCACCTCGGTGGTGGGCCTCCCGGTGGTGCTGGCCATCTGGGTCTACATCACCTACCTGGTGGTCGGCCTCAAGCGCCACGGCGTGGGCTACCTCAAGGCGAGCCTGTTCCCCTCGGGGGTGCCGCCGGTGATGTACCTCCTGATCACGCCGATCGAGTTCCTGCAGGTCTTCATCCTGCGGCCGCTCACGCTGGCGCTGCGACTCCTGGCCAACATGATGGCCGGGCACCTCATGCTGGTGCTGTGCTTCGCGGCCACGCAGTTCCTGCTGTTCGAAGGCGGCGGACTGATCAAGTTGACCGGCGCCCTGACCTTCGTGGGTGGCCTCGGGATCACGTTGTTCGAGATCTTCGTGGGCTTCCTGCAGGCGTTCATCTTCACGCTGCTCGCCGCCGTGTACATCCAGATGTCCCTGGAGGAGGAGCACTGAGCCCCGCCAGGACCCGGCCCGCCTAGCGCGCCACCGCAGTCTTCACTCCCGCACCACCCAGACCACCCAGACGACGGGTAAGGAACCCGCCGCCACAGGAAGGACGATTCATGGAAATCCTCGCCGCGCTCGAAGGCAACATCGCCACCATCGGTTACGGCCTCGCGACCCTCGGCCCGGGCATCGGCCTCGGCATCCTGATCGGTAAGGCCCTGGAGGGCATGGCCCGCCAGCCCGAGGTCGCCAACACCCTGCGTACCAACATGTTCATCGGTGTCGCCTTCGTCGAGGTGCTCGCGCTGCTCGGCCTGGTCGCAGGCTTCCTGTTCTGATGACGACGGCCATGGTGATGGCCGCGGAGGACACGGAGGCGCCGTCCGGCATCGACGTCTTCCTCCCGGCCGACTACGACATCATTTGGTCGCTCGTCGTCACCGCCGTCATCGCGTTCTTCTTCTTCAAGTACCTGATGCCGAAGATGACCGCACTGCTCGACGAGCGTGCGGCCAAGATCGAGGGCGGACTGGAGCACGCGGCCAAGGTGCAGGCCGAGGCCGACGCCGCCAAGTCCGAGCAGGAGAAGGAACTTCTCCAGGCGCGTCAGGAGGCGGCACGCATCCGCGAGGCCGCGACGGTCGAGAGCAACGAGATCGTGAACGCCGGCAAGGCCAAGGCCTCCGAGGAGGCCGCGCGCATCGTCGAGAGCGCCCAGCGTCAGATCGACGCCGAGCGTCAGGCGGCCGTGGTCTCGCTGCGCAGCGACATCGGCTCCCTGGCCACCGACCTCGCCTCGCGCATCGTGGGTGAGTCACTGGCCGACGATGCCCGCCAGTCGCGGGTGGTCGACCGCTTCCTCGAGGAGCTCGAGAGCAGCGAGAACGCCGGCGCCCGCGCCGGCCACGAGACGGAGGCGTGATGCGCGCGACCAGCGAGGCATCCCTGGCCGCGGCGAGCGAGCGGTTCGAACCGGTGCTCACCGAGGCGGGGGAGCACGCACGCGGCTACGGCGAGCAGTTGTTCGCCGTGGTCGACGCGCTGGACTCCTCCGGCTCGCTGCGTCGCGCGCTCACCGACCCCACCCGGACGGAGCAGGACAAGGCCGACCTCGCGCGTCGGCTCCTGTCGCCGTCGTTCTCACCCGAGGTCGTCGACCTCGTGGAGGGCATGGTCCGGTCCCGGTGGTCCGGTGACCGCGATCTCGCCGACTCCCTCGAGGAGCTCGGGACCGTGGCCGTGCTGGCCTCGACCGGGTCCGAGCAGGCGCTTCTCGAGGTGGAGGAGCAACTCTTCCGCGTCGGTCGTGTCCTGACCGGCAGCCGGGAACTGCGGGTGTCCCTCGGCTCGCTGGACGCGAGCGCCGAGCGGCGTGTCGCCCTGGCGCGCGAGGTCTTCGCAGCGCAGTTGGCGCCGCAGGCCGAACTGCTCCTGGAGCGGACGGTCGGCGCACTGCGCACCCGGTCGGTCACCGCACGCCTGTCGCACATCGGTGACCTCGCTGCCACGCGCCGCCGGCGCCTGGTGGCGGTGGTCACGGCGGCCACGCCGCTCACCCTGATGCAGCGTCACCGCCTGGCGGCAGCCCTCGAGCGCATGTACGGCGCACCGGTGCAGCTGAACGTCGGGCTCGACCCCGAGGTGCTCGGCGGCCTGCGCATCCAGGTGGGGGCCGAGGTCCTCGACGCCACCGTGCTGTCCAAGTTGTCCGAGGCGCGCCGCCGCATCGCCGGCTGAGAGCACCTCACCCCCAGCAGACCACCTCACCCCGCGCGGGTGAGAGAAGACGAGAGAAGGAACCGATGGCTGAACTTACGATCCGGCCCGAGGAGATCAAGGCCGCGCTCGATACGTTCGTCAGCTCCTACACGCCCAGCGCCGATGTCCGCGAAGAGGTCGGTCGCGTCACGCTGGCCGCCGACGGCATCGCCGAGGTCGAGGGTCTGCCGGGTGTGATGGCGAACGAGCTGTTGACGTTCGAGGACGGCACCCTCGGCCTCGCGCAGAACCTGGACGTGCGCCACATCGGCGTGGTGGTGCTCGGTGAGTTCACCGGGATCCAGGAGGGCCAGGAGGTGCGCCGCACCGGCGAGGTGCTCTCCGTGCCCGTGGGTGACGGTTACCTCGGCCGCGTGGTGGACCCGCTGGGTGCCCCGGTGGACGGACTCGGCGAGATCGAGACCACCGGACGCCGTGCGCTGGAACTGCAGGCTCCCGGTGTGATGATGCGTAAGTCGGTGCACGAGCCGCTGCAGACCGGCATCAAGGCGATCGACTCGATGATCCCGATCGGGCGCGGTCAGCGTCAGCTGATCATCGGCGACCGCAAGACCGGGAAGACGGCTATTGCGATCGACACGATCCTGAACCAGAAGGCCAACTGGGACTCCGGCGACCCGACCAAGCAGGTGCGCTGCATCTACGTGGCGATCGGGCAGAAGGGGTCCACCATCGCCTCCGTGCGCGGTGCCCTGGAGGAGGCCGGCGCGCTGGAGTACACCACGATCGTGGCCGCTCCCGCCTCCGACCCCGCGGGCTTCAAGTACCTGGCCCCCTACACCGGGTCGGCCATCGGCCAGCACTGGATGTACGAGGGCAAGCACGTCCTGATCATCTTCGATGACCTGTCCAAGCAGGCGGAGGCCTACCGCGCCGTGTCCCTGCTGCTGCGTCGCCCGCCGGGCCGCGAGGCCTACCCCGGTGACGTGTTCTACCTGCACTCCCGCCTGCTGGAGCGTTGCGCGAAGTTGTCCGACGAGCTCGGCGCCGGGTCGATGACGGGTCTGCCGGTCATCGAGACCAAGGCGAACGACGTCTCGGCGTACATCCCGACCAACGTCATCTCCATCACCGACGGCCAGATCTTCCTGCAGTCGGACCTGTTCAACGCCGACCAGCGCCCCGCCGTCGACGTCGGTATCTCCGTCTCCCGAGTCGGTGGTGACGCGCAGGTCAAGGCGATGAAGCAGGTCTCGGGAACGCTGAAGCTGACGCTTGCGCAGTACCGCTCATTGGCGGCCTTCGCGATGTTCGCCTCCGACCTGGACCCGGCCACCCGCGCGCAGCTCGACCGCGGCGCGCGGCTGACCGAGTTGCTCAAGCAGCCGCAGTACTCCCCCTACCCGGTGGAGGAGCAGGTGCTTTCGATCTGGGCCGGCACCAACGGTTTCCTGGACAGGCTCGAGGTCTCCGATGTGCTGCGCTTCGAGCGCGAGCTCCTCGACCACGCCCGTCGTAACTCCGACATCCTCGGCACCATCGCCTCGGGCGGGAAGCTGTCCGATGAGGTGCAGGGCGAGATGAAGCGGGTCGTGGAGGAGTTCCTCGGAATGTTCACCACCGGCGACGGCGGCCTTGTCTCCACCGAGGACTCCGAGCCCGAGGCTGAGCTCGAGGTCGAGCAGGAGACGATCGTCCGGCAGAAGCGAGGCTGAGCATGGCCGGCGCGCAGCGTGTGTACAAGCAGCGCATCCGCTCCACCCAGACCCTCAAGAAGGTCTTCCGGGCGATGGAGCTGATCGCAGCTTCCCGCATCGGCAAGGCCCGGGACCGCGCCCAGTCGGCGGCCCCGTTCTCCCAGGCGATCACCCGGGCGGTCTCGGCGGCGGCGACCCACGCCTCGCTGGACCACCCGCTGATCACCGAGCGGACCGATTCCAACCGGGTGGCGGTGCTCGTGCTGACCGCCGACCGCGGGATGGCGGGGTCCTTCAACGCCTCCGTGCTGCGCGAGGCGGAGCGCCTGACGGAGCGGCTGGTCGAGCAGGGCAAGAAGCCGACGATGTACGTGGCGGGACGCCGCGGGATCGGGTACTTCTCCTTCCGCAAGCGCGAGTTGGCCAAGACCTGGGCGGGGAAGTCGGATGCCCCGGACCTGGAGATGGCCGAGGAGATCGCCACCACGCTGCTGGAGGCGTTCACCACGCCTGGTGAGGCGGGGGTCTCGGAGATCCACATCGTCTACACCCGGTTCCTCTCGATGGTCTCCCAGGAGCCACGAGTGGTGCGGGTGCTTCCGCTGGAAGTGGTCGACGGCGTGGCACCCAAGGGCGAGGAGCCGCTGCCGCTGTACGAGTTCGAGCCCTCCCCGGAGGACGTCCTGGACTCGCTGTTGCCGCAGTACATCCTCGCCAGGATCCTGACGGCGCTGCACCAGTCCGCGGCCTCCGAGTTGGCCTCGCGCCAGCAGGCCATGCACACCGCGGTGGACAACGCCGAGGACCTCATTCGTAACTACACCCGACTTGCCAACTCGGCGCGTCAGGCGGAGATCACCCAGGAGATCAGCGAGATCGTCTCGGGTGCCGACGCCCTGGCGGGCTAGTGCCACAACGACAAGGACAACCATGACTGCTGAAGCTGCTGCCCCCGAGACCGTGGGCGCCGGGACGGGCCGCATCGCCCGGGTCATCGGCCCGGTCGTCGACATCGAGTTCGCCTCCGGTGTGCTCCCGGAGATCTACAACGCACTCACCACGACCATCGACATGACCGGTCAGGGCGAGGGGGAGGCCCCCGAGCAGGTGCTGACCCTCGAGGTCGAGCAGCACCTGGGTGACAACCTGGTGCGCGCCATCGCACTGAAGCCGACCGATGGACTCGTGCGCGGCGCCACGGTGCGTGACACCGGCGGCCCGATCACCGTGCCGGTCGGAGATGTGACCAAGGGTCACGTGTTCAACGTACTCGGCGAGCCACTGAACGTGGACGCCTCCTCGCTGGAGGTCACCGAGCGCTGGGGCATCCACCGCAAGGCGCCGGCCTTCGACCAGCTCGAGTCCAAGACCACGATGTTCGAGACCGGCATCAAGGTCATCGATCTCCTCACCCCGTACGTGCAGGGCGGGAAGATCGGTCTCTTCGGTGGTGCCGGTGTGGGTAAGACCGTGCTGATCCAGGAGATGATCCAGCGCGTGGCGCAGGACCACGGCGGTGTGTCGGTGTTCGCCGGCGTGGGTGAGCGCACCCGTGAGGGCAACGACCTGATCGTGGAGATGGAGGAGGCCGGCGTCTTCGACAAGACCGCGCTGGTCTTCGGCCAGATGGACGAGCCGCCGGGCACGCGTCTTCGCGTGGCCCTGTCCGCGCTGACGATGGCGGAGTACTTCCGCGACGTGCAGAAGCAGGACGTGCTGCTGTTCATCGACAACATCTTCCGCTTCACGCAGGCCGGTTCGGAGGTCTCCACGCTGCTGGGCCGCATGCCCTCCGCGGTGGGCTACCAGCCGAACCTGGCCGACGAGATGGGTCAGCTCCAGGAGCGGATCACCTCCACGCGTGGTCACTCCATCACCTCGCTGCAGGCGATCTACGTGCCCGCCGACGACTACACCGACCCGGCGCCGGCCACCACCTTCGCGCACCTGGACGCCACCACGGAGCTCTCCCGTGAGATCGCCTCGCGTGGTCTGTACCCGGCGGTGGACCCGCTGGCCTCCTCCAGCCGCATCCTGGACCCGCAGTTCGTGGGGGAGCGGCACTACAAGGTCGCCACCCGCGTGAAGTCGATCCTGCAGAAGAACAAGGAACTGCAGGACATCATCGCGATCCTCGGTGTCGACGAGCTCTCCGAGGAGGACAAGGTCACCGTGGCGCGTGCGCGCCGCATCGAGCAGTTCCTCTCCCAGAACACCTACATGGCGCAGAAGTTCACCGGCGTCGAGGGCTCCACGGTGCCGTTGGCCGAGACCATCGAGGCGTTCGAGAAGATCGCCGACGGTGAGTACGACCACCTGCCCGAGCAGGCGTTCTTCAACATCGGTGGCCTGGAGGACCTGGAGCGCAACTGGGCCAGGATCCAGTCGGAGCTTCGATGAGCGCCCTGACGGTTGACGTCGTCGCCCCGGACCGCACCCTGTGGTCCGGGAAGGCGGACTCCGTGTCAGCGCCGGCGATGGACGGGGACATGGGCCTGCTGCCCGGCCACGAGTCCGTGCTGGCGCAGCTGCGCCCCGGGACCGTGCGGGTGCACGCCGGCGAGGAGCACAAGGAGTTCCCGGTCACCAGCGGCTTCCTGTCCTTCGACGACAACGTCGTGACGGTGATCGTCGGCGGATTGGGCTGAGGCCGTGCCGGGACCAGTGCTGATCGGGCTGATCGCCCTCGCACTGGTCCTGGTTGCGCTCGGACTGCTGCTGTGGCGCCTGCGTGTGCTCGCGCTGCGCTATCACTCCTTCGAGTGCGCGCGCAACAGCCCGAAGGGCTGGATCTCCGGGGTGGCGGTGTTCGGGGCCGATGCGGTGGAGTGGTACCGCACCCTTTCCCTGCGGCCACGGGCGCACGCGACCTGGATGCGGGACTCGATCACGGTGCTGGAGCGCACGTACCGCGCCGGCGGACGCCCTGGTGATCCGGATGCGATCGTCGAGGTGACGTGCACGATCGGCGGCGCACGGATCGAACTGGCGATGCGCGCCGGTTCCTACGCGGGCCTGGCCTCCTGGTTGGAGTCCGCGCCCCCACGAGAACGGATGGTATGAGGATCGTCGTCGCCACGTGCGCCGTGGACTACACCGGGCGGTTGACCGCCCACCTGCCGCGGGCACCGCGCGTCCTGATGGTCAAGGCGGACGGCAGCGTGCTCGTGCACTCCGACGGCGGCTCCTACAAGCCGCTGAACTGGATGAGTCCGCCCGCCACCCTGAAGGTCTGCGAGCCGGACGAGGCGCAGCGCGCGGCCGGTGCCACGCAGGTCTGGACGGTCAGCGCGACCAAGTCCGATGACACGTTGGTGGTGACCCTGTTCGAGGTGGAGCAGGACACCAGCCACGAGCTCGGTGTGGACCCCGGCCTGGTGAAGGACGGCGTGGAGGCGCACCTGCAGAAACTGCTCGCGGAGCAGGTGACGCTGCTGGGGGAGGGCCACACGCTCGTGCGGCGCGAGTACCCCACGGCGATCGGCCCGGTGGACCTCATGGTGCGCACCCCCGCTGACCTGCAGGTGGAGCACGACGGCGAGCGGCACGTGGCGGTGGAGATCAAGCGGCGCGCCACGATCGACGCCGTGGAGCAGTTGACGCGGTACCTGGAACTGCTGAACCGGGACCCGTTGCTGGCGCCCGTGCGCGGCGTCCTGGCCGCCCAGACCATCGCGCCGCAGGCGCGCACCCTGGCCGCCGACCGTGGGATCGACTGCCTGGTGCTGGACTACGACGCCATGCGCGGCGTGGACGACCCCACCTCGCGCCTGTTCTGAGCGCGAGGGTCCGGCACTAGCGCCGCCGGGTGGGGCGCCGTCCCGAGCGCCAGCACGAGGTGTGCCAGTGCCGCCGGTCCTCCAGGCCGGCCGCGTCCCCGAGCAGGTGATCGGCCGGCCACACCACCATGTGGGGAGTTCCCGCGACGATCATCTGGTCGCAGCCCGGGCAACGGTAGGGCTTCTCGCTCCCGCCGACGCTGCGCACGTTCCACGCGTGCCCGTCGGACGTCGTCTCCCCGCGCGTCCACCCGCGGGTCAGGGCGTCGACGTCGAGTTCACGGTGCTGGGCGCCGTAGTCGCGCTTGCGGGATCGCTTGGCCACCCTGCCAGGCTAACGGGCGGGCGCGCCCGCCTCGGTGGCCTTATCGGGGTGACGGGGGCCGACGGCGTCGGGCACCCTGAGCACATGGGTCACCTCGATCTCTCCGACATCGCGCTCGCACTGCCGGACGGCCGTCCACTGCTGGGCGGGGTGTCCCTGCGCGTGGGTGAGGGCCACCGGATGGCGCTCGTCGGGCCCAACGGCACCGGCAAGACCACTCTGCTGCGCATCGCCGCGGGTGACCTCGCCCCCGATGAGGGCGCCGTGGTGCGCAGCGGTGGCCTCGGCGTCATGCGGCAGTTCATCGGCTCGGTCCGCGATGAGACCACCGTGCGTGACCTGCTGCTCGGCGTCGCCCCCGAACGCATCCGGGTGACCGGCCGTGCGGTGGATGCGGCGGAGGAGGCCATGCTCACCCGCGACGACGAGCCCGCCCAACTCGCCTACGCCCAGGCGCTGGCCGACTGGGGTGAGGCCGGGGGATATGAGCAGGAGACGGTCTGGGACATGTGCACGACGGCGTCGCTCGCCCTGAGCTTCGAACGCGCCGCCTACCGCCGGGTCGCCACGCTCTCGGGCGGCGAGCAGAAGCGCCTGGTCCTGGAGGCCCTGCTGCGGGGCAGTGACGAGGTCCTCCTGCTGGACGAGCCCGACAACTATCTCGACGTGCCGGGCAAGCGGTGGCTCGAGGAGGCGCTGGTGGCCAGCGGCAAGACCGTGCTGCTCGTCAGCCACGACCGCGAGCTGCTCGAACGGGTGGCCACCCGCGTGGCGACCCTCGAGCCGGGTGCGGCCGGCGCCCGGCTGTGGGTGCACCCCGGCGGTTTCGGCACCTACGCCCAGGCCCGGGTGGAGCGCAACGCCAAGCTCGAGGAGCGCCGTCGGCGATGGGATGAGGAGCATGCCAAGCTCGTGGCCCTCGTGCAGATGTACAAGGTGAAGGCCGCCTACAACGACGGCCTCGCGGCCCGCTACCACGCGGCGCAGACCCGGCTGGCGAAGTTCGAGCAGGCGGGCCCGCCCGAGGAGGTCTCCGTCGAGCAGCAGGTCACGATGCGGCTGCGGGGCGGTCGCACGGCGCGGCGCGCCGTGATCGTGGAGGACCTGGGCCTCACCGGCCTCGCGCAGCCGTTCAGCGAGGAGATCTGGTTCGGTGAGCGGATCGGGGTGCTCGGCGCCAACGGCACCGGAAAGTCCCATTTCCTACGGCTGCTGGCCGCCGGTGGCACCGACCCGGACATCGAGCACCAGCCGGTGGGCGAGGTGATCCCCGAGCCCGTGCGCGCCACGGGCGTCGCCCGTCTGGGCTCCCGGGTGCGCCCGGGCTGGTTCGCCCAGACGCACGACCACCCCACCCTGCACGGGCGCACGCTGCTGGAGATCCTGCACCGGGGCGATGCGCACCGGCCCGGGATGCCCCGGGAGCAGGCCTCCCGCGCGCTGGACCGCTACGGGCTGGCGCGCAGTGCCGAGCAGACCTTCCAGACGCTCTCGGGCGGTCAGCAGGCGCGGATGCAGATCCTCCTCCTGGAACTCTCGGGCGCCACCCTGCTGCTCCTGGACGAGCCCACCGACAACCTCGACCTGGCCTCCGTGGAGTCCCTGGAGCAGGCGCTGGAGGCGTTCGAGGGGACCGTGGTGGCGGTCACCCACGATCGCTACTTCGCCCGCGGGTTGGACCGCTTCCTCGTGTTCGACGGCGAGGGGCGGGTCTCGGCCAGTGACGAACCCGTGTGGGAGGTCGCCCGGGCGGGCCGCCACTGAGGTCACCCGGCCGCAGGCTGCGTTGCGTGCGCGTCGGCCTCGCGCCACCAGGCCACCGTCTCGGCGGCGGCCGCCTGCCACGGCGTCGCCGTGAGCCCGAGCCGGTGCTCGCTCGCCTGCCCGGAGACCACGAACGGCTGCGCGAACTGGTGGGCGACGTCGCGGATCTCCCGCACAATCGGCACGAACGGCGCGAGGGCCCGCAGCACGGGGGCCGGCACGGGCGCGAACCGCGGTTCGCCGAGCCCGGCGGCCTGCGCCGTCACCCGCCCGAGATCGCGCAGCGAGATCGGACCGGCGTTCGGGGTGATGAGGAGCTCGTGGCCCTCGCCGTCCACCTCGGACGCGGCCACGAGGGCGCGGGCGAGATCGCTCATGTGGGTGAAGGCGTGGGGCTGATCGATGGGCACGACGGCGCGGACCGGCTTGCCCTGCAGGATCGGCTTCACGAGGAAGTCGCCGGCGTGGGAGCTGTGCACGCGCGGACCGTAGAAGTCGCCGCACACCAGGGAGCGCACGCGTGCGCCGCTGGCGGCGCGCTGCGCGAGCAGGTCGCGGCGCACGGCCCCCTTGCGGCTGGCCGGCTGCGGGCGGCTGGACTCGGTGACGGGTGAGGGTCCGCCGTCGAAGGCGTACAGGCTCTCCGCCGTGACCACGGTGGCGCCGGTGCGCGCCGCGTGGGTGAGGACGCTCGCCTCCATCACCGGCAGGGTGCGTGCCCACGCCGCGGCGCGGTAGGGGGCGTGCACGGCCAGGACGATGCGCGGCGCGTCACCGATGGCCCGCGCGGTGGCCTCGGCATCCATGAGGTCGGCTCGCACCCGCTCGGCGCCCGCGGGGCCGGACCCCGAGCGGGTGACGACGCGGACCGCCTCGCCGGCGGCGAGCAGCTGGTCGGTGACGGTGGAACCGACGGGGCCGTAGCCCAGGACGACGGTGCGGGACATGGTGATCTCCAGTCGCGTGAGTGAGCAGTGCTCTCTCAGTGTGACGCCGATCGCGCCACAAAGCAAGAGCACCGCTCTCTTTTGGTAGCGTCGCCCGCGGATGTGACACGATGTCGGGATGACGCCGCGTGAACGAGCCCGGGCCCGCACCGAGCAGGAGATCCGCGCCATCGCCTGGCGGCACCTGGAGGAACAGGGCGCCGCCGCGCTCTCCCTGCGCGCGATCGCCCGGGAGGTCGGGATCGTCTCCTCGGCGATCTACCGGTACGTCCCGAGCCGGGAGGAGCTGCTCACCGACCTCATCATCGAGGGCTACACGGACCTGGCGGACGCGGCCGGCGCCGCCGAGGCGGGCCTGTTGGCGCAGGACGGCGAGGCCTCCCCCCGCCTGCGGTGGCTCGCCGTCGTCCGCGCGGTCGCGGCGTGGGCACGACGGCGCCCCGCGGCCTGGACGCTGCTGTACGGCTCTCCCGTACCCGGCTACGCGGCCCCGCCGGAGCGCACCACCGATGCCGGCACCCGCGTGATGATCCGGTTGGCCCACATCGTCGCCGACGCCTCGGTGCGGGGCGAGCAGCGCACCGTCCTGACCGCCGGGATCGAGGTCCCCCCGGGCCTGGCGAGCGGACTGCGCGAGGCCTCCCGCGCCGTCGGGCTGGACGGGGACGAGAGGGTGGTCGCCGATACCGTGCTCGGCTGGACCCTGGTGATCGCGCTGATCACCAGCGAGTTGTTCGAGCAGTTCGGGCGCGAGACGTTCGCGGACACCGGGGCGTGGCTGGACTTCGCGCTCGAGACCACCGCGACCGCCGCGGGGCTGTAGACCTGCAGACCTGCAGACCTGCAGAACCGCCTCGCGGTGCCTGCAGAACTGCCTCGCGAAGGGTGGGGGCGGGCTCAGCGCAGGCCGACGCGCTCCAGCAGCGGCGAGGTGAACTGCCCCGCGGGGTCGTAGCGCGCCAGGAGGGCCCGGGCGTCCTCCCACCGCGGGTAGAGAGCCGCGAGGTCCGCGCGTTCGAAGAGCTTGCCCCAGTGCGGCCTGGCCTCGAACGGCGCGAGCGCCGCCTCGATCTCCAGGCTCGCCTCCCGCACCGCCGCCACGTCCTGGCGCCACGTGGTGTGCAGACCGATGGTGGCCCGTCCGTAGCTCCCGGACAGCCACAGGTCATCGCTCGCGACGGAGCGGATCTCGCTGATGAGGATCGTCTCGCGGTGCCGCGCCATGACCCCGGCCGCGGCCTCGATCGCCTCCGCGGCACGCTCCCGCGGGAGCAGGTACTCGCTCTGCAACTCCGCCCCGGCCGAGGGGGTGACCTCCTGGCGGAAGTGCGGCAGGCGCTCGTGCCACGGACCGGCCTCGCCGAGTTGCGGTGTGCAGGCCTGCGGGTCGCCGTCGGGCAGCGGGTGCCGCGGAGTGTCGGCCGGGCGACCGCCGAGCGCCGTGACCACACCGAGCGTGGCGTCCGGCACGATGCGGTCGGTGCGTTGCTTGCGCCACAGGGCGCACGTCCCGTCCCACCGCGTGAAGGCGCTGACGGACGTGGCGCTGGCCCACACCGTCTCCACCTCGCCCAGCACGCCCGCGAACGGGACGTCCTCGAGCACGGTGGTGGCCACGTCGTATCGCGGTTCGACCGCCAGGTCGAGGCGCAGCACCAGGCCGAGCGCCCCGAGCGAGACCACGGCACCCGGGAAGTCGGCCTCGCCCATGCGCAGGGCGTGCACCTCGCCGTCGGCACCCAGCAGTTCCAGGCCCACGACGGCGGTGGCCAGGGAGCCGGCCTCGTCGCCCGAGCCGTGGGTTCCGGTGGCGACCGCCCCGGCGACGGAGATGTGTGGCAGCGAGGCCATGGCCGGGAGGGCCCAGCCGCGCTCGTGCAGCCAGGCGGCGAGCGCGCCGTAGCGCATCGCGCCGCTGACGGTCACGACCCCGGCCGCGCCGCCGTCGGTGACGTACAGGTCCGGCTCGGTGGCGAGCTCGCGCAGGTCCACCAGCAACCCCGGGGAGTCCACGAGGTCGTTGAAGCTGTGCCGACTCCCGAGCGCCCGCAGCCGCTGCCCGGTCCGGACCAGGGCGCGCAGGCTCTCCAGCGAGTCCGGGCGCACCAGGGCCCGCGAGGCATAGGCGCGGTGGCCGGACCACGTGGTCGGGACCGGGTGTTCCGCGAGGTCATCGGGGGTCATGCGTTCAGACTGCCAGGTTTCACGCCCCCGCGAGCGTTCCGGCACGATGTCCACGCCCCATAAGGTGGGAGCGATGGCTACCGACATTGGTCCCCTGAGCGTCCTGCCCGCCGACCGCGAGGACATCGAGCTCCACACCGCCGACGGGCTCACACTGGTGGGCGAGGTCGCCCGACCGGCCGCGAGCGTGCCGGCGGCAACCCTCCTGACGCTGCACCCGCTGCCGACCCACGGCGGCTTCATGGACTCCCACGTCTTCCGCAAGGCCGCGTGGCGGCTGCCGGCGCTCGCAGACCTCGCCGTGGTGCGGTTCAACACCCGCGGCACCTCCTCCCCTCGCGGCACCAGCGAGGGGGCGTTCGACGGCGGAGAGGCCGAACGTTTCGACGTGGCCGCGCTGCTGGAGTACGGGGAGTTCCACGACCTTCCCCGGCGGTGGCTGGTGGGGTGGTCCTTCGGGACCGAACTCATCCTCAAGCACGGCGCGGACCCGAGCATCGAGGGGGCGATCCTGCTCTCCCCGCCCCTGCACCGCGCGAGCGACGCGGATCTGGACGCCTGGGCGCAGTTCGGCAAGCCCGTGACGATCCTCGTGCCGGAACTGGACGACTTCCTGCGCCCCGACGAGGCACGTGAGCGCTTCGCACGTATCCCGCAGGCCACCCTCATCGCCGGGGAGGGCATGAAGCACCTGTGGGTGGGGGAGAGCGCGGTGCGCTGGGTGCTGGAGCAGATCGTCGCCGTCGTCAACCCGGACGCCCTGCCCCTGGCCTGGCAGTGGGACGGGCCGCTGGAATCCGCCGAGTCCTGATCCACGACCCCGACCCCGGAGGCACCATGTACCCGCTCGTGCTCCTGCACGGATTCCCGTTCGACTCCTCGATGTGGGACGAGGTGGTGGACCTCCTCGGTGAGGAGGGGATCCCCACGATCGCGCTGGACGCACCCGGCTTCGGCTTCTCCGAGGTGCCCGAGGGCGAACCCTGCCTGGAGGACGCCGCCGACGCCGTGGTGGCCACCCTGGACGACCTCGGCATCGACCGGGCCGTGCTGGCCGGCCTGTCCATGGGCGGGTACATCGCCCTGGCGACGGCGCAGCGCCACTCCTCGCGGCTGGCGGGGCTCGCGCTGCTGGACACCAAGGCGAGCGCCGACCCCGAGGCGGCGCGCGAGAACCGCCTGCGGATCGCCGCCGAGGCGCCGGGGGCGGGCAGCGCCGTGGTGGCGGACATGGTGGAGAAGCTGCTCGGGGAGACCACCCGCGAGCTCGACCCGGATCTGGTGGCGCGGCACCGGGAGATGCTCGCGGCGGCACCCGTGCCCGGGATCGTCTGGGCGCAGCGCGCGATGGCGGCCCGCCCGGACCGGATGCACGTGCTGGAGGACCTGACGGTCCCGGGCCTGGTGGTGCGTGGCACGGAGGACGCGCTCGCCACCCAGGAGGATGCCGAGGCGATGGTGCACGCGATGCAGGCGCACGACGGCGATGCCGAACTGGTCCTCATTCCCGCCGCCGGCCACATGACCGCCACGGAGGACCCGGAGGGGACCGCGGAGGCGCTCGCGGCCTTCTGGCGCCGCTGCGTGGGCTGACCGCACCGGCTCCCGCCTTCGCCGGGGAGCGGCGGCGAGGGCGTCAGCGGCGCAGGTGACGCGCGAGCGCCGCCTTCATGTCGATCGTCTCGCCGTCGCCGCCCCCGGCGCCCACGATCATCGGTGGCGGTACGGCCCGTGGGGTGGTGCCGCGCAGCCGCTCCAGCAGGGTCAGGTCGGACCGCAGCACGTAGAAGCGCCCGTCGGTTCCCAGGCCCACGCTGCGGTCGACCTTGAGGTACCAGCCCGAGATGGGTGTCCGCGCATGTCCGCCCTTGTACCCCTGCACGACCAGCGGCTCGGGGGGACGGGCGCGCTCGGCTGCCGTGGCCAGGAACTCGTCGATCAGTTCCTGCGCGTGGGCGTGTTCGGCCTCCTTGCGCTCCCGCAACCGCCGCTCCTGCTCCGCGGCCGCCTCTCGGCGTTCCTGGGCCCACGTGTCCGGCGTGTGGCCGGATGGGTCGGGGGATGAACCCGGGGACGGGGTGGCGGTCACCGGTCCGCGCTCTCCTCGTCGGTCTCGGTCTCGGCCTCGGTCTCGCCGCCGCTCTCCTCGGCGGTGGCCTCGAGGACCTGGGTCTCGTCGGTTGCCGACGAGTCCGCATCGCTGGTCTCGCTGGTGCTCGCGGTGTCGCCGGTGTCCTCGGAGTTCGAGGCAGAGCCGGCATCGGACTCACCGGCGGCCCGCGCCTGGCGCAGGTTCCGCTCGGCGCGATCGGCGCCCGCGATGAGTCCCGCCTCCGGAAGGCTCGGGGAGCCGAGCAGTCCGCGGACCTCGTCCAGGTAGGCCGTGATGTCCTCGCGCTGCTTCTCCAGGTCGGAGACCTCGCCCCGGATCGAGTCGAGGCGACGCTCCGCCTCCTCCTCGGCCCGTGAGGTGGTGAGCTCAGCCTGGCGCTTGGCCTCGGTGAGGATCCGTTCGGCCTGCTCGCGCGCCGCGCTGAGCGTGGTCCGCGCGCTGGACTCGGAGGTGCCGGCAATCTCCTCCGCACGGGCGAGCGCCTTCACCACGCGCTCCTCCGCCTCGGTGACCTGTGCCTGCGCGTCGGAGATCAGGCGCTCCGCCTCCGCCCGGGCGGTCTCGTGGATCTCGGCGTTCTCGGCCTCGGCGGCCTCACGCCGTCGGGCGATGTCCAGGTCGCCGGCATCACGGGCCGCAGCGGCCTCCTCGGTGAGTTCATCGGCCCGGCGTTGCGCATCGGCGGTGAGCTGCTCGATGTCCGCGCGCGCGGCAGCCGCGGCGTCATCGGTCTCGCGCTGGACCCGCTCGCGCAGTTCCGCGGCGAAGGACTCGGCCTCGGCGCGCAGCCGGTGAGCGTGCTCCTCTGCGGTATTGCGCGCCGCCCGCGCTGCTTCCTCGGCGGCCTCGCGCGTGGTGCGCGCGAACTCCTCCGCCTCGGCGCGGGTAGTGCGGTCGAACTCCGACGCGGCCTCCCGGGTGGTGCGCGCGAACTCCTCCGCCTCCGCACGCGTGGCGCGCGCCTGCTGCGTCGCCTCGGACACGATCTCGCGCGCCTTGGCCTCGCTCGCCACGCGCTGTTCCTCGGTGGCGCGCGTCACCTCGGCCTCGCGCGAGGCAAGCGTGCGCTCCAGGGTGGCGCGACGCTCGGCGACCTCCGACTCCACGGCGCTTCGCAGCCCGGCTGCCTCACGTTCGGCGGAAGCGACGATCTCGGAGGCGTTCAGCGCTGCCGCATCCCGCGTGGCGGTCGCCTCGTTGCGCGCCTCGGTGAGCAACTGCTCCGCCTCACGACGGGCGCCGGTGACCAGGTCCCCGGCCTCGCGCTCCGCACGCTCGGCCAGCCGGGCGGCCTCCGCGCTCGCGCGGGAGACCAGGCCGTCGGCCTTCGCCGTTGCCTGCGAGAGCACGTCCGTGCTCTGCTCCTCGGCCGATCGCAGGAGGTACTCGATGCGCGAGCCGAGCCCGGCGTACGTCGGTGACTCCGCCTCGCTCAGCGCCCGCTGCACCTCACTGAGTTGCCCGGACAGTCGCATGGACTCGGCATCGGACGCCTCGACCTGCCGTCGCGCCTCGGCGAGGGCACGATTGAGATCCGCGATGTGCTGATCCACCTGCGCGCGGTCATAGCCGCGCATCACGGACGGGAAGTCGGGACGGTCCACGCTCATGTGCTCTCCGGGTCGGGGGTGCCGATGTGGGCTCTTCAGCGTATCCCGCCCAGCGGGGGATTCCGCGGGCCATGTTGTGCAGGTCCGGTGAGCGAGGTTCCCAGTCACCCTTCAGCCTTGCCGGGTAGTCTGGGATGCTGCGGTCGCCGACGCGGCCCCGGCCTGCCATGCTCACAGGCGTGCTAGGTGCGATGCGACACAGTGAGGAGACGCCCACATGGTGCGACGGATAGTCGGGATCACCTTGGTGGTCCTGGGCATCGCCGCCGTGGTGCTCGGCATTCTGTCCGCCACGGCCTGGCGCACGTCCGAGGTGGTGTCCGCGACCCACGAGAGCGCCGAGGTGCCGTTCGTGGTGGTGGAACCCGGCGTGGCCGGCATCGTGAACGACCAGGTGGACATCACGGTCACGGCCGCGGGTGCCGACCAGGCGGTCACGGTGATCGAGGGGCGTGACGTCGACGTCGAGGGATGGATCGGAGACCTGCCCTATCTCGCGATCACGGGTCTGGCGGACTGGGAGAACCTGACCACCGAACTCGTGGAACCCGATCCTGCCGACGGCGAGGCCGCCGAGGGCGAGGACGGCGAGTCCGCCGAGAGTGAGGAGATCCCGTCCCCGGTCGGCAGCGACATGTGGACCCGACTCCGCGAGGGCGAGGGGACGTTGGAGTTCCCCTGGTTCCAGCCGGAGGACCGCACCGTGCTGTTCATCGTGCGGGACGGCCAGGAGGGCGCCGCACCGACGGTGACCTTCACCTGGGACCGCGAGGTCTCCACGCCGTACGTGATGCCCCTGGTGGCGGGCGGAACCGCCGCCGTGGTGGTCGGGCTGATCCTGGTTGTCTGGTCCTTCCTCCCATCGCGCCGGCGTTCGGCCGAGGGCGAGGAGGACCAGCCCGCTCACCCCGAGTCCGCGCCGAGTGAGGAGCCCGAGGCCGCGGAGTCCGCAGACGCCGACCCAGTGGTCTCCGGCGACGTCGGCTCGCGCGGCACGGACTCCGGTGGCGCCGCGGGCCCCGCCTCCCCATCGAGCAGCGACGAGACGTCCCCTGGCGATCCCGACCACGGCCCGGTCTCAGCCACGACCGATGTGCCCACGACCGCTGTGGCGGCTCCTGGAGCGCCCCGACTCACCCGCCGCCAGTTGCGCGAGATGCGGCGCATTCATGGCGAGGACGCCAGCACCGCGGAACTCGAGGCGATCGCGGCCGAGATCCCCTTGGGGGAGGGCGCGGGCGCCGAGCACAAGCCGACCACGGACGCGGCAACCGATTACCCCGCCTGGCTGCGCGGCGAGAGCGAGGAGTCCGCGGGTTCTTCCACGCTCGACGGGGCCACGGCAGGCGAGCCGCGCGCCAGGGTCAGCATCGCGGATGCCTCGGCGTGGCGGCGGCGCTGGGGCGTGGCGAGTTCGGGCGAGGCCGCTGCGGCGTTGCCGGGAGCCTCGGACGGTCAGGACGCCGATGCGGACGCCACCACCGACGGCGCCCGGACGCAGCCCGCTGATCCCGATGACCAGACCCGATCGGAGCGTGAGGAGCGGTGATGCGCGCGCGTATGTTCTCGCTGACCCTGGCCGCCTCTCTCGGGCTGACCTTGGCCGCCTGCTCGGAGGACGTGGTCCCCGAGCTCCAGGCGCCCACCGTGCCCGAGTACGCCCCGCCGGCCCTGAGCGAGATCCAGATCCAGGACATCCTCGCCGATATCGCGGCCTCGATCGAGGCCGCGGACGAGGCGGACGACGCCGCCGAACTGGGCGATCGTGTCACGGCCCCGGCCACCGACATCCGTGAGGCCCAGTACGCCCTCGAGGTCGCGACCGGCGGTGAGACGACGCCACAGGAACTGTGGACCGAGACCGACCTCGACGTGATCACGGCCTCCGACTCCTGGCCACGGTCGCTGCTGGCGGTCACGGAGCCCGATGCGGACTCCGCGCTGCGTCTCTACCTCGGGATCGTGCAGGAGGGACCGCGCGATCCCTACCGCCTGGTCGCCTGGTCGCTGCTGCTTCCGGGCGTGGAGACGCCGACCTTCGCGGACATCTCCGTCGGCAGCGCCCCGGTCACGGCCGACCAGGAGGGGCTGGTGATGACGCCGACACAAGCCCTCACGCGTCTCGCGGACGTGCTGGACCTCCGCACCTCGGAGTACGCCGACCAGTTCGCCGACGACGACTACCGGACGTTCCTTCGCGAGGAGCTCGACGGGATCGTCGAGGGCATCGAGGTTGCCGGTGATGTGGACCAGGCCGTGGAGCCGGGAGAGATCGTCTTCGCGATCGGCACGGCCGAGGGTGGTGCCCTGGTGATGGGCGACCTCACGACCACCGTGACCCTGCGGCGCACGGTCGAGGACTCCGAGCTCAACCTCGCCGGCGAGATGGCGGAGCTGGGTGGCGAGGAGGCTGTCGAGAACGCCGCCGAGGCGACCTACCGCTCCATGGTCACGCTCTACATCCCGCCGGCCGACGCGGAGGACCAGTCCGTGCGTCTGCTCGGCGCGGAGCGCGTGCTGGCCTCGGTCGAGCGCATCGAGTAGCCGGTGCACTCGATACCGTAGGACGTCCAGGCGTAAGAACCGCAGTCAACGAGAAGGACCCATGAGCCAGCCCCACTTCGACCCGCGCGGCGCGGTCGACCTCTCGATGCTCCAGAAGCCCACCCCCGCCCAGGAGGCGGCAGCCGCGAACTCCCAGGCCGCGGCGCGGCAGGCGCCCGCCGGGGTCATCGTCGACCTGTCGCCCGAGAACTTCCAGCAGGTGGTGGAGTCCAGCGCCACAGTCCCGGTGATCGTGGCGATCGGCGCGAGCCGCACCGCCGCGGGGGAGCAGATGACCCCGTCGCTGGAGCAGGCCGCGGTGGCGGCCCGGGGGCGTTTCGTCCTGGCCCGCCTGGACGCCGACACCCAGCCGGAGATCACCCAGGCTTTCGGGGTGCAGGGAGTGCCCTGCGCCGTCGCCGTGATCCAGGGCCAGCCCCTCCCGCTGTTCCAGGGAGCGCCGTCGGCCGAGCAGATCCAGCAGGTGCTCGACCAGGTGCTGCAGGCCGCCGCGCAGGCGGGTGTCACCGGGACGGTCCCCGGGGCCGACGCCGAGCCCGAGCCCGAACCGGAGCCGGAGCCGGAGCTCCCGCCGCTGCACGCCGAGGCGTACGCGGCCATCGAGGCGGGCGACTACCCACGCGCCACGGCCGCCTACACCAAGGCGTTGAACGAGAACCCCGGTGACGTGGACGCGCGCATCGGGATCGCCCAGGTCGCGCTCATGGAGCGGCTCGAGGCCGTCGAGGACCCCGCGGCGGCGATCGCGACCGCGGACGCCGCCGGCGCCCGCGACGTGGACGCGCAGCTGCTCGCCGCCGACGTCGAGATCGGGGCCGGGCGAGCCGGCGCCGCGTTCGACCGTCTCATCGCGGTGGTGCAGGTCACCGCCGCCGAGGACAAGGAGCGCGCCCGCAAGCGTCTCGTGGAGCTGTTCGAGCTCGTCGACCCCGCCTCGGAGGAACTGCGCGCCGCACGCCGCAACCTCTCCCTCGCGCTCTTCTAGGAGCAGACCCACCCTCGCCGAGCGGGTGGTTGCGCAGGGTTTGCGCGCGCTGGGGCGGCCCAACCCCTCGCTCGGCGAGGGGGATCTCGCGCCGAGCGTGCCCTTGCGCAGGGGAAAGGGAGCAGCCGAGACCGCAGCGGGGCCCGCAGCAACGCGCTGCGGGCCCCGCTGCCGTCACCGGTGGTTCAGGCCTGCTCCTCCGGGACCAGCCACACCGCGCCGAGTGCTGGCAGCCGGATGTCCGCGGAGTAGGGCTGCCCGTAGTGCGGCGTCTCCTGCGCCTGCACCGCACCGAGGTTGCCCACGCCATAGCCGCCGTACTCCTCGGCGTCGGTGTTGAGCACCTCGCGCCACGTGCCACCCGAGGGCAGCGGGATCCGGTACCCCTCGTGGGTGGCACCCGCGAAGCTCTGCACGCACACGATCACCCGGTCCTCGAAACGCCGCAGGTACACCAGGGCGTTGCGGTCGCCGTCGTTGGAGTCCAGCCACTGGAAGCCCGCGGGGGAGTGGTCATCGCCCCACAGGGCCGGCTCGGCGGCGTAGATCGCGTTCATCCGGCGCACCAGGTCCGTCACGCCCCGGTGGCCCGGGTCGTCCAGGTGCCACCAGTCCAGGCCCCGCTCCTCGTTCCACTCCGCGCCCTGGGCGAACTCCTGGCCCATGAACAGCAACTGCTTGCCCGGGTGGGACCACTGGTAGGCCAGCAGCCCCCGCACCCCGGCGAGCTTCGTGCGGTGGTCGCCGGGCATCTTGCCCAGCAGGGAGCCCTTCCCGTGCACCACCTCATCGTGGGAGAAGGGCAGGATGAACTGCTCGGAGAAGGCGTAGATCAGGGAGAACGTCAGCTCGCCGTGGTGGTAGCGCCGGTTCACCGGGTCCTCGGCGATGTAGCGCAGGGTGTCGTTCATCCACCCCATGTTCCACTTGAAGCCGAACCCGAGCCCGCCGTGATCGGTGGGGCGGGTGACGCCGGGGAAGGAGGTGGACTCCTCCGCGATCATGACCACCCCGGGGGCGGATCGGTAGGCCACGGCGTTGGCCTCCTGCAGCAGCGAGATCGCCTCGAGGTTCTCCCGGCCGCCGTACATGTTCGGCTCCCACTCCCCGTCCTTGCGGGAGTAGTCCAGGTAGAGCATGGAGGCCACCGCATCCACCCGCAGGCCGTCCACGTGGAACTCCTGAAGCCAGTAACTGGCATTGGCCACCAGGAAGTTGCGCACCTCGGTGCGGCCGAAGTTGAACACGTACGTGCCCCAGTCCATCTGCTCCCCGCGCCGCGGGTCCGGGTGCTCGTACAGCGCGGTCCCGTCGAAACGCGCCAGGGCGAAGTCGTCCTTCGGGAAGTGCGCCGGCACCCAGTCCAGGATCACGCCGATCCCGGCCTGGTGCAGGCGGTCGATCAGGTACCGCAGCTCGTCCGGGTTCCCGAACCGCGCCGAGGGCGCGTAGTAGGAGGTCACCTGGTACCCCCAGGAGCCGCCGAACGGGTGCTCCGCGAGCGGCATGAACTCCACGTGCGTGAAACCGAGCCAGGTGACGTACTCCACCAGCTCCTCCGCGGCGCGGCGGTAGCTCATCCCCTTCTTCCACGAGCCCAGGTGCACCTCGTAGACCGACATCGCGGTGTTGTGCTGATCGATGGCGGCGCGCGCCGTCATCCACGCGTCGTCGTTCCAGGTGTAGTCCGAGTCCGTCACCACCGAGGCGGTGGCGGGCGGCGTCTCGGTGGCCCGGGCCATCGGGTCGGCCTTCTGGTGCCAGGAGCCGTCCTGATGCCGGATCTCGTACTTGTACCGGTGCCCGGCGCGGGCGCCGGGCAGGAACAACTCCCACACGCCGCTGCCGCCCAGGGAACGCATCGCGGCGGCTGAGCCGTCCCAGCCGGTGGAGTCCGTCACCACCCGCACCGCGGAGGCATTCGGGGCCCACACCGCGAAGGAGACACCGCTGACCTCCCCGAAGGCGGAGGGGTAGGTGCGCACGTGGGAACCGAGGGCGTCCCACAGCCGCTCGTGGCGGCCCTCGCCGATGAGGTAGAGGTCCATCTCGCCCACCGTGGGCCAGAACCGGTACGGCTCGTCGACCACGGAGGCCACGCCGTCGTAGGTCACCTCCACCCGGTAGTCCGGGACGCCCTCACCCGCCCATCCGGCGGCCGCCACCCAGATGCCGTCCACCTCGTGCTCGGCCTCCAGCCGCGCGGGCTCACCGCCGGCGGGATCGGCCACGAGGAAGGTGACGGACTGTGCAAGGGGGCGGCGGGTGCGGAAGGTCGCGACGTCGTCGTCGAGGTGCACACCGAGGACATCATGCGGCAGCGGGTACTCGCCCCGGGCCACGGGGCCCAGGACGGCGTGGTCGACCACGCGCGGCCGCGGTGAGGCGGACATAGTGTCTCCATCTGTGGTGGGTGATTCGGGGTCGGGGGTGCCGGTCAGCAGGCGGCGCAGCGCGGCGCGGGGGATCTCCAGCCAGTCCGGGCGGTTGCGGGCCTCGTAGACGGCCTCGTACAGCGCCTTGTCCAGTTCGAGCGCACCGAGCAGCAGTGCGGTGGCGTGGTCCTCGCCCGGCGCGTACCCGGCGAGGAACGCCTGCCGGGCGGCGGCGACCCACGCGCGTGCGTCCAGGCCCGTGAGCTCGGCGCTGCCACCCGCGTAGTCGAAGGAGCGCAGCATCCCGGCCACGTCCCGCAGCGCGAGATCCGGCAGCGAGCGCTCCGCGAGCGGCCGCAGCGGCTCGCCCTCGAAGTCGATCGCCACCCAGCCCTGGGCGGTGCGCAGCACCTGCCCGAGGTGGTAGTCGCCGTGGATGCGCTGCAGATCAGGCCAGTGCGACAGGGCGTCCAACTCGGCGATGAGGTGCTCGACGGCGTCGCTCACCTGAGGCGAGTCCCCCAACACGCTCTGGGCGTCCTGCGCGCGGCGGCGCAGGCTGGTGAGCAGGCGCTCCTTCTCCGTCTCGGTGACCGCGGTGCGACCCAGGGCCCGCGCCAGATCGGTGTGCAGGCGGGCGGTGGCCTCGCCGAGTTCACGGGCCGGTGCGGTGAAGTCCTCCCCGGCGGCGGCCGCGCGGGTCGCCACCCGCCAGGCGTCCTCCACTCCGGGCAGGAAGGTCTGGGCGAACGCCAGTTGCCCCGTGACCTCGGCGCCGCTCGTGGCCTCCTGCCAGGCGCCGTCGATCGACCCGATCACGGGCGGCACCACCGGGGACCCGAGCGCGGTGAGCGCCCCGGCCACCTCGACGTCGGGATTGCTGCCCGCCGCGAGCACCCGGAAGAGCTTGACCATGACCGGGTCCGCCTCCCCGCCCGCCGCGTGGGTGACCTGCAGGATCATGGAGGTGTTGGACTGCTCCCCGCGCAGCACCCCGTGCTGGGCGAGCACCAGGTCGCGGCGATCGGCCAGGGTGTGGCCCACCACCCGCGGTTCGGGCGTCTCGGAGACGCGTCCCGCCTGCGGCGCCGCGGTGCCGATGAGCACCCCCAGCAGGCCGGCGGCGAAGACCGGGTCGTGGGGGGCGTCGTAGATCCAGCGCGTGCCGAGCACGGAGTGGTTCGCCACCCCGAGCAGGGCGTGCGCGAGGGCGGGGTCCTCCCGCCCGCGGTAGGTCAGCGGCACCTGGTAGGTGACGGGGGAACCTCCGGTGGCCAGCGGGGCGTCGTCGGCCACGATCAGTACCTCGACGCCCACCTCGCCGGCCGGGTCGTCGATCCGGTACCCGCCGAGGTAACGCAGCGAGGGCTCACCGCCGGTCTTGTCCGCGAACCAGCGCTGCCTGGGCATCCAGCGGGCGAGCACGTCCAACTTCGAGGGACTCAGCCTCGCCTCCGGGTGCAGGATGGCCATCAGCCCACCTCCAACCAGAAGAAGTCACGGGAGCCGAAGGTGAGCATCACGCTGCCCTGCCCGCTGCCGGTGTCCACGATCGGCGGGAAGGCTGCACCGCCGAACAGATCGGTCAACGTGCCGCCGGGGATGTCCGGCAGGGTGATGGTCGCGGTGCGTGGGGTGTTGGCGAGGTTGGCCACGCACAGCACCGTCTCACCGCCCTCACGTCCGGGCAGCCGGCGCAGGAACGCCAGCACCTCCTCGGCGTCGGACTCCAAGGGCACGTACTCCCCGGCGCCGAACGCCGGGTGCGCGCGGCGCACCGCGAGCAGCCCCCGGATCCAGTGCAGCAGAGAGGTGGGCTGGGCCTGTGCGGCCTCCACGTTCACCGCCGCGTGGTTGTAGGCCAAGGACTGCACCACCGGCAGGTAGAGCTTGCCGGGGTCGGCCGAGGAGAAGCCCGCGTTGCGGTCCGGGGTCCACTGCATCGGGGTACGCACCCCGTCCCGGTCCGGGAGCCAGATGTTGTCCCCCATCCCGATCTCGTCCCCGTAGTACAGGCACGGGGAACCGGGCAGGGACATCAGCAGGGCGTGCGCGAGCTCGATCTCGGCCCGCGAGTTGCCCAGCAGCGGCGCGAGGCGCCGCCGGATGCCGATGTTGGCGCGCATCCGTGGGTCGTCCGCGTACCAGCCGTACATCGCGGCGCGCTCGTTCGTGGAGACCATCTCCAGGGTGAGCTCGTCGTGGTTGCGCAGGAACGTGCCCCACTGGGCGCCCTCGGGGATCGCCGGGGTCTCCGCCATGATCTCGCGGATGTTGTTGGCACGCTGGTCCCGCAGCCCGTAGTAGATGCGCGGCATCACCGGGAAGTGGAAACACATGTGGCACTCGGGCCGCTCGGGGGTGCCGAAGTAGGCGACCACGTCCTGCGGCCACTGGTTGGCCTCCGCCAGCAGCACCGTGCCGGGCGCCTCCGCATCGACCATGGCGCGCAGGTCCGCGAGGAACTCGTGGGTGGCGGGCAGGTTCTCCCCGTTGGTGCCCTCCTCCTCGAAGAGGTAGGGCACGGCGTCCAGGCGGAACCCGTCCACGCCGGTGCGCAGCCAGAACCGCACCACGTCGAACATCGCCTCCTGCACGGCCGGGTTCTCGAAGTTCAGGTCCGGCTGGTGGGAGAAGAAGCGGTGCCAGAAGTACTGCTTGCGCACCGGGTCGAACGTCCAGTTCGAGGTCTCCGTGTCCACGAAGATGATGCGGGCGTCCTGGTAGCCGGTGTTGGTGTCGGACCACACGTAGTAGTCGCCGTAGGGCCCCTCGGGGTCGCTGCGGGAGGCCTGGAACCACGGGTGCGCATCGCTGGTGTGGTTCATCACCAGGTCGATCACGATCCGCATGCCGCGGGCGTGCAGTTCGGTGACCAGGCGTTGGAAGTCCTCGATCGTGCCGTACTGGCTCGCGACCGCCGTGTAGTCGGCCACGTCGTAGCCGCCGTCGCGCAGCGGTGAGGGGAAGAACGGGGGCAGCCAGAGGCAGTCCACGCCCAGCCACTGCAGGTAGTCCAGCCGGTTGATCAGGCCGTTGATGTCGCCCGAGCCGCTGCCGGTGGTGTCCTCGAAGGCGCGCAGCAGCACCTCGTAGAAGACGGCGCTGCGGTACCACTGCGGATCGTCCGCCCGCCGGTCCACGGGTGCTGTGCCCGTGGACGCAGTGCCGTCGGGCATCCTGCGCTGATCGGTGGTCTCGGGGGGAGGCATGGCCACCTCAGGCATGGCTCACCCGCAGCACGTGAGCGACGTTGAATCGCGGATCGAGTCGCACGTAGTTCTCTCCTCCCCACTGCCAGGTGGCACCGGAGAGCTCGTCCGTGACGGTGAACGTGGCACCCGCCGCGGCCTGCAGCTCCAGTGCTGCCAGGTCCAGGTAAACACTACCCTCCCGGGTGGCGAACGGATCGAGGGTCACCACCACGATCACGGTGTCCGCCTGCCCGGTGGGGGAGTGCTCGGGGGCCAGGTGGTGGGAGAAGGCGAGGATCGCGTCGTCGCTGGTGGCGTGCACCGTGAGGTTGCGCAGTTGCTGCAGCGCGGGGTGGCGGCGGCGGATGGCGTTGAGCTGGGTCAGCAGGCGGGAGATGCCGATGCTCTCGGCCCGCTGCCAGTCGCGCGCCACGTACTGGTACTTCTCGTTGTCGATCTGCTCCGCCGCGCCGGGCCGGGCCACGTTCTCCACCAGCTCGTAACCGGAGTAGATGCCGTAGGTGGGGGAGGCGAGGGCCGCCAGCACCGCCCGGATCGCGAACACCGTCACCCCACCGGACTGCATCTGGGGGGTGAGGATGTCGTGCGTGGTGGGCCAGAACGAGGGCCGCATCACCGAGGCCAGGTCGCCGGAGACCTCCCGCAGGTACTCCTCGATCTCGGCCTTCTCGGTGCGCCAGGTGAAGTAGGTGTAGGACTGGTGGAACCCGATGGCGGCCAGGGTGCGCATCATCGCGGGCTTGGTGAAGGCCTCGGACAGGAACAGCACCTCGGGGTGGCTCTCGGCCACCTCGCCCAACAGACGCTCCCAGAACACCAGCGGCTTGGTGTGGGGGTTGTCCACGCGGAAGAGCGTCACGCCGTGCTCGATCCACAGCATGATCATGTCCCGCATCGCCTGGTAGATGCCCTCGGGGTCGTTGTCGAAGTTCAGGGGGTAGATGTCCTGGTACTTCTTCGGCGGGTTCTCCGCGTAGGCGATCGACCCGTCGGCCCGGGTGGTGAACCACTCCGGGTGTTCGGCCACCCACGGGTGGTCCGGGGAGGCCTGCAGCGCGATGTCCAGCGCGACCTCGAGGTCGAGCTCCCGGGCGCGGGCCACGAACGCGTCGAAGTCGGCGAAGGTGCCCAGGTCCGGGTGGATGGCGTCGTGGCCGCCCTCGGGGGCGCCGATGCCGTAGGGCGATCCGGGGTCCGCGGGGCCGGCGGTGAGGGTGTTGTTCGGGCCCTTGCGGTTGGTGGTGCCGATCGGGTGGATCGGGGTGAGGTAGATGACGTCGAAGCCCATCGCGGCCACCCGGTCCAGGCCGGCGGCGGCGGTGCGCAGGGTGCCGGAGTTCCAGGTGCCGTCGCTGTTCTGCCAGGCGCCCTCGGAGCGCGGGAAGATCTCGTACCACGCGCCGTACAGGGCACGCTCACGGTGCACGGTGAGCGGATAGGCCGCCGAGGGGGAGACGAAGTCACGCAGCGGGTCGCTCGCGAGCTCCTGATCCACCTGAGGGGCGCGCGCCGCGGCGAAGCGGGACATCGCGGGCTGGGAGAGGTCGCGCAGGTAGGTGGCCGTGCGCTCCAGCAGCACCGCCCCCGGGGTACTCGCCTCCCGCTCCCGTGCGGCGCGCTCGAGCACGATCGCGCCCTCGGCGAGCATGAGCTCCACGTCGATCCCGGCGGCGACCTTGATCTCGGCGTCGTGCACCCAGGTGGCCCACGGGTCGCTCCACCCCTCCACATGGAAGGTCCACTCGCCCTCGCTGGTGGGGACCATCTGGGCGACGTGCAGATCCAGGCCCGCGTTGACGCAGTCCATCCGCACCCGGGTCTCCTCGCCGGTCGGTGAGGTCAGCACCAGGCTGGCCGCGACGGCGTCGTGCCCCTCGCGGAACACGGTGGCGCGGATCGTGACCACCTCGCCGACGACCGCCTTGGTGGGCCAGCGGCCGTTCTCGAAGGTCGGGGCGACGTCGATGACCGGGATGCGACCGATCGGGACGCGGGGCGTGGGGCGCGGGATCTCGATGCTCACCCCTCGAACCTATCGGGGCGGCTGCCCCGGGTCACCCCCTGGGCGGCCGACACACCCATCGCCGGGTGGTGAATCCTCATCGTGAGGCAAATGCGCACGCAGGCGCGCCGCGTGGCGCGGACGGCGCGTATGTGGGGGTGGGTTGCGCGCGTGTGGTGACCCGTGCGGCCCTTGGGCGCTCGGGAATCGCTGACCTGCGTGTTGCATGCCGGACACATGGCTGCGCCACACTGGGCGTCGTCGGACACCGAGCCAGGGAGGCAGCATGGCCAGCAAGCGCGTCGGAATCCTCACCGCCGGGGGCGATTCGCCCGGCCTGAACGCCGCCATCCGCGGCTTCGGCAAGGCGGCGATCGGCTACCACGGGATGGAACTCATCGGGTTCCGCGACGGCGTGACCGGTCTGGTCGAGAACCGCACGATCGACCTGGGAGGCTCCGCGCTCTCCGGCATCCTCACGGTGGGCGGCACGATCCTGGGCACCTCGCGGGACAAGGTGCACAAGTTCCCGACCGACGAGGGGCCGGTGGACATGGTGCCGCGGGTGGTGGAGAACTACGAGAAGAACAACCTCGACGCGCTGGTGATGCTCGGGGGCGGCGGCACCGCGAAGAACGCGATGCGCCTGGTCAAGGCTGGGCTGAACGTGATCCACCTGCCCAAGACGATCGACAACGACATTGCCGAGACGGACACGTCCTTCGGGTTCGCCACCGCGATGGAGATCGCCACCGAGGCGATCGACCGGGTGCACTCGACGGCGCACAGCCACCACCGCATCATCCTCACCGAGATCATGGGTCACCGCGCCGGGTGGCTGACCCTGGGGGCGGGCGTGGCGGGTGGCGCCGACATCATCCTCATCCCCGAGATCCCCTACACGGTGGAGAGCGTGGCCGAGACGATCCGTCGCCGCACCGAGCAGGGCTCGACGTTCTCCGTGGTCGCGGTCGCCGAGGGAGCCCGCGACGCCGAGGACACCGCCGACTACGAGGCCGCCCGCCTCCTGGTGAAGAACTCCAAGGACCCCGACGCCCGGGCGGCGGCCCGCAAGCACCTCAAGCACGTGGAGGACAACCAGCGCGAGCACACCTTCAAGCTCGCCCGCGAGCTCGAGGCCAGCACCGGCCTGGAGGCGCGCGTGACGATCCTCGGGTACGTGCAGCGCGGGGGGTCACCCTCGGCCGCGGACCGCGAGCTCGCCACCCGCATCGGGTCCGCGGCCGCCGATCTGGTGGCAGAGGGCGTCTCCGGCGTGATGGTCGCGGCGCGGGGCCAGGGCACGGCGCCGGTCCCGCTCGAGGACGTGGCGGGGAGGGTGAAGCTCGTCCCCACCGACCACGACTGGGTCGCGGCGGCGCGGAAGGTCGGCACCGGCTTCGGCGACTGACGCGAGGGGGTTCTGCAGCCACCTCGAGGTGGTTCTGCAGGCGCCGGCCCGACGGCGCAGGAATCCGATTGACCCTCCCGTCACCCGGTGCGAGGCTCGCCCCATGCACATGGACTGGGACGATCCGAGCGCCGGGGAGTGGATCGCGCCGCTGCTGGGAACCCCCGGCAGCCTCGGCGGTGGCGTGCCCGAGGGCTATGAGGCGCACGTCCGCCTCCCCAACAGCGCCGACCCGCAGGACAACTCCGCCACGCTCGTGCAGCGCTCCTCCGTCAGCGAGCCCGACGAGC
Organism: Serinibacter salmoneus; assembly: GCF_002563925.1. NCBI lineage: Bacteria > Bacillati > Actinomycetota > Actinomycetes > Micrococcales > Beutenbergiaceae > Serinibacter > Serinibacter salmoneus. Next base: position 2,045,787 of record NZ_PDJD01000001.1, on the reverse strand, counting down.
GCGATCAACTCGATCGCCTCCTGGCGGTCCTGGCGCCCGTCACCGGTGGGCAGGTGTGCCACTTCGCGATGTGGTCCGGCTGGGCCTGGCTGATCGACGCGGATGCCGACCCGCGCCGTCACACGGCGTCGGTTCCGCTGATGGCGTTCCCCGCCTGGACGACCCCCTGGGCGCGACGGCGCGCGCTGCGCCGGTACCAGGAGCAGCACGCGGACTCCCTGGTGCGCCGTCCGAGGGGCGGCTACCTCACGCCGTTCGGTGCGGGGCTTGGGCAGGATTTCATGCTGTACTCCGGCCCGCTCGCGCAGGCACGCCGATTCGACGACTTCCACGCCAGCCAGTCGCCGTCGATGTTCTGGCCGCACGATCGGTCCTGGTTCGTCTGGACCGACATCGACAGCGCGTTCACCGTCGTCGGCGGTGCGAGGGAGGCCCTCTCACCGCTCGTGGATTCCGGGATCGGCGGGGAATGGGTCGATCGTGAGGCCGAGTTCATCCCGGTGTGGGAGTCGCACCCGTAGGTGCCTCACACCTGAGAGGCACGACGGCGCAGCCGCCTTCCGCTGCGCAGCCGCCTTCCGCAGAAAGGTCGCCTCCGCGCAGCGAAGTCGGGCAGGCTCAGCGCGCCGGCTTCTGCTCCAGGTAGATCCGCATGCTCAGCGGCTCCAACGTCACCCGCTCGCCCGGGCGCGGGTGCACGGCCGTGGCGATCGCGGCGTCGCGCAGCTCCTCCGGTGACTCCCACACGGAGTCCCACACCAGCTCCCAGCCGCCGCCGCGGGAGGGAGCGATCACGGTGTCGACCTCGTTGAGGGCGCCGTTGATCATGACCAGCGCGTCGCGGGCCTGCTCGAGGCCGTCGGCGTCCATGGACCTGGGGTGTGCGGCCGCCCCGGAGGCGCGCCGCATCTGCAGCACCCGGCGGTGCGGGTTGTGCCACGCGGAGCCGCTCATCTCAGTGCCGTCCTCCGCGAACCACGACAGGTCCGTCAACGGCTCGTTGGAGCGCGGTCGGCCGTAGGCGAATCGCACCGGGCGCAGCGCCGGGTTGGCGGCGCGCAGTTCCAGCAGGTACCGCACGGTCCGCTCCAGGGCGAGCTGACTGCTGGAGCGGCGCCAGTTGACCCACGAGATCGGGGAGTCCTGGCAGTAGGCGTTGTTGTTGCCCTGCTGGGTGCGCCCGAACTCATCTCCCGCGGTGATCATGGGGGTGCCGGAGGAGACCAGGAGGGTGCCGAGCACGTTGCGGATCGAGCGGCGCCGCACCGGCAGGATGTCCGCGGCGGGGGAGTTGGCGTCCACCGGCCCCTCGGACCCGTGGTTCCAGGAGAGGTTGTTGTTCGAGCCGTCCCGGTTGTTCTCGCCGTTGGCGCCGTTGTGCTTGTGGTCGTAACTGACGAGGTCGGCGAGCGTGAAGCCGTCGTGCGCGGTGACGTAGTTCACCGACGCCTCGGGCCCGCGGTCGAAGTGATGGAACATGTCCGCCGAACCGGAGATGCGGGTGCCCAGGTCGCGCAGGTCGTGGGGGACGCCGCCGCCGCGGGACAGCGCGCTCGCGTCCGCCAGCCAGAACCGACGCACCGCGTCCCGGAACCGGTCGTTCCACTCGTGCATGGGGGGCGCGAACTGCCCGGTGCGCCACCCCGAGGGGCCCACGTCCCACGGCTCCGCGATCGTCTTGACGTCCGCGAGCACCGGATCGGAGGCCATCGCCACGAGGAAGGGGTGGTCGGGTTCGAACTCACCGGCCTTGCGCCCCAGGGTCACGGCGAGGTCGAATCGGAAGCCGTCCACGCCGATCACCCCGGCCCAGTGCCGCAGGGAGTCCAAGGTGAGCTGGACCACCCGCTGGCGCCGGAAGTCCAGGGAGTTGCCGGTCCCGGTGACGTCGGCGTACCGGGCCGGGCTCCCGCCGTCGTGCAGGTAGTAGCCGGTGTTGTCCAGCCCGCGCCAGCTCAGCAGCGGACCGTCCATCCCGCCCTCGCAGGTGTGGTTGTAGACGACGTCGAGGATCACCTCGATGCCGGCGGCGTGGAGCGCGTCGACCATGTCGATCACCTCACGCTCGACGGCGCAGCCTCCCGCCGCCCGGGCGGCTGCGGTGGCGTAGCGCGGCTCGGGTGCGAGGTAACCCAGGGTGCAGTACCCCCAGTAGTTGGTGCGCCCGGCGGCGGCGATCGCGTGCTCTGTGGCCGAGGCGTGGATCGGCAGCAGTTCCAGCGCCGTGATCCCGAGGCGCTTGAGGTGGTCGATCATCACCGGGTGCGCGATGCCCGCGTAGGTGCCGCGCAGGTCCTCCGGGATGTCCTCGCGCAGCAGGGTGAGCCCGCGCACGTGCGCCTCGTAGATCACGGTCTGCGACCACGGGGTCCGCGGCCGGCGCGCGAGCCGCGCCTCGACCTCGGCGTCCAGGGGATCGGGCACGATCTCACCGTGGGGGACGAAGGGTGCGCTGTCCCGGGAGTCCGGCAGGCCGAGGTCACGGTCGGTGCGCTTGACGTCGGCGACCTCGTGGCCGAACACCTCCGGCACCATGTCCAGCTCGCCGACCACGCCGCGCGCGTAGGGGTCCAGCAGCAGCTTGTGCGGGTTGTGCATCAACCCCGCGGCGGGGTTCCACGCACCGTGCACACGAAGCCCGTAGCGCTGCCCGGCCACCACGCCCGGCACGTGCGCGTGCCACAGCCCGTGCCGGGCGCGCATCAGGCCGATGCGCCGCTCGGTGAGGGCATCGCGCGTGCCCTCCAGCAGCACCAGGTCCACCGCATCCGCCTGGGCGGCCACGACCACCACGTCGACCCCGTCGCCGCGCAGGTGCGCGCCCAGGCGAGCCAGGCTGAGCGCCGGCAGGTCGGAAACGGGCGCCGGGGCGTTCATCGGGGTCGCGTGCGTCGGATCAGCAGTCATCGTCATGGTGGGGGGCATTCTTGCACCGTCATGTGAACGCCACGAAACGTCGCGGATCGGCCTCACCCGGTGCAGGTGGCCACTGGCCCGCACCGGTTCCCACCCCGCGGCAGGTGGCAGGCTAGGGGCATGCGCATCCTCGTCCTGGTGAAGCAGGTCCCCGACATCACCTCCGATCGCGGCCTCGGCGCCGAGGGCACCCTCGTGCGGGAGTCCTCCCAGGCCGTGCTCAACGAGCTCGACGAGGGCGCGATCGAGTCCGCGCTGCGCGCCGCCGACGCCCTGGGCGCGGCCGGCACCCCCGCCGAGGTCACCGCCCTGACGATGGGCCCGGCCGGCGCGGTCGCCGCGGTGAAGAAGGCACTCCAGGTCGGCGCCGGCGCAGCGGTGCACGTCAGCGACGATTCCCTGGCGGGTTCGGACGCCGTGGTCACCGCCCGTGTCCTCGCCGCGGCCGCCCGGCACCTCGAGGAGGCGAACGGGGAGCCGTTCGCCCTCGTCGTCGCCGGCATGTCCGCCCTGGACGGGCTCGGCTCCGTGGTCCCGGCCCTCCTCGCAGCTGAGCTCGGCCGCCCGATCATCTCCTGCGCCACCAGCCTCGAGGTCACCCCCGAAACGGTCACCGCAACGCGTGAGACCCCCACCGGCTCCGAGCGGCTGCGCGCCCCGCTGCCGGCCGTGGTGTCCGTCTCCGACACGATCGCCGCGCTGCGCGTGCCGAACTTCACCACGATGATGGCCGCCCGCAAGGCCGGCGTCACCACGCTGACCGCCGCCGACGTGGGCCTAGCCGCCCACGAGGTCGGCGCCGCCGGATCGCCCACCCGGATCACCGCGCACGCGCCGCGCCCCCCGAGGCCACCGGCGCAGGTGCTGGACGGCGCAGGAGCCCTGGTCGATGCCCTCGCCGAGCGTGGCCTGTTGGAGGTCGGAGCATGAGCGCGCAGCGCGTCGTCGTCATCTCGGTGGGCCCCTACACCCCGGATGATGCCCTAGCCGGACTGGAGACCATGGCCGCCGGCATCGGTGCGGTCCACACGGTGCGGGTGCCCGCCGGGAGCAGCGCCCAGAAGGCCGCCGCGATGGTGGCCGCCGTCCGCAAGGTCGGCGCCGACACCCTCATCCTGGCCTCCACCCTCATCGCCAAGGAGGTCGCGGCGCTCGCCGCACACGCCCTGGGCGCGGGACTGCTCATCGACGTGCACACCCTGCACGCCGAGGGGGAGTCCCTGGTGGCCGAGAAGCGTGAACTCGGCGGCACCTGGGACGCGACCTGCGCCGTCACCGGCCCCGCGGTGGTGCTCGGCAAGCCACTGACGACGCCGGGGGCCCAGCCGCTGAGCGAACCGACCCTCCTGGAGCTGGGGGAGGGGGACGGCGTGGAGGTGCTGGAGGTCACCGCGCACGACGGCGCAGCCGCCGGTCCCGCGCTCGGCGAGGCCGCCGTGGTGGTTGCCGGGGGCCGCGGACTCGAGGGCGACCTGACCCCGGTGCGCGACCTCGCCGACGCCCTCGGCGGCGCCGTGGGCGCCACCCGCGACATCGTGGAGGAGGGCTGGATCGGCCACGAGACGATGGTCGGGCAGACCGGCACCATGATCGAGCCACGCCTGTACATCGGCGCGGGACTGTCCGGCGCTCCGCACCACCGCCTGGGGATGCAGGCCGCCGAGGTCATCGTCGCGATCAACACCGACCCGGAGGCGCCGATCATGGAGATCGCCGACCTGGCCGTGGTGGGCGACGCCGCCGACGTGCTGACCGAGGCCGCGCGCCTGGTGCGGGAGCGCCGCGGCACCGCCGGGTGAGTCCGCGATGGCTGAGCCCGCGATGAGCAGGCGCCGGCCGACCTGGCCGCAACTGCCGGAGTCGCTGCGCGCCGCGGTCCAGCAGCGCATCGGCGCGGTCATCCAGTGGCGCAGCCACGACCACGGGTACTCGCCAGGCCCGGCCCTGACCCTGACCACCGACCACGACGAGGTGTTCCTCAAGGCAGCATTCCTGGCGGGGAACCCTCACACGGTAGCGCTCCACCGCCGCGAGGCCGAGATCGCCGCGGTGCTGCCGGCCGGGACCCCCACGCCGTCGTTGCGGTGGTCGAACGAGGTCGCCGGCTGGGTGGTGCTCGTCTTCGACGCCCACCCCGGGAGCGTGCCCCCCCTGCCGTGGCGGAGCGAGGCGCTCGACGCCGTCGCGCACCTGACCGCACGGCTCGCCGAGATCACCGCTCCTGACAGCCTGGATCGCCTCGTCGAGCGGGCGCGGTACGAGGGGCTGCGCAGGCTGGCCGGCGAACCGCACCCCGGCCTGGAGACCTTCGACCCGTGGCTGGCCGGGAACCTTGACGCGCTCGCGAGTATCGAGGGGACGTGGACGACACACTGCGACGGCGACCGGTTGTTGCACCACGACCTGCGCCGCGACAATGTGCTGCTCGATGAGAGCAACGCGGTCGCGATCGACTGGCCGCACGCCGTCGCCGGGGCGGGATTCACCGATCTGGTCGGTTGGCTGCCCTCGCTGCACCTGGAGGGTGGGCCGGCACCGGAGGAGATGCTGCGGCGACACCCGCTCGGCCGTGCGGCGGCTCCCGAGGCCGTGACCTCCTTCATCGCGGCGATCGCCGGCTACTTCGTGCGCTCCTCCCTGCAGCCGCCACCTCCGGGCATCCCGCACCTGCGGGGCTTCCAGCGGGCCCAGGGCGAGGTGTGCATCGCCTGGCTGCGTGAGCGCCTCGGTGACCGGGTGGGGGAGAACTGATGAGCAGGCGCCGGCCGAGCACCCGTGAGCCCATCACCCGGGACGTCCTGGTCCGCCGGACCGGCCTGACCTTCGTGATCGGCTCCGCGCTGTTCGCGCTCGGGGTGCTGCTGCAACTACCCCCGCACTGGCCGGCGATCATCGGGGGGCTGAGCTACGCCGTCGGCGCCGTGTTCTTCACCACCGCGGGGTTCATGCAGATCGCCCTGGCGGTGCGGGACCTGTCCATTGACAAGCGCGCCCGGCTGCCGCGCGGCGGCTGGTCCGGGGACCTGGTGGCCGCCGTGGTGCAGTCCTTCGGGACCGTCCTGTTCAACGTGAACACCATCGACTACGTGCTCACCCTCGATTCCAGCGCCCGGGTGCAGGACGTGGCGGTGTGGGTGCCGGACACCGTGGGGTCGATCGCCTTCCTCGTCTCCTCCGGCATCTCCCTCGTGCCGGCGGTGCGCGCGCTGCGTCACCAGCACGTGCCGGACCGCTCGGACTGGATCGCGTGGATCAACATGGCCGGATCGGTGCTCTTCGGGATCTCCGCCGTCGCCTCGTTCACGTTTGCCGACGGCGACCCCGTCAGCCTCGCCTGGACCAACGCCGGCACCTTCTTCGGTGCGGTGTGCTTCCTCGTGGCGGCCTGGCTGTTCGGCTACCCCTCCCACCGCTCCGAGCTTACGGACACCCGAGAGGTCGCCGAATGACCACCTACCTCGACCACGCCGCCACCGCGCCGGTGCTCCCGGAGGCCATCGAGGCCTTCAGCCAGGCGGCCGCCCGGCTGGGCAACCCGTCCTCCCTGCACGGCGCGGGTCGCGCTGCCCGCGCCGCCCTGGAGGATGCCCGCGAACGCCTCGCCGCCGCCCTGGGCGCGGAGCCCGCCGAGGTGATCTTCACGGCGGGCGGCTGCGAGTCGGACACCCTCGCGGTGATGGGCGGCTACCTCGCCGCACGCTCCGCGGATCCGCACCGCACTCGGGTGGTGACCTCCGCCGTCGAGCACCACGCCGTGCTGGATGCGGCGGAGGCGATCGAGGAGCGGCACGGCGGGAGGGTGACCCGCGTGGGGGTGACACGCGAGGGCGTGCTGGACCTGGCGGAGCTGGACGCGGCGCTCGCGGATCCCGGCTCCCTCGCGGTGGTCAGCGTGATGTGGGCGAACAACGAGACCGGGGCGATTCAGCCCATCGAGGAGGTCGTCGCTCGGGTGCGTGCGGCGGCCGGCACCGCGGTGCTCGTGCACTCCGACGCCGTGCAGGCCGTGGGCCACCTCCCGGTGGACTTCGCCGCGAGCGACCTGGACGCGCTGAGCCTGTCCGGCCACAAGCTCGGCGCGCCCGCGGGGATCGGGGCGCTGATCGCGCAGCGTACGGTTCCCCTGGCGCGCACCGTGCACGGCAGCGGTCAGGAGCGCGGTGTGCGGTCCGGGACCGTACCGGTGGCGCTCGCCGCATCCCTCGCGGTGGCCGTGGAGCACGCGGTGGGGGAGATCGAGTCGGAGTCGGCGCGCCTGACGACCCTGCGCAGCACGCTGGAGGCGAGGATCCTCGCCGAGGTGCCGGATGTCCGGGTGAACGGGCCCGACGGCGCAGGTCGCCTCCCGGGGCACGTGCACCTGACGATCCCGGGCGCCGATGTGGACGCTCTGCTGTTCTCCCTGGACGCCGCGGGTGTGGCGGCCTCGGCGGGCGCGGCGTGCGTGGCCGGCGTGACGCAGCCCTCGCACGTGCTGCTGGCGATGGGCGACGACGAGCGCGACGCCCGCAGCGTGCTGCGGCTGACCCTAGGGCGGACCACCACGGCGCAGGACGTGGAGCGGGTGGTGCAGGTGCTGCCGGGCGCCGTGGAGCGGGCCCGGGCCGCGGGAGAGATCGCCCGGCGCCGCTGAGGGCCGGGTCGGCTTCGCGCACGGCGGGTCGGCTTCGCGCACGGCGGATCTGTGAGGCGTCCTCATCCGCGCCATACCTCTGACCTGCGCGGATGCTCAGGGCTGCGCGAGCGCTGGCCGTAGAACCGCCGCCAGCGAAGCCGATCCGCCCTCCGCGAAGTCAGGCAGCGCTGGCGTCGACCCGCACGACTACCCCCAGCGGGCGAGCACGCGGCCCGCGGCCAGCACCGTGCGCGCATAGACGGCGCGGGGCAGGCCAGGCCACGGCGCCACCGGGAGCCCGCGCTGCCGGGAGATGGTCTGCGACTCGGTGTACTTGGCGATGCCCGCCACGCCGTGCCGGCGGCCCAGCCCGGAGGACTTCCACCCGCCCATCGGCGCGCCGTGTGAGCCCCACGCGGCGGCGAAGCCCTCGTTGATGTTCACGGTCCCGGCCTCCAGCTGCCGGGCCACAGCGCGCGCTGACCGCCGCCGGGTCCACAGGCTCGCGTTCAGCCCGTAGTCGGTGTCGTTCGCGCGCGCGATCGCCTCCGCCTCGGAGCCGACCACGTACACCGAGACCACCGGACCGAAGGTCTCCTCGCGGGCCAGCCGCGCCGTCTGGGGCACATCGGTCAGCACGGTCGGGGCGAACACGAACGGACCCGCCTCGGGCAGGGCGTGCCCACCGGTCAGCACCCGCGCGCCGCAGGTCACGGCGTCGGCCACGTGCGCCTGCACCCGCTCGAGCTGGGCGGCCGAGGCCAGCGAGCCGACGTCCAGGTCCCAACTCGCGCCCACGCCCACGCGCAGCGATTCGGTCGCGGCCACGAACGCGGCGGTGAACTCCTGCGCCACGGCCTCGTGCACGTAGATCCGCTCCATCGAGATGCACAGTTGACCGGCGTTGGAGAAGCTCGCGTGGGCGGCGCCGTTCGCGGCGGCCGCGATGTCCGCATCGGGCAGCACCACGAGTGGGTTCTTCCCGCCGAGTTCCGCGGAGCAGCCGATGAGCCGCGAGGCGCACCGCTGGGCCACGTGCCGCCCGGTGGCCGTGGAGCCGGTGAACATGACGTAGTCGACGTGGTCGATCAGCGCGTCGCCCACCACGGGGCCGTCGCCGATCACGATCTGCAGCACACCCTCGGGCAGTCCCGCCTCCCGCAGCAGCGCGAGCGTGAGCAGGGCGGAGTAGGGCGTGCCGAGGTCGGGCTTCAGCAGCACCGCGTTCCCGGCCAGCAGCGCCGGCACCGCATCGGAGGCGGCGAGGGTGAACGGGTAGTTCCACGGGCTGATGATCCCCACCACCCCGAGCGGGTGGCGCACCTCCACGGTCTCGGTCAGCACCGGGTAGGCGCCCCGGTGGCGCCGGGTGCGCAGCGCCGCGGGCGCAAGCCGCGCCGCCCGGCCGGCGTACACGCCCACGTCCAGGGTCTCCTCCAGCGCATCCACGCGGGACTTGCCGTTCTCGGCCTGGATCACGTCCATCGCCAGTGCCGAGTCCCGCAGCACGAGGTCACTGAAGCGCTGGACGACGGCGCGGCGCCGCCTCAGGGGCCAGGCCGCCCACTCCCGCTGGGCCGCCCGGGCCCGGGCTGCGAGTGCGGTCAGGTCGTCGGTGGTGTGGGTCGGCACCGAGCCGATCACCGCGTCGTCGGCGGGGGAGCGGACCTCGACGGCGTCGCCGTTCGCGCCCGTGACGTAGCGGGCCAGGCGCTGCGTGAGGTGCTCCGGGAGGTGGGCAACGAGGCGCTGCGAGGACGCCGGCACCCCCGCTGCGGCAGGCGCCGCCGACGGCGTCGAGAGTTCGGACTCCACGGCCACGCGCTCATTCCTCCGCGTCGTGCCGGGACAGGGCCGGGGTCCAGCCCTCACGCCGCACGGAAATGCCGCGCGCGGCGGCGCGGATCGTGCCCGTGGAGGTCCACTGGGCCCGCACCCCGAGCATCCGCTGCGACTTCTGGGTGTCCAGGGCGGGCATCGCGGCCAGGGTGTCCAGCCACTGCGGCGAGGCGCGCACCAGCCGGGTCCACCACGCCACGGTGTGACCCACGCTCGCGGCGCTGCGGGGGATGGTGATCAGGCGCTTCGCGCCGATCGCCTCGGCCACCTGCTCGCCGTCCAGCGCCTGGTCGCAGGCCAGGTTGAATGCCCCGGGCATCCGCCGCTCCACGGCCGCCACGATCGCGGCTGCCACGTCCTCGGCGTGGGCGACCTGCAGCCCCAGGCCCTCGGGCCACAGCAGCACGGGCACGTCCTCCCCGAGACCCAGCCGGGGCACAAGGGCGGACAGGTGCCGGCGCACCAGCTCGGCGCCGGCGGACTCCTGCAGGGTCGTGGCGGGGCGCAGCCGGGTGAGCGCCACCCCGGGGTGGGCGGAGGCGAAGGCGTCCAGCAGCCCCTCGAAGGCGACCTTGTCCTGCGCGAGCGGGGAGTCCGAGGCGCCCGTGGTGGGCCAGTCCTCGTCGATCGGCTCCGCGCCGTAGTTCGGCGCGTAGGCGGTGGCGCAGCTCAGTGCCACGAGCTGTTTGGCCCCGGCGGCGGCGGCGAGCACGCCGCGGGAGATGTCGCGGTTCAGGGCGGTGGTGCGTCCGGCGCGCCCGGGGCGCTCGTCGTGCGCCCATGCGAGGTCGACCACCGCATCGGCGCCGGCCGTCAGGGCACCCAGCGCCTGCGCGCCCTCGGGGGTGGCCACGTCGAGCTCATGGTGGCGCAGCGCATACCGCGTCTGCAGGGACAGTCGCCCGGGCCCGCGGCGCGAGACGGCGTCCACGCTCGTGACGCTGCTGCGGGCGGTGAGCGCGCGCAGCAGCGCGGTACCGATGTTGCCGGTGGCGCCGACGACGACGATCCTCATGTCCCTACCTTTCCAGATGGCGCGGACGCCGCGTAGTTCAGGTGCAGGTCGGAGTCCCGCACCTCGGGGCCGATGCGGATCGGTGCCGCGTTCCCCAGCGCGCCGCTCGCGCGCAGGTCCAGCAGTTCGGTGACCACGCGCTCGCGCATGGTCCACGGGTCGATCGTGTTGACGTAGATCTTTGTGCCGCCCTCGAACCCGGCCGGCACGTTGAGGCGCCATTTCAGCACGATCCGCCACGGCATCGGCTCGGGCACGTCCGGCGGCCGGTGGTGCCACTCCTCATTGGTGGCCACGTGCCCGCCCGTGACCACGTGCAGGGCGCGCAGCAACTCCGACATCGCGCCGATCTCGGCGCTGGTGTGCTCCCACGGCAGCTGGTGGGCGGAGGTGGAGTAGATCTCCAGGCTCGGGTAGCGGTGCCCCACACCGGCCACCGCGACGGCGCCGTCGGTGGCGGCCACCACGAGCTGCTCGCGCCGGGCGAGGTCGATCACCTCGTGCTGGTACAGGTTCGGCTCCTCACGCAGCATGAGGATCTCCCGCTGCGCCTGGGGCCCGTAGGAGTCGATCGCCACCAGCTGCTTGTGCAGGTGCTCCAGGCTCGCCCCGGCCGCCTTGAGCCAGTTCTGGAACACCGCCACGTAGCGTGCCGCCGGCTGGCGCTGGTAGAGGTCGGCGAGCGCGTCGATGGTGAACGCGACGAACTCGTGGTGCTCCCTGGCGCTGAGCGCCCCGGAGAAGGCCAACTCATCGGCCCGCGTGGCGCCGTCGATCACGTGCCGGCGCGGCACGATGAGGTCGTGGGCGCCGGCGAGCAGGTCCACGGTCGGCTCCAGCAGGCCCTCGGCGTCCCCGGTGGAGGGGGCGATGGCGCCGCCGGCGGCCTCGCGTGCGGCGAGCACGGCGCGCACGTGGTCGAGGCCGGCGGGATCGGCGAGATAGGCGCGCGCGGCCTCCACGCTCTCCGCCGGCGGGATGAAGCCGTGGTTGGTGCGCCAGGAGGTCATCGAGACGATCTCGAAGAGGTTCGCGAACCGGCGCAGTTCGGCCCGCGTCTCCCACAGTTCGCTCGCGGGAACCCCGCGCATCAGCTGGGGGCGACCGGCGTCGTCGTGCACCAGGCGGGCCTTCTCCGGGGGCGTCTCGAGCATCCGGTCGGCGCAGAACTGGCACATCCGCTCGCTCTCGCCGGCAGCGAGGGTGTGCGTGGGACGGTCGGCGGCCTCCAGCGGTCGGTGGGAGCGCCCGGGGACGGTCCACACCTGGGTCCCCGTGAGGGGGCTCACCTGCAGCACGGTGCCGTCGGCGAGTCGGGTCAGGGGGGTGGCCATGGTTCCCAGCATCCCAGCAGCAGGCGGGTCGAACCCCGGGAAACCGGCCGACGTCGTGTCACAAGCTGACAACAATGTGGCCTGGTACGCTAGGTTAGTTAGGAATCCTTCCAAACCCGGTCCGGAGGCGATGATGCACGACGACGTTCCCCTGGTTCCCGCACCGAGGCACCTGGTGCGCACGATCGGGCGGGCGGCCTCGGGGCAGGTGCGCCTCGAACGGGACCCGGGCCTGCCGGCCGAGGGCTTCGAGATCGACACCCGCGGCGCACAGCCGGTGATCCGGTACGCCGACGCCGCGGGCGCCACCTACGGCCGCGATGCCCTGCGCCACCTCGAGGACGCCGGGATCGCCGGGGGCATCCTGCTGCACGACAGTCCCCGGTTCCCCCACCGCGGGCTGATGATCGACCTCGCCCGGCACATGGTCGAGGTCCCCACCCTGCGCGAGGTCATCGACGCCATGGTGGGGCTGCGGCTGAACCACCTGCACCTGCACCTCACCGACGACCAGGGCTGGCGCCTGGAGATCCGCTCCTGGCCCCGGCTGACCACGGTGGGCGCCGCCGGCGGGGTCGGCGGCACCGGCGGTGGCTTCCTCACCCAGCGCGACTACCGCGACCTTCAGGCCTACGCCGCGGCGCGCCACATCACCCTCGTCCCGGAGATCGACCTGCCCGGGCACACCCACGCCGCCCTGGTGGCCTACCCCGAGCTCGCCCCGGCCGGGGTCGCGACGCAGCCCTATGAGGGGATGGAGGTCGGCTTCTCCCAGCTCGACGTCCACGCCGAGCGCACCTATGCGTTCGTGGCCGACGTGCTGCACGAGCTCGCCGACCTCACCGAGGGCCCGTACCTGCACATCGGCGGGGACGAGTGCCTGGCGATGTCGCAGGAGGACTACCTGCTGTTCGCCCGACGAGTGCTGGGGCTGGTGACCGCCACCGGCAAACGCGTGATGGCGTGGCACGAGCTCGGCCGCAGCAGCGACCTGCCACCCGGGAGCGTGGGGCAGTACTGGGACCTGACCACCCCCCGCCAGGACGGCATCGGGCACGCCGAACGCGCCCGGTCCTTCCTGGCCCAGGGCGGGCGACTCGTGCTCTCCCCGGGGGACGTGGCCTACCTGGACCACAAGTACGACGCCGACACCGACCTGGGCCTGACCTGGTCGGGGGGCCCCACCTCGCTGACCCAGGCCGCGACGTGGGAGCCGACCGCGCTCATCCCGGGCGTGGGGGAGGAGGCGATCCTCGGCGTCGAGGCCACCTGCTTCACCGAGACGATCACCACCCGCGAGGACCTGCTGCGGATGCTGCTGCCACGGCTCGCGGCCACGGCGGAGGTCGCCTGGTCCACCCCCGCGGCGCGGGAGCGCGCCGGCGACCTCGCGCCGCGACTGGTCGGGCTGCGCGCGGACTGGGAGGCGGCGGGCCTGGGCTACGAGCGGGTGCCGGAACTGGGCTGAGGCGCCAGCCGACCACCGAGGGCCGCGCCGATCGCCGGGATGCGGCCGGTGCTGCGCAGCACCTCCACCCGCGCGCTCGGTTCGAGCGAGGCGAGGAACGGGGAGTGCAGTTCCCACGAGCGCAGGGTGGTGACCACGCGGGCCAGGAGTTCCGGTCCCATCCGCGCCATCCCGCCGCCCACCACCACGGACTGCGCGTCCACGGTGAGCACGAGGAGGCGGACCGCCGCCGCGACGGCGTTGGTGAGGTTCTCCAGCAGCGTGGCGGCCAGGGCATCGGTGTGGGCCAGTTCGGGCAGGGCGGAGGCCTTCGGGGGGTCGGTCTCGCGCTGCGCGCGCCACTGCGCGGCGATGCCGGAGCCGGAGGCGTACAGCTCCAGGCAGCCGCGCTGCCCGCAGTGACACCGGGGACCGTTGTTCTGCCACGGCAGGTGCCCGATCTCGCCGGCGGCGCCCACGTGTCCGCGCCACAGTTCCCCGCGCAGCACGAGGCCGGCGGCCATGCCGGTGCCGAGGTTGAGGTAGGCCAGCGAGCACGTGTCCGGGCGCTGAGCCGCCACACCGAGCGCGGCAGCGTTGACGTCGTTCTCCACGTGCACCGCCACCCCGAGCTCGCGGCGCAGCTCACCGGCCACGTCCAGGTCGGTGATGCCGAGGTTGAGGGCCTGGGTGACGCGGCCGGTGGCCTCCTCCACGGTGCCGGGCAGGCCGGCCCCCACGAGGGCGAGATCCGCGACGGCGATCCCCGCTCGGGCGGTCAGGTCACGCACCAGGGCGCTCGCGGTGGCGAGCACCGGCTGCGCGCCGTGGCCGGAGGGACGCTTCTCCTCGGCCAGCACGGCGCCGTCGGCCCCGAGCAGCACCGCGTGGGTCTTCGTGCCGCCGATGTCCAGGCCCACCCGGGGGCCCAGACCGCCCGTCGGCGCGTTCACCCCTTCACCGCCCCGGCCACCAGGCCGGAGGTCATGCGGCCCTGCACCAGCAGGAAGAACAGGATCACGGGAACCGCCACGATCGTGGAGGCAGCCATCACCTGCGCCCAGTCGGTCTCGCGGGTGGCGCTGGCCTGGATGAAGGAGCGCAGCCACAGCGGCAGGGTGTGCGCGGCGGAGTCCGGCAGCAGCACCAGCGCCACGGTGAACTCGTTCCAGGCCTGCAGGAAGGCGTACACCCCGGAGGCCACCAGGCCGGGGGCGAGCAGCGGCAGGGTGATGCGCATGAAGGCACCGGAGCGGGAGAGCCCGTCCATCATCCCGGCCTCCTCCAGTTCCAGCGGCACCGCGGCCACGAATCCGCGCAGCATCCACACCGTGAAGGGGATCACGGCGGCCATGTAGATCACCGAGATGCCGATCACGGAGTTGAGCAGGCCGGCGGCGCTGACCATCTTGTACTGCGCGATGAACAGGCCCTCGGCGGGCAGCATCTGCACCAGCAGGACCGCGAGCACGAAGGAGGCACGGCCGCGGAAGCGGAACCGGGAGATCGCCAGCGCCGCGAGGAAGGCGAACAGCAGACACCCGATCACGGCGGTGAAGGTCACCGCGAGGCTCATGGTCAGCGCGGAGTAGAAGGAGGGGTCGGTGGCCACCGAGCGCAGGTTGCTCAGCGTGGCCGGCACGGGGAAGAACGTCGGGATGAAGGACTGCAGCACGGTGTTGGGCAGCAGCGCCGAGTTGAGCATCCAGTAGACCGGGAACACCCACACCAGGGCGATGAGGAAGGCCAGCGCCGTCAGCAGACGGCGGGAGAGGCGGGCGGTCATTGGTCCTCCTGCTTCATCAGGTCGCGCACGTAGAACCAGGACAGGGCGATCGTCAGCAGCAGCACGATGATCGAGAACGCGCTGGCCATGCCGAAGTCCTGCGCCGAGGTGGCGAGCTTGTAGATGTAGGTGCCCAGCACGTCGTAGTCGCTGGACTTGGAACCGGCGTCCTGCAGCATCGTGAACTGGGTGAAGACCCGCAGGTCCCAGATGAGCTGGAGCAGCAGCACGATCGAGAGGACCGGGCGCACCATCGGCAGGATGATGTGGCGGAAGCGCGCGAATCCGTCAGCGCCGTCGATCGCGGCAGCCTCCAGCACCTCGGGGGAGACCTGGGTGAGGCCGGCGTACATCGCGAACGCGACGAACGGCACGGACATCCAGACCACCACGATCAGAGCGACCAGGAAGAAGGTCCAGGGGTTGGAGAGCCAGTCGAACCGTTCGAACGGGAGGCCGAGGGCGTCCAGGGTGTAGTTGATGACGCCGCGGCGGCGGTCGAACAGCCAGATCCACACGGTCATCGCGGCGACCACGGGCATCGCCCAGGCCAGCAGCAGGGAGACCTGCAGTGTCATCCGCGCGGGGGTGGCCACGGCGGTCATCAGCAGCGCGAACAGGGTGCCCAGCAGCACGGTCAGGCCGGCGGCCACGAGGCAGAAGGCGATGGAACGGGCCACCACGGCCAGCAACTGCGGGTCGGTGACCAGTTCGGCGTAGTTGCCCAGGCCGATGAACTCGGCGGGGGCGCCGAACTGCTGGGCGAGGCCGAAGTCGCGCAGGGAGGTGAGTGCCTGCCACACCACGGGGTAGCCCATGCCGAGCAGCAGCACGAGCACGGCGGGTAGCAGCAGGAGGTAGGGGACGCGGGGTGTGCGGCGTCGGCGCGGCGCGCGGGCCGGGGTGGCGGGCGCGGCGGCCGACCCGGTGCGGGTGGCGGGCGCGGTGGGCATGGGTGTCCTCGGGTCGGCAGGTGCGGGCTGGGGGTGTCCCGGGCGCGGCGCTGCGCCCGGGACACCAGGCGATCAGCCCGCGAGCATCGGGGTGATCTGGGCGTCGTACTCCGCCGCGAGGGCGGGGATGTCACCGCCGCCGTTGACCTTGCCGAAGAACTCCTCCAGCAGGCCGGATCCCTCCACGGCGGCCCAGCCGGGCGCGGCGGGGGTCAGCTTGGAGTGCTCGGCGGAGGTGGCCATCGCCACGGCGAACTGGTCATCGCCCAGGGAAGAGACGTACTCCAGGTTGCCCGGGCCGAGGCCGGCGCCACCGAGCAGCTCCTGGTACTCCGGGGAGAAGATGATCCGCAGCAGTTCCTTGGCGCCCTCCTGCTTGGTGCTGGAGGCGGAGATGCCGATGTTGGAGCCGCCGGCGAACACCGGGGCCACACCGCCGTCCACGCCCGGCAGCACGTAGGTGCCGAACACGTCGTCGTTCCAGACGGCGATCTGCTGGGTGTCGTCATCCGGGTCCGGCTCGAGGTCGCCGATCGACCAGTGCGCCCAGCTCGGCGCCATGATCGTGGCGGCCTCGGGGGCGCCGGTGGCGTCGTTGTTGTTGATGTTCACCCAGGGGGTGGAGTCGGACTCGGTGACCGGGGCGAGGGAGGAGGAGGTGTAGAGCTCCTGCAGCGCCTCGAGGCCGGCGATCGTGTTCGGGTCGGACAGGGTGGAGACCCACTCGCCGTCCTCCTGCACCGCCAGCTCGCCGCCGTGGGCGAAGATCCAGGAGATCCCGTTGCGCCAGTCCTCACCGCCCAGGTAGAACCCGGACTGCGCGTCGGTGGTGAGCGCGGCCGCGGTCTCGGAGAACTCCTCCAGGGTGGTGGGCACGCTCAGGCCCTGCGCCTCGTAGAGGTCCTTGCGGTAGAACATGTACCGCGAGCCGAAGTAGTACGGCACGGTGTAGCTGGCGCCGTCGACCTCGCCGACCTCCACGAAGCTCTGCAGCAGGTCGTCCCCGCCGAGTTCCCCGAGCATGTCGGAGATGTCGGTGAAGGCGCCCACGGTGGTGAAGGTGGGGGACCAGGTGTTGCCGATCTCCACCACGTCGGGGGTGTTCGCGGCGTCCGGGAGCGCGGTGGTGAGCTTGGAGAGGGCATCGCCCCAGGACTGCTCCTCGATCGTGAGGGTGCCGCCGGTCTGCTCGGCGTAGGTGTCGGTGAGGTAGGTGCGCAGGTCCTCGGGGGTGTCCCCGCCCATCAGCCACAGGGTGATGTCCTCACCTCCAGCCGAGTCGGCGTCGCCGTCGCCTTCCTGCGCCGTCGAGCCGGAGCCGGAGTCGGTGTCCGCGTCGGACGCGGAGTCCGACGAGGAGCATGCGGCCAGCGCCAATGCTGTTGCGGTGACGGTCAGGGCCGCCAGTGACTTCCTCATGGGTTCCTCCCGGGTGGGGATTGGGGTTGGGGGACGTGACGGGGTCAGGAGACCCCGAGAAGATGGGTGACGATCGCGGCGCCTGCGCCGCGCAGCACGATGTCCTCGCCGAGTTCGGACATCCGCACGGTGACGTGGTCGTGGAAGCGGGTGCGCTCCAGCAGGGTGGCGCGGGTGGTCTCCAGGACCTCCCCGAGCAGCAGCTCCTGGGGGCCGGACAGCACGATCTGGTCGAGGTCGAGGGCGCCGATGACGGGCGCCAGCGCCATGCCGAGGCGCTCACCGGCGGCGCGCAACACCTGGGTGCGGGCGCCGGCGTCCGCACCCGCGTCCGCCAGTGCCCGCGTGATGCGCGGTACGGAGGCCCAGGCCTCCAGGCAGCCGTGCTTCCCGCACGCGCACAGCGGCCCGACGTCGGAGCCGATCGTCACGTGCCCGATCTCACCGGCCGCGCTGCGGGCGCCGAGCACCGGGGTGCCGCCCACGATGAGGCCGGCACCGACACCGTGGCCGATGGCCACCAGCATCATGTCGGGGGAACCCTCGCCGGCGCCGTGCTCGGCGAGCACCGCGGCATGGGCGTCGTTGACCACGACGGCGGGGGCTCCGAGGGCCTGGGCGAGGTGGGCCTGCAGGGGCACGTCGCTCCAGCGCAGGTTCGGCGCCGAGTGCACGGTGCCGCTGGGGTCCACGACACCGGGGGAGCCGACCCCCACGCCGAGCAGCGGGCGGGAGTGGGCCTGCGCGGCCTGCGCGAGTTCGCGGGCCAGCTCGGTGGCCAGGGCGAGGGCGTCCTCGCCGCGTGCGTCCCCGAGGGGGCGCTCGGCGCGGACGATCACCCGGCCGTCGATGCCGAGCAGGGCGCCGCGGAAGCGGGCGTGGTCGGCCAGGTCCAGGCCGATGGCGTACCGGCTGGTGGCATCCACGGACAGCACGGTGGCCGGCTTGCCGGGGCGTCGCCCCTCCTGCGGGCCGGACTCGGTCACCATGCCGTCGGCGATGAGGTCGGCCACCAGGTCCGAGACCGTGACGCGGGTCAGGCCGGTGGCGCGGGCCACGTCGGCCCGCGAGAGGCCCTCGGTGCGCAGCAGGGTCTGCAGCACCAGGGCGCGGTTGTGGCGCCGCGCGGCCTCCGGGAGGAGCTTGGCCATCGGCCGCAGGGGCCGGAGGGTCGGGGTGGTCGACATGAATGATAGTAAACCTTACTAACAATCAAAGCGCAACCCCTCGGGGCGCCCGTGATCGAGCCCGGCGGACGTATGCTCACCCGTGTGCCAGCACCCGTGATCACCGCCTCCTCCCTCACCAAGCGCTACGGCGAGTTCACCGCCGTGGACGGCATCGACTTCGAGGTGACCGCGGGGGAGTCCTTCGGCCTGCTGGGCCCGAACGGCGCCGGGAAGTCCACCACGATGCGGATGATCTCCGCCGTCTCGCGCCGCACCGGGGGAGACCTGCAGGTGCTGGGCCTGGACCCGGAGACCCACGGTCCGCAGATCCGCAGCCAGCTCGGGGTGGTGCCGCAGGAGGACAACCTCGACCCGGACATGCGCGCCCGCGACAACCTGATCATGTACGGCCGCTACTTCGGCCTGCCGCGCGCCGTGTGCCGCGAGCGCGCCGAGGAGTTGCTGGAGTTCGCCCAGCTCACCGACAAGGCCGGCGCCAAGGTGGACGACCTGTCCGGGGGCATGAAGCGCCGCCTGACGATCGCCCGCGGCCTGATGAACACCCCGCAGATCTTCATGTTGGACGAGCCGACCACCGGCCTGGACCCGCAGGCCCGGCACGTGCTGTGGGACCGGCTGTTCCGCCTCAAGGAGGCCGGCACCACCCTGGTCATCACCACCCACTACATGGACGAGGCCGAGCAGCTGTGCGACCGCCTCATCGTGGTGGACCACGGCGCGATCATGGCCGAGGGCTCCCCGGCCGACCTCATCCGCCGCTACTCCTCCCGCGAGGTGCTGGAGGTGCGCTTCGGCTCGAGCCGCAACGCCGAGGTGGCCGACGACGTGGCCGCCATCGGCGCACTCGCCGAGCGGGTGGAGGTGCTCCCCGATCGCCTGCTGGTCTACACCCCGGACGGTGAGCGCGCCCTGGAGGAGGTGGTGGGCCGCGGCCTGCACCCCACCACCTCCCTCGTGCGCCGCTCCAGCCTGGAGGACGTGTTCCTGCGTCTGACCGGGAGGAGCCTCGTTGACTGAGTTCACCCCGGCTGGGTCGACACCTGCCGACTCGACCCCTGAGCCGCCCGGCGCGGCCGTGGACCGCACCCGGGTCAGCGACGGCGCCACCATCCGCACCAATGCCCTCGGGCCCGAGGCGAGCCTGGAGGAACGGCGCCGGGCGGCGCTGGCCGGCGGGGACCGCCCCCGGCGCTTCGGCTGGTGGTATGCCTGCGAGACGTTCCTGCACTCCATGCGCGCCTACGGCTGGACCCTCGTGGTGGGCGGCATCGGCTCGCCCCTGATCTACCTGCTGGGACTGGGCCTCGGCCTGGCGGCCGTCATCCCCGTCTCGGTGGCCGACGGCGCAGCGGGACCGGTCAGCTACGTCACCTTCGTGGCCCCCGCGCTGGCGGTCACCGCCGCCGTCAGCGTGGGCATGGAGGAGTTCACCTACCCCGTGATGGCGGGCTTCAAGTGGCGCAAGACCTTCTTCGGCATCGCCGCCAGCCCCCTGGCCACCCGGGACATCCCCGCCGGGCTGGTGCTCGCCGTCGCCATGCGGATGGCGTTCGTGACCGGCGCCTACTACCTCATCACCGTGGCCTTCGGCGCCGTGGACCGGCCGCTGCTCGGCGCGCTCTCGGTGCTCACGGGGGTGCTCGCGGGTCTGGCCTTCGGCCTGCCGCTGCTGGCCTACAGCGCGAGCCTGCGGGAGGACCGCGGCCAGATGGCCCTCATCCAGCGTTTCGTCTTCACCCCACTGTTCCTCTTCTCCGGCACGTTCTACCCGCTGGCGACCCTGCCCGCCTGGCTGCAGCCGATCGGCTGGCTCTCCCCGGTCTGGCACGGCGCGGAACTGGGCCGATTCCTCACCTACGGCGCACCGACCACGGCGTGGCTCGTCGTCGTCCACCTCGCGGTCCTCGCCCTGTACGCGGCGCTCGGCGCCGTGCTCGCGGTGCGCACCTTCACCAGGAGGCTCGCATGAGCACCCCCGCCCGGGAGGCGGCCCGCGCGGCCGTGCCACGCCGTCGGCCCCTCGGCGCCATCTACTCCGGCAACGCCCGGATCGTGCTGCTGCGCGGCCTCATCGCCACCAAGTCCTCCACCTGGGCCGTGGTCGTCTCCGGCTTCTTCGAGCCGGTGTTCTACCTGCTGGCGATGGGCATCGGGTTGGGCACCTACATCGGGGACGTCACCCTGCCGGGCGGGGAGACGGTCACCTACGCCGCCTACATCGCCCCCGCGCTGCTGGCGGTCTCGGCGATGAACGGCGCGGTGTTCGACTCCACCTGGAATGTGTTCTTCAAGCTCCGATTCTCCAAGCTCTACCGCACCATGCTCACCACGCCGCTGGGCCCCCTGGACGTGGCCGGCGGCGAAATGGCCTACGCGATGCTGCGCGGGGTCGCCTACGCCGGCGGGTTCCTCCTCGTGATGCAGGTGCTGGGTCTGAACGGGTCCTGGTCCGCGCTGCTCGCACTGCCCGCGGTGGTGCTCATCGCGTTCGCGTTCGCCGCGGTCGGGATGGCGATCACCAGTTTCATGCGCACCTTCCAGCAGATGGACTGGATCACGTTCGTGATGCTGCCGATGTTCCTGTTCTCGGCCACCTTCTACCCGATCACGGTCTACCCCGAGGCGATCCAGTGGCTCGTGATGGCGCTGCCCCTGTGGCACTGCGTGGAACTGGTGCGGGGCCTGACCCTCGGGGTGATGGACGGGGCGCTCCTGGTGCACGTGGGATACCTGGTCGCCATGGTGGTCCTCGGGGTGGTGGTGGCCACGCGGCGGCTGCGGGCGCTGTTCCAGGACTGAGTGGCTGTTCCGGGACCGAGTGGGGCGTCGGTAGGCTTGACCCCCGTGACCGAGCAGCAGCCTGCCTACTACCTGACCACGGCGATCGCCTACCCGAACGCGAAGCCGCACATGGGCACGGCGTACGAGTACGTGACCACCGATGTGCTGGCGCGGTTCAAGCGCCTGGACGGCTTCGACGTGCGGTTCCTGACCGGCACGGACGAGCACGGCATCAAGATGATGCAGGCGGCGCAGAAGGCAGGTGTGGACCCGGCCACGTTCGCGCGCGGCAACTCCGACGTGTTCGAGGAGATGCAGCGCGGCCTGGGCATCTCCTTCGACCGGTTCATCCGCACCACCGACGCCGACCACATCGAGGCGAGTCAGGCGATCTGGCAGCGCATGGTCGAGGCCGGGGACATCTACCTCGACCACTACGAGGGCTGGTACTCGGTGCGGGACGAGGCCTACTACGCCGAGGACGAGACCGAGGTCATCGACTCCGGCGAGCGCGTGGCCACCGCCACCGGCACCGAGGTCACCTGGACCACGGAGCCGTCCTACTTCTTCCGGCTCTCGGCCTACACCGACAAGCTGCTCGCGCTGTACGAGGAGCACCCGGAGTTCGTGGGGCCGGACGTGCGCCGCAACGAGGTCGCCGCGTTCGTGCGCACCGGCTTGCGGGACCTGTCGATCTCGCGCACCACGTTCGACTGGGGCGTGCCTGTGCCGGGCGCACCCGAGCACGTGATGTACGTGTGGGTGGACGCCCTGACGAACTACCTCACCGGCGCCGGGTTCCCGGACGTCGACTCCGCCTCCTACCAGCGGTACTGGCCGGCGGACCTGCACATCATCGGCAAGGACATCATCCGGTTCCACGCCGTGTACTGGCCCGCGTTCCTCATGTCCGCCGGCCTGCCGCTGCCCACGCGGGTCTACGCGCACGGGTTCCTGTACGCGGGCGGGCGCAAGATGTCCAAGTCCGACGGCACCGCGGCCTCGCCACTGGAGTTCGCCGAGCGGTACGGGCTGGATGCCACCCGCTACTTCCTCACCCGGGAGTTCTCCTACGGGCAGGACGGCTCCTACTCCCACGAGGCCGTGGTCGCGCGCATCAACGCCGACCTCGCCAACGAGCTCGGGAACCTCGCGCAGCGCTCCCTGTCCATGGTCGCGAAGAACCTCGGCGGCCAGGTCCCCGAGCTCGGTGACCTGACCGAGGAGGACGAGGCGCTGCTGGCGCGCGCCGCCACGCTGCTGGAGACCGCCCGCGGCCACATCGAGGTGCAGGCGCTGCACCTCTACCTCGAGGCGCTGTGGTCGATGCTGGGGGAGACCAACCGGTACTTCTCGGCGCAGCAGCCGTGGAAGCTCAAGGAGGACCTGCCCCGGATGGGCACGGTGCTGCGGGTGACCATGGAGGTGGTGCGCACCGTGGCAACCCTGGTGCAGCCGGTGATGCCCACCAGCGCCGGCGTCATGCTCACGCAGCTCGGGCTGCCGAGCGAGGTGCCGTTCGCCGCGGTCGGCGAGCGCCTGGTGCCCGGCACCGCGCTGCCGGCGCCGAGCGGCGTCTTCCCGCGCTGGGTCGAACCCCAGGAGTAGCCCGATCCCTCCCGCGGGCCGCCCTCCCGCCGAGCGTGTGTTTGTGCAGCCCCGCTCCCGCCGAGCGTGTGCTTACGCAGGCCCACTCCCGCCGAGCGTGTGTTTGTGCAGCCCCGACGCGCGCGAACTCTGCGCAAGTACCCGGTCGGCGGGGCGGCTCGGAGGGCCGGCTAGGAGGGCATCTCCCAGTGCAGGCCGGGGAAGCGCTCGAAGTCCCGATCGAAACTGATGAGGGTGGCTCGGTGCTGGATCGCGAGGGCAGCCAGATGCGCATCGGAGACGAGGGCGCCGCCGACCCCTCCCTGTTCCGACACCGCGGCGATGAGGGACCTGACTCGGCTCAGGTGGCGGAGATCGGGCTCCGGGGTGACAGCGACCCCGCTCGAGAGCCATCCCTCCGCGAGGTCCCATGCCTGATCCATGGTGAGGGGATGCTCCATCGCACGTGGACTCGTCGCTAGTCGCACGAAACCGAGGAGCGAGTGCCAGGGGAGTCCCACGGGACGGGAGCCCGAGAGCGCGCGCAAGAGCCATCCACGAGCGCGGTCGTGGTGTCGAGACCCCCGCGCCGTGGCGTAGATCAGCACATTGACGTCGACGATGGTCATGCGCCGCGCTCGAGCTTCGCCACTGCGTCCTCGTCGTCGAGCGCAGCGAGCGCCTCACTGGACTTCGTGGGATCGAACCGGAACTCGAGGTCGTACGTCGGCCAGGTCAGATCCACGGTGGACGGTGTGGCACTGCTGCGCAGGATCGCGTCGTTGACGGCCTCCTTGAACGTGAGCCCGCGTTCCGCCATGGCGCGGCGGATGATCGCATCGGCGTCGGGGGTGAGCGTGATGGTGGTGCGCATCACCTCATCATAGTGATGCGGTGATGCGCGTGGGTCGCTCCGTGCACACCGCACGTACACTCGAGGCCGACCATCCCGGCCCGATCGCGCGGCCGGTGACCCGCGGCCCACCACGCCCGCAACCCACGAGGAGGCCCGATGCGCGTCCTGGCAGCCCTCTCCGGAGGGGTCGATTCCGCCGTCGCCGCGGCGCTCGCCGTCGAGGCCGGCCACGAGGTGGTCGGCGTCCACATGGCGCTCTCCCGCTCCCGCGCCCAGCACCGCAACGGTTCCCGGGGCTGCTGCTCCATCGAGGACGCCTCCGATGCGCGCCGTGCGGCCGACGTGCTGGAGATCCCGTACTACGTGTGGGACCTCTCGGAGGAGTTCACCGACACCGTGGTGGCCGACTTCGTCTCGGAGTACTCCGCCGGGCGCACCCCGAACCCCTGCGTGCGGTGCAATCAGCACATCAAGTTCGCCGCGCTCCTGGACCGCGGCCTCGCGCTGGGGTTCGACGCCGTGGCGACCGGTCACTACGCCCGTATCACTGAGGGCGCACAGGGCCGCGAACTGCGGCGTGCCCGGGACGCCGCGAAGGACCAGTCCTACGTGCTGGCGGTGATGGGCCAGGAGCGGCTCGAGCGCAGCCTGTTCCCGCTGGGGGACATGCCGACCAAGGACGCCGTGCGCGCGGAGGCCGCTCGCCGACGCATCGCGATCAGCGCCAAACCGGATTCCTACGACATCTGCTTCGTGGCCGACGGCGACACGCAGGGCTTCCTTCGCTCTCACCTGGGCTCGCAGCCGGGTGAGGTGGTGGACACCGAGGGTGAGGTGCTCGCCCAGCACGACGGCGCCTATTCCTACACGGTGGGCCAGCGCAAGGGCCTGGGGATCACCCGCCCCGCCGCCGACGGCAAGCCCCGCTACGTGCTGGACGTGGACACCGCCACCAACCGGGTGATCGTGGGCCCGGAGGCGCTGCTGAGCGTGCGGGAGGTCATCGCCGACGACGTGGTGTGGCTCGCGCAGGACCTGCCCCTGGGGGAGTGGGCCGAGGCGCGGGTGCAGGTGCGCGCGCACGGTGACCCGCTGCCCGCGCGGGTGCGGCGTGTTGCCCCGGCTGCCGAGGCGGGGGTGGACGACGGCGATGCGATCCTCGTGCGTCTGGCCGAGCCTCTTCGCGGGCTCGCCTCGGGCCAGTCCCTGGTCGTGTACGGGGCGGGTGAGCCGGGCGCCGTGGACGGCGCTGATCGTGTGCTGGGTCAGGGGACTGTGGCGGTCTCCGGCCGCGGCGCCGCCGCACGCATCGCCGAGCTGGATCAGGTCCGCGAGGCGGTCCCGGCCCAGGTGTGAGGTGCGTGCCTATCCGTCTCCAGATCCGGTGCGGTTTCGGGTCCTGGACCAAGCAATCCAGGCGAGAAGGAGCGCCACACATCCGGCGATAGCGCTCCCCGCGATCGGTGCCAGGCGAACCCACGTCGGCGACGGTACCGCCCACGAGAGAACGATGATCCCGGTGCTGATAGCGATGGCGACGCCAAGGACGATCGGCACTAACCTCGAGGCCAACACCACGCACCACCTGCCCATGTCGTGTTCAGCGTAACGCCCTTCCCATTCCAGTTGCACACGCCGAGGCCAGCGGCGCCGAATGCGAGCACGGCGGCGGCGATGCCAGACGGAACTGCGCCGGGACTCGTGATGACCCCCGCAGCGGCGAGCGCCGCGGCGACCCCGGCGACCCCGGCCCCTGCATTGAGTGCGCTTTGGACTCTCTGCACCTGCAGATTGCTCATGACGAACTGATACCCATACCAGCGCCGAATCAGTGGGTCCGCAACCACGGGATACGTGATGCTGTCATCGATCTCCACAACCTGTGTGAGAACGTCGCCGTCAATCTCGTACGCCGTCTCGAGTGCCTGACCGTCGGCGTCGCGCGCCCAGGGAGCATCGATCTGCGCGAGGATGGTCGCGTCATCGTCGACCACGAACACGGACCCATCTGGGTGCGCGATGAGTTCCCCGCCAGGTGGGAGGTCGAATTCGTAGGAGTAGGTGCTGCTGGCGGACTCATCCTCGATGATGGTCTGGACCCGAGCGCCGCCGCTGACTCCCTGAACAGCGAGGCTGACCGTGCTGTCGCCTTCGATGTAGGCGATAGTTCCATCCGTTGCGAGCGCTGCTGCGGCTCGTGGGTCATCGCTCGGCAATCGCACGCTGAACTCGGGCTGCCCGGGCCAGTTGAAGACGATCGGATTGTCGGCTCTTGCAGGGATGGTCAGGCGTGAGCGCCCGTCGCTGATCGAGAATCCTTCTGACGTGCGATCTGGACGAACTACGGGGGTGCTTGCAGCTTCTTGGATCAGTTGTGCGGACTGATCAGCCAACACGCCGGGTGGTGTCGCAGAAGCTGGAGAAACTAGTGCGAGCGCGGCAATCACCGCTGCGGCGAGGCTCGCGAGGCCCAGTCTGTACTCGGAAGGCATCTTTGCTCCGTTCTAGTCGGTACAACTCAGCGTGCCGGCCGATGCCAAAGGGTGTCAAACATTGCATGAGCAACTACAATTGTGTGATCTGGTGGAGAGTGGAGGCGCTCCGGGCTGCACCCGGGGCCCCGATGTGTCGGTGCGTTTCGCTAGGAGACAGGGTCGCTGTGGCGCCGGCGCGGCCTGTGAGTCGTCTACCAGGTCTGTGTGCTGAGCGTGCGGGAGGTCATCGCCGACGACGTGGTGTGGCTCGCGCAGGACCTGCCCCTGGAGGAGTGGGCCGCGGCGCAGGTGCAGGTGCGTGCGCACGGTGACCCGCTGCCCGCGCAGGTGCGCCGCGTTGCCCCGGCTGCCGAGGCGGGGGTGGACGACGGCGATGCGATCCTCGTGCGCCTGGCCGAGCCTCTTCGCGGGCTCGCCTCGGGCCAGTCCCTGGTCGTGTTCGGGGCGGGTGAGCCGGGCGCCGTGGACGGCGCCGATCGTGTGCTGGGTCAGGGGACTGTGGCGGTCTCCGGCCGCGGCGCCGCCGCACGCATCGCCGAGCTCGACCAGGCCCGCGAGGCGGTCCCCGCCCACGCCTGAGGCACGGTTCCACCTGCTCACGGCTCACTCGTGTGAACATGGAGGGATGCGGAGAACAGCAACGATGCCCTCCTGCGTGGGGGCACTCGCCGTCGCGGCGCTGCTGCTGGCGGGCTGCACGGAGTCCGGCGACGAGGACGGCGAGGAGCTCACCAGCACGGCTGACGCCACCTCTGACGACATCTCGGAGGCCACGGCCGTCGCCACGTCTGAGGAGTCCGTCGAGACCACGGCCGAGGCCACAGCCGAGGCGACCGCGACGGCGCAGGAGGCGCTCGAGTGGGACTCTCGCGACTGGGACGAGGCCGCCTGGGAGCCCACCGTCGAGATCACGCCGACGACCTACACCGAAGCCGAGTTGCAGGCGTCGTACGAGGAGGGTCTGGCCGAGCTGGCCGCGAGCCTGCAGCTCGACTCCCTCCCGGAGGTGGAGTTCGAGCGCTGGACCGAGACCGTCGAGGACTCCCTCGAGTCCGACGCACAGTGCCTGACGGAGCAGGGATTCGAGGTCAACGTGGAGGGCGGCACCCTGGGCTTCACCGACGTGGACTTCGAGAGCGAGGAGTTCCAGCGGGCGTCCTACATCTGCGCGGCGCGGTTCCCGCTCCACCCGCGGTACACCGCCGAGTGGACCGAGGACCAGAAGGCGTTGGTCTACGACTTCCAGACCGAGTTCACGATCCCGTGCATCGAGGCCCTCGGCCACGAGGTGGACGTCTCCGAACGTCCCACCCGCCAGGAGTGGATCGCCACGTTCTCCTTCGAGGACAACCCCTGGTCGCCGCTGCATGCCGACACCCTCACGCTCGGTCTCATGGACGAGGAGGACCTCGAGGCACTCGGCGCCTGCGGGAGCGGCTGGCCGCCCCTCGATGTTCTCTACGGCCTCTAGGGTCGTTCACCCGCCCGGCCCCGCGCGGGACACAATGAGCGCGTGACCCACCCGACCCTCGCCGTCGCCGGCCCCGCCGCCTGGCCCGGCCAGGACGCCCTGGCCGCCCACCGCAGCAGCCTGGACGTCCTCGCCGACCCGCCCTCCGGCCTGGTCGGCGCCCCCGGGCTGCTCGCCCTGCCCGGCCGTGGACCCTGGGCGAGCCCGCTGGCCCGCACCCTCGCGCTGTGCGAGGCGATGCCCGCCGCCCTCGAACCGCACGGCTGGCGCCTGGGCACCACGGCGGACGGCACGCTGCGCCGTGCCGGGCGCACCCTCACCGGCGACGTGGAGGCCCTGGCGCTGGCCGCGGCCGGCTATGCCGGGCCGATCGAGCTGCCGGTCCTCGGCCCGCTGTCGCTCGCCGCGGCCACCTGGCTCCCGGTGGGGGAGCGGGTGGTGTCCGACGACGTCGCCCGCGCGGATCTCGCCGCCTCCCTCGCGCTCGGTCTGAGCAGGCATGTCGCGGCCGTCACCGCCGCGCGGGACCTGGGTGTGGTGCTCGACGGCGCCGTACCCTCGGGCGAGGCGGCTGTGGGCGGCGACGCCGACTCGGGTGCGGCGTCGAGGACGGGCACGGTCGTGCTGCACGAACCGATGCTCACCGAGGTGCTCCAGGGCGCCGTGCCCACCTTCTCCGGCATGTCCCGCCTGCGGGCGCTCGAGGCGGGTGTGGTGGCCTCGACGATCCGCGAGGTGGCCGAGGCGATGCTGGCCGCCGGTCAGGTGGTGGTGCTGGCCGTGCCACCCGACGCCCGCGTCATCGACGTCGTCGGGCCGGTGCTTGCCGCCGCGGGTGGGGGCGTGCAGGTGGACGTCATGGCACTGGACCGGCGGGGGATGGAGGCGCTGGCGCAGCAGGTGGAGAACGGGCTCGGGGTGCGCTGCGCCGTCGTGCCGCACGCCGCCCCTCCACAGGCCGGCGACGTGCCCGCGGACCCCGCCCGGATCGCCACCGAGCTCCTGCAGCGCTGGCGCTGGTCCGGGGTAGTGCCGCCTCGCCTCACCGTGCTGCCCCGCAGCGGCGTCGCGTCGCTCACCCCGGCCCGGGCCCGGGAGACCCTGACACTCGCGGCGCGCTGCTCCGTCGCCCTCGGGGACGCGCTCGCCTAGTTGTGATGTCCAGGGAGGTTGTCCCGCTCGAGGTCGGTGAGCCTGCCTGGCAGGCGAAGACCTCCGGTGGTGGAGTGGAACTCACCCTTGAGCGGGTAGTTTCTCACTGCCGCCGGACCTTCCTAGGCTGAACCCGTGGCCAACGCTCTCCTCATCGCTGAACCTCGCGAGCCCACCCATGTCGCTCTGCCGGCTGGCGCCCACCTCCGTCCGCTCTCTCTGTCTGCTCTTCGGGACGTCTCGAGCGTCTACCACCAGACGTACCTCGGCACGCCTCACGAGATGACCGAGGCCGAGGCACACGACGACATCACCCGGACGTGGGCCGGTGAGTACGGCCACCTACTCACAGCGGCGTCGCTCGGCGTCTGGGTCGGGGATGAACTAGTCGGCGCGATCCTGACCGTGCAGGACCCGCCGTGGGACGACGTGCCCCCTGGCCCCTTCATCCTCGACCTGTTCGTCCTCCCCGCCCACCGTCGCACCGGCCTTGGTCGCGCCTTGGTCCAGACGGTTCAGGGAGTCCTTCGTTCCCGGATCGCGCTCCGCGTCGATCACTCCGCGCCAGAAGCCCGATCCCTCTACGTCGCCCTCGGCTTTCACACCCGAGAGGCCCCCACGGTGACGTGACTGGCCGTGTCTCCAGACCGGGAAACGAGGCCCAGTGATCCAGTGGGAAGGTCGAGGGACTTAGCCGGGCACGAAGCGCCTCCTCGATGGCGCTGGTCATCGAGGTGCCCGTGCGCTCGGCCAACTCGCGAGCGAGCTCGTGCACCACTGGCAACTTGATGTTCAGCGACATGGCCGAGCGTACGCCGACAGGGTAGAAGCGGCAGCGCCGAGGATGTCAGGGGCACCCGCCACAATGGGGGGCATGACGGCGAAGACCCCACCTTCCAGCCCCGGCCCCGAGCAGGCGCCGGAGGTCGCCTTGGAGTCGGCATCGGAGCCGGCATCGGAGCAGGCCCAGCAGGAATGGCAGGACCTCGCGGGGCGGATCAACGACGCCCGGTTCGCTTACTACCTCAAGGACTCACCCGTCATGAGCGACGGCGAGTTCGACACCCTGATGCGGCGCCTGGAGGCGCTGGAGGAGGCGCACCCCTCGCTGCGCACCCCGGACTCGCCCACCCAGACCGTCGGCGGCTCCTACTCGACCCTCTTCACCGCCGTGGATCACCTCGAGCGGATGCTCTCGCTGGACAACGCCTTCTCCGCCGAGGAGGTGCAGGCGTGGGCCGACCGGGTGGCGCGCGACCTCGGCCGCCCCGTGCGGGCCTACCTGTGCGAGTTGAAGATCGACGGCCTGGCGATCGCCCTGCTCTACCGCGGCGGCCGGCTGGTGCGCGCCGTGACCCGGGGGGACGGCACCACGGGGGAGGACGTCACCCTCAACGTGCGCACCATCGGCGTGATCCCCCACACCCTGGCCGGCGATCCCGCCACGCACCCCGAGGAGATCGAGATCCGCGGCGAGATCTTCTTCCCCGTCGAGGCGTTCGAGGAAGTCAACCGCGCCCAGGTCGCCGCCGGGAAGCCGACGTTCGCCAACCCGCGCAACGCCGCCGCCGGGTCGCTGCGTCAGAAGGACCCGCGCGTCACCGCCTCCCGCCCGCTGCGGATGTACGCCCACGGGATCGGGCGGCTCACCTGGGGCGAGGCCACCGGCGACCACCCGACCCGGCAGTCGCAGGTCTACGACCTGCTGGGCGGCTGGGGTGTGCCGGTCTCGCCCTACTCCCGGGTGGTGGAGGGCATCGCCGGTGCGCAGGAGATGATCGAGTACTACGGCGAGCACCGGCACGACGTGGAGCACGAGATCGACGGGATCGTGCTGAAGGTGGACGACGTCACCGACCAGCGCGCGCTCGGCGCAACCTCGCGCGCCCCGCGCTGGGCCATCGCGTTCAAGTACCCGCCGGAGGAGGTCACCACCCGGCTGCTGCGGATCGACGTGGGTATCGGCCGCACCGGGCGTGCCACCCCGTTCGGGATCATGGAACCGGTCCTCGTGGCGGGCTCCACCGTGCGTCAGGCCACCCTGCACAACCAGGAGGTCGTGGCCGCCAAGAACGTGCGGCCCGGCGACATGGTGGTGCTGCGTAAGGCGGGGGACGTGATCCCCGAGATCCTCGGACCCGTGGAGGCGCTCGCGCAGGACGGCTACCCGCGCGAGGACTGGCAGATGCCCACCGCGTGCCCCGAGTGCGGCACCCCGCTGCGCCCGATGAAGGAGGGCGACGTGGACCTGCGCTGCCCGAACGCGCGCAGCTGCCCCGCCCAGGTGCGCGGCCGCGTGGAGCACATCGGCTCCCGCGGCGGACTGGACATCGAGGCACTGGGTGAGGTGACGGCCGCGGCGCTCACCCAACCGGACTACCCCAGCGAGCCGCCGCTGCACACCGAGGCGGACCTGTTTGCCCTGGTGGGCTACGCCGTCGACGCCACACAGGAGGAACGCACCCGGGTGCGGGAGGCCAGCCTGCAGCGACTGGCTCCCGTCCGCGTGGTGGTGCGCGACCCCGAGACCGGGCTGCCGCGCCTGGACGAGGACGGCCAGATCCGCACCCGCCACCCCTTCCGCAAGAGCCTCACCCACTCCCGCGCCGCCCGTGAGGCCGCCGAGGCTGAGGGTCGCACCCTGAGTGACTTCGCCCCCTCCGCCGCCGCGGAGACCCTGCTGGACGAACTCGAGGCCGCCAAGACCAAGGACCTGTGGCGCATCCTCGTCTCGCTCAACATCCGCCACGTCGGACCCGTCGCCTCCCGGGCGCTGGCCACCCACTTCGGCTCCCTCGCCGCGATCCGTGAGGCGAGCCAGGAGGAGCTCGCCGCGGTCGACGGCGTGGGCCCCACCATCGCGGCCGAGATCCTCGACTGGTTCGCGGTGGACTGGCACGCCGAGATCGTCAGCGCCTGGGAGCGGGACGGCGTGCGGACCGCGATCCCGGATCACCCCGGGCCCGGCGCCGCGGCCGCGGCGGCCGCGGCCGGCGTGCTCGCCGGCCTCACGATCGTGGTCACCGGCGCCATCGACGGCTACTCCCGGGACGGCGCGAAGGAGGCGATCCTGCAGCGCGGCGGCAAGGCCGCGGGCAGCGTGTCGAAGAAGACCGACGTGGTGGTGCTCGGTCCCGGCGCCGGCTCCAAGGAGGCCAAGGCGCGCGACCTCGGCCTGCCGATCCTGGACCAGGCGCAGTTCGGCGACCTGCTCGAGCGGGGCCGCGCGGCCATCCCCACCCCCGCGCAGGACCCGGCCGACTGAGAGCGCTCCCGCCGCTCGACGCGCGGGAGCGGCGCCGCGGTGATAGGGATGATGAGTGACCGCTGATCAGCCCCAGGTGGAGCTCAACCGCCGCACCGTGTACATCATCTTCGCGGCCCTCCTGTCCGCGATGTTCCTCTCGGCCCTGGACCAGTCGGTGGTCGGCACCGCGCTGCCCACGATCGTCGGGGACCTGGGTGCGGTGCAGCACGAGGGCTGGATCATCACCGCCTACCTGCTCACCATCGCGATCGTCATGCCGATCTACGGCAAGATCGGCGACCTCTACGGGCGCCGGCTGCCGTTCCTGATCGCCATCGCGATCTTCGTGGCGGGTTCCACCGGCTCGGCCCTCTCGAGCGCCTTCGGCGAACTCGTCGCCTGGCGCAGCCTCCAGGGGCTGGGCGCCGGCGGCCTGGTCATCCTGTCCCAGGCCATCATCGGTGACATCGTCTCCGCCCGGGACCGCGGCAAGTTCATGGGCCCGATGGGCGCCGTCTTCGGCATCGCCACCGTGCTCGGACCGCTGCTCGGGGGCTGGTTCACCGAGGGTCCCGGGTGGCGCTGGTGCTTCTGGACGAACGTGCCCATCGGGGTGTTCGCCTTCATCGTGGCGTTCTTCGCCCTGAAACTCCCGCGCAGCCACGCGACCAAGCGGTTCGACCTGGTCGGCGCGATCCTGCTGACCCTGGCCACCACGGGCATCGTGCTGGTCACCAGCTGGTCCTCCATCACCGACGCCTCCGGGTACGACTGGACCGACCCGGCACTGCTGGCGATGATCGGTGGCACCCTGCTCGCCCTGGCGGGCTTCATCGTGGTGGAACTGCGCGTGCAGGACCCGCTGCTCCCGCTGCGCCTGTTCCGCAACCGCACCTTCGCCGTCTCGGTGTCCATCGCGCTGATCCTCGGGATGACGATGTTCGCGGCGCTGTCCTTCCTGCCCACCTTCCTGCAGATGGCGCAGGGCATCGGCCCCACCGAGTCCGGCCTGCTCATGCTCCCCATGACGATCGGCCTGATGATCACCGCGATCGGCTCCGGTCTGCTGATCACCAAGACCGGGAGGTACCGCATCTACCCGATCGTCGGGATGGCGATCTCCACGGTCGCCGTGGTGTGGCTGACCCGGATCACCGCGGAGATGTCCATGGTGCTGTTCGGCGCCATGATCTTCGTGCTCGGCATCGGCCTGGGTCTGGTGATGCAGACCATCGTGATCGCCGCGCAGAACGCGGTGCCACCGCAGGAACTCGGCGTGGCGACCTCCACGAACAACTTCCTGCGGGAGATCGGCGCCGCGGTCGGCACCAGCGTGTTCTCCACCGCGTTCACCACGAACCTCACCTCCAAGGTCACCGATATCGCCAAGGACGCGCCCGCGGGCAGTATCCCCAGCGGGTTCGGCCCCGCCGATCTCACCCCCGCCGGCGTGGAGAAGCTCCCCAGCGCCCTGCACACGGACGTGATCAACGCCTACGCGGAGTCCCTGGCCCCGGCGTTCTGGTACCTGGTGCCGCTGGCGGTGCTCGGCACGGTGGTCGCCTTCTTCATGAAGGAGATCAAGCTGTCCACCACCGCGGGCCTCGCGGCACGCGGTGAGGCGGTCAGCGTCGACAGCTGAGCAGTCCGGGCGCATCGGCGAGGGCCGACGGGTCTCCGGCGTGTGACCAGCGCCACGCACATTGCAGTGGCTGCAAGTCTGCAGGGACTGCAATAATTTCTGGGTGACCCAAGGCGGACTGCGCGAGCGCAAGAAGGCCGAACGCCGTGAGGCGCTCGGCCACGCGGCTCGCACCCTGGTGGCCCAGGAGAGCCTGGACGGCGTCACTGTCGAGGCGATCTGTGCGCGCGTCGGGGTCTCACCCCGCACCTTCTTCAACTACTACGAGACCAAGGAAGACGCCGTCCTGGGCCTCGGGGTCGACTCGGCACCGCCGGAGGATTCGGAGGCTCGGCGCGCCTTCGCCGCCGGTGGCCCCACGGGCGACCTGCTGACCGATGCCGCCACGGTGCTCGCCGAGTCCTTCGAGGGATGGCTGCCGCCAGGCGAGATGGAGTGCCTCGTGGGTCTCCTCTCGCGGGAACCACGGCTGCTGGCCCGTCACGTGGGCTGGATGGAACGCGGGCGGGAGTCGATGCAGCGCCTGGTCGTCGAGCGGGAGCAGGTCCTGCCCACCGGCACCCACCCCGTCGTCACCGTCTCTCTGGTCGGGGTCCTCATCCGCATCAGCGGGGAGCTGTGCCGGGAGAGTGGCTCCGGCAGCCCCACCCAGTTCCTGCCCGAGGCCGTGCGTCAAGTGCGCGCGGCCGCCCGCGCCTGACCAACCGCCACCCCGTCTCCGCCGAACCCCGCGACACCGGACGCTGTCGCGCAAACGAAGGAAGCACATGACCGACCTCATCGAGAAGGAACCCGGGCGCGCGCCCGTGGTCCTGACCCAGAAGACCGTCTGGGTGATCTTCGGCGCCCTCATGGCGTCGATGTTCCTGTCCTCCCTGGACCAGTCCATCGTCGGCACCGCGCTGCCCACGATCGTGGGCGAACTGCACGGCGTGGAGCACCAGGGCTGGCTCATCACCGGCTACATCATGGCCGTGGCCATCGTCATGCCGATCTACGGCAAGGTGGGCGACGTCGTCGGGCGGCGCTGGCCCTTCATCGTGGCCATCGGCCTGTTCACCCTCGCCTCCGCGGGCGCGGGGTACGCGCAGACCTTCGAGCAGCTCGTCTTCTGGCGCGCCGTGCAGGGCGCCGGCGGTGGCGGCCTGATCATCCTGTCCCAGGCGATCATCGCCGACATCGTGCCCGCGCGGGAGCGCGGCAAGTACATGGGGCCGATGGGCGCCCTGTTCGGCATCTCCGCGGTGCTCGGGCCCCTGCTCGGCGGCTGGTTCACCGAGGGGCCCGGCTGGCGCTGGGCGTTCTGGATCAACGTGCCCATCGGCATCCTCGCGGTCGTCATCGCCTGGGTGGCGCTGCGGCTGCCCAGCCACAAGGCCGCCCGGCCCTTCGATGTGCCCGGCGCCGCACTCATCGCCCTGGCCACCACGGGCATCGTGTTCCTCACCAGCTGGGACTCCATCACCGGCTCCGACGGCTACGACTGGTCCAACACCGCCCTCCAACTCACGGTGGCGGGCACCGTGCTGGCCGTCGCCCTGTTCATCGTGGTGGAGCTGCGCGCCACCGACCCGATCATCCCGCTGCGCCTGTTCCGCAACCGCACCTTCACCCTGGCCACGATCATCGGTCTGGTGGTCGGGATGGGCATGTTTGCCGCGCTGGCGTTCCTGCCCACCTTCCTGCAGATGTCCGCCGGGGTGGGCGTCACCGAGTCCGGGTTCCTCATGCTGCCGATGATGATCGGCGTGATGGGGACCTCGATCGTCTCCGGCCTCCTGATCACCAGGACCGGGAAGTACAAGGCCTACCCGATCGCCGGGATGCTGATCGTCGGTCTCGGGATCGCGTGGCTCACCACCATCACGGGGGGCATGTCGCTGGTGCTGTTCGGCGCCATGATCTTCGTGGTCGGCTTCGGGTTGGGCCTGACGATGCAGACGATCGTGCTGGCCGTGCAGAACTCCGTGGACCCCGGAGAGATCGGGGTGGCCACCAGCTCCAACAACTTCTTCCGCGAGATCGGCGCGGCGGTCGGCACGGCGCTGTTCTCCACGATCTTCACCTCACGCCTGACCACCAACCTCACCGAGGTCATCCCCGCCGGGAGTGGCGAGGGAGTGGGAGCCGACTCCCTCACCCCGAGTGCCGTGGCCCAACTGCCCGAACCGCTGCACACCCAGATCATCGACGCCTACGCCAGCGCCCTGGCGCCCTCGTTCTGGTACCTCGTGCCGCTGGTCCTGCTCGGCGCCATCGCGGCCATCTTCCTGCCGCAGGTGACCCTGTCCGACACCGCCGCCATGGTGGCGCGCGGCGAGGCAGTGACCGTAGGCGGTGCCGTGCCCGAGAACGAGGTCGTGACCGAGGACGGTGCCGTGACCGAGGGTTCCGCGCAGGAGGCCACGCCCGCGTCGAGCTGAGCCACGCGGTGCGGTGCGGTGCGGGAGATACTGAGGCGATGATCTCCCTGCACCGCGCCCACGCCCTCGCCGAGGCCGGCCTGCGGTGGCGGCCGGTCTCCGGGGACAGCTTCGCGATCCCGGGCAAGGACATGGACGCCGCCCGCTTCACGGTCTCCGAGCTCACCATCGAGGTGCACACCTACCCCACGGGCACCGTGCTCGGGTTCAACGGCACCACCGAGTGGGCGCTGGACTCCGTGGCCGTGGAGGACACCCTGTGGCTGCCCCGCGAGGACCAGTTGCGCGAGCTGCTCGGGGAGACCTTCGTGGCCCTCACGCGCGACGGCACCGCCTACCAGGTGCACACCCACGATGCGGTCGACGGCGAGGCCCGCGCCTACACCGCCGCCGCTCCCGCCGATGCCTACGCCGACGCGCTGCTGCATCTGCTGCGCGAGGCCGGCGCCGCGAGCACCCCATGAGGACCATCGACCTCAATGCCGACCTCGGGGAGGGGATGGGCGACGACGAGGCGATCCTCGCCGTGGTCACCTCCGCCTCCATCGCCTGCGGCGGGCACGCCGGTGATTCCGCCTCGATGGCGCTGGCGGCCCGGCGCTGCCGCGAGGCCGGGGTCGCGCTGGGCGCGCACCCCTCCTACCCCGACCGGGAGGATTTCGGACGGCGCCGCCTGGGCATTCCCGCGGATGCGCTGCGCGCCGACCTGCTGCGGCAGGTGCGCGACCTCGCCGCCGCCGCCGAACGCGTCGGGGTGGGACTGACCCACCTCAAGGCGCACGGCGCGCTGTACAACCTGGCGATGGTGGACGACGACGCAGCCCACCTGGTGCTCCAGGTCGCCGCCGACGCGCTCGAGCGGGCGCTGCCCGTGTACGCCCTGCCGGGCTCGCGGGTGGCGAGCCTCGCCGCCGAGCACGGCATCGCCGTGGTCCCTGAGGCCTTCGCCGACCGCGCCGCCACCGCCGCCGGCACCCTGGTTCCCCGCTCCGAGCCCGGGGCGGTCATCACCGACCCCGCCGCGGTCCGCGAGCGGATGGGGCACCTGGATGCGCGCGCCCGCACCGTCTGCGTGCACGGGGACACCCCGGCGGCGCTCGACCTCGCCCGCGCGGCCCGGCGGGGGCTGCTGGACGCCGGCTTCACCCTCGCGCCGGCCACGCCGGGGGCGGGGCGTGGTGAGTAGCAGGGGGGTCGGCGCCGTGCGGCCCTTCGGCGAGCGCGCCCTGCTCCTGGACGTCGCCGACTCGGCCGCCGCCCGCTCGCTCGCGCCCCTGGTCGCCGCGGCGCCCGGCGTGCTGGACGTCGTGCCCGGCGCCGCCTCCCTGCTCGTGCGCTGTGGCGACGCCGCGGCCGCCCGCGACCTGGCGCGGGCCTGGGCCGCCGAGCCACCGCGGGTGCAGGACGGCGCCGCCGCCACCGGCCGGGAGGTGCGGATCGGGGTGCGGTACGACGGCGCGGACCTCGCCGAGGTGGGACGCCGCACCGGCCTCGGGGAGGCCGGGGTGATCGCCGCTCACACCGGCGCCACGTACGTGGCCGCGTTCGCGGGCTTCGCCCCGGGATTCGTCTACCTGGAGGGACTGCCCGGTGTGCTCCAGTTGCCCCGCCGGCACGACCCGCGCACCCGGGTGCCCGCGGGTTCGGTGGCGATCGCCGCGGGCTACACCTCGGTCTACCCCCGCTCCTCGCCCGGCGGCTGGCACCTTCTCGGCACCACCACGGCGGTGCTCTTCGACCCCGGCCGCGATCCCGCGGCGCTGATCCGGCCCGGGGACACCGTGCGGTTCGAGCCCCTGCCGGACCCCATTCCGGATCCCATGCCGGAGCCCCGCCGTGGCGAGGAGCCGGCGTGATGGCCCGCCTGCACGTGGAGCACCCGGGCCCCCTCACCCTGATCCAGGACGCCGGGCGCACCGGCGTGGCACACCTGGGCGTCTCACCCTCCGGTGCGTTCGACCGGGCCGCGCACGCGCGGGCGAACGCCCTGGTGGGCAACGACCCCGGCGCCGCCGCGCTGGAGGTGCTGCTCGGGGGCCTGAGGCTGCGCGCCGAGGGCACCGTGCTGGTGGCCGTGACGGGCGCGAGGCTCGCGATCGACGTGGACGGCCTGCCGTTGGCGCCCGAGCGGGTGATCGCGGTGCCCCACGGGTCGCTGCTCACCCTCGCGCCGGGGCATGCGGAGGCGGCCGCCTCGCCCCGCGGGCTGCGCGCCTATCTGGCGGTCGCCGGCGGCCTGGACGTGCCGCCCGTGCTGGGCTCCCGCTCCCGGGACACGCTCGGTCAGCTCGGTCCCGCACCGCTCACCGCGGGGGACGTGCTGCCCATCGGGCGCGACCACGCCGCTTCCCGAGGTGAGTCCAAGCGCCCGGGCGGGGCTGCGCCGTCGGGTGCCCTGCCGTCGGGTGCCATGCCGACGGGCGCCATGCCGTCGAGTGCCACCCCGTTGGGCGCGGTGTCCTCGGGCACCGAGGGCCTGCCAACGGCCGGTACCGTGCTGGAGGTCCTGCCCGGTCCCCGGCCCGAGGAGTTCG
This sequence comes from Serinibacter salmoneus, assembly GCF_002563925.1. Classification (NCBI taxonomy): domain Bacteria; kingdom Bacillati; phylum Actinomycetota; class Actinomycetes; order Micrococcales; family Beutenbergiaceae; genus Serinibacter; species Serinibacter salmoneus. Next base: position 2,007,085 of record NZ_PDJD01000001.1, on the reverse strand, counting down.
ACCCCGATGCGCTGGCGCGCCTCACCCGCGGTGCCTACCGGGTGACCGACCGCGCCGACCGGGTGGCCGTGCGGCTGGAGGGTGAGGCCATGGCCACCGCGGCCGTCGACTCGCGCGGGTCGGAGGGCCTGGTCGCCGGGGCGATCCAGATCCCGCCCTCCGGGCAGCCCGTCGTCTTCGGCCCCGACCATCCCCTCACCGGTGGCTACCCGGTCCTCGCGGTCCTCACCGACGCCGCCCTCGGCACCCTCGCCCAGGTGACGCCCGGGGAACGGGTGCGCTTCGCCGTCGTCTCCCTCTAGCCGCGCCCCGGGATCGCGCGCAGCCCTAGACTGGCGCCGAAGGCCCCCCGATCACCCCTCACCCCCCTGGGAGAACGATGTCCGGCACCACCAAGCCCACCGGAGGCGAACGCGCCCTGGATCTCCTCAAGCGGTTCTGGTTCCCGCTGGCGCTGGCGATCCTCGCGACGATCTTCATCGTGCAGAACACCCAGGAGATCCAGATCTTCTTCTTCGCGGGACGGTTCACGGCCCCGGCGTGGCTGGCCTACACCGCCCTGGTGCTGGTGGGTCTCGTGGTGGGCCTGTACATCGCGCGGCGCCGCGCGCGCGGCGCCGGCGTGGGGCAGGGCAAGCACCCCGGCAAGTAGCCCCGGCACGTGGCCGACCCCCCGCCGGGCGCAGCGCGAGCCGCGCCCGGAGGGCTGGACCGCCTAGAGTGGAGGCATGCCCACGTTCTCCACGCAGGAGGTCGCGCGCCTGGCCGCCCTGGCCCGCATCGACCTCACCCCAGCCGAGCTCGACCGGTTCGCCGGTGAGCTCGAGGTCATCGCCCACGCCGTCGAGAAGGTCAGCGAGGTGGCCACGGCCGACGTCCCCGCGACCTCCCACCCGATCCCGTTGGTGAACGTGTGGCGCGAGGACGTGGTCGAACCCACCCTGGACCGCGAGGAGGTGCTCGCCCAGGCGCCGGCCGCGCAGGACGGGCGCTTCGCCGTCCCGCAGATCCTCGGGGAGGAATGAGATGACCGAGCTGTTCCGCCGCACCGCGGCCGAGCTCGCCGACCTGCTGAGCGCCGGTGAGGTGAGCGCCGTAGAGGTCTCCCGGGCCCACCTGGACCGGATCGCCGCCGTCGACGGCGAGATCCACGCGTTCCTGCACACCGACGCCGAGGACACCCTCGCCCAGGCGAAGGCGGTCGACGACGCGCGCGCCGCCGGCCAGGACCTGCACCCGATGGCCGGGGTGCCGATCGCGGTCAAGGACGTGGTCGTCACCCGCGGCACCCCCACCACCGCCGGATCGCGCATCCTGGAGGGCTGGCTCCCGCCGTACGACGCCACGCTGGTCACCAAGCTGCGCGCGGCCGGGATGCCGATGCTGGGCAAGACGAACATGGACGAGTTCGCCATGGGCTCCTCCACCGAGCACTCCGGCTACGGGCCCACCCGCAACCCGTGGGACGCCGAGCGCATCCCCGGCGGCTCCGGCGGCGGCAGCGCCGCGGCGGTGGCCGCGTTCGAGGCGCCGCTGGCGATCGGCACCGACACCGGCGGCTCCATCCGCCAGCCCGCCGCCGTCACCGGCACCGTGGGCGTGAAGCCCACCTACGGCAGCGTCAGCCGCTACGGCCTCATCGCCCTGGCCTCCAGCCTGGACCAGGCCGGCCCGTGCTCGCGCACCGTGCTGGACTCCGCGCTGCTGCACGAGGTCATCGGCGGGCACGACCCGCGCGATGCCACCAGCCTCACCGACCCGGCCACCGGGTACGCCGCAGCGGCGCGCCTGGGCGCCTCCGGTGACCTGACCGGTGTGCGCGTGGGTGTGGTGAAGGAGCTCGGCGGTGAGGGGTACCAGGAGGAGGTGCGTGCCGCGTTCGCCGCGAGCGTGGCCCAGTTGCAGGCCGCGGGCGCCGAGGTCGTGGAGGTCTCCTGCCCCTCCTTCGACGCCGCTCTGGCCGCCTACTACCTCATCCTGCCCGCCGAGGCCTCCAGCAACCTCGCCAAGTTCGACGGCATGCGCTTCGGCCTGCGCGTGGAGCCGAGCGAGGGGCCGGTCACCGCCGAGCGCGTCATGGCCGCCACCCGCGGTCAGGGCTTCGGTGACGAGGTCAAGCGCCGCATCATCCTGGGCACCTACGCCCTCTCGGCCGGCTACTACGACGCCTACTACGGCAGCGCCCAGAAGGTGCGCACCCTCATCCAGCGCGACTTCGCCGCCGCGTTCGAGCAGGTGGACGTGCTCGTCTCGCCCACCGCCCCGACCACGGCGTTCAAGCTGGGGGAGAAGCTGGACGACCCGCTGGCGATGTACCTCAACGACGTCGCCACCATCCCGGCGAACCTCGCCGGGGTGCCGGGCATGTCCGTGCCCAACGGCCTGGACTCCGCCGGTCTGCCCATCGGCCTGCAGATCCTCGCCCCCGCCCGCGCCGACGCCCGCCTGTACCGGGTGGGAGCCGCGCTGGAACACGCCTACGACGCCGAACACGGCGCCCTCATCAACGCTCTCGGGGAGGTCGCGCGATGAGCACGGACCTGATGCCATTCGACGACGCCGTGGCCCGCTTCGACCCCGTGCTGGGGATCGAGGTGCACGTGGAACTCGGGACCGCGACGAAGATGTTCGACGCCGCCCCCGCCGGTTTCGGCGAGGAGCCGAACACCTCGGTCACCCCGGTCTCCCTCGGCCTGCCGGGCGCGCTGCCCAGCGTGAACCGCACCGCCGTGGAGTACGCGATCCGGATCGGGCTCGCGCTGAACTGCTCGATCGCCGAGAGCTGCCGGTTCGCGCGGAAGAACTACTTCTACCCGGACGTGCCCAAGAACTTCCAGACCTCCCAGTACGACGAGCCGATCGCCTTCGACGGGTACCTCGACGTGGAACTGGAGGACGGCGAGGTGGTGCGCGTGGAGATCGAGCGTGCCCACATGGAGGAGGACGCGGGTAAGAACACCCACGTCGGCGGGCACGACGGCCGGCTGCAGGGCGCCTCCCACTCCCTGGTGGACTACAACCGCGCCGGCATCCCGCTGGTGGAGATCGTCACCCGCCCGATCCCGAACGTGGGGGCCCGCGCACCCGAGGTCGCGGCCGCCTACGTGCGCACGCTGCGCGACATCTTCCGGGCGCTGGAGGTCTCCGAAGCCCGGATGGAGCGCGGGAACGTGCGCGCCGACGTGAACCTGTCCCTGCGCCCCTCACCCGAGGCGCCGCTGGGCACCCGCACCGAGACCAAGAACGTCAACTCCTTCCGCAGCGTGGAGCGCGCGGTGCGCTACGAGGTCTCGCGGCAGGCCGCCATCCTCGCCGCGGGCGGCTCGATCACCCAGGAGACCCGCCACTTCCACGAGTCGGACGGCAGCACCTCGCCCGGGCGCGAGAAGTCCGACGCCGAGGACTACCGCTACTTCCCCGAGCCGGACCTCGTGCCCATCGAGCCCGCCCGGGAGTGGGTGGAGGAGATCCGCGCCGCACTGCCCGAGCTCCCCGCCGCGCGCCGGCGCCGTCTGGATGCCGAGTGGGGGTTCAGCGCACCGGAGATGCGCGACGTCGTCAACGCCGGCGCCCTGGACCTCATCGAGGCGACCGTCGCGGCCGGCGCGAGCCCGGCGGCGGCCCGCAAGTGGTGGATGGGTGAGCTGGCGCGCACCGCGAACGCCTCCGACGTCGAGCTCGAGGCCCTGGCGATCACCCCCGCCCAGGTGGCGCAACTGCAGGCCCTGGTGGACTCCGGGCGGATCAACGACAAGCTCGCTCGCCAGGCACTGGAGGGCGTGCTCGCCGGGGAGGGCGACCCGGAGGCCGTGGTCACCGCCCGCGGACTCGAGGTGGTCTCCGACGACGGACCGCTGCTGGAGGTCATCGATCAGACCCTGGCCGCGCAGCCCGACATCGCCGAGAAGATCCGTAGCGGCAACCTGGGCCCGATCGGCGCGGTGATCGGGGCCGTGATGAAGGCGACCCGAGGCCAGGCCGACGCGGGGCGCGTGCGCGAGCTCGTCGTCGAGCGCGTCCAGGGCTGAGCGATGGTGGAAGACCGGCTCTCCGCCGCGGCCCAGGACTACCTCAAGGTGGTCTGGAACGCGGGGGAGTGGTCGGACCGCCCGCTCACCGTCAAGGCCCTCGCGGAGCGACTCTCGCTCACGGCCGGCACCGTCTCGGAGGGGGTGCGGCGGCTGGCGGACGCGGGACTGCTGGACCACCAGCCCTACGGGGCGATCACCCTGACGGAGGCGGGCCGCCGGGAGGCGCTCGCGGTGGTCCGGCGTCATCGCCTCGTGGAGACGCTGCTGGTGCGCACCTTCGGCTACTCCTGGGACCAGGTCCACGAGGAGGCGGAGGTGCTGGAGCACGCCATCTCCGATGAGCTGGTGCGCCGCATCGACGCGCACCTGCAGCACCCCACCCACGACCCGCACGGTGACCCGATCCCGACGGCCGACGGGGAGATCACCATCCCGCAGGCTCACCGCCTCAGCGACCTGGCGACGGGGGACTGCGGGGTGGTGACGCGGGTGTCGGACTCCGACTCCGAGCTCCTGCAGCGTCTGGAGGCGGTCGGCATGCTGCCGGGGTGTCATGTCCGCGTGACGGAGCGGGTCGACTCCAGTGAGTTGATGACGGTGACCCGGGTGGATCACGACGGCGCTGACGGCGGCGCCGCGGTTCCCTTCGGACTGGCGGCCCTGCGGGCGGTGTGGCTGGTGCCCGGCTGAGTGCCGAACCCCACAATTCCGGCGCCCACGAGGTCGATGTCTTCTCGAATGCTGGAACCGGACCCTTCGCCGTGCACGAACGAAACTCCCGTTCTATGGTGGGCGTGTTCTTTCACCCCCCGGAACAGGAGGAGCACTATGGTTCAGGTCCACTGGTTCGACAAGGTCGCGTACTACGTGCGCTACCTCGCCATTTACGTTCTTTTCATCGGCCTATTCCTGCCCGCAGGAATCGGCAAGTTGTTCGGTGGCGAGAGCGTGCCTTCGAGTCTGTTCGAGAAGAGTTGGCTCGATGGCACCGTGGTGCTCTCGACGGGTTGGACCCTGGACGGGATCGGCGAGCTGGTGGTCGCGTTGCTGATGATCGCCTCTCTCGTGACCGGCGAGTGGTTCCAGGGCCGCACCAAGCAGCTGCTGCGCATCGGCCTGGCGGTGGCCACGCTGCTGTTCGGCGTGATGTGCACGGGCATGACGATCGCGGACCAGACGGCCAGCGCCGCTTCCCTGTTCTTCTACTTCGGCGCCACCAGCGTGGTGTACCTGGTGGTGCGTCACGACGAGCGTGAGGCGGAGGGCAAGGAGGCCGCCACCGGCGTGTGATCGGACCGGCGTGTGAGCGGCGCGCGCCCTACCCTCGCGCGGCGCCCCGTCACCCCCGCGGGTGGCGGGGCGCACTCGCGTCCACCGGTGGGGGCGTCCGGGGACCCACACGCCCCGTGCGCACCGGCCGCCTCCGCGTGAACCGAGTGCTGGACACCCATGCGTGCTCCCGGGGGCGGAGTCCTAGACTCCTGCCATGACTGAAACGGGCGAAGTGGACATCAAGCCGCGCTCGCGCCAGGTCACCGACGGCATCGCAGCCACCGCCTCGCGCGGCATGCTGCGCGCGGTGGGCATGGGCGACGACGACTGGGCGAAGCCGCAGATCGGTGTGGCCAGCTCCTGGAACGAGATCACCCCGTGCAACCTCTCTCTCGATCGCCTCGCCAAGGGCGTGAAGGAGGGCGTGCACGCCGGTGGTGGATATCCCCTGGAGTTCGGCACGATCTCGGTGTCCGACGGTATCTCCATGGGGCACGAGGGCATGCACTTCTCCCTGGTCTCGCGCGACATCATCGCCGACTCCGTGGAGACCGTCATGATGGCCGAGCGCCTCGACGGTTCGGTGCTGCTCGCCGGCTGCGACAAGTCGCTGCCCGGCATGCTCATGGCCGCCGCCCGCCTGGACCTGTCCTCCGTGTTCCTCTACGCCGGTTCGATCATGCCGGGCTGGGTGAAGCTCGAGGACGGGACGGAGAAGGACGTCACGCTCATCGATGCGTTCGAGGCCGTGGGCGCCTGCCAGCGTGGACTCATGAGCAAGGGCGACCTCGATCGCATCGAGCGGGCCATCTGCCCGGGCGAGGGTGCCTGCGGTGGCATGTACACCGCCAACACCATGGCCTCGGTGGCCGAGGCCATGGGCATGTCGCTGCCGGGGAGCGCGGCGCCGCCCTCGGCCGATCGCCGCCGCGACAGCTTCGCCCACGCCTCCGGGCAGGCCGTGGTGGAGATGCTGCGTCAGGGGATCACCGCGCGCGACATCATGACGAAGGAGGCCTTCGAGAACGCCATCGCGGTGGTGATGGCGTTCGGAGGCTCCACCAACGCCGTGCTGCACCTGCTGGCGATCGCGCACGAGGCGGAGGTCGATCTGACCCTCGCAGACTTCGACCGCGTGGCCAGCCGCGTGCCGCACCTGGGGGACCTGAAGCCCTTCGGTCGCTACGTGATGAACGATGTGGACCGCATCGGCGGCGTACCGGTGATCATGAAGGCCCTGCTGGACTCGGGCCTGCTGCACGGCGATGCGCTCACCGTGACGGGCAAGACGGTGGCGGAGAACCTCGCCGACATCGAACCCCCGGACCCGGACGGGAAGATCCTGCGCGCGATGGACAACCCGATCCATGCGACCGGTGGCATCACGGTCCTGCACGGCTCGCTGGCGCCCGAGGGCGCCGTGGTGAAGTCGGCCGGATTCGACGACTCGGTCTTTGAGGGGACCGCGCGTGTGTTCGAGCGCGAGCGCGCAGCCCTGGACGCGTTGGAGGACGGCACCATCACCGACGGGGATGTGGTGGTCATCCGCTACGAGGGCCCCAAGGGCGGCCCGGGCATGCGGGAGATGCTCGCCATCACCGGCGCCATCAAGGGCGCCGGCCTCGGCAAGACCGTGCTGCTGCTGACCGACGGGCGGTTCTCCGGAGGGACGACGGGACTGTGCGTGGGCCACGTGGCCCCCGAGGCCGTGGACGGGGGGCCGATCGCGTTCGTGCGGGACGGCGACCCGATCCGGCTCGATGTCGCCAACAAGACCCTCGAGCTCCTGGTCTCGGATGACGAGCTCGAGGCGCGGCGCGCGGGATGGGAGCCGTTGGCGCCCCGCTACACCCGGGGCGTGCTGTCGAAGTACGCCAAGCTCGTGCAGTCCGCCTCGCGCGGGGCGATCCTCGAGTAGCCCTCCCGCGTCGCACCCACGAGTGGCGCGGCGATCGCGGGAGCTCGGGGGGACGCAGCACGGGATGTGAGGCAGAGCACACGACGGCCGTCCGACCCCAGGGTCGGGCGGCCGTCGCGTTCTCGAGCCGCCGACACCGCCCGGAATCGTTGCGATCTCAACGATCCCGGGCGCGGGAGCGCGCCGGCAGTGCGAGTCTCGTCCGCGGAATCACGCCGATTTGCACTGCGCGCAACCTCGGCGTAATCTTCTTGTCATCCGGTTGAGAGCAACGGACTGCGAAGCAGGCCGGTCTCACGGAGCCCAAGGCGAAGTCACTCCGCAAGGAGTGCCACTGACGCGGGTCACCCCCGAATCGAGAAGCCCGGCAGCGCGAGTTGCACGGCGGTTCACGGTGAGGTAGGGTGGAGAAGTTGCCCCGGGATCGGGTCTGCTGGCTGAGTGTTGGTGGGTTTGGTGTGTGTGGGTGTGTTGTTTGAGAACTCAACAGTGTGTTTTGTGATGTAGATGCCATGTGATGGCTGCTCATCGTGTGCCTGCTCCGTTGTGGGGTGGGTGTTGGTGGGTGGTTGTTGCTTGTTTGTTTATGTTTTGATTTGCCTGCCACTGTGGTGGTGGGTGGGTCAGGGTTTCTTTGTATGGATCTTCACTCCTTGTGGGGTGTTGGTTTTGACGGAGAGTTTGATCCTGGCTCAGGACGAACGCTGGCGGCGTGCTTTACACATGCAAGTCGAACGATGAAGGGGTGCTTGCACTCTGGATTAGTGGCGAACGGGTGAGTAACACGTGAGTAACCTGCCCCAGACTCTGGGATAACTCCGGGAAACCGGGGCTAATACTGGATATGACGCCTGCCTGCATGGGTGGGTGTGTAAAGGGTTTCTGGTTTGGGATGGGCTCGCGGCCTATCAGCTTGTTGGTGGGGTGATGGCCTACCAAGGCTTTGACGGGTAGCCGGCCTGAGAGGGTGACCGGCCACACTGGGACTGAGACACGGCCCAGACTCCTACGGGAGGCAGCAGTGGGGAATATTGCACAATGGGCGCAAGCCTGATGCAGCGACGCCGCGTGAGGGATGACGGCCTTCGGGTTGTAAACCTCTTTCAGTAGGGAAGAAGCCTTTCGGGGTGACGGTACCTGCAGAAGAAGCGCCGGCTAACTACGTGCCAGCAGCCGCGGTAATACGTAGGGCGCAAGCGTTGTCCGGAATTATTGGGCGTAAAGAGCTCGTAGGCGGCTTGTCGCGTCTGCTGTGAAATCCTCAGGCTCAACCTGGGGCGTGCAGTGGGTACGGGCAGGCTAGAGTGCGGTAGGGGAGACTGGAATTCCTGGTGTAGCGGTGGAATGCGCAGATATCAGGAGGAACACCGATGGCGAAGGCAGGTCTCTGGGCCGTTACTGACGCTGAGGAGCGAAAGCATGGGGAGCGAACAGGATTAGATACCCTGGTAGTCCATGCCGTAAACGTTGGGCACTAGGTGTGGGGTCCATTCCACGGGTTCCGCGCCGTAGCTAACGCATTAAGTGCCCCGCCTGGGGAGTACGGCCGCAAGGCTAAAACTCAAAGGAATTGACGGGGGCCCGCACAAGCGGCGGAGCATGCGGATTAATTCGATGCAACGCGAAGAACCTTACCAAGGCTTGACATACACGGGAAGCCGCCAGAGATGGTGGTCTCTTTGGACACTCGTGTACAGGTGGTGCATGGTTGTCGTCAGCTCGTGTCGTGAGATGTTGGGTTAAGTCCCGCAACGAGCGCAACCCTCGTCCTATGTTGCCAGCACGTTATGGTGGGGACTCATAGGAGACTGCCGGGGTCAACTCGGAGGAAGGTGGGGATGACGTCAAATCATCATGCCCCTTATGTCTTGGGCTTCACGCATGCTACAATGGCCGGTACAAAGGGTTGCGATACTGTGAGGTGGAGCGAATCCCAGAAAGCCGGTCTCAGTTCGGATTGGGGTCTGCAACTCGACCCCATGAAGTCGGAGTCGCTAGTAATCGCAGATCAGCAATGCTGCGGTGAATACGTTCTCGGGCCTTGTACACACCGCCCGTCAAGTCATGAAAGTCGGTAACACCCGAAGCCGGTGGCCCAACCCCTTGTGGGAGGGAGCTGTCGAAGGTGGGATCGGCGATTAGGACTAAGTCGTAACAAGGTAGCCGTACCGGAAGGTGCGGCTGGATCACCTCCTTTCTAAGGAGCACTACTGATGCTGCTGCACGCGTCGCCGGCGCGCTGACCCTGCTTGGGTTGGTGTGGTGGTGGTGGTGTGGTGGTGTGGCCGAACACTTACCAGTTTGTGGTGGGTGGGGGTGCCTGGTGTTTCGTGGGTGGAACGTCTACATCACTCCTGCTGTTGGTTGCTCGTTGTATGCGGGTGATTGGTGGTGGGGGCACACTGTTGGGTTTTGAGGCAACACGCCTCCCGCATGCTTGGTGTGTGGGTGGGGTTGTTACTTCGAAGCTGGGCCCTCACGGGTTCTCGTCTCTCTTGTTGGAGGGGTGGGGGTTTGTGTGTGGGGTTGGTTGTTTGAGAACTGCACAGTGGACGCGAGCATCTTTAGTCTTTGTGGTTGAAGTGTTTAAGAGCAGTCGGTGGATGCCTTGGCATCAGGAGCCGAAGAAGGACGTGGTAGCCTGCGATAAGCCTCGGGGAGTTGGCAAACGAGCATTGATCCGAGGGTGTCCGAATGGGGAAACCCCGCACGAGTCATGTCGTGTGACCCGCATCTGAATATATAGGGTGTGTGGAGGGAACGTCGGGAAGTGAAACATCTCAGTACCGACAGGAAGAGATATTCCGTGAGTAGTGGCGAGCGAAAGCGGATGAGGCTAAACCGTGTGCGTGTGATACCCGGCAGGGGTTGCGTATGCGGGGTTGTGGGACCTTCCTTGCCACGCTGCCGTAGTGGTGAAGGAGTGAGAAAGTCGTGTCATAGTCGAACACTCTTGAACGGGTGGGGATACAGGGTGCGACCCCCGTAGACGAAATGGCATGGCCTCCTGGAAGTGTTCCCGAGTAGCACGGGGCCCGTGAAATCCCGTGTGAATCTGGCAAGACCACTTGCTAAGCCTAAATACTACCTGATGACCGATAGCGGAACAGTACCGTGAGGGAAAGGTGAAAAGTACCCCGGGAGGGGAGTGAAATAGTACCTGAAACCGGCTGCTTACAATCCGTCGGAGCCTCCTTGGTTGGGGTGACGGCGTGCCTTTTGAAGAATGAGCCTGCGAGTTAGTGGTACGTGGCGAGGTTAACCCGTGTGGGGAAGTCGTAGCGAAAGCGAGTCTTAACCGGCGTTAGTCGCGTGCTCTAGACCCGAAGCGAAGTGATCTACCCATGGGCAGGTTGAAGCGCGGGTAAGACCGTGTGGAGGACCGAACCCACCAGGGTTGAAAACCTGGGGGATGACCTGTGGGTAGGGGTGAAAGGCCAATCAAACTTCGTGATAGCTGGTTCTCCCCGAAATGCATATAGGTGCAGCGTTACGTGTTTCTTGCCGGAGGTAGAGCTACTGGATGGCCGATGGGCCTCACCAGGTTACTGACGTCAGCCAAACTCCGAATGCCGGTAAGTGAGAGCGTAGCAGTGAGACTGTGGGGGATAAGCTTCATAGTCGAGAGGGAAACAGCCCAGACCACCAGCTAAGGCCCCTAAGCGTGTGCTAAGTGGGAAAGGATGTGGAGTTGCACAGACAACCAGGAGGTTGGCTTAGAAGCAGCCACCCTTGAAAGAGTGCGTAATAGCTCACTGGTCAAGTGATTCCGCGCCGACAATGTAGCGGGGCTCAAGCACACCGCCGAAGCTGTGGCATTCACACAATAACTAAGCCTTTGTGGTTCAGGTGTGTGGATGGGTAGGGGAGCGTCGTGTGGGCAGTGAAGCTGCGGAGTGATCCAGTGGTGGAGCCTACACGAGTGAGAATGCAGGCATGAGTAGCGAATGACGGGTGAGAAACCCGTCCGCCGAATGACCAAGGGTTCCAGGGCCAGGTTAATCCGCCCTGGGTAAGTCGGGACCTAAGGCGAGGCCGACAGGCGTAGTCGATGGACAACGGGTTGATATTCCCGTACCGGCGAAGTACCGCCCATACCGAACCTTGTGATACTAACCATCCGAACCACACCACCGGTAGCCTTCGGGCTTCCACCGGTGTGGGGAGCGTGGGACCTTAACGGGTAGTAGGTAAGCGTATTAACAGGGGTGACGCATGAAGGTAGCCAGTTGGAGCGATGGTTGTCTCCTTCCAAGGTTGTAGGACGTGTGGTAGGCAAATCCGCCACACATAGGTCTGAGAACTGATGGTGACCGCTTTAGCGGGAATATGGTGATCCTACGGTGCCTAGAAAAGCCTCGACGCGATGGTATGAGCCGCCCGTACCCCAAACCGACTCAGGTGGTCAGGTAGAGAATACTAAGGCGATCGAGAGAATCGTGGTTAAGGAACTCGGCAAAATGCCCCCGTAACTTCGGGAGAAGGGGGGCCCGGACCGTGACCCACCCATGCGGTGGTGAGCGGGTAAGGGCCGCAGAGACCAGGGAGAAGCGACTGTTTACTAAAAACACAGGTCCGTGCGAAGTCGCAAGACGATGTATACGGACTGACGCCTGCCCGGTGCTGGAAGGTTAAGAGGACGGGTTAGTCACCTAGTGGCGAAGCTCAGAATTTAAGCCCCAGTAAACGGCGGTGGTAACTATAACCATCCTAAGGTAGCGAAATTCCTTGTCGGGTAAGTTCCGACCTGCACGAATGGCGTAACGACTTCTCCGCTGTCTCAACCGCGAACTCGGCGAAATTGCATTACGAGTAAAGATGCTCGTTACGCGCAGCAGGACGGAAAGACCCCGGGACCTTTACTATAGCTTGGTATTGGTGTTCGGAGCGGCTTGTGTAGGATAGGTGGGAGACTGTGAAACATCAACGCCAGTTGGTGTGGAGTCGTCCTTGAAATACCACTCTGGTCGCTTTGGACATCTAACTTCGGTCCGTGATCCGGACCAGGGACAGTGCCTGGTGGGTAGTTTAACTGGGGCGGTTGCCTCCCAAAATGTAACGGAGGCGCCCAAAGGTTCCCTCAGCCTGGTTGGCAATCAGGTGTTGAGTGTAAGTGCACAAGGGAGCTTGACTGTGAGACCGACAGGTCGAACAGGGACGAAAGTCGGGACTAGTGATCCGGCGGTGGCTTGTGGAAGCGCCGTCGCTCATCGGATAAAAGGTACCCCGGGGATAACAGGCTGATCTTGCCCAAGAGTCCATATCGACGGCATGGTTTGGCACCTCGATGTCGGCTCGTCGCATCCTGGGGCTGGAGTCGGTCCCAAGGGTTGGGCTGTTCGCCCATTAAAGCGGCACGCGAGCTGGGTTTAGAACGTCGTGAGACAGTTCGGTCCCTATCCGCTGCGCGCGCAGGAAACTTGAGAAGGGCTGTCCTTAGTACGAGAGGACCGGGACGGACTAACCTCTGGTGTGCCAGTTGTTCCGCCAGGAGCACGGCTGGTTAGCTACGTTGGGAAGGGATAACCGCTGAAGGCATCTAAGCGGGAAGCCTGCTTCAAGATGAGGTTTCCATCACCATTTGGTGGAGAGGCTCCCAGTAGACCACTGGGTGATAGGCCGGAAGTGGAAGCAGGAACTAACGACCTGTGGAGCTGACCGGTACTAATAAGCCGATCACTTCAACACCAACACACTCACTAAAAACAATGTGCTACGCGTCCACTGTGCGGTTCCCGAACCACCACACCCACCACCCGGAGCCTCCGGGTAGGGTCTGGTACAAGTTCACACGAGTTACGGCGGCCATAGCGAGGCGGGAAACGCCCGGCATCCATTCCGAACCCGGAAGCTAAGCCCCTCAGCGCCGATGGTACTGCCCTGGAGACGGGGTGGGAGAGTAGGACACCGCCGAACACCCATTAAGCCGAGAGCCCCCAACCCACCCGGGTCTGGGGGCTCTCGCACACCCACACACACCCACGGCGAGACACCCGCCAACACCGCCGGGCTGAGCCCACCACCACGCACCGCCGAGGTGGAGCAGCGGCCGCACGTGGCGGACAGCACCCGTCGTCGGCCCACTTGTCGGGTTGTTGATCCCTCTGGCCGGCGTCACGCCCTCAGGGTGGAGTCCCCTCGTCTACGGCGTCGGCTACGCCGTACGTGAGCAGCCGCACCTGGAAGGTCTCGCGCACCTCGCCTCTGAACTCATGCACGCGGAGCTGTCCATCTGGTGCACTGTTGTACGTCGAGTCAGTAGGAGCGCCACGAGGGCCGCTCCGCGACGAAGGGACGGCACCATGCAGTACTTGTTTCTCCTGACCAATGAGCCGAGCGCGGGTCCCGCGCAGGACAGCCCGGAGTTCGCCGCCGAGATGGGCGAGTGGTTCGCGTTCGACGAGATGGTGAAGTCCGCGGGCGTCTTCGTCGCGGGGGAGGCGCTTCACCCCCAGGAGACCGCCACCACGGTGCGGGTCCGCGAGGGCAAGACGCTGACCACCGACGGCCCGTTCGCGGAGACGAAGGAACACCTCGGCGGCTTCTACGTCCTGGAGGTGGCCGACCTGGACGAGGCCATCAGCTACGCCGAGAAGATCCCGAACGTCGGGTACGGGTCGGTGGAGATCCGCCCCGTGCTCGACGTCTCGCAGATGCAGTAGATGCCGGACGTCGAGGTCGCCGAGGTATTCGGCGCGGAGTGGCCGCGGCTCGTCGCGACCCTGCGCGCTGACCTCGGCGACCTCGACCTGGCCGAGGATGCCGCCGCCCACGCCTTCGCCGTCGCCGCGGACCGTTGGGCGCGGGACGGCAATCCCGACACGCCGGGTGCCTGGCTGTTGACGGTGGCGCGACGGTGGGCGATCGACCAGGCTCGCCGACACGTGCGATTCCAGGCGCGCGAGGACACGCTGCGCCGGCAACTCCAGATGCCGCAGCGGCAGCGTGGCGCCGTGGCCGACGACCTGCTCGCCATGGTCTTCGGGTGCTGCCACCGAGCGCTGGATCCGGAGGCGCAGGTGGCGCTCACGCTGCGCTACGTCGTCGGCCTGAGCACCGCTGACATCGCGCGGAGCTTCCTCGTCTCGGAGCCGACGATGGCGAAGCGCCTCGTCCGCGCGAAGAAGAAGATCGTGGCCTCCGGCATCCCGTTCCGCTCACCCGATCCCGGCTCGGCGCGCGAGAGCCTGGATGAGGTCCTGCGCGTGGTGTACCTGATCTACACGCAGGGCCACGCCTCGCCGACTGGTGAGCTGATCCGTGGTGATCTCTGTGACGAGGCGCGCTGGTTGGCCGGCTACCTCACGACCCTCTTGCCGGGGGAACCGGAGGTCTGGGGACTTGCCGCACTGCTCGCGTTCACCGACGCGCGCCGGCCTGGCAGGCTCGATGCGCACGGAACCGTGCGCCCACTCCGGGACCAGGATCGCAGCCAGTGGAACGACGACGCCGCCCGGGAGGGCAGGCGGATGCTGGCGACGGCGTTACGAGCCCGCCGATTGGGTAGCTACCAGATCCAGGCGGCGATCTCGGCAGCACACACCACCGCCCCCACGTTCGAGCAGACCGACTGGCCGACGATCCGCCGGCTCTACGGACTGCTGGTACGACTGGAACCCACGCCGATCGTGCGACTGAACGAGGCCGTCGCCGTGGCCCAGGCGGAGGGCGCCGAGCAGGGGCTGATGCGCCTCGAGCAACTCTCCGGCGCCCTGGGGGAGTATCACTACTACCACCTCGCGCGAGCCGACATGCTGATCGACGCCGGTGAGAGGACGCTCGCCGAGGCCGCCTTCACCCGCGCGGAGGACCTGTGCCCGAGCGCCACCGAGCGGCAGGTCATCCGCCGCGTGGCCCGCCGGAGGCTAGGGGACGGGTAGCAACACCACCCGATCAGTGGTGGTCGTCACATCGTGTTGCGTCGGGGTCGGCGGGTGTTGGGTGCGGTGTCGGTGAGTGGTTGATGGTGTGTTTGTGCTGGTCAGGGGCTTGGGCGCCTGTCGTGTGGTGGGGGTGGGGGCCTCGATTTGCGTGTGGGGTGGTGTGGGGGTAAGTTCTTCTCCTGTTGCGCCGAACGGCCTGTGAGGGCTGATGGTGTGTGACGCGGGACTGGTACGGACAGCCTGTGTGGTTGGTCGGAGGTTCCTCATCCTTCCTCTTTCTGGGTCTGGATCGCGATTTGCGGTTTGGGTGTGGGGGGTGTAGGGTGGAGAAGTTGCCCCGGATCGGGTCTGCTGGCTGAGTGTTGGTGGGTTTGGTGTGTGTGGGTGTGTTGTTTGAGAACTCAACAGTGTGTTTTGTGATGTAGATGCCATGTGATGGCTGCTCATCGTGTGCCTGCTCCGTTGTGGGGTGGGTGTTGGTGGGTGGTTGTTGCTTGTTTGTTTATGTTTTGATTTGCCTGCCACTGTGGTGGTGGGTGGGTCAGGGTTTCTTTGTATGGATCTTCACTCCTTGTGGGGTGTTGGTTTTGACGGAGAGTTTGATCCTGGCTCAGGACGAACGCTGGCGGCGTGCTTTACACATGCAAGTCGAACGATGAAGGGGTGCTTGCACTCTGGATTAGTGGCGAACGGGTGAGTAACACGTGAGTAACCTGCCCCAGACTCTGGGATAACTCCGGGAAACCGGGGCTAATACTGGATATGACGCCTGCCTGCATGGGTGGGTGTGTAAAGGGTTTCTGGTTTGGGATGGGCTCGCGGCCTATCAGCTTGTTGGTGGGGTGATGGCCTACCAAGGCTTTGACGGGTAGCCGGCCTGAGAGGGTGACCGGCCACACTGGGACTGAGACACGGCCCAGACTCCTACGGGAGGCAGCAGTGGGGAATATTGCACAATGGGCGCAAGCCTGATGCAGCGACGCCGCGTGAGGGATGACGGCCTTCGGGTTGTAAACCTCTTTCAGTAGGGAAGAAGCCTTTCGGGGTGACGGTACCTGCAGAAGAAGCGCCGGCTAACTACGTGCCAGCAGCCGCGGTAATACGTAGGGCGCAAGCGTTGTCCGGAATTATTGGGCGTAAAGAGCTCGTAGGCGGCTTGTCGCGTCTGCTGTGAAATCCTCAGGCTCAACCTGGGGCGTGCAGTGGGTACGGGCAGGCTAGAGTGCGGTAGGGGAGACTGGAATTCCTGGTGTAGCGGTGGAATGCGCAGATATCAGGAGGAACACCGATGGCGAAGGCAGGTCTCTGGGCCGTTACTGACGCTGAGGAGCGAAAGCATGGGGAGCGAACAGGATTAGATACCCTGGTAGTCCATGCCGTAAACGTTGGGCACTAGGTGTGGGGTCCATTCCACGGGTTCCGCGCCGTAGCTAACGCATTAAGTGCCCCGCCTGGGGAGTACGGCCGCAAGGCTAAAACTCAAAGGAATTGACGGGGGCCCGCACAAGCGGCGGAGCATGCGGATTAATTCGATGCAACGCGAAGAACCTTACCAAGGCTTGACATACACGGGAAGCCGCCAGAGATGGTGGTCTCTTTGGACACTCGTGTACAGGTGGTGCATGGTTGTCGTCAGCTCGTGTCGTGAGATGTTGGGTTAAGTCCCGCAACGAGCGCAACCCTCGTCCTATGTTGCCAGCACGTTATGGTGGGGACTCATAGGAGACTGCCGGGGTCAACTCGGAGGAAGGTGGGGATGACGTCAAATCATCATGCCCCTTATGTCTTGGGCTTCACGCATGCTACAATGGCCGGTACAAAGGGTTGCGATACTGTGAGGTGGAGCGAATCCCAGAAAGCCGGTCTCAGTTCGGATTGGGGTCTGCAACTCGACCCCATGAAGTCGGAGTCGCTAGTAATCGCAGATCAGCAATGCTGCGGTGAATACGTTCTCGGGCCTTGTACACACCGCCCGTCAAGTCATGAAAGTCGGTAACACCCGAAGCCGGTGGCCCAACCCCTTGTGGGAGGGAGCTGTCGAAGGTGGGATCGGCGATTAGGACTAAGTCGTAACAAGGTAGCCGTACCGGAAGGTGCGGCTGGATCACCTCCTTTCTAAGGAGCACTACTGATGCTGCTGCACGCGTCGCCGGCGCGCTGACCCTGCTTGGGTTGGTGTGGTGGTGGTGGTGTGGTGGTGTGGCCGAACACTTACCAGTTTGTGGTGGGTGGGGGTGCCTGGTGTTTCGTGGGTGGAACGTCTACATCACTCCTGCTGTTGGTTGCTCGTTGTATGCGGGTGATTGGTGGTGGGGGCACACTGTTGGGTTTTGAGGCAACACGCCTCCCGCATGCTTGGTGTGTGGGTGGGGTTGTTACTTCGAAGCTGGGCCCTCACGGGTTCTCGTCTCTCTTGTTGGAGGGGTGGGGGTTTGTGTGTGGGGTTGGTTGTTTGAGAACTGCACAGTGGACGCGAGCATCTTTAGTCTTTGTGGTTGAAGTGTTTAAGAGCAGTCGGTGGATGCCTTGGCATCAGGAGCCGAAGAAGGACGTGGTAGCCTGCGATAAGCCTCGGGGAGTTGGCAAACGAGCATTGATCCGAGGGTGTCCGAATGGGGAAACCCCGCACGAGTCATGTCGTGTGACCCGCATCTGAATATATAGGGTGTGTGGAGGGAACGTCGGGAAGTGAAACATCTCAGTACCGACAGGAAGAGATATTCCGTGAGTAGTGGCGAGCGAAAGCGGATGAGGCTAAACCGTGTGCGTGTGATACCCGGCAGGGGTTGCGTATGCGGGGTTGTGGGACCTTCCTTGCCACGCTGCCGTAGTGGTGAAGGAGTGAGAAAGTCGTGTCATAGTCGAACACTCTTGAACGGGTGGGGATACAGGGTGCGACCCCCGTAGACGAAATGGCATGGCCTCCTGGAAGTGTTCCCGAGTAGCACGGGGCCCGTGAAATCCCGTGTGAATCTGGCAAGACCACTTGCTAAGCCTAAATACTACCTGATGACCGATAGCGGAACAGTACCGTGAGGGAAAGGTGAAAAGTACCCCGGGAGGGGAGTGAAATAGTACCTGAAACCGGCTGCTTACAATCCGTCGGAGCCTCCTTGGTTGGGGTGACGGCGTGCCTTTTGAAGAATGAGCCTGCGAGTTAGTGGTACGTGGCGAGGTTAACCCGTGTGGGGAAGTCGTAGCGAAAGCGAGTCTTAACCGGCGTTAGTCGCGTGCTCTAGACCCGAAGCGAAGTGATCTACCCATGGGCAGGTTGAAGCGCGGGTAAGACCGTGTGGAGGACCGAACCCACCAGGGTTGAAAACCTGGGGGATGACCTGTGGGTAGGGGTGAAAGGCCAATCAAACTTCGTGATAGCTGGTTCTCCCCGAAATGCATATAGGTGCAGCGTTACGTGTTTCTTGCCGGAGGTAGAGCTACTGGATGGCCGATGGGCCTCACCAGGTTACTGACGTCAGCCAAACTCCGAATGCCGGTAAGTGAGAGCGTAGCAGTGAGACTGTGGGGGATAAGCTTCATAGTCGAGAGGGAAACAGCCCAGACCACCAGCTAAGGCCCCTAAGCGTGTGCTAAGTGGGAAAGGATGTGGAGTTGCACAGACAACCAGGAGGTTGGCTTAGAAGCAGCCACCCTTGAAAGAGTGCGTAATAGCTCACTGGTCAAGTGATTCCGCGCCGACAATGTAGCGGGGCTCAAGCACACCGCCGAAGCTGTGGCATTCACACAATAACTAAGCCTTTGTGGTTCAGGTGTGTGGATGGGTAGGGGAGCGTCGTGTGGGCAGTGAAGCTGCGGAGTGATCCAGTGGTGGAGCCTACACGAGTGAGAATGCAGGCATGAGTAGCGAATGACGGGTGAGAAACCCGTCCGCCGAATGACCAAGGGTTCCAGGGCCAGGTTAATCCGCCCTGGGTAAGTCGGGACCTAAGGCGAGGCCGACAGGCGTAGTCGATGGACAACGGGTTGATATTCCCGTACCGGCGAAGTACCGCCCATACCGAACCTTGTGATACTAACCATCCGAACCACACCACCGGTAGCCTTCGGGCTTCCACCGGTGTGGGGAGCGTGGGACCTTAACGGGTAGTAGGTAAGCGTATTAACAGGGGTGACGCATGAAGGTAGCCAGTTGGAGCGATGGTTGTCTCCTTCCAAGGTTGTAGGACGTGTGGTAGGCAAATCCGCCACACATAGGTCTGAGAACTGATGGTGACCGCTTTAGCGGGAATATGGTGATCCTACGGTGCCTAGAAAAGCCTCGACGCGATGGTATGAGCCGCCCGTACCCCAAACCGACTCAGGTGGTCAGGTAGAGAATACTAAGGCGATCGAGAGAATCGTGGTTAAGGAACTCGGCAAAATGCCCCCGTAACTTCGGGAGAAGGGGGGCCCGGACCGTGACCCACCCATGCGGTGGTGAGCGGGTAAGGGCCGCAGAGACCAGGGAGAAGCGACTGTTTACTAAAAACACAGGTCCGTGCGAAGTCGCAAGACGATGTATACGGACTGACGCCTGCCCGGTGCTGGAAGGTTAAGAGGACGGGTTAGTCACCTAGTGGCGAAGCTCAGAATTTAAGCCCCAGTAAACGGCGGTGGTAACTATAACCATCCTAAGGTAGCGAAATTCCTTGTCGGGTAAGTTCCGACCTGCACGAATGGCGTAACGACTTCTCCGCTGTCTCAACCGCGAACTCGGCGAAATTGCATTACGAGTAAAGATGCTCGTTACGCGCAGCAGGACGGAAAGACCCCGGGACCTTTACTATAGCTTGGTATTGGTGTTCGGAGCGGCTTGTGTAGGATAGGTGGGAGACTGTGAAACATCAACGCCAGTTGGTGTGGAGTCGTCCTTGAAATACCACTCTGGTCGCTTTGGACATCTAACTTCGGTCCGTGATCCGGACCAGGGACAGTGCCTGGTGGGTAGTTTAACTGGGGCGGTTGCCTCCCAAAATGTAACGGAGGCGCCCAAAGGTTCCCTCAGCCTGGTTGGCAATCAGGTGTTGAGTGTAAGTGCACAAGGGAGCTTGACTGTGAGACCGACAGGTCGAACAGGGACGAAAGTCGGGACTAGTGATCCGGCGGTGGCTTGTGGAAGCGCCGTCGCTCATCGGATAAAAGGTACCCCGGGGATAACAGGCTGATCTTGCCCAAGAGTCCATATCGACGGCATGGTTTGGCACCTCGATGTCGGCTCGTCGCATCCTGGGGCTGGAGTCGGTCCCAAGGGTTGGGCTGTTCGCCCATTAAAGCGGCACGCGAGCTGGGTTTAGAACGTCGTGAGACAGTTCGGTCCCTATCCGCTGCGCGCGCAGGAAACTTGAGAAGGGCTGTCCTTAGTACGAGAGGACCGGGACGGACTAACCTCTGGTGTGCCAGTTGTTCCGCCAGGAGCACGGCTGGTTAGCTACGTTGGGAAGGGATAACCGCTGAAGGCATCTAAGCGGGAAGCCTGCTTCAAGATGAGGTTTCCATCACCATTTGGTGGAGAGGCTCCCAGTAGACCACTGGGTGATAGGCCGGAAGTGGAAGCAGGAACTAACGACCTGTGGAGCTGACCGGTACTAATAAGCCGATCACTTCAACACCAACACACTCACTAAAAACAATGTGCTACGCGTCCACTGTGCGGTTCCCGAACCACCACACCCACCACCCGGAGCCTCCGGGTAGGGTCTGGTACAAGTTCACACGAGTTACGGCGGCCATAGCGAGGCGGGAAACGCCCGGCATCCATTCCGAACCCGGAAGCTAAGCCCCTCAGCGCCGATGGTACTGCCCTGGAGACGGGGTGGGAGAGTAGGACACCGCCGAACACCCATTAAGCCGAGAGCCCCCAACCCACCCGGGTCTGGGGGCTCTCGCACACCCACACACGAACAAGCACTGACCCAGCTTCTCGCCACGTAAGGGAACCGCGGATGACAGCGGCACCGGGCGTGCGACTCGAGCGATGCCTGCCGCTCGAGGTCCTCAGGCCGGCCGAGCCACGTGATGGCGCCCCAGCGGCAGCACCAGCGGCGCACCCGTGGTCGGATCCGGTACCACCGCCGCCTCCATGCCGTAGACCTTCTTCACCAGCTCCGGCGTCAGCACCTCGGCGGGCGCACCCGCGGCCACCACGTCACCACCGGCCATCGCCACCAGGTGATGGGCGTAGCGCGCCGAGAGGTTCAGATCGTGCAGCACCATCACGATGGTGGTGCCCGCGTCGTGGTTGAGGTCGGTGAGGAGATCCAGCACCTCCACCTGATGGGAGATGTCCAGGAACGTCGTCGGCTCATCCAGCAACAGCAGATCGGTCTCCTGCGCCAGCGCCATCGCGATCCACACCCGCTGACGCTGCCCGCCGGAGAGCTCGTCCACGGGCCGCTCCGCGAGCTCGGTGGTGCCGGTGGCCTCGAGCGCGCGGGCGACAGCCTCGTCGTCCTGCGCCGTCCATCGGGTGAACATGCCCTGGTGCGGGTTGCGCCCTCGGCTGACCAGGTCGCTGACCGCTATCCCCTCCGGTGCCACGGGGGACTGGGGGAGGAGCCCGAGCACCCGCGCCACCTCCTTGGTGCGCATCCGGTGGATCTGTTCGCCATCCAGCAGGATCGCGCCGGCCTGGGGCTTGAGCAGGCGCGCCATGGAGCGCAGCAGCGTCGACTTCCCGCAGGCGTTGGCGCCCACGATGACGGTGATCTTCCCGGCGGGCACCGTCAGATCCAGTCCGGGCACCACGGTGCGCTCGCCGTAGCCCAGCCGCACGCCCTCGGCGCGCAGGGTGTGGGATGTGGTCACAGGGAGCCTCCGGCTCGGTTGGTTCGCGTCAGCAGGTAGAGCAGGAACGGTGCTCCGAGCGCCCCGGTGATCACGCCGACGGGCAGTCGCACGCCGAAGGCGTACTGCCCGGCGAAGTCGGCCAGCAGGACCAGGAGCGCCCCGATGAGGCCGGAGGCGAGCAACGAGCTGCCCAGGTGACCCATGATGCGCGCGGCGATCGGTCCCGACAGGAAGGCCACGAACGCGATCGGGCCGGTGGCCGCCGTCGCGAAGGCGAGCAGCCCCACCGCCGCCAGGATCAGCAGCAACCGCGTGCGCGGCACGGCCACGCCCAGCGCGGCCGCGGTGTCATCTCCCAGCCGCAGCAGATCGAGGTTCCGCGACTGCCCGAGCAGCAGCGGCGTCAGCACCACCACGGCGGCCAGCACCGGGAGCACCTGGGTCCAGCTGGCGCCGTTCAGGTTCCCGGTCAGCCACCGCATCGCCACCTGCAGGTCCCACTGCGAGGCGCGCGAGATGGCGTAGGCGATGACGCTGTCCAGGAAGGCGGCCACCCCGATCCCGATGAGGATGAAGCGGGTGTCGGCCACGCCGTCGTGATACGCCATGAGGTAGATCGCTCCGGCCGTGGCCAGGGCCGCGATCACCGCCACGATCGAGGTGGTGGTCGCGCTCAGACCCAGCAGCACCAGGCACACCACGGCCGCGGCGCTCGCGCCGGCGTTCACGCCGATCACGTCCGGGCTGGCCAGCGGGTTGCGCAGCATCGTCTGGAACGTCGCACCGCCGAGGCCGAAGCACAGGCCGGTCAGCAGCGCCAAGGAGGTTCGCGGCAGCCGCAGCGTTCCCACGGTGAAGCCGGCCCCCTGCACGTCCTGGCCGAGGATCACCTGCCAGACCTGCGCGGGGGAGTAGGCGGTCTGCCCGAGGCAGAGGGAGGCGATCACCACGCCCAGCAGGGCGACGGCGAGGCCCAGGTGGATGAGGAGGCGACGGCGCCCCCTGGCCTGGCGCAGCGCCGCCACCTGATCCGTGGTCACCGTGGGCGGTCCACCCTCGGTGAGCTGCGCCGTCGTGCCGCTCACAGGGCACGCATCCGGGTGCGGCGCACGATGGCGATGAACACGGGGGCACCGATGAAGGCGGTCACGATGCCCACCTCCAGTTCCTCGGGCCGCACCACGATCCGGCCCACGATGTCCGCCGCCGTCAGTAGGGCGGCACCGATCAGGGCGCAATAGGGGATGAGCCAGCGATGGTCCACGCCGACCACCAGGCGGCACACGTGCGGGACCACGAGGCCCACGAACCCGATCGGGCCGGCCACCGCCGTGGTGGCCCCGCACAGCACCACGGCGCCGAGCGCCGCCAGCAGGCGGCCGCGCAGCACGTGCTCGCCGAGCCCGGCCGCGAGCTCGTCGCCGAGCGCGAGGGAGTTCAGGGTGCGCGCCGAGAGGAAGCACAGGGCGATGCCGACCACCAGGAACGGCAACACCTGCGCGATGGCCGGGTAGGTCGCCCCGCCCACCCCGCCGATCTGCCAGAACCGGAACTGGGTCATCACATCCACCCGCGGCAGCAGCACGGCGCTGACGAGGGACCCGAGCGCCACCGACGTCGCCGCGCCCGCGAGGGCGAGCTTCAGGGGGGTGGCTCCGCCGCGGCCCATGGAGCCGATCAGGTAGACGAACACCGCGGCGGCGGCCGCCCCGGCCATCGCGACCCAGATGTACCCGGTCTGGGAGCCCAGGCCGAAGTAGGCGATGCCGACCACGACGGCGAGGGAGGCGCCCATGTTGACCCCGAGGATCTGGGGGTCGGCGAGCGGGTTGCGGGTGACCCCCTGCATCACGGCGCCCGCCACGCCCAGCGCGCCGCCGACGAGCAGGGCCAGGAGGGTGCGCGGGATGCGGCTGGCGACCGCGGCCTGTGACGCGGTCTCGGTGGCCCCGCCCAGGGCGGCGATGACATCACCGAGCGCCACCCCGCGCGCGCCGAAGGCGACCGAGAGCACCGCGACCACGGCCACGACCAGGGCGGCACCCGCCAGCCCGACGCCGAGCCGGCCCCGGCGCGAACGCGCGCGCGGGGCCGACTCGGTGAGGGTCAGGGTCACGGGGCAGCCTAGGCGGAGCGGGGTGACGGCTCCGGCGCCGTCAGGACGCCTGCTCCGCGGCCTCGGCGACCAGGGCGATGTAGTCGTTGCCCCAGGTGGAACCGATCGACAGCGGGCTCGGGTTCGCCGCCGCGGCGATCGGGGTGTTGTCCGTCAGGACCGCCACGGCGCCGTCGGCCACCGCCGGGATCCGGGAGATGAGGGGGTCGCCCTGCCAGGCGCCGATGGTGGTGTCGTCGCCGTAGGTGACGATGACTTGCACGTCCTCGTACTGCTCGATCTCCTCGGTGGTGTAGGCGGCCCAGAACTCGGTGCTGCCCTCCGAGGCGGTCTCCACCACGGGCGCCGGGCTCAGGCCGATCTCCGTGAGGTAGGCAGCGCGCGGGTCCAGCAGCGTGTAGAAGCCGAGCGTGGAGAGGTTGGTGGGGTCGTAGTAGGAGAAGATCGTGCGCTGCCCCGCGAGCGAGGGGTAGCCGGAGACCAGCTCGGCCTGCTCGGCCTCGAGCTGCGTCACGAGCTCCTCGGCCTCGGCCTGCAGGCCCAGCGCCGCGCCGTTGACCAGCAGGGTCTCCTGCCAGGTGGTCGCCCAGGCGGTCTCCGGGAAGGCCACGACGGGTGCGATCTGGCTGAGGGTGTCGTAGTCCTCCTGGGTCAGCCCGGAGTAGGCGGCGAGGATGAGGTCCGGATTGGTGTCGGCGACCCCCTCGAAGTCGATCCCCTCGGTCTCATCGAACAGCACCGGGGTCTCGGCGCCGAGCTCCTGGAGGGTCTCGGCGACCCACGGCAGCACGCCGTCGCCGTCGTCATCGCCCCAGGAGGCCGACGCCATGCCGACGGGCACCACGCCGAGCGCGAGGGCGGCCTCGTGGTTGCCCCACGCGACGGAGGCGACGCGCTCGGGTGCGCTCTCGATGACCGTCTCGCCGTAGGCGTGCTCGATGGTGACGGGGAAGGACCCGGAGGCGGCGCCGTCGCCCTCGAAGTCCGTGGCGGACTCCGCCCCGCCGCTCGTGGCGGCCTCGGTCTCCTCGGCCGTGTCGGTGCTGGAGGAGCAAGCGGCGAGCGCGAGCGTGGCGAACAGTGCCGTGGCTGCGGCCACGGGTCGGGACAGGGTCACAGGAACTCCCCGGGTGCTGGGCCCGCGGGCGCGGGCGGTCGACTCAACCAGGCGAGCCTAGCGCACAGTGAGGTAACCCTCACCTAACTATGACGAGCCGCACAGGGGTGGCGGGTGGCGGCGGCGCGGCGGAGGCCCCGGATGCCGGTCGCGGCGGCCGCTCGAGCGGCGCCATGTGGCACCCAATCGCGTCAGGGGGTGTGCAGAAGCGCCTTGCCACCCGTCCCGTGCTCCATCATGTGAGATGGTGATTCCGCGGGTTGGGCATTCCGCGGGCGGGGGCGTAGGGTGAGCGCATGCGCAACGGACTCCTCGTACTCGTCGTATCCCACCTGGGCGACTAGTCGACCGAGCGTTGTCTCATCGCCCCTCCGTAGCCGGCACCGGCTCGAGGGGCTTTTGTCTGTTCTGAGCGAGTGGAGGTGTGACGATGGCCAGAGCGAATGCGACGGCATCGAGCGGGCGGGCGGCGACGCCGCGCCCCACCGCAGTCCCCGGGCCGCGGCCAGGGCCGGCGAACGCCGGTCGGGCTGCCGGGAACGCGGTGTCCGAGCGTGTCACCGGGGCGGCGAGCGTGGTGCGCTCCCTCGAGTCCGTCGGCGCCGAGGTCATCTTCGGGATCCCCGGCGGGGCGATCCTGCCGACCTACGACCCGCTGCTCGACTCCACCACGGTGCGCCACATCCTCGTGCGGCACGAGCAGGGAGCCGGCCACGCCGCCGCCGGCTACGCGCACGCCACCGGGAACGTGGGCGTCTGCATCGCCACCTCCGGCCCGGGCGCCACGAACCTCGTGACGCCGCTGGCCGATGCCAACATGGACTCCATTCCCATGGTGGCCATCACCGGCCAGGTGGGCGCCTCCATGATCGGCACCGACGCCTTCCAGGAGGCGGACATCGTGGGCGCCACGATGCCCGTGACCAAGCACTCCTTCCTGGTCACCGACGCCGACGACATCCCCGCCCGCATCGCCGAGGCGTTCCACCTCGCCAAGACCGGCCGGCCGGGCCCGGTGCTGGTGGACATCGCCAAGAGCGCGCAGCAGGCGCAGACCACCTTCCGCTGGCCGGTCGAACTGGACCTGCCCGGCTACCGCCCGACGACGAAGCCGCACCTGAAGCAGGTCAAGGAGGCCGCGCGTCTGCTCGCCACGGCCAAGCGCCCCGTGCTGTACGTGGGCGGCGGCGTGGTCCGCGCCGGGGCGAGTGACGCCCTGCGCACCCTCGTGGACGCCTCCGGGGCCGCCGTCGTCACCACCCTGATGGCGCGCGGCGCGGTGCCCGACTCCCACCCGCAGAACCTCGGCATGCCCGGCATGCACGGCACCGTGCCCGCGGTGGCCGCACTGCAGCGCGCCGACCTCGTGGTGGCCCTCGGTGCCCGGTTCGACGACCGCGTGACCGGGCAGCTGTCCAGCTTCGCGCCGCTGGCGACCGTGGTGCACGCCGACATCGACCCGGCGGAGATCTCCAAGAACCGCCGCGCCGATGTTCCGATCGTGGGTGACCTGCTCGAGGTCATCGTGGAGCTGGTGGCCGAGCTCGGCGCCGAGCACGCCCAGCACGGTCAGCCGGACCTGGAGGGCTGGTGGAAGCAGCTCGACGGGCTGCGCGAGACCTACCCGCTGGGCTGGACACCCACCGACGACGGCCTGCTCGCCCCGCAGCACGTGATCTCCCAGATCGGCGAGATCACCGGCCCCGAGGGGATCTACGTGGCGGGTGTGGGGCAGCACCAGATGTGGGCCGCGCAGTTCATCAAGTACGAGCGCCCCAACGCCTGGATCAACTCCGGGGGCCTGGGCACCATGGGCTTCGCGGTGCCCGCCGCCATGGGCGCCAAGGTGGGCTCGCCCGATCGCACGGTGTGGGCGATCGACGGCGACGGCTGCTTCCAGATGACCAACCAGGAGCTCGCGACCTGCGCGATCGAGGGCATTCCGATCAAGGTCGGCATCATCAACAACTCCTCCCTCGGCATGGTGCGGCAGTGGCAGACCCTGTTCTACGAGGGCCGCTACAGCCACACCGAGCTGAACACCGGCCACGAGTCCCGGCGCATCCCCGACTTCGTGAAGATGGCCGACGCCTACGGCTGCGTGGGGCTGCGGTGCGAGAGCGAGAAGGACGTGGAGGCCACGATCAAGCGGGCGAACGAGATCAACGACGTGCCCGTCGTCGTGGACTTCACCGTCAGCAGCAACGCCATGGTGTGGCCGATGGTCGCCGCCGGCGTCAGCAACGATGCGATCCAGTACGCCCGGGGCATCACCCCGAGCTGGGACCGGGAGGACTGAGCGATGGCCATGACCCGTCACACCCTGTCGGTGCTGGTGGAGAACAAGCCGGGCGTGCTCACGCGCGTCTCGGCCCTGTTCGCCCGCCGCGCCTTCAACATCCATTCCCTGGCCGTGGGGCCGACCGAGCACCCCGAGGTCTCCCGCATCACCGTGGTGGTGGACGTGGACGACCTCCCGCTGGAGCAGGTGACCAAGCAGCTGAACAAGCTGGTCAACGTGCTGAAGATCGTGGAGCTGGAGGACCGCTCCTCCGTGCGCCGCGAACTGCTCCTGGTCAAGGTGAAGGCCGACGACGCCTCCCGCACCGCCGTGCTGCAGGTCGTGGACCTCTTCCGCGCCCACGTGGTGGACGTCTCACCCGAGGCGGTCACCATCGAGGCCACCGGCGGGGAGGAGAAACTCAACGCGCTGCTCACCTCCCTCGAACCGCACGGCATCCGCGAGATCGTGCAGTCCGGTACCGTCGCGATCGGTCGCGGCGCCCGGTCGATGACCGATCGCGCCCTGGACCGCATCGCGCGATCCGCCTGAGCCGTTCCACCCGCAACGCCCGCACCCCAGAACCACCGAATCAACCAGCAAGGAGATCACCATCGTGGCTGAGCTGTTCTACGACGACGACGCCGACCTGTCCGTCCTCGCCTCCAAGAAGGTCGCCGTCATCGGCTACGGCTCGCAGGGGCACGCCCACGCGCTGAACCTGCGGGACTCCGGCATCGAGGTCGCCATCGGCCTCAAGGACGGCTCCAAGTCGGCCGCCAAGGCCGCCGAGGAGGGCTTCCCGGTCATGTCCGTGGCCGACGCCGCCGCCTGGGCCGACCTCATCATGATCCTCGCGCCGGACCAGCACCAGCGCTCGATCTTCAACGACCACATCGCGCCGAACCTCGCGCCGGGCAAGACCCTCGCCTTCGCGCACGGCTTCAACATCCGCTTCGGCTACATCACCGCGCCCGAGGGTGTGGACGTGATCCTCGTGGCCCCGAAGGCCCCGGGCCACACCGTGCGCCGCGAGTTCGTGGACGGCCGCGGCATCCCGGACATCATCGCCGTGGAGGTCGACGCCTCCGGCACCGCATGGGACACCGCCCTGGCCTACGCCAAGGCCATCGGCGGCACCCGGGCCGGCGTCATCAAGACGACCTT
This sequence comes from Serinibacter salmoneus, assembly GCF_002563925.1. NCBI lineage: Bacteria > Bacillati > Actinomycetota > Actinomycetes > Micrococcales > Beutenbergiaceae > Serinibacter > Serinibacter salmoneus. The sequence goes on along the minus strand of NZ_PDJD01000001.1, from coordinate 1,978,517 downwards.
CACCGAGGAGACCGAGACCGACCTGTTCGGTGAGCAGTCCGTGCTGTGCGGCGGCACCTCCCAGCTCGTGCAGTACGGCTTCGAGGTCCTCACCGAGGCCGGCTACCAGCCCGAGATCGCCTACTTCGAGGTGCTGCACGAGCTCAAGCTCATCGTGGACCTGATGTGGGAGGGCGGCATCGCCAAGCAGCGCTGGAGCATCTCCGACACCGCCGAGTTCGGCGACTACGTCTCCGGCCCCCGCGTGCTCGGCCCGCAGGTGAAGGAGAACATGAAGGCCGTGCTCGCCGACATCCAGTCCGGCGCGTTCGCCAAGCGCTTCATCGACGACCAGGACGCCGGCGCCCCGGAGTTCACCGAGCTGCGCAAGAAGGCCGAGGCGCACCCGATCGAGTCCACCGGCCGCGAGCTGCGCAAGATGTTCGCCTGGCACAAGGACCTCGACTCCGACTACGTCGAGGGCAGCGCCGCGCGCTGATCGACTTGGTCGCTCGGTAGTGCCCGACGGCGCCCGGTCACCTCAGGTGGCCGGGCGCCGTCGCGTGTTCTGGCTGAGCGGGGCGCGCCGTCGCGTGTTCTGGCTGAGCGGGGCGCGCCGTCCGCGGGTGGCGCGGGCGGCGCGTAAATGGGGGTGGGTTACGCGCGTGGGGTGGCGCGCCCGCCTGCCCCGGCGGCGGGTGGCGCGTGTGGCGCGGATGTGGGGGAGGGTTACGCGCGTGTGGTGGCACGCCCGCAGCGTCCCCGTCGCGAGGTGGTCGAAAGGATGATGCGCTCGCGCTGTCGAGCGACTCATGCTCGCCCCAGGCGCCGTGTGGCGCGGGATCGGGGTCGAGATGGTGATCGTGGCGGGCGTGCTCTCCTTCGCCTCCGCACTCGGCATGCTGGCGGGAGAACTCGTGTCGTGGCGGCGGAGTGGTTGGCGTCGCGGGGTGGCGCCCAGGCCCGCCGCCGTGTGGGTGACGGCGCTCGCCGTCTCGTTGCTCGGAGTTCTCGCCCTCCCCGGTGACCGCGAGCCGCTCCTGGTGGTGCTGCTCGGCGTCCTGATCCCCGGCGGCTTCGGCGCCGTCGTGGCGCGGTGTCGCGATTCCTTGCGCATGGCCGTCGCGTCTCGAGGCGGAACTAGTCTTTTGACTATAGGTGGTGCGATGCCAAAGTGCCTACGGTGTGTGTGGCTCACTCGGATGAGCCCTGATCAGGAGGCGACGATGTACCGAACCGACTTCACGCTTAGTGGTGCGCGAGCGCGCGTAGTCGCATTTGGAGTTGCTATGGCACTCCTTGTATCTTTTGTTGTCGCGGCGCCAGGAACTGCGGCTAGCGCTGAGTCCACGGCGACCCAGCAGCATGAAATCGTGGACGCCGAGCGCGGCGGCGTCGTTGCCCGAGAGAGCGGAGTCGACATCTACGAGATGGTCGACGAGTCGGGCGAAATCGTTGGATACGCCATTGCGGAGTCGGCGCAGGATCGGCTGCCGCTCTCCCTCGCTCAGACCCGTCTAGGTGCTGGGGGTCCCGAGCATTCCGTCTCTGCAAACTTCTGGACTTGCTCCGCAGCGATTGCTTGGTTCATTGGGCAGACAGTGTTCCCGAGCGTAAAGATCGCGCGTCTAGTGGTCCGATTGGGACAGTTCGTCAGCAAGTATGGATTCTCAAAGACAGTGAAGATCTTCACGGGTGCCTACAAGTTGAGCGGGCGGACGGCAAAAGAGGAGTTCATTGACCTCGCCAAGGCGCTCAGTGGAGTCGGTGGGCTCCAGGTCGGATGCGGATTCTAGACAGATGGAGTTGGTGGCTGGAGTCGTCGTTGCAGCATCTGGATTGATTCTGGTGGTGGGTGAGTTCGCTGCGCGCCGAAGGAGTCGATGGCGTTCGGGCTCGCTGGAGTCGAGCCCGCCGGTGGTGTGGTTGGTCGCACTCGCCGTGGCATTGATCGGGGTGCTGAGTTTTCCTGGAGAGAAGGATGGACTCCTGGTTGTCCTGCTTGCAGTTCTTGTGCCGGGTGGTTTCGGGGCAGTCATCAATCAGCGGTTCGAGTCGACATTGATCTCGGTGCTGGCAACGGTGTTGGCTTCTGCAGCAGGCCTCGTGCTCGCTTTCTCGTAGCGTGCCGGGGTGGGACGTGACGGCGCCCGGTCACCTTTGGTGGCCGGGCGCCGTCACGTTCGTGCTGCATGGGCAGGTGCTGGGTGCGTGTGTTGCGTAGCTCGTGTCCAGCGCGCGTGGGGTGGCACGCCCGCTGGGTCCGTCCGGGCGAGGCGCGCGTGGCGCGGAAGTGGGGGGTGTTACGCGCGTGGGGTGGCACGCCCGTCGCGTCGCGGGACGCTCTCGCGCGCTTCGCCTGCGAGAATGGCGCCCATGAGGATCGCCGATGATGACGCCGTCGTTCGCTACTGGGAGTCCGTTCGGGCCAAGGCCCGGATCGGGCGTGCGGCCGCCTACGTGGGGCTCGACGACATCTCGGCGGTGCCGCCGCCCGCGATCTCCTTCGGTGCCACCCCCGAGGAGGCGCAGGAGACCCTTGAGCGGGTTCTCGCCGGCACGAAGAGCGCGACCTCCACGGCCGTGGCGGAGCTCGGACCGCAGGACAATCCGCCGCGGGTGGGCGACCTGTGGATCGTGCTCGACGGCAACGAGCACCCCCGCGCCCTCATCCGCACCGCGTCGGTGCTGACCACGGCGTTCCGCGACGTCACGCCCGAGTTCGCCGCGCTCGAGGGCGAGGGCGACGGCTCGCTGGAAGCCTGGCGCGCCGCCCGGGAGGCCTACTACCGCGCGGAGTTGGGCGAGGACGGCTTCAGCGACGACATGGAGATCCTCTGCGAGACGTTCCAGGTGATCGACCCGCGCGAGCCGGAACTGCCGGCGATGTTCGAGTAGGCCCCTGCCCACCCCCGCGGAGGTGTTCGCACTATGAGACGGGCATCCCGTTAGGTGGGACGCCGCACTAGGCTGACCGGCATGACGCGCACCCTGGATCTCGCAGTTATCGCCGGTGACGGAATCGGCCCCGAGGTGGTCGCCGAGGGCCTGAAGGTGCTCGACGCCGTCCTGGCCGGGTCCGATGTGGCCGTGGCCACCACGCCCTACGAGCTCGGCGCCAAGCGCTGGCACGCCACGGGGGAGACCCTCACCGATGAGGACCTCGCCGCGATCGCCCAGCACGAGGCCATCCTGCTCGGCGCCATCGGCGACCCGGGTGTGCCCAGCGGCGTGCTGGAGCGCGGGCTGCTGCTCAAGCTCCGCTTCGCCTTCGACCACTACGTCAACCTGCGCCCCTCCGTCCTGTACCCGGGGGTGCCCACCCCGCTGGCCGATCCGGGAGAGGTGGACTTCGTCGTCGTGCGCGAGGGCACCGAGGGTCCCTACGTGGGCAACGGCGGCGCCATCCGCGTGGGCACCGCCGCCGAGGTCGCCAACGAGGTCAGCGTGAACACCGCCTTCGGCGTGGAGCGTGTGGTGCGTGACGCGTTCGCCCGCGCGCAGGCGCGTCCGCGTAAGAAGCTCACCCTGGTGCACAAGCACAACGTGCTCGTGCACGCCGGCCACCTGTGGCGCCGCACCGTGGAGGCCGTCTCGGCGGACTTCCCCGAGGTCACCGTGGACTACGCCCACGTGGACGCCGCCACCATCTACCTGGTCAACGACCCCTCGCGGTTCGACGTGATCGTCACCGACAACCTCTTCGGCGACATCCTCACCGACCTCGCCGCCGCGATCACCGGCGGCATCGGCCTGGCCGCCTCCGGGAACGTCAACCCCGACGGCGAGTTCCCCTCGATGTTCGAGCCGGTGCACGGCTCCGCTCCGGACATCGCCGGGAAGGGCATCGCCGACCCGACCGCCACCGTGCTCTCGGTCGCCCTGATGCTCGAACACCTCGGGATGACCGAGCAGGCCGCGCGCATCCAGGAGGCCGTGGCGGCGGATATCGCCGCCCGGATCGGCAACGAGACCACGCGCTCCACCACCGAGATCGGCGACGCCATCGCCGCGCGAGTAGCCGGCTGAGACGCGACGCGGGCCGCCGCACTCCATGCGGCGTTTCCGCCCGGTCGCGTCCAAGGCGTAGGTTCTACTCACCTGATCTTGGAGGCACCACCATGTCCACCCCTGCGACCGCACCGCGCACCGGCTCCGTGGAGCCCTTCGAGGTGCGACCGTCCTCGAATCCGCGCACCGTGGCGGAGCGGGAGGCGATGCTCGCCGCCCTCGGATTCGGCGTCGACTTCACCGACCACATGGCCCGCGCCACGTGGACCCCGGCCGACGGCTGGCACGAGCGTCGCGTGGAGGCCTACGCCCCGCTCCTGCTCGACCCGGCCGCCGCCGTTCTCCACTACGCCCAGGAGATCTTCGAGGGCATGAAGGCCTACGCCCACCCGGACGGGTCGGTGTGGACCTTCCGCCCGGAGGCGAACGCCGCCCGGTTCGCGCGCAGCGCGCTGCGCCTGGCCCTGCCCGTGCTGAGCCAGGAGGACTTCCTGGAGTCCATCCGCGCTCTGGTGAACGTGGACGCCGAGTGGGTGCCCACCACGCCGGGCTCCTCGCTCTACCTGCGGCCGTTCATGTTCGCCTCGGAGTCCTTCCTCGGCGTGCGGGCCGCGCAGCGCGTGGACTACCTCGTGATCGCCTCGCCTGTCGGCCCGTACTTCCCCTCCGGCATCAAGCCGGTCTCCATCTGGCTCACCCGCGACATCAAGCGCGCGGCGCCCGGGGGCACCGGGGACGCGAAGTGCGGCGGCAACTACGCCGCCTCCCTCCTGCCGCAGGCCCAGGCCTCGGAGAAGGGCTTCGACCAGATCCTGTTCACCGACTCCACCGACTCCCACCTCGAGGAGCTCGGCGGGATGAACGTGTTCGTGATCGGCAAGGACGGCACCGCCAGCACGCCGCGGCTGACCGGTTCGATCCTCGAGGGCGTCACCCGCTCCTCGATCATCACGCTGCTGTCCGAGCGCGGCTTCGACGTGCAGGAGCGCGACATCCCGGTCGAGGAACTGATCGAGGGCGTGCGCTCCGGTGAGGTGACCGAGGTGTTCGCGTGCGGCACCGCCGCCGTGGTGACCCCGATCGGGCGCCTGGCGGGGGAGGGCTTCGACCTGACAGTCGGCGAGGGCGAGGCCGGGGAGACCACGCAGTGGGTGTACCAGACCCTCACCGACATCCAGTACGGCCGGGCCGAGGACACCCACGGGTGGCTCACCCGCCTGGTCTGAGTTGTCCGGCAGTCTGCCGTGGCGGCGGTCACGGACGAATGTGACCGCCGCCACGTCGGCTGTGGCATACTGGCCGACGTGGCACACCTCGTCATCATTACCTAGCGCGTCCGGCCCCTCCCGGACGCGCTGCCTCCCGCAACCCGGGAGGCTTTTTCGTGCCCGGAGTGGGCACAGCGGACGGGACAACCACTCGATCGGGCCGACCGGCACCACCCCCGCCGGAGCGGATCGAGCACCAGCTTCACCGAAGGCAGGCACCAGATGACCACGCCCCTGGCGCTCGACGGCACCGTCGTCGAGATGTATGACACCACCCTGCGCGACGGCGCGCAGCAGGAGGGCATGAACCTCACCGTCGCCGACAAGATGGCGATCGCGCCGATGCTCGACGCGCTCGGGGTCGGGGTCATCGAGGGCGGCTGGCCCGGGGCGATCCCGAAGGACACCGAGTTCTTCCGGCTCGCCGCGAAGGAACTCGACTTCGCCTCCGCCCAGCTCGCGGCCTTCGGCTCCACCCGCAAGGCCGGCACCAGCGCCCACCAGGACACCCAGGTGCGCGCGCTGCTGGACTCCGAGGCGCCGGTCATCACCCTGGTCGCCAAGAGCGACATCCGGCACGTGGAGCGGGCCCTGCGCACCACACCGGAGGAGAACCTCGCGATGATCGCCGACTCGGTGCGCTACCTGGTCGGCGAGGGGCGCCGGGTCATCCTGGACGCCGAGCACTTCTTCGACGGCTACGTCTTCGACCCCTCCTACGCGATGCGCGCCGTCGCCACCGCCTTCGAGGCCGGCGCCAGCGACGTGGTGCTGTGCGACACCAACGGCGGCATGCTGCCGGACTGGGTGCACCGCATCGTCACCGAGGTGCGCGCCGCCACCGACGGCCGCCTCGGCATCCACGCACACAACGACTCCGGCTGCGCCGTCGCGAACTCCGTGGCCGCGGTGGCCGCCGGGGCGCGTCACGTGCAGGGCACGGTGAACGGGTACGGCGAGCGGACCGGCAACGCGGACCTGCTGGCGGTGGCCGCGAACCTCGAGCTGAAGCTCGGCGCGCGGTGCCTGCCGGAGGGCAAGCTCGCGGACGCGACGCACACCGCGCACGCCATCAGCGAGGTCACCAACATCCCGCCCTACACCCGCCAGCCGTACGTGGGTTCCAGCGCCTTCGCGCACAAGGCGGGCCTGCACGCCAGCGCCATCCGGGTGGACCCCGACCTCTACCAGCACATCGACCCGACCCTGGTCGGCAACGACATGCGGATGCTGGTCTCGGACATGGCCGGGCGCGCCTCGATCGAGCTCAAGGGCCGCGAACTCGGATTCGACCTGGCCGGCCGCCCGGAGATCCTCGGGCGCGTGGTGGACCGGGTGAAGGAGTCCGAGGCGCAGGGCTACACCTACGACGCCGCGGACGCCTCCTTCGCGCTCATGCTGCACGAGGAGGTCGGCGGCGAGCGGCCGCGGTACTTCCAGATGGAGAGCTGGCGCGCCTCGGTGCACTTCACCGAGGCGATCGGGGGCGACGGCGAATGTGAGGCGACCGTCAAGCTGCGGGCTGGCGGCTCCCGGGTCGTGCGCACCGGGGAGGGCAACGGGCCCGTCAACGCCCTGGACCACGCCCTGCGCGAGGCCCTGGTGGGCGTGTACCCGGAGATCGAGCAGTTCGAGCTCACCGACTTCCGGGTGCGACTGCTGGACACCTCCCACGGCACCGACGCCGTCACCCGTGTGCTGATCCAGACCTCCTCCGGCGCGGAGACGTGGAGCACGGTCGGGGTCGGCCCGAACATCCTCGAGGCCGCCTACGAGGCGCTCGTGGACTCCCTGGTCTACGGTCTGCTGCAGGCGGGTGTCGACCCCCGCTGAGGGCACGACGGCGCAGACCGGCGCCGTCCTGAGGCCCGCCCTGCGTATCGCGGCCGCCGCGCTGGTGTGCGGGGCGGCGGTGCTGCTGTTCGCCGTCCACGTCCGGCCGCTGGGCTACCTGCCGCTGGTGGCGGGCGTGGCACTGGGGCTGTGGGCCGACCGAGCGCTGGGCAAGGACCTGCTGCTCATCGCGATCGGGCAGGGCATCGTCTCCACGATCTCGCTGAAGGCCGACCTCTCCAACGCCGGGATGGCGCGATTCACCGTGGCCCTGGGGCTTGCGGTGCTCGTGCCATGGGCGATCTCGCGGTACCTCTACCGCGAGGACGCGGTGCGGTTCCCGATGGCCGGCGGCTGGCGGTGGCAGGGCTGGCAGTGGATCTACATCGCCGTCGTGGTGGTGGTCGGCTACCTCATCCTGCCGTTCTACTTCATCGGCTCAGGGGTGTACGCGAACTGGCCCACGTTGGAGACCGGCGGGGAGATCGTGCGGCTGTTCATCGGCGTGAACGCCGTGGGGCTGTGGGACGAGCTGTTCTTCATCGCCACCGTGTTCACCCTGCTGCAGCGGCACTTCCCGTTCTGGTTGGCGAACGTGCTCCAGGCCGCGGTGTTCGTCTCGTTCCTGTGGGAGCTCGGCTACCGCGAGTGGGGGCCGGCGCTGACCATCCCGTTCGCGCTCGTTCAGGGCTGGCTGTTCGCCCGCGTGAAGTCGCTGCCGTACGTGGTGGTGGTGCACCTGCTGTTCGACGCCGTCGTGTTCGGGGTGCTGGTGCACGCCCACCACCCGGACCTGTTCGACATCTTCCTCACTGCGCCCTGAGGGGGCGCGGGGCCGCGCCGCGGGGTCGCGGCTTCGGTGACGCCGGATGGTGTGGTGCCGCGGGTGTCGGTGGGGTGGGATCACTTCGGGGGTTGAGGTGGGTCTGTCCACAGGCCTGGTGCTGGTGGTGAGGATGTCAGTCCCCTTGGGTAGGTTTGACACATCAGTTCGAAGGTGAGCGTGATGTGAGAGGGGGTGGGTGTGGTGGTGGCGGAGTCGAGTGTTGATGGTGGGGTCGGGGTTCGCGATCGCGTGCCTGCTCCCGGTGTGCCGGTGCCTTCGACGGTGGAGGCGGATCTGGCGTTCGCGGCGCGGCGGGTGAGGGAGGCGGTTGCTGATCTGGCGGCCCGGGTTGAGGCGGTGGAACGCGGCCGTGTCGGGGTTGGTGCGGGCGGCGCGAACGGTGCGGGTGGTGTGGGTGGTGCTGTGTCGCGGGCGTTGGTGGTGGTGGATACGGCGGTGTCGGTGTTGGGGGTGCAGCGCACGCGGATGTCGCAGCTGGCTCGCCGGGAGAGTGAGTGGTGCAAGGGGAGTGCGCGGGACTTTGAGAGTTGGCGTGCGTCGTCCTCGAAGCAGGGGCTGGGGGTGGCAAAGGCGGAGGCTGCTGCTGGTCAGGCGCTGGAGTTGCTGCCGCAGGTGCGGGAGGCGTCGTCGGCGGGTGAGGTGAGCGAGGGTCATCTGCGGGTGATCGCGGGGGTGTTGGAGCGGTCCTCGCAGGGAACGCGGGAGCGGTTGGCGGCGCGTGAGGGGGAGTGGGTGCAGCGCGCCAGGTCGGTGCCGGTGCCCACGTTCCGTAAGGAGCTCGCGGCGCAGGCGGCGGCGTGGGAGGCGGATGCGGCTGATCGGTCCTTTGAGGGGGCGCGGGCGCGGCGGGGGCTGCGGTTGATGTCGCGCAGCGGTGGGGTGCAGGTGGAGGGGTTCTTGGATCCGGTGGCGGGCGCGACGGTGCGCACGGCGTTGGAGTCGTTGACCGATGCGCCCGCGGTGGGTGATGAGCGTTCTGCGGATGCGCGTCGGGCTGATGCGTTGGTGGATCTGGCGGAGCGGACGTTGGGGTTGGGGGATCGCCGCTCGGGTGCGCAGATCCGTCCGCATCTGTCGGTTCTGGTGCGTGAGGACACGTGGTTGTTGTTGATGCACCGCCGGCGGCGCTCCTGCGGGCGGCCCGGCTCGGTGGGTGCATCGGGTCCCCCGGGCGCGTCGGGTGCCGCGGACCCGTCTGCGGCGGGCGCGTCGGGTTCCGCTCCCGCCGCGGGGTCTGCGGGGTTGGCGGGCGATGGTGCTGGGCGGGGTGGGTTGGGTTGCCGTTCGAGTGAGGCGTTTGGTGTGTCGGGGTTGGTGGCGGAGCCGCCGTTGGCGCAGTTGCAGGATGGGACGTTGGTTCCGTTCGCGGCGCTGGAGGTGTTGGCGTGTGACGCGTTGGTGCAGCGGGTGGTGCTGGATGCGGCGGGTGTGCCGTTGGATGTGGGTCGTTCGGAGCGGACGTATGAGGGGGATCTGCGTCGGGCGATCTTGACGCGGGATCGGCATTGCCAGTTCCCGGGGTGTGGGATGCGGGCGACGTGGTGCCAGGTGCATCACATCTGGGAGTGGTCCAGGAAGGGTGAGACGACGCTGGAGAACGGGATCACCCTGTGCTCGCGTCACCACCATGACGTGCACGCGTTGGGGATCGGTATCACCCGGGTGCGTGGTGGGTTCCGCTTCACTCGCAGTAACGGTGAGGTGATCGGGCAGACCACCCGTCTCGCGGATGAGCTTCTTGTCCCGCGACGACGACCACCAGGCCAGGCCACCCGAAGCGGGGCAGACGGGCCAGATCGACCGGACGGGTCGGCTGGGCCCGGCGAGTGTCCGCCGAGACCGGACGGATCAGGTGGGCCCGGCGAGAGTCGGCCCGGACCGGACGGATCAGGTGGGCCGGGCGAGAGTCGGCCCAGATCGGACGGATCAGGTGGGTCAGGCGAGTGTCCGCCGAGATCGGACGGATCAGGTGGGCCGGGCGAGTGTCCACCGAGATCGGACGGATCAGGTGGGCCGGGCGAGAGTCCGCCCAGACCGGACTCGGTGGCTCCGGGGCGGGGGAGTCCGCCCGGGCCGTCGGGGCAGGACGCCGTGGCCGTTACTTCTGCCGGTGCCGGTGCCACTCCGGCACAGCCGAGCCTCCTCGACATCTGAGGAACCCTGTCGGTTGACGAATCCCGTCGATGCGCGCCGGGAAGGCTCCTGTCCGGGCGCGTCGTCGTGTGGGTCAGCGCGACCGGTCGCGCAGCCGGGTCGCGGGACGGCCAGCCTGGGCTAGGCGTCCAGCTCCGCCAGGGGGACCTGCTCCACCACCAGGCGCACGCGCGGTGCCTTGCGCGCGAGCTGCTTGCGGTAGGCCGCCAGGGTTCCGGTGACCTCCTCGTCCACGAGTTCCTCCGCGACCTGCACGTTCAGCACGATCGGGTAGTCCTCGGGGGCGTCCGTCGGGGCGGGGGAGTCCTCGCCGACCGCCATCGCCAAGCCACGCTCCATGGCCGCGCCCAGATCGGCGGCGCTGCCCGCCGCGGAGGTGTGGGCGTGCACGATGCCCACGACCACGCCGCCCAGCCCCGCGCGCCAGGCCACGGTGGGCAGGGAGGAGTCGACGTCGTACGCGGCGTGCTCGCTCGGCGGTGCCGGCGCCGGGGCGGGCGCGCGCTCAGGTGCTGGTGCGGGCGCGGGTGCTGGTGCGGGCGCGGGGGTGGGCGCCGGTGCCGGAGTGGGCTCGGGCTCGGCCGTGGGCTCGGGCTCCGACGTCGACTCCGGGGAGGGAACCCTCGGCGGCTCCTCGGGTTCTTCCTCCAACGAGGAGCGTTCGTCCGGGTCCACGGGCGCCGGGGCGGGTTCGCCGGGTTCGGGGATCGTCCCCGGGTCGTCCAGCGGGCTGTGCTCCAGGCTGGAGAGGGCGTCGCCGGATTCCCCGGCGACATCGTCCTCAGGCGAAGTCTCGGGAGCCGAGGGCTCGGCAGGTGGTGCCGGAGTCTCCTCGGGGGCCTCCTGCTGGGCCTGCTCGTTCTTCTTCTTCCGCCACGGGAACCACGCCATGGCCTCAGCCTCACGCAGGCGGGGCAATGGTGCAAGGTGCCCGGCGCCGTCGGACATCGCTGTGCGGCCGTCACTGGGTGGAAGATGGGGGCATGCACGGTGAGTACAAGGTTCCCGGTGGCAAACTCGTCATCGCCGACGTCGAGACCTCCCAGGAGGCGCAGGGCACGCCCGGATCGCTCGCGCAGGTGCGGATCTCCGGGGACTTCTTCCTCGAACCCGACGACGCGCTGGAGACCATCAACGGCGCCCTGCAGGGTCTGCCCGCCACCTCCAGCGTCGAGACGATGGCGGGTGTCCTGGCCCGGGCGCTCGGCGAGGACGTGGTGATGGGCGGATTCAGCCCCGAGGCCGTGGCGATCGCGGTGCGCCGCGCGCTCGGGCACGCCACCGGCTGGGCCGATCACACCTTCGAGGTGATCCGCGGCGAGGCCGAGCTGCCGTTCATGCAGATGGCGCTGGACGAGGTGCTCGCGCAGGAGGTCGGTGCCGGCACCCGCCCGCCCACCCTGCGGTTCTGGGAGTGGGAGCGCAACGTGGTGGTGATCGGCTCCTTCCAGTCGATGCGCAACGAGGTCGACCCCGACGGCGTGGCGCGCCACGACATCACCGTCACCCGCCGCGTCTCCGGCGGTGGGGCGATGTTCATCCAGCCCGGCAACACCATCACGTACTCGCTGTACGTGCCCGCCTCCCTGGTGGAGGGCCTGAGCTTCGAGCAGAGCTACGCGTTCCTGGACGACTGGGTGCTCGGCGCGCTGAAGGAGCTCGGCATCCAGGCGCGGTACGTGCCGCTGAACGACATCACCTCGCCCAGCGGCAAGATCGCCGGCGCGGCGCAGAAGCGGTACGCGACCGGCGCGGTGCTGCACCACGTGACGATGTCCTACGACATCGACGCCGACGCCATGCTGGACGTGCTGCGCATCGGCCGGGAGAAGCTCTCCGACAAGGGCACCCGCAGCGCCAACAAGCGCGTGGACCCGCTGCGCAGCCAGACCGGGATGAGCCGCGAGGCGATCATCGACTCCTTCGCGGCGCACTTCGCCTCGCGTTACGACACGGTGCCCGGGGAGATCCGTCCCGCGGAGCGGCGACGCGCGGAGGAGCTCGTGGAGTCCAAGTTCGCCACGCCCGCGTGGCTGACGCGCGTGCCCTGAGGGCCGCGGGAGCGCTTGGCGGCGAGCGCGACCTCGCTGCGGACGGAGAATCCGTGCGGCGACTCCGGCCGCGGAAGCGTCGTGGCAGGTCAGGGACGTGCGCGGGTGCGGCCGTGCCGCGGTACCCGCAGATTCTCCGTCCTGAGCGAGGCGAAGGTCCGTCCGACGGGCGCGGCGGTGGTTGAATCGAGGTCATGAGCCTGTGGATGACCGGTGACGCCGACGCCGATGCCCTGCTGGAGCGCGACCCCTTCGCCCTGCTGATCGGGATGTTGTTGGACCAGCAGGTCGCCATGGAGACCGCCTTCGCCGGCCCCGCCAAGATCGCCGAGCGACTCGGCAGCATCGACCCGCGCGCCGTGGCGCAGGCCGACCCCGAGGCGTTCGTCGAGTTGTGCCGCACCCCGCCCGCCGTGCACCGCTACCCCGGCTCCATGGCGGGGCGCATCCAGAAGGTGGCCTCGGCCGTCGTCGAGGACTATGACGGCGACGTCACGCGCCTGTGGAGCGACGGGGAGCCCGACGGCGCCACCGTCCTCAAGCGACTGAAGGCGCTGCCCGGCTTCGGGGACCAGAAGGCCAGGATCTTCCTGGCGCTGCTCGGCAAGCAGTTCGCGATCCAGCCCGCGGGGTGGCGCGAGGTGGCCGGCGCCTACGGCGAGGAGGGATCGCGGCGATCCATCGCGGACGTGGTCGATGAGGCCAGCCTGCATGAGGTGCGCGAGACCAAGCGCGCCGCGAAGGCGGCCGCCAAGAACGGGTGAGTCCGGCGAATCTGGCGTCGGTCCGGGCGCCGGCCCCGGTGCCGGGAGTAGCGTGAAGAGACGTTGCCCCCGCAACGACCCCGCCGCCGACAGGAAGGCTCACCGTGACCACCATCGCTGAGACCATCGTCCGCACGCTCGAGGCGAGCGGGGTGAGCCGGATGTACGGGATCCCCGGTGATTCCCTCAACGGGCTCACGGATGCGCTGCGCTCAAGCGACATCGCGTGGATCCCGGTGCGGCACGAGGAGACGGCGGGATTCGCCGCCTCCGCGGAGGCCCAGCTCACCGACGAGCTGGCGGTCGCGGTCGGCAGTTGCGGCCCCGGGAACCTTCACCTCATCAACGGACTCTACGACGCCAACCGCTCCCGGGTGCCGGTCCTGGCGATCGCGGCGCACATCCCCAGCGAGGAGATCGGCTCCGGCTACTTCCAGGAGACCCACCCCACGGATCTGTTCCGGGAGTGCAGCGTGTACGTGGAGCAGGTCTCCAACGCCAAGCAGATGCCGCGCATGCTGCGCACCGCGATGCAGGCGGCCCTCAGCAAGCGCGGGGTAGCCGTGCTGGTCATCCCGGGCGACGTCGCGATGCTGACCGCGCAGGACGAGACCGCCACCAACGTGCGCGCCCCGCGCTCCCAGACCGTGCCCGTGGAGGAGGACCTGGTCGCCCTGGCCGAGCAACTCACTGGCAAGGTCACGATCCTCGCGGGCGCCGGGTGTGCCGGCGCGCACGACGAGGTGGTGGCGCTCGCCGATGCCCTGGCCGCCCCCATCGTCCACACGCTGCGCAGCAAGGACATCCTGGAATGGGACAACCCGTTCGACGTCGGGATGACCGGGCTCCTCGGATTCGAGTCCGGGTACCGGGCGATGGAGTCCTGCGACACCCTGCTCATGCTCGGCACCGACTTCCCCTATCGCCCGTTCCTGCCCGAGGACGCCCACGTGATCCAGGTGGACATCCGCGGGGAGAACATCGGGCGCCGCATCCCGGTGGACCTGCCCGTGGTGGGCGGGGTGAAGGAGACCGTCACCGCGCTGTTGCCGCGCCTGACGCCGGTCAGCGACCGCGGTCACCTGGAGCGCAGCCTCAAGCACTACCGCAAGACCCGCGAGAGCCTGGACGACCTGGCCACCCCGCGGCGCGGGGACGCCGCCCTGCACCCGCAGTACGTGGCGCGCATGATCGACGAGGTCGCGGCCGATGACGCGGTGTTCATCCCGGACGTCGGCTCGCCGGTGGTGTGGGCCGCACGGTACCTGACGATGAACTCCCGCCGCCGCCTGATCGGCTCCTTCATCCACGGGTCGATGGCGAACGCGATCACCCAGTCCGTGGGCGCGCAGTCCAGCCAACACGGCCGCCAGATCGTGGCGCTCGCGGGCGACGGCGGCCTGACGATGATGATGGGGGAGTTGCTGACCCTCGCCGAGCTCGGACTGCCGGTGAAGCTCGTGGTGTTCAACAACTCCTCCTACAACTTCGTGGAACTGGAGATGAAGGCGGCCGGGTTCGTGCCGACCGCCACGGGACTGGAGTCGGCGAACCTCGCCGGCATCGCCTCGGCGTCGGGGCTGTACGCGCAGCGGGTGGCGAAGTCCAAGGACCTGCCCAAGGCGCTCAAGGCCGCGTTCGCGCACGACGGCCCCGCGCTGGTGGACGTGGTCACCGAGCGCCAGGAGCTCGTGCTGCCGCCCTCGATCACGTTCGAGCAGACCAAGGGGTTCGGCCTGTACGCGCTGCGCACGCTGCTCTCCGGCCGCGGCGACGAGATCGTGGAACTCGCCCGCGCGAACGCGCGCCAGCTGCTGTAGCAGCGCCGGCTGCGGGTCACGCCTCCCGTGGTCGGGGCGGAGTTCCGAGGAACTCGTGCGACAGTGGTGGGGTCCATGACCCCTCGGGAGAGAATCGCTATGCCCAGCACGTCGTCCAGCACCTCCTCGCGCGCACTGACGCTCTGGCTGCCGATCGCCGGAATCGCGATCGTCGTGGTCGTGGTCGTCGCCCTGCTGCTCTCGCGGCCCGACGACGGCGCGGCCGAGGCGGGCGACGGCGCGACGGGCACTGAGGAGACGGCGGGCGAGGCGGACGGAGCCGCGGGCGACGGCGGCGAGAACGGCACTGACGGCACTGCGGCCACCGGCGACCCGGCACAGGACATCGCGGATGACCTCGAGCCGGTGCAGCCCGATCTGTCCGCCCAGGCCGTGCAGCGCGACCCCGAGGAGATCCAGGCCTACGGCCCCGTGGACGCACCCGCGGTGCTCGTAGTGTTCTCGGACTACCAGTGCACGTACTGCGCGAAGTGGACCGCGGAGACCCTGCCGCGGATGCGGGAACTGGCCGACGCCGGCGACCTGCGCATCGAGTGGCACGACGTGAACTTCTACGGGGAACTCTCCGAGCGGGCCGCGCGCGCCGCGTACGCGGCGGGGCTGCAGGGCGCGTTCTGGGAGTTCCACGACGCGTTGTACGAGGGCGGCACGCCGCGCTCCGCGTCGGCGCTGAGCGAGGACGCGCTCGTCCAGCTCGCCGGTGACCTCGGGCTGGACACCGAGACCTTCACCACGGACATGGCCGCCGAGGAGACCGCGCAGATCGTGTCCGACCACGCCGAACTGGGTCTCGGCCTCGGGGTCTACTCCACGCCGTCGTTCGTGATCGGGAACTCCACCCTGGTCGGCGCCCAGCCGGTCGAGGTGTTCGAGGACGCCGTGGCCGCTGAGGTGGCGCGGGTGACGGGCTGAGGGCGCGCGGTGGAGATCGGACTGCTCGCCGCCCTGCTCGGCGGTGCCCTGGCGCTGCTGAGCCCCTGCGGTGCGCTACTGCTGCCGGCCTTCTTCGCGGCGACGGTCGGCTCCCGCGGCACCCTGCTCGCGCACGCCGCCGTCTTCTACCTCGGCATGGCGCTGCTGTTGGTTCCCCTCGGCCTGGGCGCCGCGACCCTCGGCACGTTCCTGGCGACCTACCGCAGCGAGGTGATCGCCGCCGCGAGCGTGCTGATGATCGTCTTCGGGTTGGCGCAGATGCTCGGGTTCGGATTCGACGTCGGGCGTGCGATGCCGGGCGTGCGGCAGTTGGAGTCGCGCGCCGCGCGCTCAGCGGGCTACGCCAAGTCCTTCCTGCTCGGCATCGTCAGCGCCGTCGCCGGCTTCTGCGCCGGACCGATCCTCGGGGCCGTCCTGACCATCGCTGCGGCCCAGGGCGACCAGGGGTACGGCGCCGCGCTCATGGCGGTGTACGCCCTGGGGATGGTGCTGCCGCTGTTCGGTCTCGCGCTGGTGTGGCAGCGGCTCACCCCGGATGCCCGGCGGCGGATGCGGGGGCGCACCATCACGGTGTTCGGACGCGAGCTGCACACGATCTCCCTGGTCACCGGGGTGATCTTCGTCGTCGTGGGCGTGCTGTTCTGGACGACGAATGGCTTCCTCACCCTGCCGTCGCTCGTGCCCGCGTCCTGGCAGGACGCCCTGACCTCGGGTGCCGCGTCCCTCACGGGCCGGCAGTGGGACGTGATCGCCGTCCTCGCCCTCGGCGCGGTGGCGATCGGGGGATGGGTGCTGTGGTGGCGCCGCCATCAGCGGGCCCAGGAGCAGACCGAGACCCCGAGCGAGGAGAACCGATGAGGATCCGAACCCTGGCGCCCACACTGGCGCTGCTGGTGGCGCTCGCGGGCTGCACCGCCGAGGTCGACACCGACCAGGATGTGACGGCGACGCAGGAGGGCGGGCAGGCGGACTCGGGGGAGGCGCCCGCGGCGCCGGGCGGTGACCCCGTGCCCGCCACCGGGTCCCCGGCGCCGGCCGAGGTGACGGCCCTGCTGCCGTTCCAGTTCGAGGGTGCCACGCTGCTGCCGACCGGCTGGACCCTGCCGGCGCGCCAGGCGGGCGCCGTGCTGCTGTCCGGGGCGCAGTCCGAGGACGCGGTGACCTACTCCGCACTGGGCACGGACGGCACGGCGCTGTGGTCGGTGGGACGCCCGGCGTGGAGCGACCAGTTCGCCCTGATCGGCCTGGGTACGGACGCGGTCGCGGTGCTCCTGGACGGTGCCTCCAGCGCCGAGGCGACGGCGTCCGGTTTCGACGCCGTCACCGGTGAACCCCTCTGGGGGCCGGTGGAGGTCCCCGGACCCTTCGCGGGGGAGGGCCTGGTGTTCGGGGAGGACGACGGCGCCGCCTCCCTGGCGCTGCACCCCGCCACCGGAGAGGCGTGGGACCTGGGCGAGGGCGAGACCCCGCTGGCCACCTCCGGTACCTCCCTGATCACGCTGGACGGCGACGCGGTGGTGGCGCGCACCCCGGACGGCGAGGCATGGCGCCTGCCGCTGGCGGAGGCGGGCCTGAGCGGCGAGGTGACCGCCCGGCGTGATCTGCCA